>NZ_JBDTTH010000046.1:0-32671 GCF_039930745.1 Polaromonas sp. | reverse complement strand
AAGTAATGGCTTCGTGCCTGCGTCCATGTTTCTCCCGGCTTCCCATGATCGGGGGGGGGGGTGCCAGGGAATCTGCTGCAGCTCTCGCGTGTGCGCCCGGCACCAGCGAAACCCTGCCGGGTTGCGCCGTGTCAAGCAGGCCCTCACCCGGCGGCTGGCCGGCTTTCGGCTGTACAGCGCCTGCGCCGGATCAGCAGATACGCGGCCGGCAGCACGAACATGGACAGCAGTGGAGCGGTGATCATGCCGCCTACCATGGGTGCGGCGATGCGCTGCATGACCTCGGAGCCCGTGCCTGCTCCCCACATGATGGGAAACAGGCCGCCCAGAATCACCGCCACGGTCATGGCCTTGGGCCGCACCCTGAGCACAGCGCCCTCGTGGATCGCTTCGACCAGATCGCTGGTGGAAGTTTTCCCCTCTGCCGTGCGCCTGTCCCAGGCCTGCTTCAGGTAGAGCAGCATGATGACGCCGAACTCCGCCGAGACTCCCGCCAGGGCGATAAAACCCACCGCTCCGGCCACGGACAGGTTGTAGTCCAGCAGATAAAGCAGCCAGATGCCGCCTATCAGTGCAAAGGGCAGGGTGGCCATGATCAGGAAGGCATCGTCAAAGCGCCTGAAGGTCAGGTACAGAAGCACAAAGATGATCAACAGCGTGAAGGGAACGACCACCTGCAGGCGCGCTGTTGCCCGCTCCAGGAATTCGAACTGGCCCGACCAGGAAATCGAGTAACCCGGCGGCAGCGAAACCTGCGCTGCCACGGCCGCCTGCATGTCCTTGACCGCGGAGCGCAGGTCGCGGCCGCGAATGTCCACATAAACCCATCCCGACAGCCGCGCGTTTTCGCTGCGCAGCATGGGTGGCCCGTCGGTGATGCGAATGTCGGCCACGTCGGAGAGCACCAGCCGCGCGCCGCGCTCATTGACGATGGGCAGGCTGCGCAGCTTTTCCAGGGAGTCGCGGATTTCGCGCGGGTAGCGCACGTTGATTGGAAATCGCTGCAGACCCAACACCACCTCGCCACCGCTTCCGCCCAGGTTTTCGCCGCCCACGGCCGTCGAGATGACCGATTGCACGTCGGCGACGTTCATGCCGTAGCGGGCGGCATCGTCGCGCCGGATGTTGACATCGACATAGCGGCCACCGGTCAGCCGCTCGGCCAGTGCACTGCTCACGCCGGGGACGCCTTTCAGGATCCGCTCGATCTCGCCGGTTGCCCGGTCGATGGTGGCCAGGTCGGCGCCGGCGACTTTCACTCCTACCGGGCTTTTGATGCCGGTGGCCAGCATGTCAATGCGGTTGCGGATGGGGGGAACCCAGATATTGGCCAGCCCCGGCACCTTCACAATGCGGTCCAGTTCCTCGACCAGCTTGTCCTGCGTCATGCCCGGCCGCCACTCGCCGCGCGGCTTGAACTGGATGGTGGTTTCGAACATTTCCATGGGCGCGGGGTCGGTGGCGGTCTCTGCACGCCCCGCCTTGCCATAAACGCTGAGCACCTCGGGCACTGTCTTGATCAGGCGGTCGGTCTGCTGCAGCAGTTCGGCCGCCTTGCCCGCGGACAGGCCCGGCAGCGCCGACGGCATGTAGAGCAGGTCGCCCTCGTCCAGCCGTGGCATGAATTCGCCGCCTATGTGTTGCAGAGGCCACAGGCTTAAGGCCAGCAGCAGCGCGGCTGCACCTAACGTGAGTTTGGGCCAGCGCAGCACAAGGTCGAGCAGGGGCTCATACAGCCTGATCAGCAGGCGGTTCAGCGGATTGGCCTTTTCGCCCGGGATGTGGCCGCGGATCAGGTAGCCCATCAGCACCGGAATCAGGGTCACGGACAGGCCGGCTGCGGCGGCCATCGCGTAGGTCTTGGTAAATGCCAGCGGCGAGAACAGCCGCCCCTCCTGTGCTTCCAGTGTGAACACCGGGATGAAGGACAGCGTGATGATGAGCAGCGAGAAAAACAGGGCAGGGCCCACTTCCGCCGCAGAGTCGCCAATCACCTTCCATCGGGCGTTGCCGGCTAGCCTGCCGTCAGGATGGTCGTACGTCCATTGCTCCAGGTGGCGGTGCGCGTTTTCTATCATTACCACCGCCGCATCGACCATGGCCCCGATGGCAATTGCAATACCGCCCAGTGACATGATGTTGGCATTGACGCCCTGGTAGTGCATGACGATGAAGGCGGCGAGAACGCCCAGTGGCAACGAGACAATGGCCACCAGCGCCGAGCGCAGGTGGAACAGGAAGATCAGGCACACCACGGCCACCACGGCAAACTCTTCCAGCAGCTTGAAGCCCAGGTTGTCAATGGCCCTGTTGATCAGGCCTGAACGGTCGTAGACAGGAACAATTTCAACGCCCCGGGGCAGACTCGTCTGGAGCTGCCGCAGCTTGGCCTTTACCGCTGCGATGGTTTCCAGCGCATTCTTGCCGGAACGCATCACGATCACGCCGCCGGTCGCCTCGCCTTCGCCGTCCAGCTCGCCAATGCCGCGCCGCATCTCGGGGCCCAGCTGGATGCGCGCGACGTCACCCAGCCTGACAGAGATGCCAGCCTCGGTGGTCATGAGCGGCACCTTGCGGAAATCGTCCAGCGTCTGCAAATAGCCCGAAGCGCGCACCATGTATTCGGCTTCCCCCAGTTCCAGCACCGAGCCGCCGCTTTCCTGATTGGCCTTCTGCATGGCCTCCAGCACCCGCGTGTGTGGCAGACGATAAGCCGCCAGCTTGTCCGGATCCAGCACGATCTGGTATTGCCGTACCATGCCGCCTACCGAAGCGACCTCGGCCACGTTGGGCACCGTCTTGAGTTCGTATTTCAGGAACCAGTCCTGCAGTGCGCGCAGCTGTGAGGCGTCCTGCGTGCCGCTGCGGTCGACCAGCGCGTACTGGTAGATCCAGCCGACGCCGGTTGCATCGGGGCCGAGCGAGGCCTTGGCGCCGGCAGGCAGGCGCGACTGCACCTGGTTCAGGTACTCCAGGACGCGCGAACGCGCCCAGTAGAGGTCTGTACCGTCCTCAAACAGCACATAGACAAATGAGTCGCCAAAGAAGGAGTAGCCGCGCACCGTTTTGGCGCCCGGCACCGAGAGCATGGTGGTGGTCAGCGGGTAGGTGACCTGGTTTTCCACAATGCGCGGTGCCTGGCCGGGGTAGCTGGTGCGGATGATCACCTGCACATCGGACAGGTCGGGGAGTGCGTCCAGCGGCGTCTTCAGCACAGCGTACACGCCCCAGGCGCTGATGATCAGCGTGGCCAGCAGGACCAGGAAGCGGTTGACGATGGACCAGCGGATCAGGCCGGCAATCATGGTTTGCTCCGTGCTGCCGGTGCAGCCAGCGGACTGATGCCCGTCAATTGCGCCATGCCTTCGGCATCCATATAGAACTCGAACGTCACGCGGTCGCCCGGCTTCACGTTGTGCGGAACTCCCGCCGGTGGTGGTTTGAACTCCATCGTCATGGCTCCCCATTTCAGGGAGGCAATCGGGCCGTGCGTCAGGGTCACGGCATCCGGTGCAAGTGCATCAACTTTTCCTTCTCCCTGATGACGAGGCGCGTTGCTGGCGGCAGCGGCTATGGCCGGGTCATTGAGTCGGGCTTCCACGCCTGTGAGGCTGGCTTCAGAATCGATCAGAAACTGCGACGACACCACCACCTGCTGGCCGGCCTGCAGCCCGCGCGTGATTTCGGTTTGCCCGCCGCTTTCCATACCTGTTCCCACTTCCACCGGACGGAATCGGCCTTCCTTTTCTGCCAGCATCACCACGCTGCGCTGGCCGGTCTGGATCACGGCCTCGGTGGGAACCAGCAATACCTTGCCGGCACGCGTGTCCATGAACTGCATCTGCACAAACATGCCGGGTACCAGGCGGTTGCCGGGGTTGGCCAGTTCCAGCCGGGCTTTCAGCGTGCGGGTATCCGCACTGACCTGCGGCAGGAGTGCCTGGACCTTGCCTTTGAACACTTCGCCCGGCACGGCCGGGCTTCTGGCCTCTACCTTTGCGCCGGGGCGCAGCAAGGCCGCGCGGCTCTCCGGAACCTCGGCATTCGCCCAGACGGTGGACAGGCCATTGATGCGGAACAGCGTCGCACCCGGCACTACTGCCATGCCCTCGCGCACTGCCAGCTCCGTGACCACACCAGCGATGGGCGCAAACAGCGTGATGCGCGCGCTGGGCCGGCCGCTGGTTTCCACAGCGGCAATTTGCGCCTCGCTCATGCCTGCCTGTCGCATGCGCTGGCGCGCGCCATCAACCAGCTCCGCCAGTTGGGAGCCCTGCATGCGGCGCACCGCCAGGAACTCTTCCTGCGCGGCCACCCAGTCGGGAACATGGAGTTCCGCCAGCGGCTGGCCCCGGGTCACCTTGTCCAGCGTGGCGCGCACATGCAGGCGTTCAACATACGCGGTGGCGCGGGCCTGCACCGTGACCTGATCGCGTTCGTTGAAGGCTATGCTGCCGACCGCAGACAGTTCGGGCGAGAGCGTTCCTTCTGTTACCGCCGCAATGCGCACCCCCAGGTTTTGCTGGATACGGGGGCTCACGGTGACTTTGCCCTGATCGCTGTCTCCGTCGGCAAAAACGGGCACCAGCATCATGTCCATGAAGGGTGACTTGGCGGGCTTGTCAAAGCGGTTTCCCGGCACCATGGGGTCCTTGTAGTACAGGACCTTGCGGCCGCTGGCCGGGTCGATGTCGCCAGCCTGGATGCCGGCGCTGATGTGCCGCCGGGTGGCTTGCTCGCCGTCCAGGCTTTGCGGGTCCGCGGACAGGGGGACCGGAGTAGCGGCTACTGGGCTGGCCGTGTGCGCGGCAGCCGTTATGCCGCGTTTCATGCCCAGCGTGTACAGGCCATAACCACCGGCCAGCACGGCCAATGCGATAGCCAGCGATGCGATGAGAATTTTTCTGGTGTTCATGGCTGGCCTTTCGCGGCTTTCTCGGTTATGGGCGTAGTGACGGCGGTGCTGCTGTCGATGGCGGTGTCGGGCCTCAGGTAGTTGAGCCGTGCCCATAAGCGGGCGGTTTCACGTTCCAGCGCCAGGGCCTGGAGGCGGGTGTCGATTTCAGCCTGGCGTGCAGCCAGCACGCTGGCCAGGTCGCCTTTGCCGACGCGGTAACTGCTCAGGGCTGCCGCCGAACGCTGGCTGGCCGCAGGGACCATCTGCTGGCTGTAGCGCCTGGCCCGCTCCTTGCTGGTCTGCCAGTCGTTGAGTAGCGTGCGCACCTCGGCTTCGTAGGATTGCAGGGCGTCTTCCTGATTGGCACGGGCTTCATCGAGCTGTGCCAGCCTGGCCGCGATGTCGCGGTTCTGGCGATTTTTCTGATCCCACTGCAGGGGAATCGAAACGCCGATCGAAACCATGTTGGCGTATGCCGGGCCGCGCTGCAGATAGGTGGCTTCCAGTGCCCAGTCGGACTTTGTGTTGGCCTGGGCCAGCCTGAGTTCGGTTTCTGCGGCATCCACTTGCGAAGCCAGCACCGCCAGCGGCGGATGCTGCCGGAGTTCTTCTGTGGAAAACCTGCCTTCCAGAACGGTGTTCTGCCAGTCCGGTGTCCCCCATAGCGGACGGTTGGCCTGCGTGCCGGTCCAGCGCATCAGCATCAGGTCGGCATTTCTGGCCTGGCTGTCCACCTGGCTGAGCCGGTCCTCGATCTCGAGCAGGGCTGTGCGTGCAGCAAACACATCGGCCTGCGCACCTTTGCCCTCACGGAAGGCAATGAGGGCGCCGTGTCCCTGCAGTCGCGTTTCTTCCTGTTGTTGCAGCAGCAGTGTGCGCAAGGCCAGCGCGTAATAACGGTCCAGCCATGCCAGGGCGGTGTCACGCTGAACGCCGGCCAGGGCTTGTTGCCGCTGCGCCTGGGCACGCTCGGCATCGCGCTCGAAGCGTTCGGCCTTGAGCTGGCGCTTTTCCGTGCGCGGCAGCTCCTGCATGAGACCGATGCGGCGCATGGTCATGAAATCCTGCGTCAGGCTCAGCTGCGCCGGCCCGCTGAGTGGCAGGTTGTCGACGCCCAGCTTGAGCACCGGATCGGGCAACTGGCCAGCCGACACCGCCATGTCGCGCGCGGAGCGGGTCAGCGCGTCCTGGGCCTGCAATTGCCGGGAGTGCTGCACGGCAAGTTGCTGCGCTTCCCGCAGGGACAGTGGCGGGGGCGCAGCGCCGGTGGCCCACAGCAGCGGTGCGGCAAGAACCAGCAGGGATGATAGCGCCGCTTCCCGAAACGGACGTGCCCAATGAATAACAGAAAATGCAAGCATGAAACCTCCGACAACATGACCAGGCCGAGCACACCATGTGCTCAGGCGTAAACCAGGAAGAAGGAGGCTTTAAAGGCGGAAGCAGCAGTGACGCACAGCCACCGACAGCGCCGTGGTGCGCGCCGGCACGGGCGCTTGCAGGGGCATACCCGGCGGCGTCAAGGCCAGCAGACGGGTCACCGGATAGTCGCTGGCCACCGCGGCCAGCGACGCAAGGGCGGGAAGCTGGTACTTGTCGGCAGTTTGCTGGTCAGCCTTGCAGTGGGCCGCGCAGAGACCGGGCTGCTCGTTGTCCATCGTCAATGCCATGGACTCAGCGCAGGGCATGGCCGCGTGGGCCGCCAGGGCGGCGGCCTGGTCCGCCCTGGACTCCGTGGTCCCACCACCCGGGCAGGCGTAAGCGGCCATCGCGAGCTGCATGAACAGCACGTTCACCACTACGAACAGCACAGTGAAAAGGCGCTTGCGACGGTTCCAGGTCATGGAAGGGAGGCGGATGAAGTCATGATGAAAGGCACAGCGAATTTTAAGCGCGAAGGACTGCTTTTTGACAAGGCCGCTCACCGCTGTGACTGATTCGCGTCAAACAACTTACTTCGGCTCGAGGGTCAGAACGGTGTATTTGCCATCGATCTTGTCGGCGGTGAAGCTGACCTTGTCACCGGCCTTGACCTTGTCGAGCAGGGCCTTGTCTTTCACCTGGAACACCATGCTCATGGGCGGCATGTCCAGGTTCTTGATCTCGCCGTGCTTGAGGGTGATCTTGCCCGCGTCCTTGTCGACCTTGCGGACTTCGGCCTCGGTGGCGGGCAGGGCGGCCTGCGCGAAGACGGCCGAGGTGAGCAGGGTGGCGATGAGGGTGGTGAAGTGTTTCATTTGGGAATCCTCTGGTTCAGGCGCGGTTGTAGCTTTGATAGACGCGGGTGCCGCCGTTGCGGCTGATCAGCACCACGTCGTACGGGTCTTTTCGGTCGCCGTAAATCTTGCCGTCCATGCCGGGGGAGCCGACCGGCATGCCGGGCACCGACAGCCCGATGGCAGCGGGACGTTCCTTGAGCAGGCGGTGCACCTCACGCGCCGGCACATGGCCCTCGATGGCGTAGCCGCCGACCAGTGCGGTGTGGCAGGAGCCGAGCTTGTCGGGCACGCCCAGGCGCTTGCGGGCAGCGGTGTTGCCGCTGTCATGCACCTTGACGTCGAAGCCATTGGCTTCCATGTGAATCACCCAGTCTTTGCAGCAGCCGCAGTTGGGGTCTTTCCAGACTTCGACCTGTGGCCTGGTTTGTGCCATCAAGGCAGGCGCCAGCAGGGAAGTGCCGGCGAGGCTGGCGATGGCTTGTACAAAAAATCGTCTTTGCATGAATTTCTCCTTGGGTGATGTTTAACGGGATGCCGCGGCGACACTGATCTTGCCGACCATGCCGGCCTGGTAGTGGCCGGCGATCAGGCAGGCAAAGTCAAACTCGCCGGGGCGGTTGAAGGTCCAGATGAGGCCGCCGGTTTTTCCGGCACGCACATGCGCCATGTAGGGCTCGTCGTGCTCCATGGCGGGAAATTTCAGCATCATCGCGGCGTGTTCATCAAGCTCCTTTTGGGTGCCGATCACCAGCTCGTGCAGCAGCTTGCCTTTGTTGCGGATGACAAACCGAATGGTCTCACCTTGTTTGAAAGACAGCTTGTCGGGCGTGAAACGCATGTTGTCGTCCATGGTCAGGGTCACGGTACGCGTGACCGATTTGGCGTCACCCGCGATGCCCCATTCCTTTTGCTGCTTGGTGGCTGCCGCTGTCTTGTGCGACTTCGGGTCGTCACCATGAGCCAGGCTTAAGCTGGCGGCACTTGCTAGCAGAATGGCGGTGAGGGCACGATGGTATTTTTTCATGAAGCGTCCCCTCTGATCAGTGTTTGTGGATGGATGCAGCGGCTGGCGCGGCTGTGTCGGCAGCGCCGGTGTAGCCGCGCAACTGGGTATAGCGGGCGATCTGCTCAGGCGTCAGCAGCGCGGTCTGCTGCAGGTGGGTGTCCAGGTGCGACTTGCGCAGCAAGGCCTGCAGCTGGCCAATGCGCTCTGTATGTGCAGTCAGCCGGGCCGCATCGATCTGCCGTGACGCAAAGGCCTGATCCAGCGCACGTTCGGCCTGCACCAGCTGGGCGCCGAGGTCCCGGGCCTCAGCCTTGTGGCGCGTCATCAGCGTTTCGCTGGCCAGCCTCTGGCCGGCGCTCAGTCCGAGTTGCGTCGCCAGCTCCAGCGTGTGCATGGGTCCGGGGTAGCCGTTGAGCTCGGCGGCTTTGGCCAGCTCCATGCCTTTGCCCGTCAACAGGTCGGCAGTTTGGGCAGAAGAAAGAGACTTGATTTCACGCGTTTGCTGGCCCGCATAGGGGCTGGCGGTGTGCGTCGGCGCGTGAACATGTTGGCCAAATGTGCTTCCAGCCCCTATCAATAAAGCGCTGACAGCTATCAATTTGAGAGTAAATCGGTTTGTCATGTTTGTCCTTTGAATCAGTGACCGGCATGGCCGGAAGGTTTGCGGATCTGCACTTCGGTCACCGGGCCGGGTGAGGCCGTCGGCATGGCTTTGCTGCCCGCGCGCGGCCGCGCCGGATCGGGCAATACGCCGGTCCACTCGTAAGCTTGGGTGCCGGGCGGCTGCTTGTACCAGCCCGGGTCCTTGTAGTCGCCGGGCTTCTGGTTTTTGCGCACCTTGAGCATGCTGAACATGCCGCCCATTTCCACGCCGCCGTAGGGGCCGTTGCCGGTCATCATGGGTGCGGTGTTTTCGGGAATTTCCATTTCCATCTCGCCCATGTCGGCCATGCCGCGCTCACCCATGACCATGTAGTCGGGCACGGCCTTCTGCAGCTGTTTGATCAGGCCGCGGTGGTCCACACCAATCATGGTGGGCACGTCGTGGCCCATGGCGTTCATGGTGTGGTGGCTCTTGTGGCAATGGAAGGCCCAGTCGCCTTCCTCGTCGGCCAAAAACTCGATCTGCCGCATCTGGCCTACCGCGATGTCGGTGGTCACCTCATGCCAGCGTGTCGATTTCGGCGTGGGGCCGCCGTCGGTGCCGGTCACCAGGAACTCATGGCCGTGCAGGTGGATGGGGTGGTTGGTCATGGTCAGGTTGCCCATGCGTATGCGCACCTTGTCGCCCTTGCGCACATTGAGCGTGTCTATGCCGGGGAAGACCCGGCTGTTCCACGACCACAGATTGAAGTCCGTCATGGTCATGATTTTTGGCGTCATGCTGCCGGGATCAATGTCGTAGGCGTTGAGCAGGAACACAAAGTCGCGGTCCACCTCGTCGATCAGCGGGTGTTTTGCCTTCGGGTGGGTGATCCAGAAACCCATCATGCCCATGGCCATCTGCGTCATCTCATCAGCGTGCGGGTGGTACATGAAGGTGCCGGGCCGCCGCGCGACAAACTCATAAACAAAAGTCTTGCCGACCGGAATGGCCGGCTGTGTCAGGCCCGACACACCGTCCATCCCGTTGGGCAGGCGCTGGCCGTGCCAGTGCACGCTGGTGTGTTCGGGCAGCTTGTTGGTGACAAAAATGCGCACGCGGTCGCCTTCCACCACCTCGATGGTCGGGCCGGGGCTTTGCCCGTTGTAGCCCCACATATTGGCCTTGAAGCCCGGCGCCATCTCGCGCACCACCGGCTCGGCCACCAGATGAAACTCCTTCACGCCAGCGTTCATGCGCCAGGGCAGGGTCCAGCCGTTGAGCGTGACCACCGGGTTATACGGCCGCCCGGTGTTGGGTACCAGCGGCGGCATGGTGTCGGGTTTGGCCTGCATCACCGGCTCGGGCAGTGCGGCCATGGCGACACGGCTGACCGCGCTGGCGGCCACTGCGGTGGCGGTTGCTGCGGCAGCGCCGGCAAAAAATCGTCTGCGTTCGTTGTTGATGCTCATGTCAATGTCCTTTGGCGTCGCTGCCGCCGGCAGCAGCGCCGTCGGCCAGGGGCGCCATGCCGGCGGAGGTCCCTGTCAGGGTGGTTTGAAGGTCGGTATCGGTCAGCCAGAAGTCGCGCTGCGCTTCTATGCTGGCGTTGACCGCTGCGATGGATGTACGCGTGTCGGCGAGCAGCTCGAACACGTTGGTCAGCATGCCGTTGTAGCGCAGCAGCAGCTCGTTGTTGATGAACTTGCGCAGCGGTACCACCTCGTTGCGGTAGTGCAGTGCCAGGTCATGGGCGGTGCGCCACGCGTGGTAACTTTCACGCGCCTCCGAGCGCGCCTGGATGGCGGTTTCGCGAACGCGGGCCACAGCTTGCATGTACTGGCCCTGCGCGCGTGCGTTGCTGGCGCCGCCCCAGTCAAAGAGGGGGAGCGGCAGTTCCAGCTCCCATCCGCGCTTGATCTCCTTGTCGCCGGTCGCATTGTCAAACGTGGTGTTGCGTGAATACTTCGCGGCGAGGGCATTGATGAAGCCGGTGGTCCGTGTCAGGCCCATGTTGTCGGCAACGTAGCCTGCCTGCGCCACACTGGCGCGCACGTCCAGGCGGTCACGCAGCGCGCGGGCTTCGATGTCCGGCATGTCGGCTATGGTTTTGGGCAGGTCCGGCAGACGTTCGCTGAGCGTGAACTGCGTCTGTGCGCCCCACAAACCCATCAGACGTATGAGTTTTTCACGCGCGACAAAAGCCGCATTCTGGCTGCGTGCCAGCTGCGCGGCGGCATCCGCAACAAAGGCCTGCTCGCGCGCTTGGTTCAGCTTGCTCCAGTTGCCCACACGCGTCAGCCGCCGCGCAAGCTCGCCGCTGGCTTCGGCTGCCTCTTTCGCATCCTTCATGTAGCTGGTGGTCTGCTGCGCCGCGACGGCGTTGATCCAGGCCTTACGCGTGTCTGCGGCGAGTTTGACGACTTCCTGCGCGGCCCGCAATTTGGTCACCTCATGCTGCTGGCTCTGGTATTTGGCCCGCCACGGCAGCGTGAGCAGGCCGATGACATTGAAGCCGATGCCGCGTTCGATCTCCACCTTGCTGCCTTCGACAAAGCGACCAATCGAAAAATGGGGGTTCGGCAGCGTCCCCGCCCGCACACGGTCGGCGTCACTGATACCCAGTGTGGCCATGGAGGCGTGAATGCCGGGGTTGTTCAGCAGTGCAATACGCACCGCCGACTCGGCGGTCAGAGGAGCGGCCAGCAGCTTGTTGACAGCTTCGCGCGTTTCCGCGTTGTCGCCGCGCCCGACCGGCGCGCTGATGCCCACTGTCTTGCCGGCGGTCAGGGCGTTGATGTCGGCCTGGTTGCCGTCGGGCGACAGGCTGGCGCACCCGGCCAGTGTCGCGACCGCCAGCATGGCCGTTGCGGATTTGTGAAATGAAAACATGGTGCAGCTCAATGTTTGTGGGGATGGGCCGCCGCAGGTGGGGCGGCATCCGGCGTGGGCGTGGGCGCTGGCGCAGCCTGTTGCTGTTCTGCCTTCAAGATATCGACATGGCCCCGCGTGAACCGGCCGACGTCGTTATTGGCTTTTTTCCAGTCCTCGCGGCCGGCTTCCACACCGGTGGGCAGATCGGAAAACACGGAGCGGTAAGCCACCGCGGGCACGGGTGCCGCCGGATCGGTGGCTTGCAGAGGGGGCGAGTTCTGGGCGTGGGCGATGCCCAGCGGTAGAACCAGCATGCAAAAAAAGAAACGGTTGGTCACAAAAATCTCCTGACGGACAAGCGGGGCGATAGGGAAATCGCGCGAATCCGGCAAAAAGGGCGCGCAGCCCGTGCCAGATAGCAAGTACAGACCCACTACGGGCCTGAAGGTCAGGAAATGGGTGGTTTTTGGCCCAGCGCGGCGACGGCGCTGGCAAATTGGGCGGCCGGCGAATGCGGCGATGCAGGAGGAATTGAGAGGGAGGAGGTGCTGCTTGTCAGCGGCGACAGCGCCACCGTGTTGCAGGCCTGGCAGGCGGCGCAGGATTCGCAGTGGCCGGCGGCTGTCATGGGGTCGGCAGCCTCGCCAGCGGCGTGTCCTGCGCAATCGGGCGGAGTCGTCGCCGAATGATGCAGGGATTCTGTCGGCTCCTGGGTCATTTTATGGTCAAAATGCCCGTCAGCCCTTGTTTCATGGGCATGAACAGCTACGAATTCCGTAGCAAGAGCAGTCCTTTGCAGATGCCCGGCTGCCATGCCCGTGGCCATCGCGTCGCCTACCCAGCCGCGCAGGAGCAGCAGGAAGATCATCGCGATGAAGAAAGGACGGCGCATAGGTGAATGATACGGCGGAGCGGCGAAAGTTCAAAAAGAGGATGGCGGGGTGGAAGTGCTTGCCTGCCAGATCAGTTGCCGCAAGCGCTCGTCAACCGGCATGGGCGCAAATGCGCTGACCGTGGCGCGGCCGCTGTTGCCTGCGGGAAGCCGCTGCAGAAGGTGGCCCAGCGGAACCAGGGTCAGGCGCAGCAACTGGCCGGCCGCTTCGCGCGGGTCCCCGTTGTACAGCGCAAAACGCAGCATCGCGGTGTGTGAAACCCAGTGCAGCGTGAAGTCGTGCTGCCCGACCACGTGCGCGGCCTCCAACCATGCCCAGCGCTCGCCAGTTTCTGCAGCGCTCGCCGTCTTGAAACCATGCATCAGCGGCCTGAAAATCCGGCGGCGCTCTTCAGGTGTGAAGGTGTTCATGCGTGTGTCATGGGTGTGCGACTGGCGCGCAGTTCGCGCCGCGCCTGCTGCATCACCGACCAGCCGCCCCAGATGGCCAGGCTACCCATCGCCGCCGCCACGGCGAGGTCGGGCCAGGCGCTGCCGGTGCCGAACACGCCCAGCGCAGCCAGCATCACCGCGAGGTTTCCGATGGCGTCGTTGCGCGAGCACAGCCACACGCTGCGCATGTTGGCGTCGCCTTCACGGTAGGCATACAGCAGGGCCGCGACCAGCACGTTGGCAAAGAGCGCAAGCAGGCCGATGGCGCCCATGGTCAGCGCCTCGGGCGCGCCGCCCTGGGTGGCTACCCACCCCGCGCGGCCCAGCACAAAGACGCCGAACACCAGCATGCTCGCCGCTTTCAGCAGGGCCGCCCGGGCGCGCCAAGCCAGCCCCAGGGACAGCACGGCCAGGCTCACCCCGTAATTGGCGGCATCGCCAAAAAAGTCGATGGCATCGGCCAGCAGGGAGACGGAGCCGGAGCGAAAGCCCGCGGCGATCTCGATGGCAAACATGGCAAGGTTGACGGCCAGCGCGAACCAGAGGATTTTTCGGTAGCGGGGACTATTGGCCTGGGCGGCGGTGGCGTCGTGGTCGCAGCAATGGGCAGACATTCGGGGCTTCTCCAGCGTTTTCGGGTTGATGGCATCATTGGAAACCCTCAAGTCACCTCAAGGTCAAGCGATGCCTGTTTCAAGCCCATCCGCCGCTCGGGGTTATCAGATCGGTGAGGCCGCGCGGCAAAGCGGCGTCAGTTCGGCGAATATCCGTTTTTATGAGAAAGAAAACCTGCTCAGCCCGCATGGGCGGGGAGAGAACAGCTATCGTTTGTATAGCGATGGCGATGTGCACCAGCTGCGTTTTATCCGCCTGTGCCGGGCCATGGACATGTCGCTTGATGAGGTTCGCACCCTGCTGGGGCTGGACCTGAACAACAAGGCGGATTGTGCGGCGGCGCGTGACGCGCTCGATGGGCACCTGGGTCATGTGCGCGCGCGGCTGGTGGAGCTGAAGGCGCTGGAGAAAGACCTCAAGGCGCTGCGCAACCGCTGCGACGGCAGCGACACGCATTGCCACATCATCGAAGCCCTGCATGAACTGGCTGACGCCCAGGTTTCCGTGCCGCAGGCGTCTCCACCCAGGAAGCGCCACGTTTAAGAAGTAGCCGGATTCGCCTTGTCCAGCTGGCGCTGCGCCTGGTCCAGCCATTGTTGCAGGCTGTCCAGCAATTCCTTCTGGCTGAAGGAGCAGCTCTCTTCGGTGAAGAGCGCGCTGGACTCGAGCCGGTCCAGAAGTTGCAGCAAGACTTCGTTATATCTGGCAGGAAGTGCTGTGCGTAGTTCGAGCTGATCCTGCGCCAAGCGCGAGAAAGCCGCCACACCCAGCGTATCGCTGCGCAGCTGTTGCAGCGCATTCGACAGGACGATGAGTTGATCGCTTGCCGTCATGGCGATCCGGTAGCGGTGCCGCTGACGGGGCGGACCTGCGCCGGTTCAAAAGCCAGCGTCAACAGGGCCAGCAAGCCGAAGGGCACACCGACCCATCCCAACTGCGACAGATGAAGGTGGTCCAACACCGAGCCGCTGACGACGGCGCCCAGTGCCGTGCCGATATACAGCATGGAGCCGTTCAGGCTCAACAGCAGCGGTGCCTGGGCCGGCGCCAAGCCGGCCAGGCGGCTTTGCTGTGGCGCCATCAGCCCGAAACCGGCAATGCCCCAGACAATCAGCGTGGCCATGGTGGCGTATAGATGGCCGCGTGTCAGCGGCAGCACGACCATGGTGAGAATGAGCACCGCCAGCTGCGCACGCATGGTGGGCAGCGAGCCGAAGCGGTCGTTTGCCCAGCCGCCCGAGAGTGTGCCCGCGACGCCGGCCACGCCGAACACCGCCAGCGTGATGGAGAGCTGCGTTGAACTCATGGCGTTGAGCGCCTGCAGCACCGGGCCGATGTAGGCAAAGACGCTGAAGATCGCAATGAAGTACAGCAGCGTACGCAGCCAGGTGCGCAGCACGGCGCCTTGCCGCGCGGTGGCGCCGAAGCCGGCGAAATTTGCCCCGGCCGTGACCATATTGGCCGGGACCAGCCAGCTGGCTGCCACCAGCATGGCCAGGCTGGCGCCTGCCGACAGCCAGACCGGCACGCGCCAGCCGTATTCGAAACCCAGCCAGGCGCCGACCGGCACGCCCACGGCGTAGCTGATACTCATGCCGAGGAAGGTGATCGACAGCGCCCGGCCGCGCAGCGCCGGTGCCACCAGGCTGACGGCCAGGGCCGATGCAGCGGCGCTGAACATGCCGCCGGCGCCCATCAGCACCCGGCCCGCCAGCAGCATGGACAGGCTGCCGGACATGGCGCACACCAGGCAGCCACCGGCGAACAGCGCCAGGGCGAGCTGGACGACGCGCTTGCGCGGCCAGCGTGCGGTGGCCACAATCAGCACCGGCGCGATCAGCGCGGTAGATACAGCATAGGCCGTCATGACCTGGCCGGCTGCGGCGAGGCTGATGTTCAGCGACTCACTGATCGGCACCAGGATGCCGCCCAGCACAAAGGCGCCGCTGCCGATGACGAGGTTGCACAGGGCAAAGAGATAGAGAACAGGTGGCATGGGGGCGGCCGCAAAAAAAAACCAAACCGGCGCCTGACGGCCTGAGTCAGGGGTGGATTCGGTGAATTCAACAATGAAATAGTGCGCTGGCCCTTGACTGACGGGCGCAAACAGCTATCAAAAACAGAGCATTTGCCGGCCGTGGTTGAGGGCCTGAAGCGCAGGCACCCGGTGATTGTGCACGGATGACGCAAAACCTGCGCAGTGCCTGCCGGTACGGCAGGGCGCGCAGTGCGGCCTTACTGGATCATGCCCAGGAACTGTTTGAGTTCAGGTGTCTGCGGGTTCGAAAACACCTCGTCAGGTGCGCCGGTCTCATGCACGCGGCCCTGGTGCATGAAGACTACGCGGTCGCAGACCTTGCGGGCGAAGTTCATTTCATGCGTGACCATCAGCAGGGTCATGCCTTCTGCGGCCAGGCTTTCCACCACTTGCAACACTTCGCCGACCAGTTCGGGGTCAAGCGCCGAGGTGATCTCGTCGCACAGCAGTACCGAGGGTTGCATGGCGAGCGCGCGCGCGATGGCCACGCGCTGTTGCTGCCCGCCTGAGAGTTGATCCGGCCATGCGTCAAATTTTTCCGCCAGGCCGACGCGCTTGAGTAGCGCGCGTGCTTGCTCTTCGGCCATGGCTCCGGCTGTTTTCTTGACCAGCGTGGGCGCAAGCATGATGTTTTTTCCGACGGTGAGATGCGGGAACAGGTTGAAACTCTGGAAGATCATGCCGACGTGCTGGCGCAGCTCGCGCATCACCTGCGGGTTGTCGTGCAGCAGGTGTTTGCCGTCCACCCGCAGGGTGCCGCTCTGGAACACTTCCAGCCCGTTGATGCAGCGCAGTAGTGTGCTCTTGCCAGAGCCGCTTTTGCCGATGATGGCAATCACTTCGCCGGCCTTGACGTCAAGGTCTATGCCCTTGAGTACTTCGTTGTTGCCAAAACTCTTGCGCAGCTGGTTGATTTCAACCAATGTCTTGTTAGAGGTCACCTTAGCGTCCATTTCTCATCTTCCTTTCAAGCCTGCGCGCATACAGCGACACCGGAAAACACAGGGCGAAATACATCAGCGCCACACAGCTGTACACCAGAAAGGGCTTGAAGGTGGCGTTGGTGATCATGGTGCCGGCCTTGGTCAGCTCGATAAAACCGATCACTGAAGCCAGCGCCGTTCCCTTGATCACTTGCACCAGAAAACCCACGGTGGGCGGCACAGCAATACGCACCGCCTGGGGCAGCACGATGTGGCGCAGCTGTTCACCAAAATTCATGGCCAGGCTCTGGGCGGCCTCCCACTGGCCTCTGGGAATCGCGTCCACACAACCGCGCCAGATTTCTGCCAGGTAGGCACTGGTGTACAGCGTCAGCGCCACAGCGGCCGCCACCCAGGCTGGCACATTGATGCCGAACAGGCCCAGGCCGAAATAAGCGAGAAAAAGTTGCATCAGCAGCGGCGTGCCCTGGAACAGCAGGATGTAGCCGTCCAGCATGCGGCTGCTCAGCCGTGCAATTTTTTGCGGTCCAGGTGCCGCCCGCGCAGCCGACAAGCGGCTCACCAGCAAAAGCAGGCCGACCAGGCCACCGCCGATGAAAGCGGTCAGTGACAACGCCACGGTCCAGCGGCCTGCCAGCAGCAGGTTCCTGAAGATGTCCCAGACTGAAAATTCAACCATGGCTGGCTACCTTCCAAAGAGGAACTTTGGTCCCACCCAGTTCAACAACTTCCGCACACCGATCGACAGGGCCAGGTAGATGACGGTGGCGACGATGAACGCTTCGAAGGCGCGGAAGTTCCGGCCTTGGATCAGGTTGGCGGCGTAAGACAGTTCCTGTGTCGAGATCTGCCCGCACACTGCGGAGCCCAGCATCACGATGATGATCTGGCTGACCAGTGCCGGCCACACCTTTTTCAATGCGGGCGGCAGCACCACCCGGGTGTAGATCTGTACGCGGTTGAAGGCCAGGCTTTCGGCCGCTTCGATCTGGCCGCGCGGTGTCGCTTCCACGCCAGCACGAATGATTTCGGTGGCGTAGGCCGACAGGTTGATCACCATGGCAATCACCGAAGCCAGCTCCGGCGACAGCTTGACCCCCATGGCTGGCAGGCCGAAAAAGATAAAGAAGAGCTGGACGATAAAGGGGGTGTTGCGAATCAACTCTACATAGGCGCCAACCGCCCAGCGCAACCCGACCGGACCGCTGGCGCGTGCCCAGGCAAAGGCCACACCCAAGGTGACGCCGATCAGCGAGGAGATCACCGTCAGACCGACCGTCCAGGCGACCCCGATGGCCAGCAGCGGCCACTGCGACAGCACGGCCATGAAATCCAATTCAATCATTGCTCACCCCCTTCTCGGCTCACTGCGTGTAGCCGGATCCCCCCTTGCAGGGGGCGCCGCTGGCGGCCCGGCAAAGCCGGTTCCGCGGCGGCCTGGAATAAGAAAAAAGCAATGTCAGTCATGCTGGAACCGCAACGGGGTGTGCAACATCACTCGGGGAGGGTGCCAGCAGGGCGTCCCAGCCATTTGACGGCTATCTTGTCGATGTCACCGCTCTTCTTGGCCGCAGCGATCACTTCGTTGACTTTCAGGCGCAGCGCGTCTTCACCCTTGGCCACGCCGATGAAGTTAGGGCTGTCCTTGAGCAGCAGCTTGTATTCGGTGTTGAGCTGCGGGTTCTTGGTCATCATGTTGCCGGCGACCGACACGCCGGTGGCGATCAGCTGCACCTGGCCGGCGGTGTAAGCCGACACGGTGGTGTTGTTGTCTTCGAAACGCTTGATGTCTGTTCCAGTCGGGGCTACTTTGGTGAGCTCCTGGTCTTCCAGGGCGGCGCGTGTGACGCTGATGGTTTTTCCCGACAAGTCGGCGAAGGACTTCACTGTGATGCTCTTGGGGCCGAACACGGCCTGGAAGAAGGGCGAGTAGGCAGCGGTGAAGTCGATGACTTTTTCGCGGTCCGGGTTTTTGCCCAGGGTGGAAATCACCAGGTCGGCCTTCTTGGTTTGCAGGTAGGCGATGCGGTTGGCGCTGGTCACGGGCACCAGTTCAACCTTGACGCCCATTTGTTTGCCGATGTAGTTGGCCATGTCCACATCCAGGCCTTGCGGTGCCAGATCCACCCCGACCATGCCGTAGGGCGGAAAGTCGGTGGGCACGGCGATCTTGATGGTTTTGGATTTCACGATGCCGTCCAGCGCGGTCTGTGCATGGACACCGCTGGCGGCCAGCAGGGCGACGGCTGTGAGGCCAAGAGAGAAAAGGCGTTTGCTCGATGTCATAACAGGGCTCCTAGATAGGTTGAGGAATCGTCGTTGGAAGGGGCGGCCTTCCGGCCACTTTTGCGAACACTTGTATGCAACTCTTGTGCCGTTTTGGGCTGTGCTGGCGAAAGCGGGCTGAGCGCGCTGCGAAGTTGCGCCAGCGGGTCGCCGCTGGCTGCCTGCAGTTTGAGTGCCGCCTGGACACTGCCTATGTGGCTTTGCATCAGCCGCTCGGCCAGCACCAGGTTGCCCTTTTCAAGCGCTTCGACAATTTGTACGTGCTCTTCGCAGGACTGGGCGGCATCGTGCGATGACTGGTACAGCATCGCAATCAGAGTGGTGCGCGCCGTGAAGTCGCGCAGCGTATCGGCCAGCAGGCTGTTGCCCAGGCATTCGGCCAGGCACACATGAAAGTCGCCCAGCAGAAAGCTGCGCAGGCCGACGTCTTTTCCCTTGACAGCTGCCTTCTCCCGGGTCAGGTGGTTTTTGAGCTGCTTGATGGCGGCCTTGTTGACGGTGGTGGTGCAGCGGATCAAGCCCATTTCGATGACGCGGCGCGCCTCGAAGGCTTCGCGCGCCTCGTCCTGCGAAGGTTCAATCAAGTACCAGCCGCGCCGCGCGCTCACGGTGACGATGCCGCGCGCGGCCAGGTGTGTCAGCGCTTCGCGCACGATGGTGCGGCTGCAGTCGAACAGCATGGCCAGCTGCTGCTCACCCAGCCGCGCACCGGGCGCGAGCTTTTGCGCCATCACGGCTTCGATGATGCGGTTGCTGATGTCTGAGGCAGTGGCCATTCATGCGTTCATGCATTTCCCGTGCCAGGAATCAGACTGATGCGGACAACTGGTATACAAGTTTTGTGCACTGTTGTGGCGTACGGATGCCTCAAACTGAGGCTTTTTCGATGCTGGCCGCACCAAACACAGGCGCGGGCGCCTGAAGGTCACCAACTACCGCCAGGAACGCAGGGAGCGCCACGGCCACTGGGATTCGGGCAAACTGCCCCGGTGATTTCTTGCGGAAGCGGGAAGGGAGGCGGACCGGTTGTCGGCCGTTGCTCGCGCTTCATGCCGGGCGGCGCGGTCGCCCAGGCGACAGTGTTTTATCGGGAGCTTCCCCGATGCATACCCGGCGCGAGCAGGGTAGGCTGGTGGCCCGCCTTACACAACCCTGGAGCCCGATTTGTCCGACCCGAAAGCAGTTGCATCTGTGACCCCTCAAGCGAACCCGCACACCCTGCATCACAAGGTCTGGCCCCGGCGTTTACCCCATAACATCACGGCGCCTGCCATCTCGCTGTGGCACAACCTTGCGGTCAGTGCGCTGCGCTACCCGAACAAACCGGCGCTGGTGTTTTTCGACCGCACTTTCACTTATGCGGAAGTGCTGCAAAAGGCCGAACGGCTTGCCGCGACGCTGCATGAGATGGGAGTGAAAAAGGGCGATCGCGTGGTGCTCAACATGCAAAACTGTCCGCAGTGGGTAATCGCCCATTTCGCCATCCTGCGGGCCAATGCGGTCGTTGTGCCGGTCAACCCGATGAACCGCGCGGAAGAACTCAAGCACTACATCACCGACCCCGATGCGCGGGTGGCCATCACCACGGCCGACCTCGCCCCCGAACTGGCCCGGGCCAACGCCCAACTGGAGCCTGAGCTGCGGCTGCAGCACATGATCGTCACGCACTACAGCGATGCTTTTGACATGCAGGCGGCATCGGCCGATCTGCCGCCAGCCTGGCAGGAGTGGCTGGGGACGGTGCATGCTGCGCCCGACATGCATGGCGGCACCGTCACCGCCTGGAACGAGGCCGTGGCGCAGGACGCGCAGGGCCGGCTGCCCGAGCACACTGTCACGCCGCAAGACCTGGCCGTGCTGCCCTACACCAGCGGCACGACCGGCCTGCCTAAAGGCTGCATGCACACACACGCCAGCATCATGCACAACGCGGTGGCCAGCACCTTGTGGATCAGCAGCACGCCGGAAAACAGGGTGCTTTCCGTGGTGCCCATGTTCCACATCACAGGCATGGTCTCGGTCATGCATGCGGCAATCTACGGCGGTGCCACGCTGGTCGTCATGCCGCGCTGGGACCGCGAACTCGCCGGGCGGCTGATCTCGCGCTGGCGCGTCACCCACTGGACCAACATCCCCACCATGGTGATCGATCTTTTGGCCAGTCCGAACTTCGCCAGTTTTGATTTGAGCAGCCTGCTCTACATCGGCGGCGGCGGCGCGGCCATGCCGCAGGCTGTGGCCCAGCGCCTGTGGGAGCAGTACGGCTTGCGTTTTGCCGAAGGTTACGGCCTGACGGAAACGGCAGCGCCTTCGCACAGCAATCCGCCCGACGCCACCAAACAGCAATGCCTGGGTGTGCCCTTTGTCAACGTTGACGCACGCGTCATCGACCCGACAAGTCTGGAAGAAATGCCGCTGGGCGAGCAGGGCGAAATCATCATGTGCGGGCCACAGAATTTTTCCGGCTACTGGAAGAGGCCGGACGCCACGGCGGAGGCTTTCATCGAGATAGATGGCAAACGGTTCTTTCGCTCGGGTGATCTTGGGCGTGTCGATGAAGAAGGCTATTTCTTCATCACCGACCGGCTCAAACGCATGATCAACGCATCGGGCTTCAAAGTCTGGCCGGCCGAGGTGGAGGCGCTGATGTTCAAGCACCCGGCCATCCAGGAGGCCTGCATCATCAGCACCAAAGATGCGTACCGCGGCGAGACCGTCAAGGCGGTGGTGGTGCTGCGGCAAAGCCACAAGGGCCAGGTCAGCGAGGAGGACATCATCAACTGGTGCAAGGAGAACATGGCGGCCTACAAGTACCCGCGCGTGGTCCAGTTTGTGGATGTCCTGCCCAAGAGCGGCTCCGGCAAAGTAATGTGGCGCACGCTGCAGGAGCTGGAAGGCGCTTCAGCCTGATGTCTTCATCACGCAAGCGCAGTTTTCTCCGCGCATCCCTTCCTGGGTGGCTGGTCATGGGGCGGGGCACTGGTTTGATGATGAAAACGTCCTCAAGCCCTTTTCCTATATGCCTGGATAGCTACTGAAAACATAGCGAACTGCGGCGGAACAGTGTTTCCTGCGGCGGGGCTTGCCAGCTGGTTTTTCCGCGGGAGGAAGCCGGTTAAAGTGAACCCCGTCAGGCGAACAAACGCGCGGCGTACAACGCCCCTTCCACATGACCAACGCTTCCTTTCCCACCCCACCGCAGGACAAACCGCTCGAAGGCTGGCGCCTGCGCTGGTACACGATTATTTTTGAAGCCGACACGCGCGCCGGCCGGCTGTTTGACCAGGCCCTGATTGCCGTCATCCTGCTGAGCATCGTGGTGGTCATGACCGACAGCGTGCAGGCCGTACACCGCGCCTACGGCTCCTCGCTGGTGGCTGTGGAATGGCTGTTTACGCTGCTGTTCACGGCAGAATACATTGCACGCCTGCTGTGTGTCCGCAGGCCGCTTCAGTACGCCACCAGCTTTTTCGGAATCATCGACCTGGTGGCTGTACTGCCGACTTACCTGGCCCTGTTTTTTCCTGAGCTGCACGCCCTGATCGACGTGCGCGTGCTGCGCCTGCTGCGTGTGTTTCGTGTCTTCAAGCTGGTGGCCTATGTTGCCGAGTACCAGTTTCTCGGCCGTGCCCTGGCGGCGAGCGGCCGCAAGATCCTGGTGTTCCTCTCGGCTGTGGTGATGGTGGTACTGGTCATGGGAACGCTGATGTACGTGATCGAGGGCCCGGACAATGGGTTTACCTGCATCCCGACCTCGGTCTACTGGGCCATCAGCACGGTCACCACCGTAGGTTTCGGCGACATCACGCCCGGCACCGACCTGGGGCGGTTGATCGCCTCGTTCATGATGTTGATGGGGTGGGGCATCCTGGCGGTGCCTACCGGCATCGTGACCGCTGAAATGGCGGCGCAGCGGCGCGAGCAACTGTCCCATGCACTTACCACCCGGACCTGTCATGAGTGCCTGAGCGAGGGCCATGCGGCCAACGCTTCTTTCTGTTTCAAGTGTGGTGCGCACCTTCCGCCGTACCAGCAGCAGGGTGCGGGCCAGTCGCCTTCCTAAGCGCCGGCGGTCAGCCGGCGCGGCGTGATCTCCACCGAGTCCGCGCCCGTGCTCATCCACACCGTGCCATCCTGCACCGTCACCTGGAGCTGGATGGTGCGGTTGGCCAGCTTGGCCAGGGCCTGGCTTTGCGCCGCGTCGATCTGCCAGACCACCAGGTTGGCGGCTCGGGTCAGCTTGGTTTCCATGGTCTTCCACCACACCGGGGTGCTGCTGGCAAAGCTGTACACACTCACGCGCTCTGCCCGGCCGGCCGCGCGCATCAGGCGTTTGTCGTCGGGCTGGCCGACGTCGATCCAGTGCAGGATGGCCTCGGTGTAGTCCTTGTGCCAGAGCGCCGCTTCATCGACATCCCACAGGTCCTTGGCAAATTCGAGGTGACCGCGTTTGTCGTCAGCGGGGACATTCAGTGCGAAGGCCAGCAGCCGGATCATCATGCGTTCGTCCGCCTCGGAAGGGTGGCGCGCAATCGTCACGTTGTGGTCGCCGTACACGCCGCGGTCCATGTCGGCGATTTGCAGCTGGGCTTTGTAGATAGTGGCCTTGAGTGCCATGGTGTTTCTTCTGGTGGGTGGAGCGGCTGATAACCCTCTATTGGAACAGACCAGCGGAAGGGCGCGGCTCTGGCTATAGTCAGACCATGATCCGACTGTCTGTACTTGACCAATCCGTGGCTGTGACCGGCCGCAGCGAGGATGCCTCCATCCGCGAGACGCTGGCCCTGGCACAGCACTGCGAAGCCCTGGGCTATGAGCGCTTCTGGCTCAGCGAGCACCACAGCCACCCGACGATTGTGGGCAGCGCGCCCGAGGTGCTGATGGCCGCCATCGCCGCCACCACGCAGCGCATCCGCATCGGCAGTGCCGGCGTGATGCTGCCGCACTATGCGCCGCTGAAGGTGGCCGAGCAGTTTCGCGTGCTGGAGGCGCTGGCTCCGGGGCGTATCGACCTGGGTGTCGGCCGCGCACCGGGTTCCGACGGCCGCACCGCCCAGTTGCTCAATCCGAACGCACGCCATGCGGCCGACCATTTTCCGCTACAGGTGCGCGAGCTGCAGGCCTGGGTCAACGGGACCGAACTGCCTGAAGACCACCCGGGCCGCGGCGTGAGCGCCAAGCCGGCAGGGCCGGGTGCGCCGACGCTCTGGATGCTGGGGAGCTCCAACTACGGCGCGCAGCTGGCCGCGCACTATGGCTTGCCGTATGCGTTTGCCTGGTTCATCACGGACGGGCAGGGCGCTGAAGAAGCGCTGACCGTGTACCGCGAACTGTACCGGCCCAGCGGATTGCACCCAGCGCCGCAGCCCGCGCTGTGTGTCTGGGCGCTGGCGGCTGATACCGAAGCCGAGGCCTGGCAGCTTTTCTCCAGCCGCGAACGCTGGAAAATCGATCGCAACCGGGGCACCTTGGGGCCGCTCCAGTCGCCGGCCGAAGTTGCTCAACGGCCATACAGCGTGGCTGAGCAGGTGGATGCCGAGCGGTTGCGCAGCACGGCGCTGGTGGGCAGCACCGCGCAGGTTGCCAGCAAGTTGCGCGCGCTCTCGGAAGCGCTGCAGGTCGAGGAAATTGTGGTCATCACCTGGACACATGATCCGATGGCGCGGCGCCGCTCCTACGAGTTGCTGGCGCAGGAGTTTTGCAGCATCCCATCCCCGGCCCGCGAAGCCTGAATCAAACATCAGCATCATCACTACACGAGGAGCACCATGACCGCCACTTCCCCCCTGTTCAGCGCCACCATTGCCGGCAGCCTGCCCAAGCCCGCCTGGCTGTCCGAGACCCAGAAACTCTGGCCCCAGTGGAAGGCCGAAGGCGCCGAACTGGCGCAGGCCAAGCTTGACGCGACGTTGCTGTGGATCAAGGCACAGGAAGACGCGGGCCTGGACGTGATTGGCGACGGCGAGCAGTCGCGCCAGCACTTTGTGCATGGCTTTCTCGAGCAGGTCGAGGGCATCGATTTCGAGCACAAGGTCAAGATGGGTATACGCGACAACCGGTATGACGCCATGGTGCCGCAGGTTGTGTCGGCACTCAAACTCAAGGGCCGCGTGCACGCAGCAGAAGCACAGCTGCTGCGCGCGCATACCGCCAGAAAAATCAAGTTCACCTTGCCCGGTCCGATGACGATTGTGGACACCGTGGCCGACCGCTTTTACGGCGACCGTGTCAAGCTGGCCATGGCTTTTGCCGAGCTGCTCAATCAAGAGGCGCTGGCACTGCAGGCCGACGGCGTGGACATCATCCAGTTTGATGAGCCGGCCTTCAACGTGTACATGAAAGACGCCGCCGACTGGGGCGTCAAGGCGCTGGAGCGCGCTGCGCAGGGCCTGACCTGCACGACCGCCGTTCATATTTGCTACGGCTATGGCATCAAGGCCAACGACGACTGGAAGCAGACCCTGGGTGAAGAATGGCGGCAGTACGAAACGGTGTTTCCGGCGCTGGCCAAAAGCAGCATTCAGCAGGTCAGCCTGGAGTGTTACCACTCCCATGTGCCGCCGCACCTGATGGCGCTGCTCGAAGGCAAGGACGTGATGGTCGGCGTGATCGATGTGGCCAGCGAGGAAATTGAAACACCTGGACAGATTGCGGACACCATAGGCGAGGCGCTGAAATACGTGCCGAAGCATCGCCTGCTGCCCTGCACCAACTGCGGTCTGGCACCCATGAGCCGGGACGTGGCGCTGAAAAAGCTGCGGGCACTGGCCCAGGGTGCGGCGCTGGCGCGCGAGCGCTACAGCACGTGAAAGCGGGCATGGCTGAACTGGGGTTTGCTTCCCCGGCCGAGGTGGGCCTGTGCCCCGTGCGCCTGCAGCGCATGCTCTCCATACTGCAGGCCGACATCGACAGCGGGCGTTTGCCCGGTGCTGTGGTACTGGTCGCCCGCCGCGGCAAGGTGGCGCTGTTCGAGAGCCTGGGCCAGCGGGACCCCGCTGTAGCGGGGGCCATGCGGCGGGACGCCATTTTCCGGATCTACTCCATGACCAAACCCGTGGTATCGGTCGCGGTGATGATGCTCATGGAGCAGGGCAAACTCTTGCTGAGCGATCCGGTCGCCCGGTTTTTGCCGGAATTCCTGAACCAGAAAGTGGCCGTGGAGCGCCATGGCCGGCTTGAGCTCGAGGAAGCGAGCCGGCCGGCCACTGTGCAGGACCTGCTGCGCCATACCGCCGGCCTGACCTATGAGTTTCTGGGTTCGGCCGAGGTGCAGCAACAGTATGCGAAGCAGAAAATGGGCTCGCGCGAGCGCAGCAACGCCGATTTCTCGCGGGTGCTGGCAAGCTTGCCGCTGATGTACCAGCCCGGCAGCGTCTGGGAATACAGCCGCGCCACGGACGTGCTGGGGCGGCTGGTTGAAGTCGTCAGCGGAAAATCTCTCGGTGAGTACCTGCGGCAGCATATTTTCATTCCGCTGGGCATGCGGGAAACCGGCTTTGCGGTGGCGGAAGCCGATCATGCCCGCATCGCCGAACCGTTTGCGCATGACCCCGACGGCGGCGTGCCCTTGCGCCTGCTGGAACCTCGCCGTTCCACCGCCATGGAAAGCGGAGGGGGCGGCCTGCTTTCCACCGCGATGGACTACGCGCGTTTCCTGCAGTTCATGCGCAACCGGGGAGAACTCGACGGTGTGCGCCTGCTCGGCCCGCACACGGTGGACTTCATGACGTCGGACCATCTGGGCACCATTCCCGTCACGGACGACGTGTTGCCGGCGGGTTACGGCTTTGGCCTTGGCTTCGCGGTGCGACGGGCTGCAGGCATCTCGTCCGCGCCCGGCTCCGCAGGCTTGTATTACTGGGGTGGCATTGCCGGCACCACGTTTTTTGTGGACCCCGTCGAAGACCTGTATGCCGTGCTGATGATCCAGGCACCGAACCAGCGCGACCACTACCGTCCGTTGTTCCGCACACTGGTGTACGCTGCGCTGCTGGACTGAGAGCGGACCTTTCCCGGAGACGACGATGAGCCACGACCACGAACACCAGCATGAAAAGACCGACTGGAAACACGACGGCGTGCGTGTGATTCCCGGCGGCCAGCTTGACGGCAACGTGCCGTCCACGCCCGGCATGGACCGCAAGGCGGCCATCAACTTCGCCCGCGTCGGCGCGCAGAAACTGTGGGCCGGCACCGTCACCATCCATGCCAATGCGAAGACTGGTGCGCATCACCACGGACACCTTGAAAGTGTGATCTACGTCGTGAAGGGCCGCGCCCGCATGCGCTGGGGCGAGCAGCTGGAGTTCACGGCCGAGGCCGGGCCGGGCGACTTCATTTATGTGCCGCCCTATGTGCCTCATCAGGAAATCAATGCGAGCCCGACCGAATTGCTCGAGTGTGTGTTGTGCCGAAGTGACGGTGAGGCGGTGGCCATCAACCTGGATATCGCGCCGGCTGAAAAACCCGAGCAGGTGCTGTGGATCGATCCGACCCATCCGCGGGGCGGCGTCTGAAAAACAGCCTGCAGCCTGTGTAAAGCGCCGGTCAAGCTTAGGTGTGTACCAGGTGAAGCCTTGCGCAACTGCGCAATACCGCACAGTTGGAGAGGGTTAACGCTAACCTTCCCTTACGAATGTCACTTCGTCCTACATGCGCGTTGACACGAGGTGGTTACAACTGAGGCTCACACAAGGAGTACCCATCATGGATACAAACAATCAAGTCCCGGCCACCCCGGGTGCCCAGCCCGGTTTTTCCCAGCGCATGCAGCATAGCAAGGCGCTCATCGCCATTGTGGCGGTGCTCGGTGTCACGGTGATGGCGCTGGCCGCTGCGCTGGTGGTGAATCGGTCTGACGCCCAGCCCGGCGGCACCGCGGCGACGGCCCCGACGACCCAGTCAAGCACGGCCAGCAAACTGGCTGCTGCCGACAGCAAGCCGGCACCAGCAAAACCAGCTGTGGCGCCCCGGCCTGTTGTGGTGGCGCAGGCCCCAGCACCCAAACCCGTGGTGTGCGCCGATTGCGGCACGGTGGAAGCCGTCACCGCCGTTCAGCGTCAGGGCCAAGTCAACGGCGTGCCGGTAGGCAACACCACGATTGGCCTGGGCACTGTGGCCGGTGGTGTGGTCGGCGGCTTGCTGGGCAACCAGGTCGGCGGCGGAAACGGCAAGACAGCCATGACCGTGCTTGGCGCGGCAGGCGGCGCCTTTGCCGGCAACCAGATCGAGAAGAACATGAAGAAGGTCACCGTTTACCAGGTGCGTGTGCGCATGAACGATGGTTCCACTCGCACCGTGGAGGTGTCCAGTTCGGTGCCGGTGGGCTCGCGCGTGATTGTTGAAGGCAACAACCTGCGCATGGCCTGATTTCGCCCCGCCTTGCGCGGGGACGGCCAGGCTTGCGGATCAGGCGTGATGGGTGACCATCACGCCTTTCTTTTTGCCTTTTTCAGGACGTCGTTCACAGCCAGGAGCCTGCGCGGCAGAAGGAGCGTCGGCTGCAAAGCGGCCGCGACGGCCCATTTTTCACCGGCTTTTTGCCCCATAGCTACGGCTATGGGGCTGCAAACCCAGCAAAAACTGTGCTCGCCGAGGCCACTTTTCGCTTCGACGCTTTCTGCCGCGCAGACTCCTGGCCCGGAGTGTGCGAAGATTGTTCACGCAATTCCCGTTCTTATCCGCGCAGCGGACCCAGCAATCCATGAAAGAAGTGTATGAAGGCCATATGGAACGGCGCAGTCATTGCGCAAAGCGACGACACCGTGGTGCTTGAAGGCAACCACTACTTTCCCGAAAGCGCGCTCAACCGCGACTACATCACCTTCAGCAACCACCACACCATGTGCGCGTGGAAAGGCCAGGCCAGCTATTACTCGCTGCTGGTCAACGGTGAAATGAACACCGACGCAGCCTGGTACTACCCCGAGCCGAAACCCGAGGCCGAGAACATCAAGGGTCACGTGGCCTTCTGGAAGGGTGTGAAGATCGAGGCCTGAATTTTTGAGGAGACCTGACCATGTTCAAGCACATCCTGCTGCCGGTTGACGGCTCATCCACCTCGATGATGGCGGTAGACAAGGCGTGCGGGCTGGCACAGGCCTTCAGCAGCGAGGTGACGGTCATTTACGTGATCGACCCCTACGCGTTCAGCGGTGTCGGCACCGATTTCGCTTACGGTCAGGCGCAGTACCTGGGTGCGGCCACCGCCGAAGC
Organism: Polaromonas sp.; assembly: GCF_039930745.1. GTDB lineage: Bacteria > Pseudomonadota > Gammaproteobacteria > Burkholderiales > Burkholderiaceae_C > Polaromonas. Next base: position 3,670 of record NZ_JBDTTH010000046.1, on the reverse strand, counting down.
CAATGAAGCGCTCAAGGGCGCCACGCAGGTGCTGGAGGCGGCGGGTGTGAAGGTCAAGGCGTCGGTCATCGAGGGTCATGCCATTTACCGTGGCATCCTGGAGACTGCCAGTTCCATCGGCGCCGACCTGATAGTGCTGGGCTCGCACGGCCGGCGCGGGCTCGAAAAACTCGTACTCGGAAGCGTCGCCGCGCAGGTGTTGTCGCATGCCCACCTACCGATTCTGGTGGTACGGGATTAAGAGCCCCCCACGCTTGTCACTGCGTGTACTGCGCTGCCCCCCAAGGGGGCGCTGCGCCTGCGGGCTGGCAAAGCCAGACCCGCGGCCCCTGCTGAAAAAACGGGCCCCGGATTCAGTCTCGCACATCCGCCACCGGCTGGCTGCCAAAGTCAGGCCGGGCCAGGTAGGCCAGGATGCGCGCGGCTGCTTCATCGGGCGATGTGAGCTGGCCCTTGTCCTTGAGGTTGATGAAGTTTTGCTGGTCGGGGAAGGCCGAGGCATCGGCGCCGCGCAGCTGGACCTGCATGTCGGTGTCGATCACGCCCGGTGCCAGCGAGCAGACGGTCGCACCATTGGGTTTGAGTGCTTCCTCCAGCGCGACACAGCGCGTGAAATGGTCCATGCCGGCTTTGGCCGCGCAATAAATCGACTGTGAGGCCATGGCCTTGCGCCCCAGCCCCGAGGAGATGTTGAGCACCTTGCGCCTGGCCGGCCAGCTTTCGGTGGCGCGCAAAAAAACCGTGGTGAGCAGCATGGGCGCTTCCAGGCCGACACGCAGGCCCTGGCGCAGGTCGTCGGCATCTGCTTCGCTGAGCGGGCCAATGCGCGGAATCATGCCGGCGTTGTTGATCAGCACGGCGCTGGAAAAGCCGGCGTGCGCCTGCTCGCGCAGCCATTGCTCCAGGCGCGCGCTGATGTCCGCACCCCGGGCCAGGTCATTCGTCCATTGCTGCAGCGCTGTGCCGGCCATTTTGGCCTGCGCGGCCAGTGTGTCGTTGGCCTTGCGCGAAATGCACAGCAAGGTGTTGCCCGGCTTGAGCAGCTTGCGGGCCATGGCCAGCCCCATGCCGCGCGAGGCGCCGGTGAGGATGAAAAGGTGTTGGGTCATGTCTGTGATATTACCGACAAAAAGGGAGCGCTCAGGCGTTGATATACCGTTCAGGCGGGCACGACGATGGGAAAACGTGCCTGCAACCCGTCGCTGCCCGGCGCAAAAGCCACGGTCAGGGCGGCCCGGTCGCCCTCGCCCAGGCTGCGCCACAGGAAGTCACGCGTATTGCCGGGGTCGCCCGCCACATACAGCTGGGTGATCAGCAGCTCGCGCTGGCCGAGTTTGACCTTGACATGGATATGCGGCGTACGGCCGGCATAGGCCACCGGGCGCAGGGTGCGAAAGCGGTAGCGGCCATCGGCACTGACTGCCACGCGGCCGAAGCCCTGAAAGCGGCGGTCTGCCTTGCCGCCATCCCCGGGATGGTGGTAGTGGCCGGCATGGTCGCACTGCCAGATTTCCACCTGCGCACCGGCCACCGGTTTGCCGGCGAGGTCACTGACACTGCCCTCGACCCAGGCACTTTGGCCCTCTGTGTACGTCAGCGTGCCATTGCGCAGCAAGTCATGGTCGCTGTCTTTGGGGAAAGCCACGGGGTAGTAGGGCCCTTCGGTTTGCGCCGGTGTGGCGCGAAGGCCGCCCTGTGGCTGGGCGCGCACGCCCAGCCACAGGGCGGGTGCTGCAACCAGCGCGGCGGCCACGGTGCGGCGGCGAAGGGTGGCCAGGGAAGAAGGTGGCAGCGCAGCGGGCATCGGAAATCTCCAGTGTTCAGCGTGGGACGCGAAACGTGCGGCGAAGTTCCGGCGCGGCCGATCCCGCTCAGAAGGGCGCCGGACTTTCAAGCTGCATCTGCTCGCCGCTCACGGGGTGCACAAAACCCAGGCTGCATGCATGCAGCAGCAGCCGGGGCGACCGCGCCTGCAAATCCGGCGGGGCATACAGCCTGTCGCCCAGGATGGGGTGGCCCAGGGCCTGCAGGTGCACGCGCAGCTGGTGCGAGCGGCCGGTGATGGGTTCAAGTTCCAGCCACGTGGTGTTCGCAGCCGCATCGAAGCCAAGGGCTCGCCAGCGTGTCTGGCTGGCCTTGCCATGAACGCTGTCAATGATGCGCAACGGCCGGCGCGGCCAGTCCACCACGATGGGCAGGTCGATCAGACTCCAGCCGTCCGGCCCCGGGGCGGGCAGGGGCCGGCCCTCCACCACTGCGCAATAACGTTTGTGAAGCTGCCGGCGCTCGAACTGGGCGCCGAGTGCGCGCTGGACGGCCATGCTGCGCGCCATCAGCATCAGGCCGGAGGTGGCCATGTCCAGCCGGTGCACCACCAGTGCATCGGGATACACCGCCTGGACGCGGGCGCTCAGGCAGTCCTGCTTGTCGTCTCCCCGGCCCGGAACCGCCAGCAGACCAGCGGGTTTGTCCAACACCAACAGGGCTGCATCGGCGTGAATGAGAGTGAAGCCGCTAGCACCGCCATTACCTGCAAGGTCATGGATTTGCAACCGGTCTGCATTCATGATGACTCCATCAGCAACGACCTTGAAGGAGAAAAATCATGAGTGACGCAGGTGCCATTTCGATTGCATGTGGTTTGATGATCGGCCTGGGTGTCATCGGCGCCTGCATGGGCATTGGCGTGATGGGTGGGCGCTTTATCGAAGGCTCGGTGCGCCAGCCCGAGCTGATGGAGCCGCTGCAGGTCAAGATGTTTTTGCTGGCCGGCCTGATTGATGCCAACTTCCTGATCGGTGTGGGCGTGGCCATGATGCTGCTGTTTGCCAATCCCTTGGCAGGCTAGCTTCTGGGGGGCGGGAAGTTGTGCACAGTCGGGGCGGCACGCCGCTGCTCGCGCAGCATGAAGAGGTAAAGGCTTTCAACCTTTTCACGGGCCCACGGCGTCTTGCGCAGAAACTTCAGGCTGGATGCCACGCTGGGTTCGCTGGTGAAGCAGCGAATATTGATGCGCTGGCCGAGGCCTTCCCAGCCGTAGTGCTCCGACAGTGCCGTGACGATGGCCTCCAGTGTGAGGCCATGCAGCAAATTGTCGGGCTGGGCTGTCACTGCCTTATTTGTTCTTGAGCTTGCCGCGCAGGGGCACTTGCGTGACGATGGTCGGGCGCACAGCATCGGGCGATACGGCTTTGGGGGGAGACGTGTCCTTCTTCGGCTTCTTGACCATCTTGTCCTTGTTCTGCTGTCCTTTTGCCATGGTGTTCTCCGTTGGGTTGATGGGGATATGTGCTGATTATCAGTGCAACTTGATGCGCGGGCGGTAGGTCCGGTCAATCATTTCAGACAGCGTGATCAACGCGGTTTTTCTCCAGCCGCCCAGCGCCAGCTGGTGCTGCTTGTGCAGCGCCCAGTACATGATTTTGGCCAGCTGCCCTTCGACAAAAAAACTACCCTTGGTCAAGCTGCCCATCAGGCTGCCGACCGAGGAGTATTCCGACAGCGACACCAGCGAGCCCTGGTCGCGGAAGACAAAGGGCTGGACCGGTTCGCCGCGCTGCAGCCGCGGCAGCGCCCTGACAAGGTACATGGCCTGCTGATAGGCCGCCTGCGCGCGCGGCGGCACCCAGGTGCCGTCGGGTTGCTGGCAGGCGGCGCAGTCGCCGAAGGC
>NZ_JBDTTH010000045.1:0-32961 GCF_039930745.1 Polaromonas sp. | reverse complement strand
ACTTTGCTTCGGCCATTCCGGTGGAGATCATCGGCAATCTGCTGGGCGTGCCGCATGCCGACCGGGGTCCGCTGCGCGAGTGGTCGCTGGCCATCCTTGGCGCGCTGGAACCCAAACTCACGCCGGAGCAGGAGGCGCTGGGCAACCGCAGCGTCAGCGAGTTCACGGCCTACCTTCGGACCCTGGTCGCCGAACGGCGCCGACACCCGGGCGACCCGGAGCACGACGTGCTGACGCGGCTGATCCAGGGTGAGGACGCAGGTCAGTCGCTGAGCGAAACCGAGCTGCTGCAGAACTGCGTGTTCATCCTCAACGCCGGCCACGAAACCACCACGAACCTGATCGGCAATGCGCTGGTGGCGCTGCAGGAGTGGCCAGCGGCGAAGCAATATTTGCTATCAAAAGTGAAGCTGTCCGCGCCCGGCCAACAAGGGCCAGAAGCCGATTTGACTGTCGAAATTGACGAATTCCTGCGTTTTGAGTCGTCCAACCAGCTCAGTAACCGGCGCGCGCTCAAGGCCTGCACCGTCGGCGGCGTGGACTTGCCCGCAGGTGCGCTGCTGACCTTGTGCATAGGTGCAGCCAACCGCGACCCGGCGCAGTTTGCCCACCCCGAACAGCTGGACCTGGCGCGCCTGGGAAACCGCCACCTGGCTTTCGGCTTCGGCATTCACCAGTGCGCAGGCCTGAGCCTGGCGCGGCTGGAGGGCCGCATCGCCGTCGGGCGTTTTTTGCAGCGCTTTCCGGACTACCGGCTCACGGCCGTACCCACACGCGGCGGTCGCGCCCGTTTCAGGGGATTTTTGAAGGCGCCGTTTGCATTGAACTGACCTGCCGGTGCAGCGCCTGCACCAGGGTCGCCATGGCCGCATCGGCCACAGGGACGGCAGTTGCATCGGCCTCCAGCGAACCCAGCAGCCGCGCCAGCGTGTCGGCGTGCGGCAGCAGCGGGCCGGCAAAGCGCAGCGCGGCACCATCGGCAATCAGCAGGGTGGGAAAAGTTTCGATGTCGAGGTCACCCACCAGGGCGGCCTGGTCTTCAATGTCCAGCCAGAGAAAGGGCATGTCCGGGTACTCCGCCGCCAACTGGTCGAACACCGGGCGGTAATCCCGGCAGGTGCCGCACCAGTCGGCGCACAGGCAGGCCACCCAGCGCCGGGCTGCAGGTTTCGGGGTCCGAGACAGGGGCGCATCAGGCATGATGCAATTGTGCGGCAGCGTGGCTATGATGGCTTGCACAAGGACTTCCGGAGACATCCCCATGGACAGCACCACACCTGCCGCGGCGCCTGCAGCAGACGCCAAAGCCTTCAAGAGCTTCGCCGAGTTTTACCCCTTTTACCTGGCGGAGCACAGCAACCGCACCTGCCGCCGCCTGCATTTCGCAGGCTCCAGCCTGGCGCTGCTGTGCCTAGCCGCGCTGGCAGCCACGGGCAACCCCTGGTGGTTGCTGGCGGGCCTGCTCTGCGGTTATGGCTTTGCCTGGGTTGGCCATTTCGTTTTTGAGAAGAACAAACCCGCTTCGTTCAAGCGGCCGCTGTACAGCTTCATGGGCGATTGGGCCATGTACAAGGACATCTGGACAGGCAAGGTCAAGATCTGATGAACAACAGCGCCGTTCCCATGGAGCTCGAGCCCCGGGTCATCGACATTCTTTCCGGCATCACGACCGCCACACTGACCACGCTGCTGCTCAAAAAAGGCCTGCGCAACGTCTGGCTGCGCGGCGCGCGGCCGCTGCGTGCCGGCCAGCCGCGGTTGATCGGCCGTGCTTTCACCCTGCGTTTTGTGCCGGCGCGCGAAGACCTGGCAACGCCCGAGTCCTGGTCGTCGCCGATCTCGACACGCGCTGCCATTGAAGACATGCCCGCGGGCTGCATCGCGGTGGTCGATGCCATGGGTGTCAGCGATGCCGGGATTTTTGGCGACATCCTGTGCGCACGTATGCAAAAGCGCGGTGTGACGGCCCTGGTAACGGACGGCGTGGTGCGCGACCAAGCGGGCGTGCTGGGCACCGGCCTGCCGGTCTGGTGCAACGGCGCGGCCGCTCCACCCTCGGTGGCGGGCCTGACTTTTGTGGCCTGGCAGCAGCCGATTGCCTGCGGCGGCGTGGCGGTGTTCCCCGGCGACGTGGTGGTGGCCGATGACGACGGCGCGGTGCTGATTCCCGCCGCCCTGCTCGACGAGATGCTGCTGCTGGCGCCCGAACAGGAACGGCTGGAATCCTGGATCATGAGCGAGGTTGGCAAGGGTGCCGCTTTGCCGGGCTTGTACCCGCCGAACGCCGAGAACAGGGCGCGTTACGAAGCCGCTAAAAAAGCCGGCCAGTAGCTCACGGGGCGTGTTGCTACGCTATCATTTTAATAACACGTCACGCAGATGCAGCGTGAAGAAACGGCCGTTTTCCCATAAACTTTTCATGGAAACGTCCTGGCTGAGCAGGAGTTGCGCCATCAGCGGCTCCAACGCCGTGGCGTCGGGGTCGGCCAGCAGCAGGTAACGCGCTTCGTGTTCATCGTCCGGGTCGGTCAGCTGGCCTATCCAGTCCAGCGCCATCAGCGTTTCCAGCACGGGTTCGAGCTGCAACACATCCACCTGCAGCGCCCGCGCCAGCTCCGAGCCTTCCAGGCCTATGCGCGTGGTGCTGCGCGCCCGGTGCAATTGCTGCAGCAGTTCCACGGCCAGCTGGAACTGCCAGCCGTGCGCACTACCGCGGCGCGCCACGCCGGCCAGCAGGCTGGGCAGGTAGGCCGCAATCACCGCACCCAGCAGCACGATGACCCAGGCCACGTATATCCAGACCAGCAGAATGGGCAGGGTGGCAAAAGCGCCGTACACCAGCGAATAGGTCGGCACGCTGCTCAGGTACAGCGTCAACACCTTCTTGGCGAGCTCGATGCCGGCCGCAACGAACAGGCCACCGACCCAGGCATGGGCCCAGCGCACAAAGGTGTTGGGCACGTAACGGTAGAGCGCGGCCATGCCGCCGGCCAGCAGGAAGAACTGCAACACGTCCAGCAGCACACGCAGCACGCCGGGCATGGCGCTGACCGCCCCGCGAGACCCGGAGAAAACATAGGATGTCACCGCCAGGCTGGCGCCCAGCACCAGGGGGCCCAACGTGATGGCCGCCCAATAGATCAGCACACGCTGCGCCAGCGGCCGCGGCTTTTTTACGCGCCAGATACCGTTAAGCGTGCGGTCTATGGTCAGGATCAGCGCAATGGCCGTGCCCAGCAACACCGCCAGGCCAACCACGCCAAGCTTGTTGGCCTGCCTGGCGAACTGCGTCAGGTAGCCGAGCACCTGGCGCGAGATGTTGTCCGGAATCAGGCTGTTGACCAGCCACACCTGCAGCGCGCCCTGCAGCTTGGAGAACATCGGAAAAGCCGTGAAGATGGCCAGCGCGACCGTGAAAAAAGGCACCAGCGCGATGCTGGTGGTGAAGGTCAAACTACTGGCCGTCAAGCCCATGTGGTCTTCGCGGAAACGCTGGCGCAAGGTGATGGCGGTATCGCGCCAGGGAAAGCGCGACAAATCCGCCAGCAACTGCTGCAGGGACTGCTGGAATTTCATCCCCGGTATCATGCCATCGACACCAACATGAACATGACCTTTCACAAAACAACGCAGATTGATGCCACCCGCTGGCTCGCCGTGGGCAGCCTGGGCGCCCTGATCATTCTCGGCCTGGCCTGGGAGATGTGGCTCGCACCGCTGCGTCCGGGCGGCTCGCTGCTGGCGCTGAAAGTGCTGCCGCTGTGTTTGCCGCTGGCCGGCCTGCTGAAAAACCGCATGTACACCTACCGCTGGCTCAGCCTGATGGTCTGGCTGTATTTCACCGAAGGCGCCGTTCGCGCCTGGAGTGACAAGCCGCCCGGCAACTACCTGGCCATGGCGGAAGTCGTGCTGTGCCTGCTGCTTTTTGCCGCCTGCGCCTTGCATGTGCGCATCCGCCTGAAAAAAGTCCAACCCGCTGCCTGACATTCCCATGGAAAAAATTCTTGATGATCTGCGCCAGATTGTTGGCGCGCCCCATGTCCTGTTCGAAGGCGACCTTTCGGCCTGGGAGCTGGACTGGCGCAAACGCGCGCGCGGCAAGGCGCTGGCCGTGGTGCGCCCCGGCAACACCGCCGAGGTGGCGGCCGTGGTGAAAGCCTGCGCGGCCGCCGGCGTCCCCATGGTGCCGCAGGGCGGCAACACCGGCTTGGTCGGCGGCTCGACGCCCGACGACTCGGGCCGCCAGGTGGTGCTGAGCCTGCAACGCATGAACGCCGTGCGTGCACTCGACATGCCCAACCTGACCATGACCGTCGAGGCGGGCTGCATCTTGCAGACTCTGCAGGAAACCGCCGAACACGCCGGGCTGCTGTTCCCGCTGAGCCTGGCGGCAGAAGGCAGCTGCACCATAGGCGGCAACCTGGGCAGCAATGCCGGCGGCACGCAGGTCGTGCGTTACGGCAATGCGCGCGATTTATGCCTGGGCCTGGAGGTGGTGACGGCGCGCGGCGAAGTCTGGGAAGGCCTGTCGGGCCTGCGCAAGGACAACACCGGTTACGACCTGCGCGACCTCTTCATCGGCAGCGAAGGCACGCTGGGCATCATCACCGCCGCCACCATGAAGCTCTACCCCATGCCCGCAGCGCAGCTGACCGCCTGGGCTGCTGTGCCGTCCATGGACGACGCGGTCACCCTGCTCGGGCTGGCGCACAGCCACCTGGGCGCGGGCCTGACGGGCTTTGAAGTCATGGGCCAGTTTGCGCTGAGCCTGGTTGCCAGGCACTTCCCCAAGCAGCGCGTGCCTTTCTTCGAGGAAAGCGCCTTTTGCGTGCTGCTCGAAAACTCCGACCATGAGTCGGAAACCCATGCGCGCGAGCAGTTCGAACGCCTGCTGGAGATTGCGATGGAAGAAGGCTGCGTGACCGACGCCGTGGTGGCGGAGAACCTGCAGCAGGCGCACCAGCTCTGGCATGTGCGCGAAAGCATTCCGCTGGCGCAGGCCGAGGAAGGCCTCAATATCAAGCACGACATTTCCGTACCGGTCTCGCTGATTCCCGAGTTCGTGCGCGTCACCGACAAACTGCTGGCCAAGGCGATTCCGGGCGTGCGCCTCGTCAATTTCGGCCACCTCGGCGACGGCAATCTGCACTACAACGTCCAAGCGCCCGCAGAGGGCGACGCGGCCGCCTTTTTGCGCGAGCAGGAAGACAAGGTCAATGCGCTGGTCTACGACTCGGTGCAGTCCTTTGGCGGTTCGATCTCGGCCGAACACGGCGTCGGCAGCCTCAAAGTGGGCAAACTGGAGCAGCACAAATCGCCGGTGGCGCTGGACTTGATGCGCGCCATCAAGGGCGCACTGGACCCGGAAAACCTGATGAACCCGGGGCGGGTGCTGCGGATGTAGCTTTCGCACCTGGGACGGCTCACTTGCGGCCCAGGTCCGAATTCCGCGGATTTTTGCCAGATCAAGGCCCGATGCCAGCGAGCATATGGATGCTCAACACCCATGACCACCCGCGCACCGCATGAGCCGGGCTGTCAGGTTTCATCCCTGATCGTGGCCTGATATTCGGTCCACGACGCACATGATGAGTAAGGTTGGCGGCTGGGACCAGACCAGCGGAAGTACAAAGCCATCCCGCCAGGCGCGCTGAAAGGCTTGTGGCAGACAAGCGTATCGACGGAGACGAGGTTGTCGCAAAAGGCAGCGTTCTGCGCCCCAAATTGCCGGGCAATCGCGTCGGCCAAGTCGTCACCAAGCGCGGCGCCGGCAATCAGATCCTGAAAAGGATGGAGCCGGAACTGCGCCTCGAAAAATTCTTCGCTCAGCCGTTCTTCGTACCATTCAAAGGGGTCGGCGGCGTCGCTGCTCGTGTTGAATCCCGAGATCAGAACCTCACCACTCTCCGACACTTCAGCAAGAATCGCCCCTGCGCTGTCATAGATGTTCAGCTGAAACGCGGATGCCGGGAGCCGGCGGCAGAGCTCGGCAAGACGCATCCGTGGAGCCCCGGCCGCGCGTTCTGCCAGAAACTCAGGGGGCGCCGTCTGGATGACAGTCCATGACGGAGCCCCGGGGAAGATCGCAGCGCCCCACAGGTCGTTGTGCAGGGCACGTTCGTACTGCATCGGCTCGACGAGGGCCCTCTCCCGCTGCGCAGGAGAAGATATTCGCTCCATTCCTTCGGCACGGCAGACAGCCTCCAGCGCATCGGCCACCACGCTCACGTCTGCATGATGGATGTAAGTCGTATTCACCCAGTAACCCATAGGCCCTCCTGAAACTGGTATTGAAACGGTACGGCACGTCAAAACGGCAGCAAGCGGCATTCTCCCGTGCCGTCCGGGTTGCGCAACCGGTCAGGCAGCGCCTCCCAGCCATTTTTCAAGGCAGAGCCCGTCCGCAATTCCGCTGTACATCGCCGTCTTGATGACGCGCTCATGGTAGCCATGCTCGTTGTAGAAGCTTCGGGCGGCATCATTGTCCTTTCTGGCCTCCACGCGGATGCGTCTGGCACCAGCTGATCGCGCCGCAGCCTCAAGCCAAAGAAGTATTGCGCTGCCAACGCCGCTGCGCTGCCCGCTGTTGCGGACAGCTAGCAGCAACAGGTGTGCATCGTCTTCGGCATGGAACATGATCCCGAATGCGGCGATGGCACCCTGTTCGCCAACAACAACGGTATTGGTGTTGGGGTCCCTGATCGTCCGGGTCACCCGATCAACAGTCCAGCGCCAGGGCAAGCCCTGTTCGATGTAGTCACGGGACATGTACGCGATGTCCGCCGCATCGGCGACAGTGGCCAGGCGAATTGCGACGTCAGCGATCATCGTGGCTCCTGACGCCGACGGCAAGAGGCACGAGGTCAGGCCGCATTCCTGCTTCCAGGGGAAACGACACTCACAGGGTTTCCTTCAGCCATGTTGAGTGCAATGGCTTTCTCCACCAGTTTGACTACCGTCTCCCGTTCCAGCGGCGTTTCCTCAACGATTTGCAGTGTCGCCATTTCGTACTTGCCGCCAGGGTTCAACCGTGACTCGATGTCCCGCAGCCGCTGACCCCGCCAAAACCCAAAGAGCACGCGACTCTCTTCGGCCCGTATCAGCAACACCGGCCCATTCGAAAAGTACACGAGGTGCCCCCATTTGACGGACTCCGCAAGTTGGGCCGCATCGACAACGGCGGCGCGCAGCGCTTCAACGTAGCGGCGCTGCCAGCCGCCAAGCGAGGCAACGTACGCATCGGGAGTCTCTGCGGGCGCTGATTTCTTCATAGGAGGTTTCCTGGGAACGTTCCTGTGTTGCGCGGCCTGACGTGATTCAGGTGAATCAGATGATTCAGGCCGGAAAAACCTGGGCTTTTAACCTGGCGGCGGCGGTTTAACTTGAACATGAAATCTCCCGCCGTCCTCTGTCAAGCGGGTTCCAGGTAAATATACTGCGCGCGAGCCCCAAAAAACCCGACTAACCCGGAGCAAATGCTGCGGGCATAATTAAAACCTTTACCGCGCCCTTGCCGCATCCGCATTATTTTCTCCGGTTCAAGCTGACTGGTTTTCCCCATGACCCATCCCACCCGCTCCCAATACGAAGATTTCATGCGCCATGTGGACACCCATGGCGTCTTCAAGGCAGACCGCACCGGCACCGGCACCAAAAGCGTGTTCGGCTACCAGATGCGTTTTGACCTCAACGAAGGCTTCCCGCTGGTGACCTCCAAGAAGGTTCACCTCAAATCCATCGTGCATGAGTTGCTGTGGTTTCTGCAGGGCTCGAGCGACAACAACTGGCTCAAGCAACGCGGCATCACCATCTGGGACGAATGGGCGCGCGAAGACGGCGACCTCGGTCCGGTCTATGGTGTGCAGTGGCGCAGCTGGCCCACGCCGGACGGCGGCCACATCGACCAGATCGCCGATGTCATCAAGACACTAAAGACCAACCCCGATTCGCGCCGCATCATCGTCAGCGCCTGGAATGTGGCCGACCTGTCCAAAATGGCACTGATGCCTTGCCATGCCTTCTTCCAGTTCTACGTAGCGCCTGGCGAAAACGGCCAGCGCGGCAAGCTCAGTTGCCAGCTCTACCAGCGCAGCGCAGACATCTTCCTCGGCGTGCCCTTCAACATCGCCAGCTACGCGCTGCTAACGCACATGGTGGCGCAGCAATGCGACCTGGACGTCGGTGATTTCATCTGGACTGGCGGCGACTGCCACATCTACAGCAACCACGCCGAGCAGGTCGCGCTCCAACTCAGCCGACAACCCTTCCCATACCCGACACTGAAAATCAAGCGCAAGCCGGATTCGATTTTTGACTATGACTTCGAGGACTTCGAGTTTGTGGATTACCAGCACCATGCGGCGATCAAGGCGCCGGTGGCGGTATGAAGGCGCCTGGCGAGGGGCCCCGCAACGCGGGGATCGACACGCCGGAATGCCGTTGGGAGCCGATATCACGACCGGTTGCTAACTACCTGAATCGAGAGGCGACGGTGTAGTCATGGCCATTGAAGGCGTCAGCCACATCACCTTCATCGTGCGTGACCTTGACCGCATGGCGCTGTTTCTGTGCGAAGGACTAGGGGCGAAAGAGGTTTACGACAGCAAGGCTAGAAATTTTTCGCTGTCGCGGGAGAAGTTTTTCATGCTCGGCGACACCTGGCTGGCAGCCATGGAAGGCGAGCCACCGGCCGAGCGCAGCTACCGGCACCTGGCATTGAGGGTGGAAGCAGGCGAGTTGCCCGGTTTTGAAGCCCGGCTGCGCGCGATAGGAGCGGAAGTTCGTCCGGCCAGGCCGCGTGTACCCGGCGAGGGCGAGTCGCTCTATTTCTACGATTTCGACAACCATCTGTTTGAGCTGCATACAGGCACACTCGACGAACGGCTCAGGCATTACAGTTCATGACATTCCCTCGCATCAACCTCATCTACGCTCGCGCCGCCAACGGTGTCATCGGCAAGGACGGCACCATGCCTTGGCATTTGCCGGAAGACATGGCGCACTTCAAACAACTCACGCACGGGTTCCCGGTCATCATGGGCCGCAAAACCTGGGACTCGCTGCCACCCCGATTTCGCCCTTTGCCCGGCCGTGCCAATATCGTCATCACGCGACAGCTCGACTGGCAGGCTGAAGGCGCGCAGCGCGCCACCAGCCTTGAGCAAGCCGTGCACCTGGCCGGGGCAGCGCCCGAAGTGTGGGTGATTGGCGGCGCGCAAATCTACGCGCAGGCTGAACCTCTGGCCAGCCGCGCCGAGGTCACCGAAATTGCGCAAGACTTTTCAGGTGACGCCTTTGCGCCCATACTCAGTCAGCAATGGACAGAAACCGCAAGAAGTGATCACACCTCTTCGGGGGGACTGAAGTTCAGCTTCATCACTTACAACAAACACAAGAAACACGGAGATACTTGATATGTCGGGAGCAGGATTTCATGTACACGGGCCGCACGATCACGAGCTGGAACACGCCGCGCAGGGCGGACACGGCGACAACGGCGGCGGCATGATTGCACAGATCGCCGTCATCACGGCCATCATCGCCACCGTCGGCGCGCTTTTTTCCTACATGGGCGGCGCAACGCAGGCCAATGCAGGCCTGTATAAAAACAACGCAGCGATCAAGAAGACCGAGGCTTCCAATCAATGGAATTACTTTCAGTCCAAAAGCACAAAGCAGTCGCTGGCCGAATTTGCACGCGACCTGGCGCCTGAAGACAAGAAGAGCAGCTACCAAAGAAAAATTGACCGCTACGAAACAGAGAAAAACGAGATCAAGACAGTCGCCGAGAAACTCGAATCCGAGGCGGCGGTCTGGGACAAGTCGTCGGACGAACAAATGCACCTGCATCACCGCTGGGCGCAAGCGACCACCGTGCTGCAGGTATCGATCGCCCTGGCGGCGATTGCCCTGCTGACACGCAAGAAGTGGCTGGAGTACGGCATGTTCGCGCTGGCGAGCCTGGGGCTGCTGATAGGCGCCCTGGCCATGCTACATATTTGATAGCTACTCGCGCTCGTAATCAAATGGCTGGAACACCAAATTCATGAAAATTGCCACCTGGAATGTCAACTCGCTGGCCGTGCGCCTGCCGCAGGTGCTGGACTGGCTTGCCGCCAACCCTGTCGATGCACTGTGCCTGCAGGAGCTCAAGCTCAGCGACGACAAGTTTCCGCTGGAGGCACTAGCCGCCGCCGGCTACCAGAGCGCTGTCTTTGGCCAGAAGACCTACAACGGTGTTGCCATTCTGAGCCGCACACCGGCACGAAATATTGTCAAGAACATCGTGGGTTTTACCGACGAGCAGTCGCGCGTGATCGCCGCCACGCTGGACACACCGCAGGGTGAGCTGCGGCTGGTCAACGGTTACTTTGTCAACGGACAGGCACCGGGCACGGACAAGTTTGCCTACAAGATGAAGTGGCTCGACGGCCTGCGCAACTGGCTGCGCGATGAACTGGCGGCGCAGCCCAGGCTGGTGCTGGTCGGCGATTTCAACATCACCTTTGACGATCGCGACACCTACGATGCCGAAGGTCTGCGCGAGACCATCCACCACACCACCGAAGAGCGCGAGCACCTGAAGGCGCTGCTGGAGCTGGGACTGCACGATGCATTTCGCCTGTTCGAGCAACCCGAAAAAAGCTACTCGTGGTGGGACTACCGCGAGCTCGCCTTCCGCCGCAACCGCGGCCTGCGCATTGACTACATCCTGGTCAGCGATGCGCTCAAACCAGCGCTGCAAAGCTGCGTGATCGACAGGCTGCCGCGTAAAAACGAGCGCCCCAGCGACCATGTACCAGTGGTGGCCGATCTCGCATTGCTATCAGTAACATAGCTATCTAATCCCGCCCAACAAGGGCCGGAGGCCAATTTCATTCATAAACGACGGGCAACCTGCCCTGGTGACTCGGCCGACTCGGCAATCACACTTTTGGCGTGGCGCTGGCTGTTGCAGATCTCGTGGCTGATCGCCAGGTTCTCCGCATGGCTGTTGCCACCTTCGCTCAGTGGCCGGATGTGCTCCAACGTGGCAGCCGCCGGCAACACGTGTTCGCCACAGACCCAGCAGGGCACCTTGCCATGGAGTTGGCGGGCCACGGTTTTGTATATCTTGTCGCGGGTCAGGGATAAGCGGCTCATGACTGGACTTTACCCTCCGCAATCCAGCGGTAGCGGAGGTTTTCTCTTTTCAAGCAGGGGCCGCGGATCTGGCTTTGCCAGTCCGCAGGCGCAGCGGCTCCCTCGGGGCTGATGCCTGCGGCTCCGAACCTGCTCGAGCAAGTTTTGGACAGCCGTGAGAAGCGACGCCTCTGGCGAACGGCGGCCTGCAAGGTGCAGCGACCCACACGAAGCGAGCGACCGTGGGGGCTCAATCACTCCAGATGAAGCTCCTGAATCTTGCGTGTGATGGTGTTGCGGCCAATGCCAAGCTTCTGCGCGGCTTCGATGCGTCGGCCCCGCGTGTTGAGCAGCGCTGTCTGGATCAGCTTGGACTCGAAACGCCGAGTCAGCACATCCCACACGTCGCTGCGCCCGGTCGCCAGCAAGGCCATGGCCTCGGCTTCGAGTCCGCTTTCCCAACTGCTGCCGTTGAGCTGCGGGCCGGGAGCGTCTGCGGGCATGGGTATGGCATGCATGGGATCTGCGACCACGGCCTTGGGGAACTCCGCAGGCAGGGGCTGGGGCTGGGGGCGCAAAGGCGCGTTGCCGCCCTCAACCAATACCGGCACCCTGCCCGGCTCGGGCACGGCACCCAATACCTCGGGTGGCAAATCTTTGGGTTCGATGACCAGGGCCGGCGCCATCACGGTCAGCCAATGGCAAATGTTCTCGAGCTGGCGCACGTTGCCGGGAAAGCTGAAGGTACTGAGCTGCTGCAATGCGGCGTCGGAAATGCGCTTGGGCTCCACGCCCAATTGCTTGGCACTCTGCTGCAGGAAGTGGCGCGTGAGCATGAACACGTCCTCGCGCCGCTCGCGCAGCGCAGGCAGGCGCAGGCGGATCACATTGAGGCGGTGGAACAGGTCTTCTCGGAAACCCCCTTCCTTGACGCGCTGCTCCAGGTCCTGATGCGTCGCGGCGATAACGCGCACATTGGTCTTGACGGCGTTGTGGCCGCCGACGCGGTAAAAGTTGCCGTCGCTCAGCACGCGCAGCAGACGCGTCTGGAGGTCAAAGGGCATGTCGCCGATTTCGTCGAGGAACAATGTGCCGCCGTCGGCCTGCTCGAAGCGGCCACGGCGCATGGTCTGCGCGCCGGTGAAGGCACCGCGCTCGTGGCCAAACAGCTCGGACTCGAGCAGGTCTTTCGGAATGGCAGCAGTGTTGATGGCCACAAAAGGCCCGTTGGCACGCGGTGAATGTTTGTGCAGCGCACGCGCCACCAGTTCCTTGCCCGAGCCGGACTCGCCGGTGATCATCACCGTCACCATGCTCTGGCTCAGCCGGCCGATGGCCCGGAAGACGTCCTGCATGGCCGGCGCCTGGCCTAACATCTCGGGCGTGTCCGCCATGCGCTCTTCGGCCACTTCCTCGCGCTGGCTTTCTTCAACAGCGCGGCGTATCAGTTCTACCGCCTTGGGCAGATCGAAAGGTTTGGGCAAGTATTCGAAGGCGCCCCCCTGAAAGGCTGACACGGCACTGTCCAGGTCGGAGAAGGCCGTCATGATGATGACCGGCAAGCCAGGCAGCTTTTCCTTGACCTTCTCAAGCAGGTCCAGTCCGGAGCCACCGGGCATGCGGATATCGCTGACAAGAACCTGCGGGCCGTCTTCTTCGGTGGCACTGTCGAGCGCACTGAGGACTTCACGCGGGTTGGTGAAACTGCGGGTAGGCAGGCCTTCGCGCAGCAAGGCTTTTTCCAGCACAAACCGGATGGACTGGTCATCATCAACAATCCAGATCGGTTTCATGTATGCGGTCCCTTCGGTATTACCGGTTATCTGTCAATGCAAAACGACCGATTTCAAGGCAGAGGTATCAGCAGCTTGAAATCCGTGCGGCCGGGGACGCTGTCGCACTCAATCAAGCCGTGGTGTTGCTGAACAAAGGTTTGCGCCAATGTCAGCCCCAGTCCGGAACCGCCTTCGCGCCCCGAGATCAGGGGATAGAAGATTCGGTCCTTGATGGAGTCCGGAACGCCCGGTCCATTGTCGATAACATGCAATTCCAATGCCAAGCGATAACGCTGCTTGCCAAAAGTTACCTGCCGGGCAATCCTGGTCCTGAAAATGATCTGCCCGTCACCACCGGCAATGCGCTCGGCAAGCGCCTGCGCGGCGTTGTGCGTGATGTTGAGCACCGCCTGAATCAGTTGCTCGCGGTCGCCACGAAAATCGGGAATCGAAATATCGTAGTCACGCAGCACACGCAAGCCGCGCGGAAACTCCGCCAGGATCAGTGAACGAACACGTTCACAGACTTCGTGAATATTCACATCGCCCACCAGGTGCGGCCGGCGGTGCGGTGCCAGCAGGCGATCCACCAGCGACTGCAGGCGGTCGGCCTCATGGATGATGACCTGGGTGTACTCGGTCAGCTCCTTGGATTCGATCTCCATCTGCAGCAGCTGCGCCGCGCCGCGGATGCCGCCCAACGGATTCTTGATCTCGTGCGCCAGGTTGCGAATCAGCTCCTTGTTGGCCTGGGCCTGGTCGATCAGGCGCTCCTCCCTGTCCTGCTTGGCCTGCTGCTCCAGCGGCAGCAATTCCACAATTGCTTCGCCCGGTGTGTCGGTTTGCGCCACCACCACATGCACGGGCATGGGCTCCCGGTTCAGCGGCTTGAGCCAGGCGTCGTAACGCAAGGCCGCGAACTCGTTGCTGCCCGCACCTTCCAGCGCGTTGTGCAGGATGGCCGGTTCCGTAAAACAGTCGGGAAGCTGGGAGCCTTCAATAGTCCGGCGCGAGGTGCCCAGCGCATCTTCGAGCGCCGCGTTGGCAAACACCACCACGCCGTTGGTGCGCACCACAGCCACCAGCGTGGCCAGCAGGTCAAATGATTGGAAACGAAGGGATGCCGGAACGAGAGCGGCAGCGAAGAGATTGGGCTTTTTCAAGCACCCTATTTTGACGCAGATCAGCCGGAATGGGCTTATTGCTGGGCGGTGTTTCCGGGCAAGCGGGCAATTTCGCGCTTCAGGCCGGCGACATCGCTTTCATGGCGGGCGATGCTTTCCTTCATTTCAGCGACACGGTCCAGATAACGCTGGTAATTGCGCCCTTCAATGCCCTGCTTCTCCGGCTCGCCGTTGTTGTACTCTTTTTGCTGCTCGGCGAGCCTGAGTTCGGCTTTCCTGAGTTCAGTTTCCAGAATGGCCCGTGTGTCGCTGTCGCGGGCTCGCTGCGCTTCATTGCTGGCGCCCGGCGATGCCTGGGCTGCTGTGGCGACGCGCACTGACGGCCGGCTCACCGGTGTGCCTTGCACCACGGTGACATTGCCGCCTTCAATCTGCTTGCAGCCACGCGCTTGGGCATCTTTGGCGTTATTGATGTATTCGGGCGTCTTGCCCTCTTTGCCGGCACAACGGTAGATTCGCTCCTGTGCAAAAGCACTGGAAACGCTGCTGGCGAAAAAAACGACTGAAATTGAAAGAAGTACTGTAGGTTTCATACGTAACCCCAAGTGCCTGTTAGGGCAAGGACGGTCTATCAGTATCCTGCAAAGGCGTCAAAACGCAAAATCTGCCGGTCGATAACCATGCTGCTCAACGAAAAAGGACGGCTTGCGCCGTCCTTTTTTGACCACAGACTGTAAAAATTTACAGTGAGTAGTACATATCGAACTCGATCGGGTGCGTAGCCTGACGCAGGCGCGTCACTTCACCCATTTTCAGCTCGATGTAGGCGTCAATCATGCTGTCGGAGAACACACCGCCCTTGGTCAGGAAGCTGCGGCCCACATCCAGTGCGTCCAGAGCCTGGTCGAGGCTGTGGCAGACGGTTGGAATTTTTGCATCTTCCTCAGGCGGCAGATGGTACAGGTCCTTGGTGGCGGCTTCGCCGGGATGGATCTTGTTTTCCACGCCATCCAGACCGGCCATCATCAGGGCCGAGAAGCCGAGGTAGGGGTTCATCAGTGGATCGGGGAAACGCGCCTCGATACGACGGCCCTTCGGGTTCGCGACGTAAGGAATGCGGATCGAAGCCGAACGGTTTTTCGCCGAGTAAGCCAGCTTGACCGGTGCCTCGTAGCCAGGAACCAGGCGCTTGTAGCTGTTGGTGCCGGGGTTGGTGATGGCGTTCAGGGCACGGGCGTGCTTGATGATGCCACCGACGTAGTACAGGGCGAAATCAGACAGACCTGCATAACCGTCGCCGGCGAACAGGTTCTTGCCGTCTTTCCAGATCGACTGGTGCACGTGCATGCCAGAGCCGTTGTCGCCAACGATGGGCTTGGGCATGAAGGTGGCGGTTTTGCCGTAGGCGTTAGCCACGTTCTGCACCACGTATTTGAGGATCTGCGTCCAGTCAGCGCGCTGCACCAGCGTGCTGAACTTGGTACCGATTTCATTCTGGCCGGCGCCGGCCACTTCATGGTGGAACACTTCAACCGGAATGCCCAGGGATTCGAGGATCAGGGACATCTCGGCGCGCATGTCCTGTGTGCTGTCCACCGGGGGCACCGGGAAGTAGCCGCCCTTGACAGTCGGACGGTGGCCGCGGTTGCCGCCTTCGAGTTTTTTGCCAGAGTTCCAGGGCGCTTCGTACTCTTCGATCTTGAAGAAGGTGCCCGACATGTCGGTGTTCCAGCGCACGTCGTCGAAGATGAAAAATTCTGGCTCCGGACCGAAATACGCGGTGTCGCCCAGGCCGGACGATTTGAGGTACGCTTCGGCGCGCTGCGCGATGGAACGCGGGTCGCGGTCGTAGGCCTTGCCGTCGCTGGGCTCCAGCACATCGCAGCTCATGAAGATGGTGGTTTCTTCGTAGAAGGGGTCGATGTTGGCTGTCTTTGGATCAGGCATGAGCAGCATGTCGGACGCTTCGATGCCCTTCCAGCCGGCCACGGAAGAACCGTCGAATGCGTGGCCCGCGGTGAATTTTTCTTCGTCAAAGTGGGACACCGGCACGGTCACGTGCTGCTCTTTGCCCCGGGTGTCGGTAAAACGGAAGTCAACAAACTTGACTTCGTTTTCCTTGACCATTTTCATGACGTCTGCGACGGTCTTTGCCATCAGAATCTCCTGTTGCTGGATGGTGGTTAAAAAATTGTTTCAGCATGGCTGGATGCACTTTTTGTGCCAAACGGCCTTTCGGGGTGTTTGCCGGTGTTTTGCAGCCAAGCCTTCGATTGTGCCGCTATCCGGGGCCGGATTTCGCGCTGAGCTGTCCGTAAAACCCGAAAAGAAGTTGGAAAATAAAAGCACCATGCAGGTGCATCAATTCAAAGCACAACATTGGTGCATTCTTTCAGCGCACTAATTCGGGGCCAAGTTTGGCATTAAAAGTGTGCAAGCCCGCGAGCAAGGCGGGGTAGGCTGCATTGACTGCTTCCGGTGCGCCTTTGACACCCAGTTCGATGTGCCGGCCGTAATCTGGGTGATCCACGCTGGGCAGGCTGAAGACCTTGACGCCGCTGTGGCGGGCTTCGATGTCCAGCATCAGCGGTGTCAGCGCAGCTTCCATGGAGCCCATCACGATCACCGATTTTTCGCTGTAGGCCAATTTTTGGTGCAGCCCGGCATAGTGCGTATCCAGCACCCATTCGATCATCGGCCAGGCCATGACGGGAAACCCCGGCAAGAAGTGGACGCCCCCACGGTTCCCCACTGCGTGTGGGTCGCTGCCCCCCGAGGGGGCCGCTGCGCCTGCGGCCGGGCGGAGCCCGTTCCGCGGCCCCTGCTGGGTTGAAGAGACGCCATGCGCGACAAAGCAGCTGAAGCCGGGAATCTTGTTGTAGGGGTTGGGAATGATGTCCGCGCCCGCTGGAAACATGCCCATGTTGAGGCGGTGGATGTTGTCGTGGCGGTCCGGCTCGTAGGGCACGCCCTGCTCTTTCGCGATGTCCTGCATGCGCTCGCGGATCAGGCGCTCGGCCTCGGGGTGCAGCGCCAGGTCCCCACCCAGCGCAGCTGCGGCGCATTGGCGCGTGTGGTCGTCCGGCGTGGCTCCAATGCCGCCGCAGGAAAAAACCACATCGCCCGACCTGCGCGCGGCAGCGAAGGCACGCGCCAGCGTGGCGGTGATGCGCTCCGGATCGTCGCCCACGTAGTCGGCATAACCGAGCTGCAAGCCGCGCGCCGCGAGCAACTCGATTACCTTGGGCAAGTGCTTGTCGGCGCGTTTTCCGGAAAGGATTTCGTCGCCAATGATGATGATGCCGAAGTGGGGGGGCATGGGAACTCTCGCGGTCACAACAGGGAATCGGGCTGGCTGCCCGGCACGCCCAGCCGCGGCGCAGGTCCGGCTGTTGTTTCAGGCGGCAACTGATCTGCTATTGTTTCAATAGCGTCCTGCGCAAGTGGATCAAAGGCCAGAGCATTATTCTGCTTGCGAAGCTGCTCCAGTGCGGCCAAGCAGTAATGGGCAAACCAGAGCGAAGAAAAGGCAAACACCAAGGTGTAGATCCAAATGGCAACGGGCACCAGGATAGGCGCCATGGCGATAAACATCGCACCGGAGGCCCAGATCAGACTGGGCGCTGCGCCCAGGTAGCCGCTGAGCACGCCGATGCCGAGCAAACTCGCGCGGTGGCGGCGGAAAATCTCGCGCCGCTCTTCGGCGCTGGCGTGGTCAACAAGCGCGTCGTAGGACATCACACGGTAGGTCAGCCAGCCCCAGATCAGCGGCGGCAGAATCAATATCAACGGCGGGATCAGCCAAAGCGGAATCGACACGATCAGCGCAATCGCGGCCAGCAATGTCGAGCTGAGCGACCAGAACAGGCTGGCCAACAGGGAGCCGCCCTTTTTGCGCTGGAGCAGCGGAAAGCGGCGCTCGGCCACCAGCGCCACCATGGCAGGCGTCATCAGCATGGCCACGAACAACAGGGACACAATCACGATCACTGGAATGGCCAGGAACAACAGCAGCGCGGGTGCCAGCACTACCCGCAGGTTGCCCAGTCCCAGGCCTTCGAGCCAGCGCGCCATGGTGTTCAGCAGCTCGTAACTTTCCAGACCGGAGCGCACGGCCGAGAGTGCGTCCTCCCAGAAGAAATAGCCGAGGCCAAGCGACAGGGCCACCATGATGGCCAGCGGCAGCACTGACAGGGCGATCACCCGCGGATGCAGACAGTACATCACCGCACGCCAGAAGGAATCTAGAAGCTTGCTCATGAAGGAAGTGTAGCCCCCACTGTCGCTCACTGCGTGTAGCTTCCTGCCCCCCCCCCGGGGGGGCCGCTGCGCCTGCGGCCCGGCGAAGCCGGTTCCGCGGCCCCCGCTTGAATGGGATGGTGAATAGCCGGGGTGTTTCAGGCCTTGCCGACCAGTCGTTTCAGCCCTTGCCACTGCTGCGACCAGAAGCCGCGGCCATAGTCACGTGACTGTTCCACTTGGTCACGGATGCCGGTGGGATCGTAGCGCTGCTCGAAATTGGCCGTGCCAAAAAGCACGTCCCACCAGGGCAGCAGTACACCGAAGTTGCGGCCCTTGGCCGGGTTCGTTCCGGCCGGCTCATGGCCGACGCCGACGCTGTGATGCAGGCGGTGAAAACGCGGGCTGACCCACAGGCGCTCCCCCACTTGCCCGAACCACAGCCGCAGGTTGGCATGCTGGACACTTTCGCTGAGCTGGGTCAGGGCCACGATCACAATGAACTGGCCCGGCGCCACGCCGATCAACTGGGCGGCGAGGACAAGCAGGCTGTCCACCAGGATATCGTCGAGCAGGTGGTTGCGGTTGTCGCTCCACATGGTCATCTGGCGCTGTGCATGGTGCAGCGAATGCAGCCGCCACCAGAGTCCCCACCGGTGCTGGCCCCGGTGAATCCAGTAACCCAGGAAGTCAAACACCACCAGGTAGATCAGGAAACTGGCCAGGGCGCCGTCAGTCGCACCGGGCCAGAGCTGGTCCAGGTGGAAAGTGCCATAACCGGCGGTGCGCAGGGTGCCGAAGCCTTCGTCAAACAATGGCTCCAGCGTGAAAAACAGCGCAATGCGGAACACACCGAGTCGGTGAATCAGGGTGTAAAGCATGTCGGTTCGCACGGTGGCACGGTCGAGCACCGGTTCCACCGGCCGCCAGCGCTGCAGCGGCCCGACAACAGCCAGCAGCAGGAGGATCTGCATGACGCCGACCAGGAACCAGGCCGTGGCCTCATACCCGTCTTCCATCAGGTTGCCCATGCCCAGGGCAAACAGGGCCGGCTGCACAACGGTCTCGAACAGTGCCTGCTGGAGCAGCGAAAACCCGTTGCCGGCGGAAGCGATCAACCCGTCCATGGACACTATTTTGCAGGGGCGCCGGTGGCCGGCTGCGCGGCGTCAATCCAGGCCTTGTACCGCGGATGCTCGCGCAGCGTTTCAAAACAGAACCCGCGCGCCTTCAACCCGACGATCAGCGGCTCCAGCACCGCTGGCGCCCAGGGGTCCTGGCGCGACCAGATGCCCAGGTGAGCGAGCAGGATGTCGCCGGACTGGATTTCCTTGAGTGCTTTATTCAGGAGAACCTCGTTCGGGTAACGGTCGCTGGGCAACTCGTCGCCCAGAAAACCGGCGGGCGACCAGCCGACATGTTCATAGCCACAGGCCTTGGCTACTGCCAGGAGCTTGGGAGACGTCTTGCCACCCGGTGCGCGGAACAGCGGCAGGGGCTTCTTGCCGGTGAAGTCCTGCAGGCGTTCCGCGGCGGAGGCGATTTGCTGGCAATACTTTTGGGCGTCCCAGGTGAACTCGCGGTTCGCCAGAGCACCGGCCGACGGGCGTATGCGAAAGCGCGGCTCGATACCGCGCAAGTCACCGCGCCAGTAAGCGTGGTCATAGGTGTGCGAAGCAAACTCATGGCCTTCGGCTGCACGGGCTTTCCACCAAGGCGCCCAGTCGCTGCCCAAGCTGCCGTTGCCGGTTTTGGTGCGCTCATTGGCCGCAAAAAAAGTCACCTTCACCTGCTGCCGCTTCAGCACCTCGGCGATCAGCGGCGCAACCTCCATGTGGCCGGTATCCAGCGTCAGGTAAACCGGTTTCCCGGGTTTGCCTTGAGTATCAAAACAGCCCTCAGCCCATACCGTTTGTGCGCCAACAGCTATCAAAACGGTAGCAATCATCAGGGTCACAAGCCGCGTCGAACCTCCCCAATTCAAGCCGGGGCCGCGGGCCCGGCTTTGCCGGCCCGCAGGCGCAGCGGCCCCCTCGGGGGGCAGGGCGCTACACGAAGTGAGCAACCGTGGGGGCTCACTGCCTAGGCGCATGATCCAGTATCCAGACACCATGGGGACTCTTTCCAACATTGACCTGGCGCACCACCTTGCGGCTTGCCATGTCGATCACGGTAAGTTTGCGCGCCCAGCGCGAAGTCACATAGATGAATTTTCCATCACGCGAAACATCCATGCAGTCAGGCCCGCCAGGAGCGGGGTAATTATCAACCACGGCAAACGTCTGCAAATCAATCTTGCTGATGCTGTTGGCCACCCGGTTGCTGACCAGCACATGGCGGCCGTCGCCCAGCGCTCGAAAGGCATGTGCACCAGCGCCGGTCTTGATGACACGGGCGCGTTGAGCTTGTTTGCCGCTGACGTCAAACACCTCAACCGAGTCGCTCCCGGTCAGGCCGACCAGCAGAAACCGGTCATCGGCCGTGCCGAAGATGTCGGCCGGCGTCAGACCGGTCGGTGTGCGCCATTTGATGGTCTGGCTCGCCAGATCGATGGCCACCAGTTCATCGCTGTCCTGCATGGAGGCATACACCGTGGTGCTTTTGCTGTCTATCCACAAATGGCTGGGTGTTTTGCCGGTGGGCACGCGGGTAACCAGCGTGAGGTCCAAGCCGTTCCACCGGTAAATGTCGATGTGATTCAGGCGGTTGGCCGCGGTGACAAACCACTTCATATCCGGCGAAAAGCGCAAGTGGTAGGGATCAATGATGCCGCGGACAACGCGCTGGACCTCGGCGGTCTGGGGGTTGATGAAAGTCAGGGTGTCGGACAGCGCATTGGCCACAATCACCGACTTCTCATCGGGCGTGAGGTAGAGGTGGTGCGGCTGCTTGCCGGTGGCTATGCGCCGCGTTTCGGTCCAGTCCACGGGGTTGATGACGCTGACGCTGTCGCTGAGCGAATTGAGGACAAACAGCGGCGCTGGGGGTGCTGGTTGAGCCCGGGCTGGCACAAGGGCAGCACCCAGGCAAAGGCAAAGGGCGGCGCCAAACAAACGAAGTGGGACATTCACAAAAACGGGCTTTCTGCAGTCAACCCGTGAGTTTACCGGTTGAGCAATGATCAACGCGCCAGGGTGCCGGCGCGCTTACATCCCTTACGATGGCCAGATGAATTTTGTAGAGATAGCCGGTGTGCGCCTTGAAATCCAGGCGATTGGCGAGCCGACGGGCCTGGCGTCCATCGTTTTCCTGCATGAAGGCCTGGGCTCGGTCAGCCTGTGGACGCAACACGGCCGCAGCTGGCCCGAGGCGGTTTGCCACGCCACCGGCCGCGCCGGGCTGGTCTATTCGCGGCGCGGTTACGGCCAGTCGGATGCCACGCCCGACGTACGCGGCACCGGCCGCCTGGCGCCGGACTACATGCACAAGGAGGCCTGGGAAGTGCTGCCGGCCCTGCTGGCTGTCCAGGGCATGGCAAAGCCCGTCTTGCTGGGCCATTCCGATGGCGCCAGCATTGCCCTGCTCCATGCCAGCCGGCACCCGGTGACAGCTTCCATCGTGATGGCACCGCATCTGATGGTCGAAGACATGGCGGTCCAGGCGATTGCCGAAGCAACCGTGGCCTTCGAGTCGGGCGGCCTGCGCGAGCGCCTGGCCCGCCACCATGCCGACGTAAATAGTGCCTTCTGGCAATGGAACGACATCTGGCTGTCGCCGGCTTTTCGCAGCTTTGACCTCCGGCCCGACTGCCGCCGGATCAGCACGCCGCTGTTGGCGATTCAGGGCATCAACGATGAATACGGCACCATGGCCCAGCTTGACGAGCTGGCACTGGCCGCACCGCACACCCGGCAGCTCAGGCTGGTTGACTGCGGGCATTCCCCGCAACGCGACCAGCCGGACAGGACACTGGAAGCAGTAGCTGGTTTCCTGCGCCCCCTGGCTTGATGTCGAATGCTATCGATTCAATAGCATTCAGCGTTCTGTGGATAAGGGATCAAAGCACTTTTTACCCCTTAAATCCGCGAAAACTCAAGCTGAAATACGGGCCAGATCCTGCACCGTCAGCCAACGCCACTGCCCGGGTTTCAGGTCGGCCGGCAGCTCCAGCGACCCGATGCGCGCGCGGTGCAAGCCGCCGACATCTTCCACCCGATTGCCCACCGCGGCAATCATGCGCTTGACCTGGTGGTACTTGCCCTCAGTGAGGGTCAGGCTCAGCTGGTGCTCACCGGTTTTCTCGCAAGCTGCCGCGCGCACCGGCTTCGGGTCATCGTCCAGCACCACGCCAGCGAGCAGCTTGCTCACCTGCTTGTCATCCACCGGGTGTTTGGCTGTCACTTCATACACCTTGGGCACATGGTGCTTGGGCGAGCTCATGCGGTGAATGAATTTGCCGTCGTCGGACAAAAGCAACAAACCGGTCGTGTCTTGATCCAACCTGCCAACCGCCTGCACACCTGCAGCCGCGCCACCTCCGCGTTGACGTATCGGGGCCGGAAGTAAGGTGTAAATACTGGGATAGGTACTCGGCTTTTGGGAGCACTCGTAGCCCGCCGGCTTGTGCAGCATTAAGTAGGCGCTGGCCTGATATTCCCAGGGGATGCCCTGAACGGTATATTGCAAATCTTCTGCTATAAATTCCATAGCAGGATCATCAATCGTATCGCCGGCTACAGCCACTAAACCTTGCTGAATCAGCCCGGCACATACCCGCCGGGTACCGAAGCCTTGAGAAAAAAGAATGTCTTGCAATTGCATTGCGAGTTCACTTATGACTTACTGATCATTTTTGAAAATTTCTGCACTTATTACTAATCAAAGTTGGCAAAATCCACCATTTTCTAGCAAGAAAATAGTTATAAAGTTCTACCGCGGGCCATGGATGCTTGCCAATAGTGCGATGACTCCGGGTTTTGAGTGGTTATGGTTAGCTAGCCGCCATTGTCGGCGCTGACATAGGTACAGGGCCACCTTATGGCAACTCCGTCACATGCGGGGTGTACTGCACCCCTATCGTCTGCACACGGATGGCAAAGTAATCGGTTGTGTGGGCGCCCTGTCCACAAGGACTTTAGGCTAGCAACCGCCAATTCAAACGCAGCCTGCTTTCCCAGTGTCAGATTCCTTACTGGGCGATTATTTCCGAATCGCTCCCCTCAGGCGCCGAGCTACCTGCCATTTTCTGGGTGAACGGAAGGGCGAGTGTTATCCCTGATGTCACGCCGAAAGGCATATGGCATATTTAGTTCGATCAAACAACTAATGGAGACACCGTGAAAATCATCAAGCTCGTCTCATCGACAGCCCTCGTGATCGCTGCGGGATTGGCGTCCTTTGCGGCAATAGCCGCCGACGTCAACGTGCGTCTCATGCACGTTGACCAGAACCCGGATATCCGCGCTTTCTACAGCGACGTGGCACAACGCTTCGAGTCCACTCACCCGGGGGTGAAGGTAGAAATCCTGTACCTTGAAAACGAGGCCTACAAGAAGAAACTGACCACTCTGCTGCAGTCATCCGACCGCCCCAATATCCTGTACAGCTGGGGTGGCGGGGTAATGCGCGAGCAGGTCAAGGCAGGCGTACTAGAAGACATCACCGCACCGATGAATGCAGGTGGCTGGAAAGATCGCTTCTTGCCCGCTGGTGTCCAGGCCTACACAATTGACAACAAGATCTACGGCGTCCCGTTCCAGCTGTCGCAGGTCGGGTTTTTCTATAACAAAGACTTATTCGCTAAAGCAGGCGTGGACGCGCAAGGCATCAAGACATGGGATGACCTGCTTGCCGCAGTCAAGAAACTCCAGGTAGCCGGTATCACACCGATCGTCGCTGGCGGCGGCGACAAGTGGCCACTGCATTTCTACTGGTCGCACCTGGCCATTCGCATCGGGGGCAAACCCGCATTTGACGCCGCGTTACGCGGCGAAGGCAAGGGCTTTGCTGGCGAGACGTTCGTGCGTGCTGGCGAGCTATTCAAGCAACTGGCCGACCTTAAGCCCTTCCAACCGGGCTTTCTGGGCACCACCTTTCCACAGTCGTCGGGCCAGTTCGGAGACGGCAAGGGTGCGATGGTGCTGATGCTCAACGGCCTGCTCGGCTCTATGAAGGCGAACTCTGCGGACAAAATCGGTATCCCTGATGAAAAGCTGGGATGGATGCCTTTCCCAACCGTCGCTGGTGGCAAGGGCGACCCGACAGACACTCTCGGCGGGCTTAACGGCTGGATCGTGACAAAGGGGTCCCCCAAGGAAGCCGTGGAATTCCTGCGCTTCTTCTCCGAAGTACAAAACCAGCGGGTTGCTGCGGAAAAGAGCCTGTACCTGCCAGCGATCAAAGGTAGCAATGACGCCATCAAGCGCCCCTTGCTGCGCCAGATGGTCGAGAACGTGGGCAATGCCAAGTACCACCAGGTCTATTACGACCAAATGTTGGGGGCTTCGGTGGGCGCCGTCGTGAATGATGTTTCCGCAGATCTGGCCGCGGGCCGCATGACGCCCACCGAGGCCGCCGCCGCTGTCCAGCAGGCGTGGAAGCTGGCCAACTGATGCGTGGCTGGGCCCGGTTTCGCGGGCCAAGCTCCCGGTTGGGCGCAAGCACGGCCGTTCCGCTATTGTTTCTGCCGCCAGCGCTACTACTGTTCACCCTTTTTGTCGCTCTCCCTATGGGCGAAGCGGCGTGGTACAGCTTCTTCAATTGGAACGGATACGGGGCACCGACCCAATTCGTTGGATGGCGCAACTTCAAGATCCTCTTCGAGACGCCGGCTTTCCATACTGCGCTCAAGAACAACCTGCTGGTGATTGTCGTGTCGTTGGCCGTCCAATTGCCGCTGGCGCTTGGAATGGCACTGCTCCTTGCAGACCGGCTTCGCGGCACCACCAGCTTCCGGCTAATTTTCTTTCTTCCATATATCCTGGCGGAGATCGCTGCCGGCCTTATCTGGCGCTTCGTCTACGACGGTGAGTATGGGTTTTTGGCCAAAATATGGAATGCATTTGGCGCCACGGCCCCCTATGTGCTGGCGGAGCCGGATATGGCCATGTACGCGATCCTGGTCGTGGTCGTGTGGAAGTACTTCGGGTTTCACATGATCCTTTATATTGCCGGCCTGCAGCAGATCAGCCCCAGTTTGTACGAGGCCGCGCGCATAGACGGAGCCAGCAGCTGGCAGACATTCAGGCGCATTACCTTACCGCTTCTAGGCTCGACCATCCGCCTATCGGTGTTCTTCTCCATCATTGGTTCCATCCAGCTCTTCGACATCATCATGCCGCTGACCAAAGGCGGGCCTTCGGACAGCACTCAAACGATGGTCACATTTCTCTATAGCTATGGCGTGACGCGAATGCAGATTGGCTTTGGCAGCGCGGTAGGTGTGGTGCTGTTTCTTATTTGCGTGGTGTTCGCGTTCGGCTACAAGCGCGTCCTGATGCGCGATGATTAAGTCGGCCTCTCTCCGTCCGGCGCCCCTCGCAACGGCAGGTAGAGTTGCACCCGGCGGCCTTCCCGTGATGCTTCGTTATGCGATCCTTCTCGTGGTGGCTGGCCTGGTTCTGGTTCCGCTCGTTGCCACGGCCTTGGGAGGCTTCAAATCGCTGGGCTATCTGCGAATCAATCCTTTTGGGCTGCCGCGCGAATGGGAGTGGCAAAACTATTGGGACATCCTTGCTGGGGGCCGCTACTGGCGCCTGATGTTGAACTCGGTAATCATCGCCGTGCTAACGGTGGTATTGACGGTCAGTGTGTCGGCCATGGCGGCCTTCACCTTCGTCCATGTACGTTTTTTTGGCTCGGCATTCCTCTTCAATTACCTGCTGCTTGGCCTGATGTTTCCCGCAGCCACTGCTATCTTGCCCCTGTTTATCAAGATTCGTGACCTCGGCCTGCTAGACACCTATTGGGGGGTGGTGCTACCGCAAGTGGCATTTGGGGTGGCAACAAGCGTTCTGTTATTTCGCAACTACTTCAAGCAATTGCCAGGGGAGCTCTTCGAGGCCGCATTGATCGATGGCTGCGGCTATTTCAAGTTCTTCTGGTACATCATGCTTCCGCTGTCTCGGCCTATCCTGGCAACGGTTTCAGTGATCGTCTTCGTGCACAGCTGGAATGCTTATTTGCTGCCGCTGGTGGTCTTCAATAGGGAATCCAGCTATCCATGGCCCCTTGGCATCATGGCCTACCAGGGCGAATTTTCCACGGATTGGAACCTGGTGTTGGCGTTCATCACGCTGACTATCTTGCCGGCCATCATCATGTTCTTCGCAGCTCAAAAACACATCGTTGCCGGATTGACCGCGGGCTCGGTCAAGGGATGAGGCTGGCACGGCACAAAGGAGTAGCGCATTGGCTTCCGTCATTATTCAGGGTGTTGAAAAGAACTTCGGGACCGAGCGGATTATTCGCGGTGTGGACATCGCCATCGAGGATGGTGAATTCGTGATTCTGGTGGGACCGTCCGGCTGCGGGAAATCAACCCTGCTGCGGATGATCGCCGGACTGGAAGACATCACGGCCGGCGAAATTCGCATTGATGGCCGTGTCGTAAACGAGCTTGCACCTTCCGAGCGCGACATCGCCATGGTGTTTCAGAATTACGCGCTGTACCCGCATATGACCGTGGCTCAAAACATGTCGTTCTCCCTTGAGATGAAAGGAACGCCAAAGTCCGAGATCGAGCAGAAGGTGGAGCGGGCAGCAGAAATCCTGGGGCTCAAGCCCTTGCTAGCGCGTTACCCCAAAGAGTTGTCGGGAGGCCAGCGACAGCGCGTGGCAATGGGTCGCGCCATCGTGCGCGACCCGAAAGTTTTCCTATTCGACGAGCCGCTGTCCAACCTCGACGCCAAGCTCAGAGTCCAGATGCGAAGCGAGATCAAAGCGCTGCACCAGCGGCTGCGAACCACCATGGTTTATGTCACGCACGATCAGGTCGAGGCTATGACCATGGCTGACCGCATCGTGGTGCTAAACGACGGCCTGGTGGAACAGATCGGCGCGCCTCTAGAACTGTTCGACCGGCCTGCCAATCGTTTCGTGGCGGAGTTCATCGGAAGCCCCGCAATGAATATGCTCCAAGGCTCACTGCAGGCCGATGGGTTTCACGCCGAAGGTGGCCTAATGTTGCCTATCGACAGACTTACGTCCACCGTAGGGCAGCCAGCCATCTACGGCATCCGTCCCGAGCACTTCAGACTCACCGACGCGGGTCTGCCAGCGCTTGTCAAGGTGGTGGAACCGACGGGATCGGAAACGCAAGTCATTGCCGAATGGGGCGGCCAGCCTATCACCGTCCTGTTCAGGGAGCGCATCAAGGCGCGTCCGGGCGAGATTCTTAACATAGCGCCGATCACCGAACGCGCTCATCTGTTCGACGCCGCAAGTGGCTTGCGGCTTTCCTGATTGCAGTACATGTCAAGCAGCATGATTCAAAACCCCATCCTCAAGGGCTTCAATCCTGATCCCTCCATCCTCCGGGTGGATGACGACTATTACATTGCGACCTCTACTTTCGAGTGGTTCCCTGGCGTCCAAATACACCATTCCCGTGACCTTATGCATTGGAAACTGATTGCTAGGCCCCTGACGCGGCCAAGTCAGCTCAACATGCTGGGCGATCCTGACTCGTGCGGTATCTGGGCGCCGTGCCTGTCCTTCGCCGACGGGCTGTTTTATCTGATCTACACCGACGTCAAGCGTTATGGTCAGACCTCTGCTGCAGGCGCCGCGGCGGGCGCTTCAATGCGGGACTACCACAACTTCATGGTGACCGCGCCCTCAATCCATGGCGAATGGTCCGATCCCATCTACCTCAATAGCAGCGGTTTCGATCCGTCGCTATTTCATGACAGCGATGGCCGCAAGTACCTGGTAAACCAGCTGTGGGACCATCGGCCGGGCAAGAACCGGTTTGCCGGCATCGTGCTTCAGGAGTATTCCGGAGCTGAGCACAAACTGATTGGCGAGCGCGTGAATATCTTCAAAGGCACGCCCCTCGGCCTAACCGAAGCGCCCCATTTATACAAACGCAATGGCTATTACTATCTGATCACAGCCGAGGGCGGAACTGGCTGGGGTCACGCCGTGACGATGGCACGCTCGCGCCAACTCCACGGCCCGTATGAGCTCCATCCGGACGTCTACATTCTCAGCTCCAGAGATCGGCCCGATGCACTGTTGCAGCGCGCGGGCCACGCCGATCTGGTGGAAACGCAAGATGGACAGACTTACATGGCCTACTTGTGTGGCCGACCCTTGTCTAACCGCGGCGCCTGCACTTTAGGACGAGAAACCGCCATCCAACCGATGATCTGGGGGGACGATGGGTGGCTACGGGTGGACGGACCGGCAGGACTCGCGCAACTCCAGGCGCGCGCTCCCAACTTACCGCCCCATCCTTTTGAGGCCGCGCCAGACCGCCAAGAGTTCAACCAGCCCCAACTGCCCATCGATTTCCAATGGCTTCGCTCGCCTTGGCCGCAGGAGCTATTCAGCCTGACTGCCCGGCCCGGTCATCTGCGCCTGTTCGGCCGTGAGTCGATCGGTAGCTTGTTTCGACAGTCGCTCGTGGCCAGGCGCCAACAAGCCCACTGCTACAGCGCGGTAACGCGCATCGAATTCGAGCCTCACCATTTCCAGCAGCAGGCTGGGCTAATCTGCTACTACAACGGAAGTAAATTTCACTACCTTTACCTGTCTCATGACGAAGTGTTGGGCAAGCACGTGCGCGTAATGTCCAGCCTTCCGAATCACATGTCCGGCGATGCGTTCAGCGAGCCCATTGCAATTTCATCGAGTAAGCCGATGGAATTGCGGGTGGAGGTAGACATGGAGCGGCTCTATTTCGCATTTCGAGCCGTTGGGGACCCCTGGCAATGGATTGCCCACCATTTCGATGCAAGCATCCTTTCTGACGAGGTCAGCGCGCCAGGTCGACCCAACTTCACAGGTGCGTTTGTGGGGATGGCCTGCCAGGATATGTCCGGTAGCGGCCTGCCTGCCGACTTTGACTATTTTGAGTACCGCGAAAGAGCCTACATGGCCGACCCTCGCGCGGACTGAATGGAAAACCTTTCTATATAAGGTCGGCGCAAACACACCGCGTGCCAAAACCCTGGGGAAAGAATCTCTTGCAGTTGCATGGTTGCCATGGGCTTATTTGTCGCCTCAGCCGCGGCGCGCTTTGACGAAAAAACGGGCTGGCGGCCTACTTTCTGGGCACCTTTCCGTTCAGACAATACGCCATGCATTTACGCAACCGACCCTTCCTGCTCGCGGGCCTGGCTTTCTTTTTTGGCCTGGCTGCCGCCCTCCTCGCGCTCAATTTCACTGCCGGCGAGAAAAAAATCGAGCAACAGCTACCGCGTCTTTATGGCAGCGCCGACCCTCAGTTCATGCGCGCAATGGGCGGGCTGTTGGGGCCGGGCATCAGCGCTGGCAACAAGGTCACGGAATTGCTCAACGGCGATCAGATCTTCCCGTCCATGCTGCAGGCGATTCACCGCGCCAGCCGCAGCATCACTTTCGAGACCTATATTTACTGGTCGGGCGACATAGGCAAGCAGTTTGCAGACGCCCTGTCAGAACGTGCAAGGGCCGGCGTCAAGGTCCTGGTTCTGCTGGATTGGGTGGGAAGCTCGAAAATAGACGAGTCCTTTTTGCAGGAAATGGAAGCGGCGGGCGTGCAGATCCGAAAATTCCACAAACCACACTGGTACAACCTCGCGCGCATGAATAACCGGACGCATCGCAAGCTGCTTGTCGCGGACGGCAAGGTGGGCTTCACCGGCGGCGTGGGCATTGCGCCCAACTGGACGGGGTCGGCGCAGGATGCCGACCATTGGCGGGACTCCCATTTTCGCGTCGAGGGCCCGGTGGTGGCGCAGATGCAGGCCACTTTTCTGGACAACTGGCTTAAAGTGACTGGCGAGGTCAAACACGGGGAAGACTATTTTCCCCCGCTACAGGTTGCAGGAAGCAGTGGAGCACAAATGTTCTCGAGCTCCCCGTCCAGCGGTAGCGAAAGCATGCAGCTGATGTATCACCTGGCCATCACGGCGGCAGACCAGAGCATTGACCTGTCCATGGCTTATTTTGTCCCCGACGACCTCAGCAGGAAACTCCTGCTGGACGCACTCGGGCGCGGCGTGCGCCTGCGGCTGATTGCCCCCGGCAAAATCACCGACACCGAAACCGTTCGAGCGGCTTCCCGCAGTACCTGGGGGCCCCTTCTGGCAGCAGGGGCCGAGATCTACGAATACCAACCCACCATGTATCACTGCAAGGTGATGATTGTCGACAGGCGAATGGTTTCGGTAGGCTCCACCAATTTCGACAATCGCTCTTTCAGACTGAACGACGAAGCCAACCTGAACATCTACGACGCCACTTTTGCGGCACGCCAGACCGTGGTGTTTGAGCAGGACCTGGCGCGCGCGCATCGTGTCAGCCTTGAAGAGTGGCAAAACCGGCCGCTCCGGGAAAAACTGAGGGAGCGTCTCACGCAACTGCTTCATACGCAACTGTGAGCTGCCTGGAGTTTCGGCATCGTCACTGACGGCGATGAGAAAATGAAAAAGCCCGGCCTGTGAGGGCCGGGCTTTGATTGAATGGTGGGCTGGGGTCTACTGAATGATCGCCCAAAAGGCGCATAGATTATAGCGTTTTCAAATTTTTTAGCAATTCGTTCCCCGCTTTGTTCCCCGGTTTCCCACTGGCTACGGAAACCGGATTTCAATCACAAGCAACGCTAAAACCACTCTAGATTTGAACATGCCTAGCACGCACTAGAACAGCGTCTGACACCAATTTTTAGCAGCGAAATAGCGTGCCCGGCTAGATGAAAAATGCGCTTTTTGCAGTTAAAAGCGAATCTGCGCTTGAGCGCGTTAGGCCAGCAGTTTCACCGTCAAAAAAGCGCTAGAACCCCACCAAAACCTCCTTTTTTCTGGATTTATGTAGTACTTTAGCACTCTTTAGTGTAAAATAAAGCTGTTGGGATTGCTATCCCCGGCCGAATCGTACGCAGCTATGCAGATGCCGCGATAGGCAAATAGCAGCGCCGACATGCTTCGGGGCCCATTCGCGGCCCCTTTCACAACCCCCTCGCCCCCCTTGCTTAGCAGCGCGCAAACGCTGCCGGCGCAGCAATGCGCTTTCGCAAACACGCATCGATAACTCAATCGTGATCGGAATATCAATGAACGCTAGATATAGAACGCCGAAATTCACACCAGGCCAGGTAGTTGCGACGCCGGCAGCACTACAACTAATGACACGAACAGCCACCTCCGCCGTCTCGCTTTTGGGGCGCCATTTGCATGGGGACTGGGGTGACGTGTGCGCAGAAGACGCGAAAGCAAATGAGTTGGCTTTGACGCAACATTCGCGAATCATCTCCTCCTACACACTCCCGTTAACGCCAAGCGAACGATCTGACAAGTCCTTGATCGGGAAAATTTGGATCATTACCGAAGCCGACCGCAGCGTTACAACGTACTTGTTGCCCAGCGAGTATTGAATGGGCAACACCACCAAAACTCTTACTCGAGCATCAAGTCGATCAACATCGAGTAGGGTAAAAAACTATGTCGCCAGCTCACTCTCAGTGAATACGGCAAAGGCATACGCCGGTGATCTTGCAAATTTTAAAGCCTGGGGCGGAGTAATTCCCACAACCCCAAAGTTGCTCGCACGCTATATCGCTTATGGGGCAGCATCCCTAAAGCCAAGCACCCTTACGCGGCAACTTGCCGCCATTGCTCATGCCCACAATGCAAAAGGACTTCACTCCCCCACTTCCTCACCTCTGGTGAAAAGTACCCTCCGGGGCATACGACGCACACACGGTTGCCGGCAAAAACAAGCACTGCCCATCACACCCGCAATGGTGCATCGCTTGGTCAAAGCCGACCCGCACTACTCGCAACTTCAGAATGCACGCGACCGAGCGCTTCTCTTGCTTGGCTTCGCCGGCGGCTTCCGCCGATCTGAGCTATGCGCGCTTCAGTTAGGTGACGTCTCCTTCGAACGGCGTGGGGCCGTAGTCCAGCTCAGAGGAAGTAAGACGGACCAATTTGCAAAGGGTAGAAACGTGGCGATCCCCTACTCCGTAACTTCCCATTGCCCTGTCGAAGCACTGAAGCGTTGGATAAAGCTTCTCCGACTGCAACTGAAAACTATTGGCATTGATGGGTCCGCGGATGAATTCCCGCTCTTCTCAGGCATCGACAAATATGGCCACCTCCGCCGCGGCCTAAATGCAGCTTCCGTCGGAAGCATTTTGCTACGCAGAATGCGCACTTGCGGCCTCGAAACGGCAGGCTACTCGTCCCACAGTCTAAGGGCCGGCCTAGTCACAAGTGCAGCTAAAGCAGGGGTACCGATTTGGGCAATCCGGCGACAAACCGGCCACCGCTCTGATCTCACGGTACAGAGCTATATCCGCAATCTCAAACCCTTCGACAGCAATGCCGCTACCGGCTTGCTCTAGCAACACACATACATGCCTGAGGCAAAAAATGACTAAATCACGGCGATTTCAAATAGCTCCCTATTGGCGCAACCATCCTGGGAAGTTCCCACCCTCCGCACAAACCGATAAATGGGCAGAGGTCGCAGCACTTAACTGGGGCATCCTTGAAGCACCTTGTTGATTGCCGAGCAAATTTGACCCCTTTGAGTTGAGATTTTTCATCCAAATT
>NZ_JBDTTH010000044.1:0-34774 GCF_039930745.1 Polaromonas sp. | reverse complement strand
AGAAAAGTAAGCCAAAGAAAAGGCGACCCGATGGTCTGGGTCCTTCCGCTTCGCTGCAGGCAACCTGCGGTGCTCGACAAAAGCGGGGTCTCGCTCGAACTCGGCTTCGCCTCAGACAATCGCGAGCCCTGATCCGCTTTTGCCTGCGCTCCTCGGCCCAGCCCGACGGGTTGAGGGATCGAATGCGGGTACGGATACGGGGAGACATGACGCGCGCAGCGCGTCATGCCGGGGTACGTGCCTCTCATGTTTGCACGCGGGCGCAACACACACGGCCAAATGGGGGCTCCCTTCCATCGCCCAGCGGGGCGAGGGAAGGGCGGGGGGTTGGGAGTGGGGAGTTCAACCTACTGTCCAGAACAGAATGCAGCCGCAGCGAGACGCTTCGAAGGGCTCGATTCCCTTGGCCGAATTGGCCCCAAAATACGCTCATGAACCCATCCGCCGCCTTTCCCCATTTCTGGGCCGACCTCAAAAGCCCCGATTTCGCACGCCTGGACGCGGCCGCGTCCATCGCCGTGCTGCCGGTCGCCGCCATCGAGCAGCATGGCCCGCACCTGCCGCTCAGTGTGGACACCGACTTGGTCAATGGCGTGATTGCGCATTGCCTGCCGCATCTGGGCGATGCTCCGGTGTTGTTCCTGCCCACGCAGACCGTCGGGCGCAGCATTGAGCATGTGGCCTTCGCGGGCACGTTGACCCTGGGCGCTGCCACCTTGATCCAGAGCTGGGTAGACCTTGGCGAATGCGTGGCGCGCAGCGGCATCAAAAAACTGCTTTTCCTGAATTCGCACGGCGGCAATGTCTCCACACTTGACATCGTGGGGCGCGAATTGCGGGCCCGATTCGGCCTGACGGCCTTCACCGTCAATACTTTCAACCTGCCGCTACCTGCCGATGTCAAAGGCCTGTTTGGTCCTGACGAAGAGCGTTTCGGTGTGCATGGCGGCGATGTCGAAACCTCCATGATGCTGGCGTTGCATCCGCACAAGGTGGACATGGCGCTGGCGCAGAACTTTCATTCGAGCAGCCAGGACCGCGCGCAGGCCTACGCCATTCTGGGCAACGGCAGCAGCGCCAAACTCGCCTGGGCCGCGCAAGACCTGCACGCGGCGGGCGCGGCCGGCAACGCAGCTGCAGCCACGGCGGAAAAAGGTGCGGCAGTGTTGCAGGCCAGCGGCAAGGCGTTGGCACAGCTGCTGCAGGAAGTCCGCGAGCTGGCGCCGCTGGCCTGAGGCCGGGCGTTCGCGGCAGCCCTGACAGAAATTGGGGGCATCGGCTGACAAGGCGTAGCGGCCACCGGGGCGAACATGCAGCCTGCGCGCGCCTGCGGCGCCGCGTTCTCCCTGACAAGGATGTGACCATGCAAGCCCTGCCTTTTTCCCCTTCCACCTCCCGTTTTGCGCTGCTGCCGCTGTGTGCAGCCTTGGCGCTGGGCCTGACAGCCTGCGGAGACACTTCCAAAGTGCCCGAGGGTGCCGATGTGGGTTCCACCCCCACCCTCACCGAGCCGGTGAAGTCGCTCATCCCCACGGTCAACATCGCGCCGGCCCAGGGCTGGCCCGAGGGCGTGATGCCGCAGCCGCTGGCCGGCACCACGGTGACGGCCCTGGCCACCGGCCTGGACCACCCGCGCTGGGTCTACACCCTGCCCAATGGCGACGTGCTGGTGGCCGAGAGCAACAAGCCGCCTAAACCGGATACCGGTTTCAGCATCAAGGGCTGGATCATGGGTACGGTCATGAAGCGTGCCGGTGCGGAAGTGCCGAGTGCCAACCGCATTACCTTGCTGCGCGATGCTGATGGCGATGGCAAGGCCGAAACCCGCACGGTGTTCATGCAGGGCCTGATGTCGCCCTTCGGCATGGCGCTGGTCGGCAAGGAGCTGTTCATCGCCAATGCCGATGCGCTGGTCAAGGTGCCTTATGAAGAAGGCCAGACCGCGATCACGGCGACGCCCGTGAAGGTGGTGGATTTGCCGGCGGGCATCAACCACCACTGGACGAAAAATGTCATCGCCAGCCGCGACGGCAGCAAGCTGTATGTCACGGTCGGCTCCAACAGCAACATCGGCGAAAACGGCATGGACATCGAAGTGGATCGTGCCGCCATCCACGAGGTCGACCCCAAAACCAATACCCGTCGCCTGTTTGCTTCCGGGCTGCGCAACCCGAATGGCATGGGATGGGCGCCGGACGGCACCTTGTGGACCGTGGCCAACGAGCGCGACGAAATCGGCAGCGACCTGGTGCCCGACTACCTGACCTCGGTGAAGGACGGTGCGTTTT
This sequence comes from Polaromonas sp., assembly GCF_039930745.1. Taxonomy (GTDB): domain Bacteria; phylum Pseudomonadota; class Gammaproteobacteria; order Burkholderiales; family Burkholderiaceae_C; genus Polaromonas. The sequence goes on along the minus strand of NZ_JBDTTH010000044.1, from coordinate 32,486 downwards.
ACGGCTGGCCCTACAGCTACTACGGGCAGAACGTTGATGTTCGGGTGACGCCGCCGCGGCCCGACCTGGTGGCGAAAGCGGTTGCGCCCGGCTACGCGCTGGGTTCGCACGTCGCACCTTTGGGCATGGTGTTTGCCGAAGGCAACACTCTCCCATCGTCGCTGGCCAGTGGCGTGTTTGTTGGTGAACACGGCTCCTGGAACCGGAAGCCCCTGAGTGGCTACAAAGTGGTGTTTGTGCCTTTCGTGGACAACAAGCCTTCGGGCAAGCCGGTGGATGTGCTGACCGGTTTTGTCAGCCCTGACGGCAAGGCTTACGGCCGGCCGGTCGGCGTGGCCATCGACAAACGCGGTGCGCTGCTGGTGGCCGATGACGTTGGGAACGCGGTCTGGCGCGTGGCCGGCTCACCGGTTCGCTAGGCTCTGCGGCGGCGGCATGACAAATGTAAGCAAAAAGTGCCTCCAGCCCTTATGGGGCGGGCGCAAGCAGCTCCTGATTTAATAGCTATTTGAGGCGGCCCGGCTACTGCAGCGTCGCCAGGTAAGCCGCCATGTCGCGCGCGTCGCCCTCGCTCACGCCCATGTCGGGCATGGCGGTCAGCGGCTTCACCGTTTTTGGCTGGCGGATCCAGTGCACCAGGTTGTCCGGCGTGTTGGCCAGCTTGCCGGCGATCAGGTTGCGGCTGGCCAGGCCCTGGAGCGGCGGCCCCACGTTCGGTGATGAACTGGTGATCCCCGGAATCGTGTGGCAGGCCTGGCAGGCGTACTGGCCCAGTGCCAGCCGGCCCCGGTCCACATCGCCGGTGCGGCGCGAAGCGGCCTCGACAACTCGCGGCGTCACAACAGCGCTCTGGGTTGCCTGCGCATAAGCCTGCGGGCTCAAGGTAGGCAGGGCCTGCACAAAGGCCGCCACGTCCCACAGGGCTTCCTCGTCCAGCCGGAATTGCCAGGCCGGCATGCCGCTCATCTTGATCCCGTGGCGCGTGATCCAGTAAATCTCGCGCGGGCGCCAGCGCTGCAGCGCGTCCACTAGCGGCCCGGGCACGGGCTGCATGCTTTTGCCGATGTCCGCCTGCGCCACCCCCGGCGCGCCGTGGCACTGCACGCAGTGGTCGCGAAAAAGAGCTCCGCCGCGCGCCAGCCGCTGCGCATCGTCCAGCGGCGGCGTGGTGATGTTGCGGGCACGCCAGCGCACCGACTGATGCATGGTGGTTTCCAGCAGCGAATACACCGGCTGCAGGTGCTGCGAGGTCGCACTTATGTCATATATACCGCTGTACACCACCACGCCCGCGCCGGCCAGCGCGGTGCCCAGCAGGGCGGCAACGGTGGTCAGGACCAGCGCGCTTTTTTTCATGCCAATCATTGTGCGGCGCGTGCCCGCTTTCCGGCGCAAGTGTCGGCCTTGTCCTGCACGCATTTGCGCACGCCCGAACAAAAATCGGACATGCGGCGCGTGCTCCAGCTTTTCCCTGTCCGGTGGCCTGGTGTCTGTGCCCTGGTCATGCTTTCGCTGCTGGGGGCTTGCGGCTCCGATTCCTCCGACTCCGCAGCGCCACTGCAGATGGCGGCGCGCGGTGACCCCTTGCAGGGCCAGCGCTTGATCACGCAATTCCAATGCGGTAGCTGCCATGCCATCCCCGGTGTGCCAGCGGCGCGTGGCGTCCATGGGCCTTCGCTGCAAGCTTTCGGCAAGCGCAGCTACATCGCGGGTCGCGTTCCCAACTTTCCCGATGCGCTGGAGCAGTGGCTGATGGCGCCCGCTTCCCTGGTGCCCGACACCGCCATGCCCGGCATGGGTGTGTCACGGGAGGAGGCGCGTCACATGGCGGCTTACCTGGGGCAGCTCGAGTGAGCGCGCCGCTGCTGCCGCAGCTTCAGTCGGTGCTGGCACCGGCCGGCGAGGCTGGTGCCAGCATCACCAGCCTGAGCTGGGTGCTGATCATCGGGGCGACGCTAATTTTTGTTTTTGTCATGACGCTGCTGGCCTGGGCGCTGCGCGGACGCGAAGGTGCGCGGCCCGTGTCCACCCGCCTGTGGATACTCGGCGGTGGCGTGATGTTTCCGCTGGTGGTGCTGACGGCGCTGCTGGCCTGGAGCATGGCGCGAACCCCCGGCTGGATGGAGCGCCCGCCGCCCGGCGCGCTGATCGTCGGCATCACCGCGCGCATGTGGTGGTGGGAGGTGCGTTACCGCGACCCGGCCACCGGCCGCGACGTAACGCTGGCCAACGAGCTGCACCTGCCTGTGGGTCGGCCGGTTTGGCTGGGCCTGAGCAGCCCGGACGTCATCCACAGCTTCTGGGTACCGGCACTGGGCGGCAAGATGGACATGGTTCCGGGGCGGGTAGACCATCTGATGGTGCAGGTAGACCAGCCCGGCACCTGGCGCGGCCAGTGCGCCGAATACTGCGGCGAGCAGCATGCCCGCATGGCCCTGCATGTAGTGGCCCACACGCCTGCCGGATTCGACACCTGGCTGGCCGCGCAGGCGCTGCCCGCTGTCGCGCCTGAGGGCGCGCTGCTCGAACGCGGAAGGGACGCCTTTCTCGCGCAGCGCTGCAATGTTTGCCATACGGTGCGCGGTGTGGCCGAGGAGGGCCGCCTGGGCCCCGACCTCACGCACGTTGGCGGCCGCCTCTACCTGGGCGCCGGCACGCTGCTCAACCAGCCCGGTGCGATGGCGCAATGGGTGGCGCACACGCAGGCCATCAAACCCGGTGCACGCATGCCTTCGTCGGCGGACATGGATGCCGGAACGCTGGCCGCACTGGCCGCCTGGCTGGAGCATCTGCAATGACAGACACCGCCGGCCACCTTCCTTCCAGCTTGCCACGTCCACCCGGCGAACTCGAGCGCCTGGAGCGCGCCTGGCAGCCGCCCAAAGGCTGGCGATTGCTGTCTGCCGTCAACAACAGCTACATCGGCGTGTTCTACATCGCCACTGCGCTGCTGTTTTTTGTGCTGGCCGGCGTGCTGGGGCTGATGATGCGCGCGCAGCTCGCGTTGCCCGACAGCACGCTGCTCAGCGCGCAGACCTACAACCAGGTTTTCACCATGCACGGCACGGTGATGATGTTCCTGTTCGCCGTGCCGGTGGTTGAAGCGATTGCGGTTTACCTGTTGCCGGGCATGCTGGGCGCGCGCGACCTGCCGTTTCCGCGCCTGAGCGCCTATGCCTTCTGGACCTATGCCATAGGCGGTATCGCGTTTTTCTGCACCCTCTTTTTTGGTGTGTCGCCCGACGGAGGCTGGTTCATGTACCCGCCACTGACCGGCAAGGAGCATTCGCCGGGCCTGGGCGCCGACTTCTGGCTGCTGGGCATAGGCTTCATCGAGATTTCGGCGATTGCCGGGGCGATCGAGTTGATCATCGGCATCCTGTTCACCCGCGCGCCAGGCATGACCTTGTCGCGCATGCCGGTGTATGCCTGGGCCATGCTGGTGACGGCCTTCATGATTGTGTTCGCCTTTCCGGCCATCATTGCCGGCACCCTGCTGCTGGAGCTGGAGCGCGCTTTCGACTGGCCTTTTTTCATCGCAGCGCGCGGCGGCGACTCGGTGCTGTGGCAGCACCTGTTCTGGTTCTTCGGCCATCCCGAGGTCTACATCATTTTTTTGCCGGCTGCCGGCATGGTTTCCATGATGGTGCCGGCGATGGCGCGCACGCCGCTGGTCGGACACCGTGCCATTGTGCTTGCGCTGGTCGCGGTCGGCTTTATCAGTTTTGCGCTGTGGGCGCACCACATGTTCACCGCCGGCTTGAGCCGGCACGCCATGTTTTTTGTCTCGGCCGCCAGTTTCGCGGTGGCTATTCCGAGCGGGGTGCAGGTGTTCTCCTGGATCGCCACTTTCTGGAAGGGCCGCGTGCAAATGACGGCACCCACGCTGTTTTTGCTGGGCTTTCATTTCATCTTCGTGCTGGGCGGGCTGACAGGCGTGATGGTGGCGGTGCTGCCTTTCGACTGGCAGGTGCACGACACCTATTTCATCGTGGCCCACTTGCATTACGTGTTGATTGGTGGCATGGTGTTTCCGGTGTTTGCCGGCCTGTATTACTGGTTGCCGGTGTTCAATGGCCACCGCCTGTCCGAACGCGCCGCGCGCTGGGTCTTCGGCCTGATGTTTGGTGGCTTCAACCTCGCATTTTTCCCCATGCACATCAGCGGCCTGATGGGCATGCCGCGGCGCGTCTACACCTATGCGGGCGATCTCGGATGGAACCTGCTGAACCTGCTGTCGAGCGTGGGCGCCTTCATCCTGGCGCTCGGCATATTGCTGTTTTTCATTGATGCCGCACGCGTGCTGTTCAAAAAGAAAACAGAACACGGCAACCCATGGAACGCACCCACGCTGGAGTGGTTGCCGCAGGAAACCTACGGCATGCGCAGCATTCCGCAGATCAGCTCGCGCGAACCCTTATGGCACCGGCCAACCCTGGCCACCGAGGTCGTGGCCGGCCGCCACTGGCTGCCCGGAACACATTCAGGCGGACGCGAAACGCTGGTGACCAGCTGGCGCGACGCCGTGCCGCAGCACCTGCTGGTGCTGCCCGGCGACAGCTGGTGGCCGCTCATCGCGGCGGCGGGAACGGCCGGCTTTTTTCTGCTGCTGACGGTGGCGCAAGTGGCGCTGGCATTTGCCTGCGGCGTCACGGTCGTCGTCGCCATCGTGGTGTGGCTGTGGCAAGGCGACAGGCAGCCCCATGCCGCCACCGCAGAGGTGGCCGACGGTGTTTTTCTGCCGGTGGGCGCGCGCGGCAGGGCGTCGCATTCGTGGTGGGCCGTGATCATCCTGCTGTGTGTCGATGCCACCGTGTTTGCCTCGCTGGTGTTTGCGCATGTGCATGTGTCCATGGCCGCTGACGTCTGCCCGCCGCCTGGTGCCCAGCTGCCGGCCTGGGTCTGGCCGGCGGCTTCGGCGGGGCTGCTGTTGCTGGGTTCGGCCGCGATGGCCGGCGCGCAAGCGGCGCTGGCGCGCGGCCGCCGCACACCGGTCTGGCTGCTGGTACTGCTGGCTGTGCTGTGTGTGCTTGCCGCGTTCGGCATGAACGGCTGGGGCCACCAGCTTGCGGTACTGCGGCCTGCCGCCAATGCCTGGAGCGCCACCGTGGCCGCGCTGCTGGGTTGGCAGGTTTTTCATGTGGCGGTGCTGCTCACCATGGGTCTCTACGTCTGCGCTCGCACCTGGACCGGCCGGTTGAGTGATGATGCGCGCGCTTCGCTGGACAACACGGCGCTGCTCTGGCATTACGTGACGGTGCAGGGCCTGGCCGGCATGGGCATCATTCACCTGATGCCGCTTTTCAGCTGATTGTTTTCCCGCAAGGACCGGACATGGAAGCTTCGACCGATTTCTGCCTGCTGATGACCAGTGTGGATAGCGAGGCCGCCGCGCAGGCGCTGGCCGGCGGCATGGTTGAGGCGGGGCTGGCCGCCTGCGTGCAGCTCTTCCCGATGACCAGCTTTTATGTCTGGAAGGGCGAAAGCCGCCGTGAGGCGGAATACCTGCTGCTGGTGAAGACGCGCACGGACCTGGCTACGGCGGCAGGGGACTTTATCCGCGCGCACCATCCGTACGAGCTGCCCGAGTTGCTGCAACTGCCGGTGACCGGAGGCTCGGCCGCTTACCTGCAATGGCTACGGGCGGGTACCGCGGGCGGGGTGGTGGCGCCGCCTGCCGGCACTCAGGAGTAGGTGATCCAGTCCGCGTGTTCCGGCGCATCCAGGTGCGGCAGCGTGTTGTAGGTCACCAGCATGTGGCGTTTGGGTGTGAAGGCGAACTCGGTCAGCGAGCAGTTGCGTATGCGCAGGTTAAGCTCGATGGTGGCCTCGGGGCTGGTGCCCAGCACATGGCCCACCGCGGTGGAGATCGGCCCGCCGCTGGACACCAGCAGTACATTGCCGGTGTAGCTGGTGCGCACATGGTCCAGCACGCCGGTGATGCCTGCGACGAAGTCGGTGTAGCTGGGCATGCCTCGCGGGCTGACCACACCGGCCATCCACTGCGCCAGGCCGTCCTTGAGCAGGCGGAAATGGCTGCGGTACATCTCGGGCGAGGTCGGCTTTTCCAGCTTGTGCGGGTGGATGGCGCCGATCACGGCCTCGCTGTCGTATTCGTTGAGGCTCGGGCGGGCTGCTGCGTCCATCGCCGTTCCCATGCCTTCACAGATGCCTGCGAAAGTTTTCAGCTGGCGCTGCAAGGTGCCGGTGAGAGCCGCCTCGAAAGTGATGCCCTTGTATTTAAAGTATTCGCCCAGGCGCACGCTTTGCCGGTAGCCCATGTCGCTGAGCACGTCATAGTCGTCGGCGCCAAACGAAGCCTGGCCGTGGCGCACGAGGTAAAGGGTTCCCATGCGCAAATTGTGGCTTGCTGGGCTACTGCATCTAGTCACTCCCGTGACTGGAAGTCGATCTCAAGACGCCGGAGCGACACGCGAACAGAAATTTTCAAGCAGGGGCCGCGGATCTGGCTTTGCCAGTCCGCAGGCGCATCCTTCGACAAGCTCAGGACGAACGGACCCCCCCGAGGGGCTGGAGCCTGCGGCTCCAAAGCTGCTTGAGCAGCTTTGGACAGGCGACAGAGGCGAAGCGTCTCGCGAGCCGCGGCCTGCAAGGCCTCGCGCACTACGCGAAGCGAGAAGCGTGGGGGCTCAATACTTTGGCGACAGTCGCGCTGTCCACGTTGCCGCCGCAGAGGGTGGTGCCCACCACTTGGCCCTTGAGCTGTGCGCGCTCCTGCATGGCCGCGGCAAAACTCGCAGCCCCCGCGCCCTCGGCGACGTTGTGAGTGTCGGCATACAAGTCGCGCATGGCCTGCGCCACTTCGTTGTCCGTGACTTTCACAATGTGGTCGAGGTGCGGCAGCAGGATGTCCAGCGCGTTCTGGTCTGCGATGCGGCAGGCCATGCCGTCGGCCAGCTGCGTGCTTACCGGCGCCTCGACCACGCGGCCTGCCGCCAGGGAGTCGGCGTAGGTGGTGGCGTGCGCGCTGACCACGCCGACGATGCGCAGGCTGCGTTTCAAGGCCAGCTTGGCGGCAATCGCCGAGCAGGCGCCCGAGCCCTGACCAATCGGAACGTACACCACGTCGAGCTGCGGAACGGCGCGCATGAATTCCCACCAGTAGGTGCTGACGCCGCTGAGCAGCCTGGCGTGAAAGCTTGGCACCATGTGGGCGCCGCGCTCCGTGGCCAACCGTTTGGCGAACTCGCGGCTTTCCTGGAAGTCGTCGCCGTGTTCGATCAGCGTGACGCCGAGGGCGCGCATGGCGGCATTTTTCTCCCGGGAGTTGCCGTGCGGGACCACGATGGTACAAGCCACGCCATGTGCACGCGCCGCCCAGCCCATGCTCTGGCCATGGTTGCCTCGCGTGGCGCTGACCATCTCGGCCGGCAGCTCGCCAGCTTGTTTCAGGGCGTCGAAATACGTCAGCCCGCCGCGGATCTTGAAGGCGCCGACCGGTGTGTGGTTCTCGTGCTTGATCCAGCAGTCGGTGCCCAGCCGCTGGCTGGACAAACCCCAGCGGTATTGCGGCGTGGCCTGGAACTCCCGGTAGACCACCTGGGCGGCATGTTCGATGGCCTGGAGGTCCGGCAGCCCCATCTGTGAGAGGGACGGCGGCGCTTCCTCGCGCAGCACCGCGCTCATGCTGCGGCCCGCTTCTCGGTCAGCAGGCGCAGTGCCAGCAGCCCCAGCATCGTGCCCATGACGTAGCGCTGCACCCGCATCCAGGTGATGTTGCGGTTCAGGAAGACGGCCAGGCCGGCGGCGAAAAAGATGATCACCGTGTTGACAGCCAGGCTCACGCCGATCTGGACCGCGCCCAGGCTCAGGCTTTGCAGCAGAACCTGGCCGCGCTCGGGGTGCAGGAACTGCGGGAAGAAAGACAGATAAAACATCGCGACCTTGGGGTTGAGTAAATTGGTCATGAAGCCCATCAGGAAGAGCTTGCGCGGCGGGTCTTGTGGCAAGGTCCGGGTTTCAAAGGGCGACAGTCCGCCCGGTTTAACCGCCTGCCAGGCCAGCCACAGCAGGTAGAACGCGCCGGCCACCTTGATGGCAGTGAAGGCGACCGGTGCCGCCAGCAGCAGCGCGCTCAGGCCGAAGGAGGCGCCCAGCAGATGCACCACAAACCCCAGCGCCACGCCGCCCAGCGACACCATGCCGGCGCCGCGACCCTGGCACAACGTGCGGGAGATGCAGTAAATCATATTGGGCCCGGGCGTGAGTACCAGCGCCAGCGCGACGAGGGCAAACCAGGCGAGTTCAGCGGAAGAAAGCATCTAGACTCCTTTTGATTCGAGCGTGACCAGGCCGCGCGGCGTCGTCAGCGTGGCAACGAGATTGGGCGCGCCCTGGATCACACCCACATCGACCAAACCGATGGCGGCATGGGCGGCCTGCAGCTTTTTTGGCTGCGGATGGCTGACCCGCAATGCTTCGAGCCTCACGCCCGAGGGCTGCATGGCGTCGAGCGGATGGGCTGCATGCGCCGGGTCTTCGGACGCCAGGCCCCACTGGATCAGCGTCGGCAGGCCGCCGTAGAAAAGCCGCTGGCCGTCGTCGCGCACGGTGATGCGCCAGCTCAGCAGGCCGCTGGCGGTCTGGCGCGAGGCCTGCACGACGGCTCCGCGGTCCAGGCCTTGGGCGGAAAGTGCCTTGACTGCGGAAGCCACGCCCGGAACGCTGGCAACAAAATGAATCAGCTGCGGCCCGTCGCTGGCCACCCGCGCCTGCAAATGCGGGTCGTCCATGTCGAACCAGCGGTGTTTGCCGGGCGGGCGTACTGGCGTCACGCCGGGCTGGATGGCGATGATCTCGAAATAGGCCCGTGGGAAGGCCGGGCTTGCGACACTGAACAAGCGGTTGTGCGTGCCCATCAGCGGGTGCTCGCCGCCCGGCCCCGGGATGATGCCCAGCGTGGCTTCGCACCACTGAACGCCCTGGTCCAGGCTGGCGGCCATGACGACCAGGTGATCGACCTGGGCAGTGATCACAGCGTGACCGTTCCGTCTATGCAGGTGACCGATTCACCGCCGACCCAGACGACGGGCGTGCCGGCCATGGTTTCGCGCGAGAGGTGAACCCGGCCGGCGCGGCCCAGGCAAGTGCCTTGTGCCACGGTATAGTGGTCGGACGCATGGCCGTCGGCCATCAGCCACTGCGCCAGGCTGGCATTGAGGCTGCCGGTGACCGGGTCTTCATTGATGCCTATGGTCGCGGCGAAGGCGCGTACTTCAAAGTCTGCGCTGGCGGCTTCGGCGGGTGCAGGCTGTGTACTGCCGTCGAAAGCCCTGGCTTCACGGTTTTTTCTTGCTATCAAAACAGGAGCTTCTTGCGCAGCATGGGCACCGGCTACACCCACTTTTATGCCCATTTTTTTGAGTGCGAGGTGATCGGGCTCGATCTGCATCACGGTGTCGGCGCTGTCCAGCAGCAGGCCCAGCCAGACCGGCCCGTTGTCCAGCATCTGCGCAGCAACAATGTGCTGCGCCTTCAGGCCCAGGGCGGCGGCTACTTGCGCCAGCACGACCGGGCTGGGGGCCGAACGCTTGAGCGGTGGCGCGGCAAAGGCCTGGCGTACACCAGAGGCATGTGGTTCAAGACGAATGGGCACCAGGCCGACCTGGCACTGCTGCACGATGACGCCCTGGCGTTTGGGCTGGCCGCCGGCCTGCAGCCAGGCATGGCAGGTGCCCAGGGTCGGGTGGCCGGCAAAAGGCAGCTCGCCGCCGGGCGTGAAGATACGCACGTTGTAGTCGGCGGACGGGTCTTCCGGCGGCAACACAAAGGTGGTTTCCGACAGGTTGGTCCAGTGTGCAAAACGTTGCATGGCCGCGGCGTCGAGACCGCTGCCGTCCAGCACCACGGCCAGCGGGTTGCCGAAGTAGGGCTGGCTGGTGAACACATCGACTTGTTTGAAGCGCCTGGTTTTCATGGGATTGGATTTATTGACAAAAATTTCAGGACAGCGGCAAATCCAACACGCCCTTGCTGGCCTGCCGGTCGCGAATGCTGTCGTACCAGCGCTCGATGGCCGGCCGGCTCTGGCGTGGTTGCGGCAGGTTGAACCAGCGGTGGACTTCGCAGGCCAGGGGAATGTCGGCCACGGTAAAACGCTCGCCGACCAGAAAATAGCGTTGCGCCAGATGGGCATCAAGCGTTGCCATCAGCGCTTCGACGGCGGCATTGGAGTCGGCCACCAGTGCGGCATCGCGCTGCTCGGGCGGTGTACGGATCAGCTGCACGAAGCCAGGCCGGCTGGCCGGGTTCAGCGTGGTCTGCTGCCAGTCCATCCAGCGCTCGGCATCAAAACGTTCACGCAGATCCGTCGGGTATATGTCACCGGCCGAATGCCGGGCGCACAGGTAACGCACGATAACGTTGGACTCCCAGAGTACAAAGCCTTGGTCTTCGATCACCGGCACCAGGGAGTTGGGATTCAATGCCATGTATTCGGGCGTCTTGACGACACCAAACAGGCCGCCGGCCTCGGTGCGCTGGAAGTCCAGGCCGAGTTCCTGCGCTGTCCACGCCACCTTCTTGACGTTGATGGAGCTCATCCGTCCCCAGATCTTCAGCATCTATTGGGCCTCAACGCTGTTAGCCCCCACGCTCCCCAATGCGTGTGGTTCGCTGGCCTCTGACAGGGCGCCGCGCCTGCGGCCCGGCGAAGCCGGCTCTCCGGCCCATGTTTGTGAAGAGGGAACCCCCGCGTTTGTCGTTGCGCGAGCTTGCGCTGGCCGGCTTTCCCGGATGGCTGTCGCCAGCGCCGCCACACCGGTGTTGATCTGCTCGATGCTGGCTGTGACAAAGGACAGACGCAGGCTGCGCTCGTCGGCGTTGTCGGCATAAAACGCCGCACCCGGCACAAAGGCCACGTTTTTGTCGACGGCTTTGGGCAGCAGCGCCACTGCGCTCATGCCCTCTGGCAAACGCGCCCATAAAAACATGCCGCCGTCGGGCGTGTTCCAGCTGACGTCATCCGGCATTTCGCGTTTGAGGGCGGCTAGCATGGCATCGCGCTGCGACTTGTAGAGCGCGCGTATGGTGGGCACGTGGCGGTCCAGAAAGTGGTCCTTCATGGTTTCGACAACCATGCGCTGGTTGAAACCCGGCGTGTGCAGGTCAGCCGCCTGCTTGGCCTGAAGCAATTTTGGATAGAGTGCTTTGGGCGCCACCAGGAAACCCAGCCGCAGGCCGGGCGCCAGAATTTTGGAAAACGAGCCCATGTAAACGCAGCCTTCCGGGTTGCGTGCAGTCAGTGGCAACGGCGGCGGGACATCAAACCACAGGTCGCCGTAAGGGTTGTCTTCCACAATGGGCAGACCAAGGCGTGCGGCTTCAGCACTGAGTGCGGCGCGGCGCTCTTCTGACATGGTGCGGCCTGTCGGGTTCTGGAAATTTGGCAGCACATAAAAGAAGCGGGCGCCTGCGGCCTTGGCCGCCAGATCGGTGAGGTCCACGCCTTCGGCGTCGCTGGCCACGCCCACCACTTCGGGCTCCATCGGGGTGAAAGCCTGCAGTGCACCCAGGTAGGTGGGCGTTTCCACCAGCACGCGGCTACCCGCGTCGATCAGGATTTTGGCAATCAGGTCCAGGCCCTGTTGTGAGCCGGTGGTGATCAACACCTGCGCCGGGTCGACATCCCAAGGCAGCATGGCCGCCACCATCTCGCGCAGTGGCGCATAACCTTCGCTGGCTGCGTATTGAAGTGCGGCGCTGCCGTCTTCGCGCAACACCTTGTCGCAGGCCTCGCGAAACGCGGCGACGGGAAAGGTCCGGGGCGAAGGAAGTCCGCCCGCAAAGCTGATGATGCCGGGTTTTTCCGTGACCTTCAGGATCTCGCGGATCACCGACGGGTTCATTTTTGCGGCGCGTTGCGCCTGGGTCCAATGCATGTCGCTCATTTCACTCTCCTCCTTGGGGGCTGTAAAAAACAACCCTGATCACAAAACATAAATCCTTTGCCAAGCTTTCGATATGGCCAGGCAGCACTTTCATTCTGCGCCGGAAGTCTCCGCTGCGACAGGTTGCTCCGGAAGGTGTGCGTTGATATGCGAAAGGGTACGCGCCACATAGTCGTCTTTTTCACCGACCGGTGCAAAATAATGCAGCACCTCGCGGGCCTCATCCGCGCCTTTCAGACGCCCAATCAGCCAGGCCGAAACATATTGAGCAGACAGGCAACCGCCCGCAGTGGCCATGTTGCCTTGCGCAAAAAAGGCCTGATTCAACACTTTGACCCCTGCGGCTTGCACCCAAGGCTTGCTGGTGGTGTCCGTGCAGGCCGGAAGCTGGCCGATCAAGCCCAGTTTTGCCAGCAGGAAGGTTCCGGAGCACTGCGCAGCAATGAGTTGCCTTTGCGGATTCAGCTGAAGCTGCCCCAGAATGGAAGGATCGTTCGCAACCTCACGCGTTTTCATGCCGCTGCCTATCAGTACGGCATCGGCCTGGTTGGCTTCCTTGAGGCCGATGTGCGCGTCAATGGTCAGCCCGTTCATGGACGTCACCCGCGCAGTGGGGCTGGCAATGCTGACTCTCCAGTCGGCATCGCCGCGCAGCGAAATGCGACTCAGCATTCCGTAGGCAATCAAGGAATCCAGTTCGTTGAATCCGTCGAATGTGAGGATGGCGATATGCATGAAAGCTTTCCTGGTGCAGGTTGGAGAAAGACTTATTGACAAAAAAAGGAATGTTGACGGTGTATCGGTTTGGGTGTGCGGGCAGTTGTGCCGAATCAGTCCACGATAAACAGTTTGGCTCCCGAAGGCGATGTGGACCGGTGGGCCTCGGCGCCGTCCGCCACCTGGTAGCTCATGCCGGGCAGCAACACATGCACGCTGCCGTTGTCCAGCTCTGTCTGCAGCTCGCCTTCCAGGCAAAGCAGGATGTGGCCCTTGCTGCACCAGTGGTCGGATACATAACCCGGCGTGTACTCCACCATGCGCACGCGCACATCGCCAAACTTGCGGGTGCGCCAGAAGGCCTTGCCCTCCAGGGCGGAGTGCTCGGTACGCTCCACGTTGGACCAGTCCGTCGTGCCGAAGGGGATGTTGCTGATATCCATTACGCCTGCTCCGTTACCGACACGATGGCCTCGATCTCCACCGCAAACCCGCGTGGCAGGGAGCCCACGCCCACGGCTGATCGCGCGTGACGGCCAGCGTCGCCGAAAACCTCCACCAGCAGGTCTGAGCAACCGTTGATCACTTCGGTATGCCCCGTGAAGTCGGGCGCCGCATTCACCATGCCCAGCAACTTGACGACGCGGCGCACACGCGAGAGATCACCCAGAGCCGCCTTCATGGTGGCAATGAGATGCAGACCCACTTCATGCGCATGGGCGCGGGCTTGCTCAGCACTGATCTCGCGCCCGACCTTGGGCACCAGTGACAGATCTTCCCGCTGGGGTGAGCCCTTGCCGGACAGATAAAGGGTGGAGCCGTCCAGCACCCAGGCGTCGAAATTGCCTTTGGGCGCGGTGACCGGTGGAAGCGTCAGACCCAGCTGCGCCAGGCGTTGTTCGGGGGTGGCTGTCATGCGCGTTTCCTTTGGTTGGGCGTGATGTGGAGAATCGTCCCGTCGCCGTAGGAGTGCAGCACCTGCGAGATGACGATGTGGAAGCCCTTGTACCAGCGGGTGTACTGGCTTTTGGCTTCAAGGTGGCTGGGATGGACCGAAAACGCCCGCAGCGATTCTTCGGTCTCCCAGAAATAGGTGGCATTCACCCGCTCACCATCCGGTGAGCGCCAGGTCTCCGCTCCGAGGTAACCGGGCGTGGCCAGCGCAGCTTCTTCAATGAGCGCGTCCAGGGTGTGAAACCGCTCGTCGTAGGTGCCTGGTTCAAAAATAAAAGAGGCTGAGTACATCAAGGCTTTCTAATGGGCAACAGGGGCCCGGGGTTGGCTATCGGCGCGCGGGCACTCGGGTGTACAGGCATTTTCTTGCCGATGAAAACGGTGGCGATCACGGCAAGGCTGAAACCCACGGTGACCGTATCCAGCCGCTCGCCGAGCAGCGGCACGGCAAACAGCATGGACAAGAAGGGCTGCACCAGTTGAACCTGACTGACGCGCACTGTGCCGCCCAGCGCCAGGCCGCGGTACCAGGCGAAAAATCCCAGCCAGGCCGAAAACACCGCGACGTAGGCAAAACCAGCCCAGGCGCTCACCTTGACCGGCACCGTGGGCCAGCTGAGGAAGGACAGCGGCAGGGTCAGGGGAAGCGAAAGCACCAGTGCCCAGCAGATCACATGCTCGGCCCGCATGTGCTGCGACAGCCGCGCACCGTAGCCGTACCCAACGGCCGCGCACAACATGGCCGCCAGCAGCAACAGGTCGGCAAAATGGATGGACAGACCGCCCGTACTGCCTGAACGCAGCATGGCAAACAGAACCACCAGCACGCTGCCCAGCGCCGCGCACAGCCAGAAGCCGGCAGACGGACGCTGGCGGTGCAGCAGCGCACCCACCGCTGCGGTGGCCAGCGGCAGCACCCCGACAATGACGCTCGCATGCACGGCTTCCACATAGCGCATGGCAATCGAGGTGAACAGCGGAAAACCAAACACCACACCGCCCGCGGTGATGGCCAGCGGCAGCCAGTCCCGCCGCTGTGGCAAAGGTGCGCGGGTGGCCAGCAGGAATACAGCCGACAGCGCAGCCGCCACCACGGCCCGCCCCATCGCGATGAACATGCCGGACATCTGCGGTGCATCGGGCGTGCCCACGGCCAGGCGCGTCATCGGGAGCGTGACGGAAAAAATCACGATGCCCAGCAAACCGAGCCAGAGCCCCTTGTTGATGTTGGCGGGTGTCGGGTTCACAGAAACAACATCCAGATCGCGGTGATGACCAGTACGCCAGCCATCACAAGGTTGAATCCGCGCAGGCGGCGGCCTGTTCCATGCGGTCCGGCCAGCCATTCGCGCAGCAGCGAGCCGGCCAGCGCATAGGCCAGGTTGCTCACAAAGGCGAAGGCCAGCATCACCGGCAGCACCACGGCAAAACGCAGGCCGGGGTCGGCGCGTCCGACAATCCAGCCGCTCACAATCGCCAGCGCCAGCGCCCAGGCCTTGATGTTGACGAACTGCAAGGCAGCGCCTTGCCAGAAGCCGACGTTCATTTTTTCTGCATCGGCCTCGCCAAGCTGGCGTGAGCGCGCGATTTTGGAGGCCAGCCAGAGCAGGTAAGCCACGCCGACGACTTTGACGGCAAGGCCCATCAAAGGGATGGCCAGCAACAATGCTCCCAGGCCCAGCGCACACAGGCTCAGCAGCACACCCCAGCCGACCGGCACCGCACAGACAAATGGCATGGCGCGGCGCAGGCCGTGGTTGGCTGCCAGGGCGGTGGACAGGGTCGTGTTGGGGCCGGGCGAAAAACTCATCGCTGTTGCCAGCACCAGCAGGGCCGTAAATTCTTGCCAATTCATGATTCAGACTTTATAGTCTTCAACCAGCACACCACCAGTACAGTTGCGGCTACAAATTTCTAAACTGTACTACCCGGTTTGTCAGCACAGTCATTTACCGAGATCCGCCCATGTTGATGAAAACCGCTTCGCAATCGCTGACCGAGCAGTTGTGCGCGCGCTTTGCCGACCGCATCCGCAACCGTTTGCTGGCCCCCGGCGCACGCCTGCCTTCGGTCCGGCTCTGCGCGGAGCAGCAAGGAGTCAGTGTGTCTACCGTTGTGGCGGCGTACGACCAGTTGCTGGCGCAGGGCCTGGTTGAAGCGCGCAAGAATCGCGGTTTTTTTGTCCGTGAGGTTTCCGTCCCTCATGTCATTACACGCCCTCCGGCCAGCGCGAAGAGCCGTTCTGCGGAGGCACAGGCACCTGCTGTCTGGAGCACGTCCGCCTGGATGGCCACACGGCAGGCGCCGATTGATGCCACCGCACTGATCCGCGGCATGTTTCACAAGGTCAGCAACAAGCCGCAGCCTGGCATGGGCGTGTTCCCTCCCGATTGGCTGGAAACCAGCTTCATGCCGGCGGCGGTGCGCAAGGTCACCAGTTCCAGTGCCTTGCGCGAGTTTTCGCTCAGCTATGGTGAGCCCATGGGCGACAGCGGCCTGCGTCGGGCACTGTCGCAAAAACTCAATGCGCTCAATGTGCATGCGGTGCCTGAGCAGATCATCACGAGCGTGGGCGCCACCCACGCACTGGATATCGTGAGCCGCACACTGCTGCGGGCCGGCGACTGTGTGATGGTCGAGGAACCTGGCTGGGCGGTGGAATTTGCCCGGCTGGACGCGCTGGGCATGCGCATTCTCCCGGTGCCGCGTCGCGCCGACGGACCCGATCTGGATGTGATGGCGCAGTACTGTGCGCTGCACAAACCCAAGCTGTTTGTCAGCGTCAGCGTGTTTCACAACCCCACCGGTTACTGCCTGACTCCGGGCAGTGCACATCGTGTGCTGCAATTGGCCAACGAGCACGATTTCTACATTGCTGAAGACGATACCTACAGCCATCTGGCGCCCGAACACGCCACGCGTTTGTGCGCACTCGATGGCCTGCAGCGCACTATTTATGTAAGCGGCTTCGCCAAAATCCTGGCGCCCGGTTGGCGCGTGGGTTTCATGGCCGCGCCGCCCGACCTGGTGGAGCGGCTGCTGGACACCAAGCTGTTGGGCACGCTGACCACGCCCGCGCTGCTGGAAAAAGCGCTGGCTTGGTGTATCGACCAGGGCCAGCTGCGCCGCCATGCCGAACGCATACGCACCCGGCTGGACGCGGCCCGCGCACGCAGTGTCAAGCTGGCGCTGGCGCACGGCTGCAGTTTTGCGGCCGAACCTGCGGGTCTGTTCGGGTGGGTGGAAACCGGTGTGGACACCGATGCGTTGGCGCAGCGCATGCTGGACGAGGGCTACCTGATTGCACCGGGTGCCTTGTTTCACGCGGTGCGCAAACCCAGCACCCTGATGCGTATCAACTTTGCGACCACGCAGGATGCGGCGTTCTGGAAGCTGTTTGCGCGTTTGCGCGACAGCATGCGATGAGGCCCACAGCCTTGAATGATTTTGGCTTTTGGCCCTTTAAGCACGAGTGAAAGCAGCTATCAATAATGTAGCGATTGGTGTGCCGTGAGTGGAATTTGACGGGTCTGAAAATCGAGGAGGGCTGACCCATGAACCATGGTTTGTCGCATCTGGCGAATGTTTGCGGGCTCGGTGATCCGCAAAATGAGCCGCTTCGCCTGGCTTTCGGGCTGGCCTGTGCGCTCCGCGTTCGGCATTTGCTGGAAGACGCCGGGGCTCTTCGCTGTCTGTCGGTGTTGGAGGCATTCGTCAATGGCGGTCTGGACCGGCCAACCCTGGAGGCCGCCCGGCAGGAAATCGCCGAGATTGCCAACGGGCACCGCGGTTCAGCGTCCATCGACGGCTCTGCCCATGCCGCGGTGTCGGCCACATATGCTGTAGCCAACGCGCTGGCCGGCCGCGCGCTTGAGGCCGCCGGTTACGCCGCCTACGCCGCGGTCTACGCCTACGGAGGTTATGCAGTGACGGATCCGTCGGCTTTTGAAGGCGAGTTCGCTTGGCAGATCGAAAAGCTCAGGGAGCTGGCGGGCTTTCCGGTGGACCCCTGAGTAGCGGATGCCCACACCGCGGCACCTGCGGTTCGCAGCGGCTTCACTTTGGCGGCACTCTGGCATATGCTCGGGCGGCTGCGCGCAGCGTGCACGCCAGGCCGCAATTGTCCAACCCCGGAAGCCATGTCATGAATCTCGCTTTTCTTCGTGTGGTCTCGCTGATTTTTGCGGCGCTTGCGATGGGCATGCACCTGGCCCACGCACTCGAGCTTTTCCCCAAGCTGAAATGGGGGCCTGAGCTTTACCTGGCGGTGCAGTCCACGCTGTACCGGCTGTTCGGCATCATCGGGCCGGTGCTGGAAGTGGGGGCACTTGTTTTGGTGGTGCTGCTGGCGGTGAAGCTGGGGAGCGGCCACCCTGCGCGAAAACTGACGCTGGGCAGTGCGGCAGCCATCGCCTTGGCTCTGGGCGTCTGGGCTGCCGTGGTGCTGCCGGCCAACGGGCAGCTTGCGATCTGGCAGGCCTCGGGTGTGACGCCGTCAGACTGGACGCGCTGGCGCGACCAGTGGCAATTTGGCCAGGCCTTCATCTTCCTGCTGCATCTCGGCGGTTTCACTGCGCTGGCAACTGCGATGCTCAAGCCGGGCCGGGATGCCTGAGCATTTTTCCTCACAGGCCATCGCATGACGCTGCGACTGCTCAACCCTCGCGATGCACTGGCTTACCGGGCCTTGATGCTGGAAGCGTATGCCTTGCACCTGGATGCATTTACCTCCGCCCCCGAAGAACGTGCCGCGCTGCCCCTGTCGTGGTGGGAGGAGCGGCTGGGTGAAGACGCGCAAGCGGCAGAGCGGGTATTCGGCGTATTTCAGGACGGACAACTGGCCGGCGTTGCAGGCCTGTCATTCGAGCAGCGCGAGAAAGTGCGCCACAAGGCCTCTCTCTTCGGCATGTATGTGCCCGCCAGGCACCGCCAACGCGGGCTCGGCCGG
Source organism: Polaromonas sp. (assembly GCF_039930745.1). Lineage (GTDB taxonomy): Bacteria > Pseudomonadota > Gammaproteobacteria > Burkholderiales > Burkholderiaceae_C > Polaromonas. Next base: position 13,958 of record NZ_JBDTTH010000044.1, on the reverse strand, counting down.
CAACTGGTCCATGCGGTGCTGGCCGGTGCCAGGGACAGGCCCGGCGTCAGGCTGGTCCAGCTGACAGTCACCCAGGGAAACGCTTCTGCGCAGGCGCTGTACGAAAGCTGTGGCTTCACGGCCTTTGGCGTGGAGCCCTTTGCCGTTGCCGTGGACGATGGCTTTGTGTCCAAGGTTCACATGTGGTGCAACATGGGGGTTTTCGATGCCGGCCCCGGCCAACCCTAACCCGAGATATCTTCATGGCAAGCAGCAATTGGTACACCAACGCCGCCAAGGCTTCGTCGCGTTACGCCGGACGGCCCTCAACCTTTTTTCTGGCGGTGCTGGTCATCCTCGTCTGGATCGTGACCGGCCCTTTGTTCGGCTTCAGCGACACCTGGCAGCTGGTGATCAACACCGGCACCACCATTGTGACTTTCCTGATGGTGTTCCTGATCCAGAACTCGCAAAACCGCGACACGGAAGCCATCCAGATCAAGCTCGACGAACTCATACGCGCTACCTTGGGTGCCCACAATGCGCTGCTTGATCTTGAGGAGTTGAATGAAGAATCGCTGGATGCTTTCAAGAACAAATATTGCGCGCTGGCCGCGGCGGCGCGCAAGGGTGTGCTGGATGGCCTGAAGGACACGGATACGCCCGAAGCCTGAAGCAATTCCCGCTCTTGCCTCTGGTGCACGCCAAGCCTCGCGGAGGCGCTGGTGGCACACCTTACACACTTAACAACCCTTACATCTTTGCTGACAAGAGAGCAGAGAAAGCGGGGCTTGCTTTCCTAAAATGAAGTCAGCCGCCCCAACCCTGGCGACTGTCTTTGTGCTGCCCGCTGGCATGAGATGGCGCCCATCCCATTGCACCAAAACACCGTTTCCCCTCTCCCTTCCGGCTCAGGCACGATCGCTTCGTTCGAGGGCGGGCGCGGGCTCGCGGCGCTGTTTGTTGCCCTGTTTCACTTCGGGCACGACGCCAATGCTCTTTCAGTCGTCCGCAACGGCTACCTGTTTGTGGATCTGTTTTTTGTCATCAGCGGTTTCGTGATCTGCTCCGCTTACTCGACGCGACTGGAGACAGCAGGCGACCTGCGTTCCTTCCTGATTCGGCGTTTTGGCCGCTTGTTTCCCCTGCTTGTTTTTTCGACGGCGCTGTACGTGCTGGCAAAAAACCTGCTTGTCTGGGCCAAGCAGGCGGCCATCACGCGCGGTTTGGGCGGCCAGTTTGAACGGTCGGACTTTGCCGGCTACCTGTTTCCTGGCCTCGGCGAGGTCGTGTCGACACTCACGCTCACACATGGCATGGGCATTTTCGACCGGCTGATCCTGAACCCCGTAAGCTGGAGCATCAGCACCGAGTTTTATGCCTATGTGCTGTTTGCCGCGGTGTGTCTTGCTTTTAGCGGTGCCGCCCGTCTTGCCGTGTACGTCGTGCTGAGCGCCTCCGGCCTGGCGGCAACCATCTGGGCCTCCCTGCATGTGCATGATTGCCTGCAGGCCGGCAAGTGTTTTGACATCACCTATGACTTTGGGTTTGCACGCTGCGTGGGCTCGTTCTTCCTGGGCGCCCTCACGTATCACTTCAGCCGGCTGGTGCGGCTGAACGCCAACGAGCTGCAGGCCGTCGGGTTGACCGGGTTGGTGGCCCTCTTTTTTGTGGCGGAAGCCTGGCCGATGTTGGTGTTTGCCAGCCCCCTGCTTTTCGCCTTGCTGGTTTTTTCGGTCAGCCAGGACACCGGGTTCGCCGCGAGTATGTTGAAGAGCAAACCCTTTCAGGTCCTGGGGCAACGTTCCTACTCGGTGTACATGATGCATCCGATCCTGATGATTTTTGTCGAGCCGTTTGCCAGGCGCACGCAGGGAACGGTGCTGATTGCCGTGGTGGTCGTGGCCTACCTCGCCATTCTTTTGCTGGTCTCCGGATGGACCTACAAATTCATTGAAGATCCGCTGCGGAAATGGTTTAACCGCATCGCGGGAGACAGGCGCCAGTCCCGGGTGGCCATGCAGTCCTGAGCGCCGCCACAGCATGCGCCAGGCAAACCGTGGTGCCAACTTTAAATGTTTTTTTGGCTCTGGCCCAGTGGATACGGGTGCAAGTAGCTACTAACTTCATAGCATCTGATGGCGGAAGTCGCTTCATCCACACACAGTCTGGTTGAACGCCCCGCTGTTCCCGCCGGCTTCGCGAGAATGTTGCGAGCTCGCAAGGGAATGCGGTGAAACTGTGAAAGCTTGGAGAAACTGGCGTTGATGCTGCCGCGGCTGGGTGCCTTGCCCGTCGCATCCGGGCGTTTTTCCGGACGCATGCAAAGCCCTGAGGCGCCCTCAGCCCTTCATGCGCAAAACAATCAGGTCATGCAGCGCCTGCGCCGCAGCGGACAGGCTTCCCTGCTGTCTGCGCACCACATAAATCTTGCGGGTCAGGTTGGCAATGGCCAGGGGCCGGGTCACCAGGCTCTTGCGCTCGAAGTGAAACAGCGTGAGCGCCGGCACCACGCTGATGCCCAGCCCGGCCTCGACCATGCCGGTGACCGTGGCCAGTTGTTCGACTTCCAGGAAGGTCTGCGTCTGCAACGGATGCAATGCCGCATCGAGCGCCTGACGCACGCTGCTGTTGCGTGACATGTGGATGAAAGGGTAAGGCACGAGTTTTTTCAGGGTCAGTGCTTTTTCGTGGGCCAGCGGGTGGTCCTTGCGGCACACCAGAAAAAATTTGTCGGAGCACAGCAACTGCACGTCCAGGCCCGCCTGGCTGGTGCCGGTGGCCGCGAGGGCGAAATCTGCCTTGTTGCTGCGTACCAGGTCGATGCAGGGGTCGGACAGGAGGTCGCTGAGGTTCAGGTCTATGCCCGGCCAGGTCTTCCTGAACTCGGCAAAAATGGCCGGCAGCCAGCCTGCCGCCAGCGAGGGCAGGGCGGCAACGTGCACCCGTCCCTTTCGGCGCTCGACGTGGTCGCCCAAATCGTGGACCGCTGTGTCGATATCGTCGAGCAGCTGGCGTGCCGAGGTTTCAAACAGGCGCCCCTCCGCAGTCAGCTGGACGCTGCGGGTGTCGCGGTCGAACAGGCGGGTGTGGAGTTCGTCCTCCAGCGTGCGTATCAGCGCGCTGAAGGCGGGTTGCGACAAATGGCTCACCGCCGCCGCGCGGGTGAAGCTGCGCTGCTCGGCCAGCGCCACGAAGGCGCGCAGCTGCCGCGTCGAGAGGTTGGCGCTGCGAGTATGCGAAGAGGTGCTGGCCATTGATCTGTCTTTCAGGTTAATCCATATGAAATTTCTATTTTACAAATAGATGGGTTGGGCCTAGATTTGAAAGCCTCTATCCAAACCCTCATGACTGCCCCCTCTTCCTCTCCCCTTCTGATCGGCTGCGCCGCCGGCTTCTCCGGCGACCGGGTGGACGCCGCCGGCCCGGTGGTGGACACACTGATCGCGCGCGGTGGTCCGGCCTTCCTGATCTTTGAAACCCTGGCTGAACGCACGCTGGCACTGGCGCAGCTGCGCCGCCGCGCCGACCCCCAAGCCGGCTTTGAGCCGCTGCTCGACGACATGCTGCGGCCGGTGCTGGCGCGTTGCCTGCAGCACGGCATACGTATCGTCAGCAATTTCGGTGCGGCCAATCCGCTGGCGGCAGCGCGCCACATCCAGCGCATGGCCGGCGAGCTGGGCCTGGCGCTGCCGCGAATTGCCGTCGTCGGCGGTGACGATGTCTCGGGCGCGCCGCACCGTGCTTTGCTGCGGGAGCAATTGGGCGACGCCATCGACAACATCCGGATGGTCAGTGCCAACGCCTACATCGGCGCGGAGGCGATTGCCGCCGCGCTGGATGCCGGCGCGCAGATCGTGGTGGCCGGCCGCGTGGCCGACCCTTCGCTGACGGTCGGCCCGGCGATGTCGCATTTCGGCTGGCGTGCCGACGACTGGGACCGGCTGGCACGCGCGACCATGGCCGGGCATTTACTGGAGTGCGGGGCGCAGGTCTGCGGCGGCTACTTTGCCGACCCCGGCTACAAGGAGGTGCCGGACCTGCACGCCATCGGTTACCCGATCGCCGAGATCGGCCGTGACGGCCATTGCGTCATCACCAAGGCGGCGCACACCGCCGGCCTGGTCAATCTTGCCAGCGTGAAGGAGCAGCTGCTGTACGAGGTGCACGACCCGGGCGCCTACCTCACACCCGATGTGGTGGCTGACATCAGTGCCGCGGAAATCGATCAACTCGGATCGGACCGTGTCGCCTTGTGCGGTGTGCGCGGCCATGCGCGGCCGGCCAGCCTGAAGGTCAATATCTGCCATGAAGGTGGTTGGCTGGCGGAGGGTGAAATTTCCTATGCCGGTCCGCGTGCCGAAGCGCGCGCACGCCTGGCCGCCGATGTGTTGCGCCGGCGCCTGCAGGGGCTGAGCCTGCGTGTGGATTTGATAGGTGCGCTGAGCATCATGGGCGACGACGACGGCCGTCTGCTGGCGGCAACGGCGGCCGGCGATGCGCGCGACGTGCGCCTGCGCGTGGCCGCCACTCACACCGAGCGGGCGCAGGCTGAACGCCTGGTGCGTGAAGTGACGGCGCTGTACTGCTGCGGCCCGGCCGGTGGTGGCGGCGTGCGCACCTCGCTGACGCCCCGGCTCAACACGCTGTCCTGCCTGGTACCGCGCGAGGCGGTGCCGATACATTTTGAGATGCTGGATGCGCTGCAGGAGGCCGCATGAACGCGCCGGACATGACCGTTCCCCTTTACCGCGCCGCCCACGGGCGCACCGGCGACAAAGGCAACCGGTCCAACATCAGTGTGATTGCCTGGCATCCGGACCTCTACCCCGTGCTGCTGGCGCAGGTGACAGAGGCTGCCGTGGCGCGGCACTTCGCGCATCGCCGGCCCAGCCATGTGCGGCGCCATGAACTGCCGATGCTCTGGGCCATGAACTTTGTGCTGGATGACGTGCTCGATGGCGGCGTCAACGATGCGCTCAATCTCGACACCCATGGCAAGGCGCTGTCGTTCTGGCTGCTGGACTTGCCGGTACAGGTTCCCGCCGCATTGGCCGGCCTGCTGAAGGGGCCTGACCCGGGCTGATTTTTTTTAACAGAAGGAGACAACATGAAAACATTCACCAACGCGCGTATCCGTCCTGTCATGCTGGCCGTTGCGGCCGCCTGCGCCCTGGCGCCGGTGCTTGCACAGGCCCAGGCCTTCCCCGACAAACCGATTACTTTCGTTGTGCCCTTTGCCTCCGGCAGCGCCACCGACCAGCTGGCGCGCGCCCTCGGCCAGGCGGTGACCAACGACGCAAAAGTCAGCGTGGTGGTGGACAACAAGCCGGGTGCCTACAGCATCATCGGGGCCCAGACAGCGGCCAAGGCCAGGCCGGACGGCTACACCGTCTTCATCACCACCAACACCACGCAAGCCGCGAACCAGCACCTGTTCAAAAAACTGCCCTACGACCCGGTCAGGGACTTCGTCCCGTTGACCGCCCTGGGCCGCGGCGGCCAGATCATGGTGGTCAACCCTGCGTTACCGGTGAAAAACGTCAGCGAGTTCATTGCGTTGGCCAAGTCCAAACCGGGCAGATTGTCCTTTGGCAGCGGCAGCTCATCCAGCCGCGTGGCGGTTGAGCTGTTCAAGCAGATGACGGGCACCTACATCCTGAACATTCCCTACAAGAGCAACCCCTCGGCCGTGACCGACCTGCTCGGTGGCCAGATCGACATGATGATCACCGACATGGCGACCGGCCTGCCGCAGGTCAAGGCCGGCAAGCTCAAGGCGCTGGGCGTGTCGACCCGGCAGCGTTCGCCGCTGGCGCCCGAGGTGCCGACCATCGACGAAGCCGGAGTCAAGGGCTACGAGATGACCTACTGGTTTGCTGCCTACGTGCCAGCGGGCACACCCGCCGACGTGGTGGCCAAACTCAGCGACATGCTGGCCAAGGCAGCGCGCAGCAGCGCGGCCGCGCCTTTCTACCAAGCCAGCGGCATAGAAATTTTCACCAGCAACCCCGAAGATCTGCGCAAGTTCCAGGCGGCCGAAACCGTCAAGTGGGGCAGGATCATCAAGGGTGCGGGCATAGAGCCTGAATAGGCGTTTGCGCAAGATTTCTGAGTCATTTTGGCTTCCAGCCCTTATGGTTCGGGCGCTGATAGCTATCAATTTAGTAGCTGCTGTGAAGCGTATGCACCTGGGTTCGCGGGCCGAGCCGCACCACATCGTCGCCATGGGTCCGCGGGTATGCAGCCCAATGACGCATTTTCTCGGGCAGCCGGACCTGGGTGTTGTGGAATGACGCAACGCCTTCGGGGTCTGGCGTGTCGGGCATCACATTCCATCGGATGAACTCGGCGGGAAGCGAGCCTGTGTTGACGGGCTCGCTGATGCGGCCGTCGGGCTTGAGCATCACGAAAGGCAGCTGCCAGTCTCCCGGCCGGGTGGGTGGCGCGCTTGCGCTCCGGGTCAGCCCGACATACCAGACCTTGTCCTTGTGTTCAATCAGCGCGACGTCGTAGGCGTCGAAGCTCATGGTGAAGCGCCCGATCGGCGGTCCGGCGTCAAAGCTGATTTCGGTGGCGCGGTGCAGCCCATTCCAGCGGGGCAGCAGGCTCTGGCGTTCATAACTGCGCTTGATGTGAATGTTGATGATGCGTGCATCATGCAGCTGCACCTCTTCGTCCCACTCCAGGGTGAACCTGGCCGGCCACTGCAGCCCGAAATACCAGACGCAACAGCCCACCAGCAGGGTGGCCAGCAGCACGATGGTGGCGAGGGGTTTCAAGGACTTTGTCATGCGCGTGGGGCAGGTCCAGGGCCGGCTCGGGGGAGGGTGGGAAGGGCCCTGCCATTGTTGGGCAAGTCCGTTGGGCAAACAAGGAAAATTGCACGAGGCGGCGTCAAGGGCCGGGAGCGCTGACGCTGCAACATCCGTCCCCAGGGCGCGAGCCTGAGACCTGGCTTACTACCAAATCAATAGCCTGGCACGACGCCCGTGAGTGCTCATACACCGAAAGGCCTCCAGGCCTGCATGGCGCTTCAGAGGTGTGTGGTTCTCGCGGTTTGGAAACGGGCGGCAGCATCTGTCGGGTATTCGCGACGAAACGTGGGCTGCGTCACGCAGGAGTCAGAGCATTTCCTCGGGCGCAAATGGCCCTATCAGCAAGAGCATCAGCTTGAGGCCGAAACTCGCATCCGGCTCCGTGCTGGAATCTTTCAGCTGCGAGCCTTGTGGTGCGCGCCAGACGAGCAGGCCGTCCTGCAGCTCGACCTTGTAAGCGCCGCTGGCCAGCGCGGACTCGATCAGGCGCGTGGTTTCGGCTGAGAGCTTGCGACTGCGGATCACCAGCGCCACCTCGGTGTTCTGCAGCTGGGAGCGCAGGTCGAGGTTCATGGAGCCGACCACCAGCAGCAGGTCGTCCAGCACAACCACCTTGGAGTGCAGGCTGGCGCGCGAGCCGGCGGCCGAGCCGGAACTGCCCAGGGAGTTGAAGCCGCTCAAGGTGCCTTCCTGTTCGGCACGCATTTCATACAGCTCGATGCCCAGCGCCAGCAGCGCCTTGCGGTAGCGGGCGTAACCCACATGGGCGGCCGGCGCGTCATTGGATGCGAGCGAGTTGGTCAGCACGCGGATGCGCACGCCTTTTTGCCGGATGGCTGCGAGCTGCGCCATCATGCGTTTGCCGGGCACGAAATAAGGCGAAACGATCAGCACATCGCCTCTGGCTTCTGCCATCAACTGCAGCAGGCCGTCAACCGTGGTGTCCTGGGCTTCTTCGACGGCATCGGCATCGGCGGCAAGCTTGGAGGCCTTGTCGACCAGCAAGGTGGAGGGCGCCCAGGTCCAGTCGAGCAGCGCCAGATTGGTGCTGTCGGGCAGCGGCGCCGGGGTGCTGGCCGAACCGCCGAGCGCGATGGTCTTGCGTGGCGCCGGCCCGGCAGGGCCGGTGCCGTCGGCAGGCCCTGCTTCGCCGGTGCCCGAGGTCGTTGTGCCGCCCGGTTGGGCCGTGGCTGGTGGGGGTTTCAGCGCGTCAATCTCCTTGGCGGTCATCAGCGATTGCACCGGGTAGGCCAGCGGGTTGTTCCAGTAGAGGTCGAAGCTGCGCGAGAGTTCACGCACAATGCGGCCGGCGGCCAGCACATCGGCGTCGATGAAGTTGGTGCCTTCACCTTGGCCAAAATAGGTTTCACCGAGGTTGCGCCCGCCGGTGATGGCGACCGCATTGTCGGCAACAAAAATCTTGTTGTGCATGCGTCGCTGGATGCGGTCCATGTCTTTCAGCGAGCCGAGGATTCGGAAAAACAGCGAGCCGCGTCCACCCGGCAAGGGATTGAACAGCCGCAACTCAATGTTTTTCTCAAAGGCCAGCTTGAGGACCTGGGCGTTTTTGCCGGCGGTGTTGAAGTCGTCGAGCAGGATGCGGATGCGCACCCCGCGCGCGGCCGCCGTGCGCAGGGCGTCGAACATGCGGTCGGTGGTGTCGTCCGCGTGGATGGCGTAGTACTGGATATCCAGTGTTTTTTGTGCGGCGTCTATCAGCGCCATACGGCTGGTGAAGGCCAGCTCGGCACTGTTGACAAGGGCAAAACCCGAGTCGTTGCGGGTGCCCGCGTGGGCGGCCCGCTCCTGCACCGCCCGGCCCAGCCGGGTCTCTGACGGGTTGGCCAGGGCGGTCGAGACCGGCCGGTCCACCTCGCTGGGCAGAGAGGCGCAACCGGCCAACCAGGCGCCCAGCATCAGCGGGGCAACCCAGCGCCAGCGGGTGAAAAACAGGCGGGCATGAGACAGCGTACGTAGGTGCATGAAGCGGCTTTGGAGGATGCAGCCACTTTAGCGTAAGCAGCTGTTTCAAAGGGGCGCGGCATGGCCCGACGCGGGCGCAAGATTTTGTAGGCGCTTTGCCCGACAGCCGCTGCAAGCTGGCGGGTGCTCTGATCTAGGTGGAGAGGGTTTCCCAGCGCTGCAGGGCGGCCATTAGTTCCTCCTCGATTTTGGCGTTGCGGGCGTTCAGCTCTGCCGCGCGCTTGGCGTTGCTGGTGTAAAGCGTGCCGTCGAACAGTTCCTGGGTAATGGCCTTCTGCTGTGATTCGAGCTGCTGGATCAACGCCGGCAGGCCGTCGAGTTCACGCTGCTCCTTGTAGCTGAGCTTCTTTTTTGATAGCTGCTCGCGCCCGTCCTTATTGGGCTCCGACGTGTTTTTGCTAGTATTTTTGGTGCCGGCCGGCACCGCCGGAGTTTTGCCGCTGCCGGTGATTTGCGCTGCCCGTTTCGACTGGGTGAGCCAGTCCGTCACGCCGCCTTCGTATTCGCGCCAGAAACCCGGGTTCTCGGGTGTACCTTCGTAGGCGATGGTGCTGGTGACCACGTTGTCGAGGAAACGCCGGTCGTGGCTGACCAGGAACACGGTGCCTTCGTAGTTCTGCAGCAGATCTTCCAGCAGCTCCAGCGTGTCGATGTCCAGGTCGTTGGTTGGCTCGTCCAGCACCAGCACATTGGCCGGCCGGGCAAACAGGCGCGCCAGCAGCAGCCGGTTGCGCTCGCCGCCCGACAGCGTGCGCACGGGTGAATTGGCGCGTGCGGGCGAGAACAAAAAGTCGGTGAGGTAACTCTTGACGTGTTTTTTCTGGCCGTTGATCTCCACCCACTCGCTGCCGGGGCTGATGAAGTCTTCCAGCGTGGCGTCCAGGTCGAGGCTGTCGCGCATCTGGTCGAAGTAGGCCACCTGCAGATTGGCGCCCTGGCGGATCTTGCCGGGTGGCGTCGTCACGTCGGGCTGTAGTTCGCCGAGGATCAGCTTAAGCAGAGTGGTTTTGCCAGCGCCATTCGGGCCGAGCAAACCCACCTTGTCACCGCGCAGCAGTGTGCCGGTGAATTTGTTGACGATGATTTTTTCAGAGCCCGGATGGCCGAAGCTTTTGCTCACATCGGTGAGTTCGGCGACGATCTTGCCGCTTTTCTCGCCGCTTGAAACGTCCAGATTGACGCGACCGACCGCGTCACGCCGTGCCGCGCGGTTGTCGCGCAGGGCTTCCAGCCTGCCAATACGCGCCACGCTGCGGGTGCGGCGCGCTTCCACGCCCTTGCGAATCCACACCTCTTCCTGCGCCAGCAGCTTGTCGGCCTTGGCGTTGATGACGGCTTCCTGCGCCATCTGGTCTTCCTTCTGGATCAGGTACTGGGCAAAGTTGCCCGGGTAGCTGCGCAGCTTGCCGCGGTCCAGCTCGACAATGACGGTGGCGACCTGGTCCAGAAAGGCCCGGTCGTGGGTGATGGTGATGATGCTGCCGTTGAAGTTGACCAGCAACTCTTCCAGCCAGGCAATCGAATCCAGGTCCAGGTGGTTGGTCGGCTCGTCGAGCAGCAGCACGTCAGGCTTGGCCACCAGCGCCTGAGCCAGCGCCACGCGTTTTTTGGTGCCGCCGGACAGCGAGCCGACGATGGCGTCCTTGTCCAGGTGCAGGCGGTGCAGGGTTTCCTCGACGCGCTGCTCCCAGTTCCAGCCGTCGAGCGCCTCGATTTCGGACTGCAGGGCATCCAGGTCGGTGTGTTCATCCGCCGCCAGATATTGCTCAACTACGTGCCGGGTCCTTGCCAATCCTGCACTGGCAGCTATGAAAACAGTAGCGTGCGGATCCAGGCTGGGCTCCTGCGGAACGTAGGCGATGCGCAGGTTCTGCTGCAGCTGCAGGGTGCCGTCGTCGGGCTTTTCCAGCCCGGCGAGGATTTTGAGTAGCGAGGATTTGCCGGTACCGTTGCGGCCGATCAGGCCGATTCGCTGGTTGGGTTCGAGGGAAAAATCTGCGTGGTCCAGCAGTGCGACGTGCCCAAAAGCGAGTTGGGCGTCCAGAAGTGTAATTAATGCCATGTTGTCAGGGATTATCCGGGTGTGCCATTTCGCATGCTGGTTTTCAGTCTGCTAGGAGATGGGGCCGGGTAGCTATAGTGCAATGGACATCACGGCAGGCGAGGCCTTGCCGCTAGGCGCGCCCGATATCACCGGAAGCTGTTTATGGAATTACAAATCAACGGCCAGGCTGTGCAGGTGGAGGCCGACCCGGCGATGCCTTTGCTGTGGGTATTGCGCGACCTGCTCAACATGACGGGCACCAAGTTCGGCTGCGGTGTGGCGGCCTGCGGCGCTTGCACCGTCCGGGTGGACGGGCAGGCCGTCCGGTCCTGCGTGGTGCCGGTGTCGATGCTGGCCGGCAAAGCCATCCAGACCATCGAGGCACTAGGCACGCCGGCTAAACCGCATGCGCTGCAGCAGGCATGGATTGCCGAGCAGGTGCCGCAATGCGGTTACTGCCAATCCGGCATGTTGATGGCGGCGGCTGCTCTGCTTGAAACCAAACCCAAACCGACCGATGCCGACATCGATGCGGCCATGACCAATATTTGCCGCTGCGGGACTTACCAGCGGGTCCGGCTGGCGATCAAGCGGGCTGCGGGGCTGGGGCCAGCCAAGCCGGTGAAGAAGCGCGCATGAAAAGAAGAACCTGGCTGCTCAGCGCGGCCGGCGCCGCCGGCGCCCTGATCGTGGGCTGGGGCGCCTTGCCGCCGCGTTCGCGCACGGGCTCCAGCCGGCTTTGGCTCCCGGCCGAGGGGCAGGTGGCCTTGAACGGTTGGATCAAGATCAAATCCGACGGCTCGGTGTTGCTGGCCATGCCGCGCAGCGAAATGGGCCAGGGTGTGCACACCGCCCTGCCCATGCTGGTGGCGGAAGAGCTGGATGTGCCGCTGTCGCGTGTCCATATCGAGCAGGCGGGCGCCGACAGCATCTACGGCAACGTGGCGATGCTTGTGGCCGGCTTGCCTTTTCATCCTTTCGAGCTTGAAGAGCGTCCAGTCAGGGTCCAGGCGGGCGAATGGGTGGTCAGCAAGCTGGCGCGTGAACTGGGCATCAACGCCACCGGTGGTTCGAGCAGCGTGGCCGATGCCTGGATGGTGTTGCGCACCGCGGCGGCCACCGCGCGCGCTTCGCTGGTAGGTGCCGCCTCGCTGCAATGGCGCCTGCCGGTGGATGAGTTGCGGGTCACGGACGGCGTGGTCTCCCATGCGTCTGGCCCCTCCGCACACTATGGCGAACTGGCCCGCTTTGCCGCTGCCACTCCGCCTGGCACCGTCACGCTCAAGGCTCGCAAGGACTGGAAGCTGATTGGCCAGAACGCGCCGCGCAAGGATGTTCCGGCCAAAGTGGACGGTACCGCGCAGTTCGGGCTGGACGTTCGTTTGCCAGGCATGCTGTATGCCGCCATCCGGTTGTGTCCCATGCTGGGCGGCGCACCGGGGGCCATCAACGCCGATGCGGCGCTGGTCATGCCGGGTGTGGAGCGGCTGGTGCGCCTGCCGGCCTATGCCGGCTCCACCGCAGGTTTTGCCGTGGTGGGCAAGAGCTGGTGGCAAGTCCAGCAGGCTGCGCTGGCGGTGCCGGTGAACTGGCAACAGCGTCCGGGCGGCGCCCTGGATTCACGCCAGATCGGGCGCGAGCTGGAAGAAGCCCTTCAGCGCGAGGAGGGCTTTGTCTTTTATGAAAAAGGGTCTGTGGCGCAGGCCGAAGCCGACGCTTCCCGCAAGGTGGAAGCCTTGTACCGCGCACCTTACCTGGCGCATGCCGCGCTGGAGCCGATGAACTGCACTGCACAGGTCAAGGACGGCAAGGTTTTTCTCTGGGTGCCGACACAAGTGCCGCAGATGGGCGCGGCGATTGCGGCACGGGTCGCCAAAGTGCCCGTGGAAGACGTCAGCGTCACGGTCACCCTGCTGGGCGGTGGTTTTGGTCGGCGGCTTGAGGTGGACTACATTGCCCAGGCGGTCAGAGTGGCGATGGAGTGCGCCGGCAGGCCGGTGCAACTGATCTGGTCGCGGGAGGAAGACATGACCCACGACTTCTATCGGCCCATGCATGTGGCGCGCCTCACCGCAACAGTGGACGGGCAGGGGCAACTGGGCAGCCTGCGCATCAAGTCGGCGGGCGATGCCATCAGCCCGCGCTGGATGGAGCGCGGGATTCCCGCGCTGACCGGGCCTGTCGATATGCCTGACAGAACCACGGCGGAGGGGCTGTTCGACCTGCCCTACGGTTTTGCCCACCAGGAGATGTTGCATGTGGCCACGCGCAAGAGCGTTCCTGTGGGCTTCTGGCGCTCGGTCGGCCACTCGCACAACGCCTTCTTCTCGGAAAGTTTTATCGATGAGCTGGCGTTTGAGATGCAGCAGGACCCGCTGGCCCTGAGGCGGCAGTTGCTCAGGGAGGCGCCGCGCTATCTGGCGGTGCTCGACCTGGCGGCGAACCAGGCCGGTTGGGGTGGCAAATTGCCAGCGGGCCAGGCCCGGGGCTTCGCCCTGCATGAATCGTTTGGCTCCATCGTCGCTCAAGTGGCGGAGGTGTCGCTGCTCGACGGGCAGCCGCGTGTGCACCGTGTGGTTTGCGCAATTGACTGCGGCACAGTGGTTAACCCGGGGATCGTCGCCCAGCAGATGGAAAGTTCGGTGGTGTTTGCGCTGACGGCCGCGCTGCACGGGAAAGTGGATATCCATGAAGGCGTGGTGCAGCAGAAGAATTTCCCTGACTACCCGATGTTGCGGCTTGCACAAGCTCCCCTGGTGCAGACCCATATAGTCTCCAGTGCGCGGCCACCGGGCGGCGTGGGTGAGCCTGGGGTGCCTCCCCTTGCGCCGGCGGTGGCCAATGCCCTGTTTTCCCTGACGGGCAGAAGGTTGCGCTCTCTGCCTTTGACTCTGTAGCTTCGCTGGGCGACGCTGGAATGATTGCTCTCGGCGAAGGTCTTTGACGCGGGGCTGAAGTGCGGTCTCGAACATCTTTTCTGGCTGCCCCTCCAAAACAGTGCTATAGTCGATGGCTCTGCTGATGAAACAGCGACTCGCCAAAGGCAAGTCCAGTCAGAAGGCAGAGAAAAAGAAGCTGCAAAATTTGACTGTGATGAAAAATCCGGTATATAATTTGAGGCTCAGCTGATTACA
>NZ_JBDTTH010000043.1:0-35001 GCF_039930745.1 Polaromonas sp. | reverse complement strand
CCAGGTCGGTGTAGCCGGCGTAGGGCAGGTTGCGCCGCTCGGCCCAGTTGCCGACCGCATCGAAGTCGATGTTGATCATGACGCAGACTTTTTCGCGGCCGTCGCCGTAGGCCACCACTTCCTTGATGTGCGGGAAAAATTTCAGTTTGTTTTCCACGTACTTGGGCGCGAACATGGCGCCGTCGTTGGCGCCGCCCTGGATACGGCCCACGTCTTTCACGCGGTCGATGATCTTGAGGTGCCCGCTTGCATCCAGAAAACCCGCATCGCTGGTGTGGTACCAGCCGTCGGCTGTCAGCACTTCTGCAGTGGCGGCCGGGTTTTTGTAATAGCCCTTGAGCAGCCCGGCGGACTTGACGAGAATCTCGCCGTTGTCGGCCACCTTGACCTGCACGCCCTTGATGGGGACGCCCACCGTATCGGCGCGCGCCTGGTTGTCCGGCTGCAGGCAGACAAACACCGCGGTTTCGGTCGAACCGTAAAGCTGCTTGAGGTTGATGCCGATGGAACGGTAGAAGGTGAACAGGTCCGGGCCGATGGCTTCTCCGGCGGTGTAGGCCACACGCACGCGCGAAAAACCCAGGTTGTTGCGCAGCGGGCCGTAAACCATGAGTGTGCCCAGGGCGTAAAGCAGCTTGTCGCCGGTGCCCACGGGCTTGTTGTCCATCAAGGCCGGTCCGACGCGTTTGGCCACATCCATGAAGAAGTGGAACATCTTGCGCTTGAGAAAGCCCGCGTCTTCCATGCGGATCATCACGCTGGTCAGCAAGCCTTCAAACACGCGCGGCGGCGCGAAATAGTAGCTGGGGCCGACTTCCTTGAGGTCGATGGTGACCGTGCCCGCGCTTTCGGGGCAGTTCACCACATAACCGCAGCACAGCCACTGGGCGTAGCTGAAGATGTTCTGGCCAATCCAGGCTGGTGGAAGGTAAGCCAGCACTTCCTCGTTGCTGGTCAGCTTGTCGAATTCGGCACCGGCTTCCGCGCGGTCCAGCAAGGTGTTGTGCGTGTGCACGACTCCCTTGGGGTTGCCGGTGGTACCCGAAGTGAAGAACATCGCGGCTACGTCGTCAGGTTGCGCCTTTTCAATTTCTGCCTGGAAAAAGCCCGGCTGCTGGGTGGCAAAGGCTTGGCCCGAGGCGATCAGCGCGTCCAGCGCCACCAGGCCCGGCTCGTCGTAATTGCGCAGGCCCTTGGGGTCGTCATAAATAATGCTGGCCAGCTGCGGGCACTGGCTGCGGATCTCCATGAGTTTGTCGACCTGTTCCTGGTCTTCGACCATCGCAAAACGTACGTCCGCATTGGTAATGGGGAACACACACTCGGCACCCACGGCGTCCTGGTACAGCGGCACGGCAATCGCCCCAAGGGATTGGGCGGCCAGCATGGTGCCATACAAGCGGGGCCGGTTCGCACCGATGACGACCATGTGTTCGCCGCGCTGCAGGCCGGCCTGGTGCAGGCCGCAGGCAATGTGTTCAACCAGCGTGGCCATGTCGGCCCAGCTGTGCGCCTGCCAGATGCCGTATTCCTTCTCGCGCATGGCGGGCGCCGCGGGGCGCTCGGCGGCGTGCTTGAGAAGCAAACGGGGAAAGGTGGTCTGCATTCGGGGCCTTGTCTCCAGAGTTAAATCCAGCGTGCCCATGAAGCCATGGGCAGCGTTGGCATGAACGGATACTAGGCCTCTGTTTGACGTCGGGTTGTCGTTTGGACGACAATTTAAGGGACACCCCTCCCCGGACTTTCCCGAATATTTGTTTCATTGTTGGACCGGCCATGACCACCGATCTTCCGTTGCACAAACGCCGCCGCGCCCCCGATGCGCGAGAGTTGGCGGGCATCCCCTGGCTGGCTTTGTTGCTCCCCGCTGAGCGCGAGCAGGCGGTCGCTGGCCTGATCGTGGGTGACGCATTGCCGGGCGACTATCTTTGCCGGGTCGGCAAGCCGGTGACTTACTGGTTCGGCGTGGTCGAAGGCCTGCTCAAGATGAGCAGCGACAACGCCCAGGGCGCGACCATGACTTTTGCCGGCTTGCCGCCGGGCGGCTGGTTCGGCGAGGGCACGGCGCTCAAGCGCGAGCCTTACCGCTACAACATCCAGGCGCTGCGCAAAAGTGTGGTGGCCGGCTTGCCGGTGGATACTTTCCACTGGCTGCTGGACCACTCCATCGGCTTCAACCGTTTCGTGATGAACCAGCTCAATGAGCGCCTGGGCCAGTTCATTGCCGCGCGCGAGATCGACCGCATGAACAATCCCGACCTGCGCGTAGCGCGCAGCCTGGCGGCGCTGTTCAACCCGGTGCTGTATCCGGGCGTTGGCGAAATCCTGCGCATTACCCAGCAGGAAATGGCTTACCTCGTCGGGCTGTCACGCCAGCGCGTGAACGAGGCGCTGGCTCATCTGCAGGCGCAGGGCATCATCCGGATCGAATACGGCGGTCTGCGCGTGTTGGATTTGCAGGCGCTGCGGTCCAGTATTTTTACGTAAAAAGTGGCTGCAGCCCTTGTTTGGTGGTCGCAGACAGCTACCGAAACAATAGCACGCAGGCCCGTCGTTTTCCAGAAGCAGGTGCCGGGATTTCAAGCAGGACCGAAAACACCAGGGCACCGAGTGCGATCAGCGGCAGGACCGCGCGTGCGGCATGGGTGTATTCCCATTGACTGCGCGGTTCCGTCAAAGGTTTCGAGCGGGCCGCCTAAAATGGAGCGCTCCATGGCTCAATCCCCTCCCCCCAAATCCCCGATTCCCGGCGCTGCAGTGCGCATCCCGAAAGCGGTGGCCGCCCCAGGCGCCCCGGTGCTGACGGTTCGCCTGAACAAACGTATGGCCGAGCTCGGCATGTGTTCACGCCGCGAGGCCGACGACTGGATTGCGCGCGGCTGGGTCCGGGTGGACGGGCAGGCGGCGGTGATGGGCCAGCCAGTGGCTGCCAACGCCCGCATCGAGGTGGCGCGCGAGGCCGAGCAGCAGCAGCGCCAGCAGGTCACCATCCTGATCAACAAGCCGGTGGGGTATGTCAGCGGCCAGGCCGAGGACGGCCACGAGCCTGCGGTGGTGCTGGTGCAGCCGCAGAACCGCTGGCGCGAGTGCAACAGCCGCATGCGCTGGGGCCACGAGCAGCTGCGCGGCCTGGCTCCGGCCGGCCGGCTTGACATTGACTCCATCGGCCTGCTGGTGCTCACGCAGGACGGGCGTGTGGCGCGGCAGCTGATCGGCGAAGACTCGGACATCGAAAAAGAATACCTGGTGCGCGTCACGTATCAGGGTGAACAGGGCGCCGAAACGGTCAACGTGCAGGCCATGTTCCCGCCGGAAAAACTCGCCTTGTTGTGTCACGGCCTGAGCCTGGACGGCGAGCCCTTGCGGCCGGCGCGTGTCGAATGGCAGAACCCCGAGCAGTTGCGCTTTGTGCTCAAGGAAGGCAAAAAGCGCCAGATACGCCGCATGTGCGAACAGGTCGGCTTGTTTGTGACGGGGCTCAAACGTGTGCGTATCGGCCGGGTCAATCTGGGCCACCTGCCGGTTGGCCAGTGGCGCTACCTGGCTCCCCACGAAAGCTTTTGAGCTGGATCTGCTCCTGTTTCAATAGCATCTTGTGCCCGATCCTATTGGGATGGAGGCACTTTTCATTCATAAAGCCGGGCGAAAAGGGATGTGCTGGACGCTCCTCCTGTCGGCCGCGACAATGGTGGCATGAGCACCTCACCACCGCCGCGCTTGCCCAAGCTGCCTTCCCTGGACGAGCTGCGCAGCCACCTGCATCCGTCCGACATCCAGGGCCTGGCACAACTCGCCACCCGCGGCACGCTGGGCATCACCGAACTGGTGGAGAAGGTGCAGGGCAATGTCTACAAGGCCGTCGCCGCACCTTTTGGTCCTGCCGGGCAGAAATTTGTAGACCGTGAGGCCGGCGCTTCCGGCGTCAGGAAACGCGGCGTCACCGGCCTGGTCTACGGCAGCGTCAAGGGGGTGACACGCCTGGCCGGTGGCGCTGTGGATACCCTGTTGTCGCGCGTGGTGCCCAGGCTACCGGCGCCAGCTTCGTCGCCCCAGCGTGAAGCTCTTCTGGCCGCCCTCAACGGTGTGCTCGGTGACCAGTTGCAGGATAGCGCCAACCCTCTGGCCATCTCCATGAGCCTGCGCCATGAAGGCCAGCCCTTGCGGCTGGACAAGGCTGCGCTGGCGCAGCGCCTGCCAGGCGCCACCGGGAAAATCCTGGTGCTGGTGCATGGCCTGTGCATGAACGACCTGCAGTGGCGCGCCGGGGACGAAGCGGGCCCGCAGGACTACGGCCGGCAGTTGGCCCAGGAACTCGGCTACACCCCGGTTTACCTGCACTACAACACTGGCCTGCACACCTCGGTCAACGGTGGGCAGTTCGCGGCGCTGCTGGAGCAGTTGCTGCAAGCCTGGCCGCAGGAGGTGGAGGCCGTGAGCCTGCTGACACACAGCATGGGCGGTCTGGTGGCGCGCAGCGCCTGCCACAGCGCGGCGGCTGGCGGACTGCACTGGCTGGGGCGCCTCAAACACCTGGTGTTTCTCGGCACACCGCACCATGGTGCGCCTCTGGAAAAAGTTGGGAACTGGGTGGACACCCTGCTCGGCAGCAACCCGCTGACCCGGCCGTTTGCAAAAATTGCCCAGATCCGAAGCGCGGGCATCACCGACCTGCGTTACGGCCACGTGTTGCCGGTCGACTGGCAGGGCGCCGACCGCTTCGCCGCTGCACCGGACACGCGGCAGCCTTTGCCGCTGCCGGCCGGTGTGGCCTGTTTTGCCGTGGCCGCCACACTGGGCGCGGTTCCTGCAACCGGCGGGACAGCCCGCACCCCACTGCTTGACGAAGCGCTTGGCGACGGGCTGGTGCCCCTGTCCAGTGCACTGGGCCAGCACGCAGATCCCGCGCGCGACCTGGCTTTTTTGCCTGATCAGCAGTGGATTGCAATGGAAACCGGGCACATTGCGCTTTTGCACAGCCCGGCGGTCTACCAGCAGCTCAGGCGCTGGCTGGGCTGAGCGCCGGCCGGCCCTTTTTTGTGAAACGGTCGGGCATGCAGCTAATTCGAGCCTAATTCAGTCCGGCGAAGATACAGTTTCCATCACCACATCCTGCAAGCCATGGACACTTTCTCTGAACATATTGCCCGCGCCATCCTGCTTGCCGTCGGTGTGAGCGCCGTGTTTGTCCTGCTGGCCTTGCCGCCCCCCGACGGCGCGGCCTTGCCGCTGCTGCTGCACTATCAGTTCCTGATCGCCTTGCTGGCCGCAGCGCTGCTGGGCGCTGCGCTTGTCCCGGCCATCCGCCCGACCGTGGTGGTTGCTGGCCTGCTGAGCCAGGCCGGGTTTGTGGGCATCGCACTGGCCACGCCCGGCTTTGTTGCGACGTCGGCTCTCTATCTGAACCTGGCCGGGATGGCCGCCTTGCTGTGCGCCGGTGCCCTGCTGCTGCAGGCTGCCAGGCGGCAGGCCCGCTGGGAAGGCTTGCGACCGCAGCCGTGGGAAGCGTAATGCGGGTCTTGCTTGTTGAAGACGACGACATGATCGGCCGCAGCCTGCAGCAGGCGCTGGAAACCAATGGCTGGTCTGTGGACTGGGTGCGTGACGGCTTGCTGGCGCAAAGTGCACTGGCCGATGGCGCCTACGCCTGTGTGCTGCTCGACCTGGGTCTGCCCAAGCGCGACGGCGTGGAAGTGCTGCGCCAGGCCCGGACACGCGGTGATGCCACGCCGGTGCTGGTATTGACCGCGCGGGACGGCCTGGACGACCGCATCACGGGGCTGGACCTCGGGGCGGATGACTACCTCGTCAAGCCTTACGAGTTCCGCGAGCTCCTGGCCCGCATGCGCGCCGTCATCCGTCGGCGGGACGGCAGCGCGCATTCCGTCATAGGCAATGGCGTGGTGCAGCTTGACCTCACCACGCGCGAGGTGCTGGTCAACGGCGATCAGTCGGCACTGTCGGCGCGAGAGTACGCATTGCTTCATGCGCTGCTCGAAAGGCCGGGCGCCATTCTCTCGCGCGACCAGCTCGAAAACCGCATTTACGGCTGGGGTGAAGAAGTCATGAGCAATGCCGTGGACGTCTTGATTCACGGCATGCGGAAAAAACTGGGCGCCGATGTCATTCGCAATGTGCGTGGCCTGGGTTGGCGCATCACTGGCACGCCTGCAGCGTCTCCCGCTGCCGGAGACGTTGCATGATGATCCACGTTTTCCCCGCGGGCCGGCTGTGTTCGCTGCGCCGCGCGATGTTGCTGTGGCTGCTGCCGGTGTTTGTACTGGTGGGCGCGGCGTCGGCAGGTTTCGCCTACTGGACCTACAACCGCATGGTGGCCACCTTCATGGACAGCCAGATGGAGCTGCTGGCTGAATCCATGGTAGCCCAGGAGCAGGACATCGTGTTGCCGGCACTGACGGGTGAGCAGATCCACAAATGGGGCAGTTATGTGGTGCAGGTGTTCGACGCCGATGGCCACGCCCGTTCCAATTCCTGGCTGGGATTGGCGCCCAGCCTGCAACCGGCAGGCGGGTTCCATGACGTCAAGGTAAACGACGCACGTTGGCGCATCTACACCACGCCGGTGAGCGAGGCCTCGGGTTCGCGGCGCGTCCAGGTGTTGCAGAGTGGCGAGTTCCGTCGCCATCTAGCCGCCGAGCGGGCCGGTACCGCGATTTTGCCGGTGATCATCCTGCTGCCACTTTCGGCCTTTGTCCTCTGGTTCGTGGCGGCCATTATGTCAAGCGCTATTGCCGACATCGCGCGCCAGGCCGCGTCCCAGGACGAGCACAGCATCGCCGAGCTGCCGCTGGACCGCGTGCCGCAGGAAATTGCGCCGCTGGTCATTTCCTTCAACAGCTTGCTGACCCGCCTGCGCGATGCGTTTGCCACACAGCGGCGCTTTGTGCAGGATGCCGCGCATGAGCTGCGCACGCCCATCACGGCGGTGAGCCTGCAGCTGGAAAACCTGCGCGGCGACTTTGCAGCCGGTGCGCCGGCGCAGCGTTTTGCCCAGCTGGAAGCCGGCGTGCTGCGTGCCCAGCGGCTGGTTGACCAGTTGCTCAGGCTGTCACGCCAGGAGTCGAGCCCCGCGGAGACGCCCGTTGCGGTCAACGTGCACGAGGTGCTGCATCAGAGCATCAATACGCTGATTACGCTGGCCGACCAGCGCAACATTGATCTCGGCCTAGAGGAAACCGGCTTGCCTGCGGAGGTCACCATGCTGACCTGCTCCAGCGGTGACCTGCGCAGCGTGGTGGACAACATGATAGAGAACGCCCTGCGCTACTCCCCGGAAGGCGGCGTGGTGGATGTACGTGTCACGAAGAGCCAGGGGAAACTGGCCATCGAGGTGGTAGATACCGGCCCAGGCATTCCGGCGGAGCTGCTAGGCCGCGTGTTCGACCGCTTCTTTCGCGTGCCGGGAAGCGATGTACGCGGCAGCGGGCTGGGCCTGTCCATTGCGCAGGCGGCCGCACAACGCTGCAGCATGCGCATCAGCCTGCGCAACCGGGACGACCGCAGCGGGCTGGTGGCGCGCGTCGAATCGGTTTGAGCGCTTGCTCATTCCCAGCTAAGACTTCGCTCATGGTCGCCTAATTTGTCCCAAATACAGTGAGGTCACGGTTGAAGTTTGGGCTTGAAAGAGCCGGATCCAACCGAAAAAAACTTCCGGTTCTCAACCACTCACTAAAGGTCATCATCATGAACAAGTCTTACGCTCTCATCGCTATCGCTACCTTTGCTGCCATCGCTTCCACCGGTGTGCGCGCCGAAACGCCTGATCCTGCTTCGCAGTTTGCGCTGCAGACAGAAGGCAACCGCACCCGCGCCGAAGTCATGGTCGAAGCGGTAACAGCCGTCAAGCAATACAACCACATCCCTTCCGGATCGCGCGTTGCTACTCCGGTGAAATCTGCCGTGCCTACCGCCGTCGTGCGCGGTGAAGCCGCCCAGGCCCTGCGCCTGGGCAAAATCCGCAGCGGCGAGCTGACTGGCCTGGAAGGCTAAGCCCTCGTTGGCCGCGGGTCCGGGGCGCATCCCGGACCCGCGATAATCGGGTCTTGAAATATGCGACGACGCCCCTAACTCCAGGGGCGTTTGTCTTTTGTCTTACCCTTTCCCATTTCAAGAACCCACCATCATGAGCAAGCAAACCCTTTCTTTCCAGGCTGAAGTTGCCCAGCTGCTGAATCTCGTCACCCACTCGCTGTATTCCAATCCCGATATTTTCCTGCGTGAGCTGGTCTCCAATGCCTCGGACGCCTGCGACAAGCTGCGTTTTGAAGGCCTGAACAACGCCGCCCTGTATGAAAACGCGCCCAACCTCGACGTGCGTGTGAGTTTTGACAAGGCAGCCAAAACCCTGACCATCACCGACAACGGCATCGGCCTTTCCCAGACGGAGGCCGTGGAGCACCTGGGCACCATTGCCAAAAGCGGCACGCGGGACTTCATGTCCAAACTCTCGGGCGACCAGAAAAACGATGCGCAGCTGATTGGCCAGTTTGGCGTCGGCTTCTACTCCGGCTTCATCGTGGCCGACAAGATCACGGTTGAAAGCCGGCGCGCCGGGCTGCCAGTTGCTGAAGCTGTGCGCTGGACCAGCGCAGGCACGGGTGACTTCGAGGTCGAAACCATCGAACGGGCGGAGCGTGGCACCAGCGTCATCCTGCACCTGAAAGACGATGCCACCGAGTACCTGAACACCTGGAAGCTCAAAAGCATCATCAGCAAATATTCCGACCACATTTCCCTGCCCATCCTGATGAAGAAGGAGGAGTGGAAAGAAGGCGAGAACGACCAACCCGGCGAGATGGTCACCACCGACGAGTGGGAAACCGTGAACCAGGCAGCTGCCCTCTGGACACGCGCCAAAAAAGACATCACGCAAGAACAGTACGACGAGTTTTACAAGCAGATCAGCTACGACAGCCAGCCGCCGCTGGCCAGCACCCACAACCGCGTCGAGGGCTCCACCGAATACACGCAACTGCTCTACATCCCGGCCAAGGCGCCCATGGACCTGTTCAACCGCGACAAGGCCGCTGGCGTCAAGCTCTACGTCAAGCGCGTGTTCATCATGGACGACGCACAGGCGCTGCTGCCGGTTTACCTGCGTTTCGTGAAAGGCGTGGTCGATTCGTCCGACCTGCCGCTCAACATCTCGCGTGAACTGTTGCAGGAAAGCCGCGCGGTCAAGGCGATCCGCGAAGGATGTACCAAGCGTGTGCTGTCCATGATCGAAGACCTGGCCGCCAACGAGCCGGAAAAATTTGCGAGCTTCTACGCCGAATTCGGCGCCGTGCTCAAGGAAGGCCTGGGCGAAGACTTTGCCAACCGCGACCGCCTGGCCAAGCTGCTGCGCTTTGCAAGTTCCACCACGGATACCGCAACGGTGGGTTTTGCCGACTACAAGGCGCGCATGAAAGAAGGCCAGGACGCGATTTACTACATCACCGCCGACACCCAGGCCGCCGGCAAGAACAGCCCGCAGCTGGAAATCTTTAGCAAGAAAGGCATCGAGGTACTGCTGATGACCGACCGCGTGGACGAGTGGGCGCTGAACTACCTGCACGAGTTCGACGGCACGCCGCTGCAGTCGGTTGCCAAGGGCGCCGTGGACCTGGGCAAGCTGCAGGACGAAGACGAAAAGAAGGCTGCCGAGGAAGCGCAGACCCAGTTCAAGCCCATCCTCGACAGGCTCAAGGAAGCCCTGAAAGACAAGGCAAAGGACGTGCGCGCCACCACGCGACTGGTCGATTCACCGGCCTGCCTGGTGGTGCAGGACGGCGACATGTCCACGCAGCTCGCCCGCATGCTCAAGCAGGCCGGCCAGGCCGCACCCGAGGTCAAGCCGATTCTTGAGATCAATGCCCAACACCCGCTGGTGAAAAAGCTCGAAGACAGCGAACATTTCGACGATCTGGCCCACATCCTGTTCGACCAGGCTTTGCTGGCCGAGGGCGGCTTGCCCGATGACCCTGCGGCCTATGTGAAGCGGGTCAACGCGCTGCTGCTTTGAGGGCGTGAAAAGCCGGTTAAAGCTGGTTTAATTGCCGGATGCTTACTGGCGACCTCAAATCGAAAATTGACCAAATCTGGAATGCCTTCTGGTCGGGAGGCATTGCCAACCCTCTGGAGGTGATTGAGCAAATCACCTGCTGGCGCTTGCCGATGATGCCTTGCGTCTTTCATTGCGACGCACCGGCAAAGAGTTGATCTCACGGGACGTGTAGTTTTTCCGGACCACCGTACGCGAAAGGAGGCGCCTGTCTGTCCGACAGCGGGCTGCGTGTGCCTACAAGGTTTGCATGCGCAGGCGCCGCGCCGCTTCCTCGGCCCGTGCATCGTCAATCTCACCCATCACGGCTCTCATGTCCACCGGCCCTCGCTTGTGCGCGAAGAGGCCAGTGAGTTGGGTGTCGGGCCGGAGCACGCCGCGCTGGTACAGGTCCCAGATCTCGTGGCCGTAGTCGGTGGTCAGCAGCTCAGGTGCAAAGCGGCCGAAGAAGCCGCGAAGGTTGGCGACATCGCGCAGCAGCATGCGGCTGGCGTGGTTGTTGCCGGCCGCATCGACGGCCTGGGGCAGGTCGATGATCACCGGGCCGTCCGAAGCCAGCAGCACATTGAACTCGGACAGGTCGCCGTGCACGACGCCGGCGCACAACATGCGCACCACTTCCGTGAGCAGCGTGGCATGGTGCAGGCGCGCCTGTTCCGGCGTGAACTCCACATCGTTCAGGCGCGGGGCCGCGTCGCCATGTTCGTCGGTCACCAGCTCCATCAGCAGCACACCGTCGCAGAAATTGTGCGGTGTGGGCACACGCACACCGGCAGCGGCCAGACGGTAAAGTGCATCGACCTCGGCGCTTTGCCAGGCCGCCTCGGCTGCTTGCCGGCCAAAGCGGGTTCCCTTGGCCATGGCGCGCGCCTGGCGTGTGTTTTTGACCTTGCGGTTTTCCGTGTAGTCCACCGCCTGACGGAAGCTGCGTTGGTCGGCCTCCTTGTAAATCTTGGCGCAGCGCGTTTCGTCACCGCAGCGCACAACATAGACCATGGCTTCCTTGCCGCTCATCAGCTGCCGCACCACGGTGTCGATCAGGCCTTCTTCGATCAATGACTGCAGTCGCTTGGGTGGTTTCATGGCCCCATTTTGCGCCCCACGGGTAAAACGGCCGCGTTCAGCCGGCTTGCCCGTCTATGCGAGGCCGTGTCAACACCGGCCAGTAGCGCACGGCATAGAGCGCGAAGCCGGCAGACCAGAGTGCTGCCGATCCCAGCGTGGCATGGATGAACCAGGCCGGGGCGGCGAGCGGCACGAACACGCGAACCAGTGCCGCAAGCAGCACAAGAACGAAACAAGCCACGTCGCTGCGGTCGGCCCGCAGCGGCCGGCCGGTGTGGCCGCGCGCGGTGCGGGTCATCATGCCGATGATGAGGCCACCAATGGCGCCCACGGTCAGCGCGTGGGTGGCCACCGAGGGTGCCACCCAACCCGCTGCCGCAGCTGCGCGCAGTGCAAGATGCACCGGAATCCAGAAGTAGGCAGCATGCAGCACCCAAACCAGCGGCGCACGCCCTGTTTTCCACGGACGCCACAAGCTCCAGCGAGCAAGATGGGCAACTGCACAAACCCCAGCCACGGCGCCCAGCCAGGCGCCATGTAATTGCGCGGCGTCGGCCAGCAGCAGCACCAGCACGCTGCCCAGTGCGGTTTTCTCCAGCAGGGGCTGCCGCGTGGCATTCGCCCCAGGGACGCCATTGTTGGTGAACATGGGGATCACACGGCCGCCCATCACCACCATGATGAACAGCATCACATCAAGGGCGAGCTGGATGCCGACCCAGCCTGGAAGCTCAATCACGCCGAGCTGCGCCAGGTGGATGCCCAATACTGCAGCCGACATCAGAAGCAGAAGGCCGACAAAAAAGTAGTTGCGGCGATTGCGCGCGGCGATGAAGGGAATCGCCAGCGCAATGGCGGCGGCAAGCGGGAAGGCCACATTGACGAGTGCTGCGGCCCAGCCGAAAGGCGTAAGAACGAGCACCCGGCCCGCCACCCATAGGCCTACCAGTGCGGCTAGGGGCCAGCCGGTGGGCGTTGGCCGGTTCGACCAGTTGCGCCCGGCCGTGAACAGGAAGCCCACAACCACGGCCAGTGCAAAGCCGAACAACATCTCGTGGGCGTGCCACATCGGCCCCTGCAGGTAAGGCAGGCCCAGCCAGCCGGAAAATTGAAGCGCCCACAGGCCGATGGACAGGGCGGCGAAGACGCTTGTCAGCAGGTAAAACGGACGAAAGCCGAGGTCCCAGAGCGCCCAGCCGGCAGGTGGCCGTGGGGGAGGAGGCTCCGCGATTTTGATGAACGATGTCATGAGGATGTCTTTCGGGTGGTCAGGGCGTCGGGCTCGCGATGCTGGATGCGCCAGGCCACGGCAGCGCCGGCGATGGTGGCTGCAAACAGCGCGATTGCAGCAGCGTTGAGGAGGGCACCGGTGCTGCGCAGCGGATTCCCCATCACGCCGGCCCCCAGCCGCAGCAGCAGGGAGAGGTGCAACATGGCCAGCGGCACGTAGAAAAAGGCGCCGAACTGCAGCTTGATGCGGGCAATCGCCGGCAGGATCACCGGTGCATGGCCCATCATCATGCTGACGATGAAGCCCAGGCCGAGGGCGTGCAGCGCTGCATCGCGCAGCGGCAGGCCCAGGGCCGTGGCGGCCCATGCCGCACCCGCCACGGCCAGCCACGCGTAGCCGCCTAGCAAACAAACCGCCATGTAGCGGCTCAGTCCGTGCGCGCGGACGGTGTACCGGGCGATGTCGAACACCGCCAGCCACAACGCTAACAAGACAAGCGCTGTGCCGTACAGCAGCCCGCCGGCGGTCGGTGCCAGGGTAGACCATGCGGCGCCACCCAGCAGGGTCGCCAGCACGACCTGCAGCGACAACTCTGCTCCCGGGCGCCGGCGCATCAGCCGCGTCATTTCCAGGCGCTCAGCGGCGATGGTCATTACGAGAAAGGCGAACCACCACGGCAGCGTTGCGACAACGCCTTGATTCGTTGCAAACAGCAGGTTGCCGGCGAGCCAGGCCCCTGCGGCGACCAGCAACAACCAGGTATGGGCAGCGCGCTGGCGTCCCACGATCACGACGTTGACGGCGGTGAAGACAATGGCCGCGGCCACAATCAGCCACGCGCCCAGTTCAAACTGACCCAGCAGCAGGAACACAGCGCCGGCGCCCGAAGCCAGCGGTGCGAGGAAAGCGGCGCGCAGCTTGACGGCCACCGCCCGCTCAATGCCGATGACCGTGCCGAGAAAACCGCAGATCATCAATGCAGCATGGGCCAGTGCCGCGTGGCCGGGCCAGGCGGAATGAGCCATGGCGGGAAGAGCCACGCCCGCGCGCAGCAGACCACCTGCGATGCCGGCCAGCAGCGACAGCGCGACCAGTCCCAGCAGCAGCGGCCGAATGGCCAGGGTGATCCACCGCGGCACCGTCTGGCGCTGCGGGTGCCTGGGCCGGCGCGGTGAGGTCACCACTGCATGAAACGCCTGGCGCGTTCACTCATTCGCTCGGGGGACCAGGGCGGTTCCCACACCAGTTCAACTTCAATCAGCAATTCCGGCGGCGCCACGCGGTCCAGCTCGGTCTCGACTTCGTCGATGATGAGATCCGCGACCGGGCAGGCAGCGGAGGTCATGGTCAGCCGGACATGCAGTTTCTCATCGGTCACGGTGACGCCATAGATCAGCCCGACATCGACGATGCTCATGGCAAGCTCTGGATCGACCACGCGCCTCAGGGCCTCAAGCAGGGTTAGCCGCAGTGCCCCAGGGCCTTCGTAGGGAAACGGTGCTTTGGGCTCATTCATGGGGCGCCGGTATCAGCGTTCACATGGCGCGTTTTGCCGCCGGCGTGGGCAGGGGTCTGTCGATAAACAGCACTTTGGCCAGCGATTGCCGGTTTTGCACCAGGTCGGCCAGGGTGTAGCGGTCCAGCACAACGTAAAAGGCCTCGACGGCCTCACCCAGCACACCGCGCAGGCGGCAGATGCGCGTGATCGCGCAGTGGTTGCCCTCTTCGGCAAAACATTCGGCTACCACCGCCGTTCCTTCAGTCTCGCGCACCACCGTGCCAACGCCGACCAGTTCCGGCGGCATGGCCAGCTCGAGCCCGCCGCCTTTGCCGCGTACGGTCGCCAGCCAGCCGTTTTTCCCGAGCAAATGCACCACCTTCGTCAGATGATTTTCCGAAACGTCGAAAGAGGTCGCGATTTCGGAAATCGTGGCGCGTTTCCCAGGCTGTGCCGCCAGGTAGATCAGGACGCGCAGGCTGTAGTCGGTGAAGGTGGTGAGTTTCATGAGGGTGAATGTAATTCCATTTCTAAATCATCCGTGCACTTTGTCGGCTTCGCTAGCCGTAGGTCCGTACCGTCGCTTCGCCTTCGCGTTCATGAATGATTTGGAAATGGAATAAGGCTTCAGCCGCGCACCTGAAAGTCGATCACGATTTCGCCCGGCTCACGCCGGACATAGCTGATGCCCAGCCTTTCGCCAAAGCCCTGCTGCAGCTGGTTCAATAGTGGCAACGGATCATGATCGTTGACAAAACGCATCGTTTCCCCGGGATGCAGGCTTTCCAGGGCGCCGAAGATGGCCGCGTGGCGGAAGCGCTTGGCAACGCCGCGCGCGTCGAATGGGTGGACATTGGTGAGGGTTTGGACTTCGCTCATGTTGGATTTTCCAGTAATAAAGAGGAAGAGTGAGTGCCAGCCGGGCCGGCACTTCACAAGGTGTCAGTTCGTGACAAGCGCTGCCGCAGCGACGGCGGGTTGAACCGCGGGGCGCCGCAACAGGCGCAGGGCATACCAGGCCAGCAGCATCGCACCGATGGCAAACAGGATGTCGCCGGGCACACGCATCCAGACCAGTGTTTCCATCACGGGTGAGTGGATGATCTCGGGCGAGCGTGCGTACCACAGGCCCCGGGTGATGCTGGCCCACGCCTGGTAGATGCCGGCCGGCAGCAGCGACAGGAAAACCATCATCGCCAGGCCGATGTTCAAGCTCCAGAAGGCAGGCTTGAGGATGTTGTCGGCATGCAGGTGGCGCGCATACAGGCCGCGCAGACAGAACAGCATCAGGCCGATGCCGAGCATGCCGTAGACACCGAACAGGGCAGCGTGGCCGTGGGCTGCGGTCATGTTCAGGCCCTGCACATAGTAGAGCGAGGCCGGCGGGTTGATGGCAAAGCCGAGCAGGCCGGCACCGACGGTGTTCCAGAAGCCGACTGCGACAAAACACATGACAGGCCACTTGTAGGCGGCCAGCCAGGGCAGGGCCTTGGAGCGCCGATAGGTTTGCAGGGCTTCCAGACCGATCAGGGTCAGGGGCACGACTTCCAGGGCGGAGAACACTGCACCGACAGCGATTACCGAGGTCGGTGTACCCGTGAAATACAGGTGATGCAGCGTGCCCAGGATGCCGCCGAACAAGAACACGATGGTCTCGGCGATGATGGCGCGATTGGCGCTTTCGGTGCGCACCAGTCCCAGCTTGGTGAAGATCAGCGCAACCACAGCGGTGGCGAACACTTCGAAGAAACCTTCCACCCACAGGTGGACCAGCCACCAGCGCCAGTACTCGACCATCGAGTAGTGCGTGTTCTGGCCCCAGGTCAAGGAGGTGGCGTAGAAGCCGCCGATGCAGGTGGCCGACAGGAAGACCATGGCAATCAGGCCACGGGTTTCAGAAGGTTTCTTCAGCGCGGGCCAGAGGGCGCGGCCCAGCAGGAACACCCAGAACAGCAGGCCCACGAAGAGCAGGAGCTGCCAGATACGGCCCATGCTGGTGAATTCCAGTCCCTGGTTACCGACCCAGAAGCTGAAGTCCACGCCACGGTGCTGCAGCGTGCCCAGCCAGCCGGTCAGGGTGGAGCCGACGACGATGGCAATCAGCGCCCAGAACAGAACGTCCACGCCGAGTTTCTGCAGCTTGGGTTCGCGCCCCGACAGCAGGGGGGCGATGTAGAGACCGGTGGCCAGCCAGGCGGTGGCAATCCAGAAGATGCCCACCTGAGTGTGCACCGTGCGGCTCACCACATAAGGCAACACCTGGGCCAGCGGCAGGCCGAAAAAGGACTGGCCTTCGACGGCGTAGTGCGCCGTGACCACGCCCATGGCGATCTGTAGCAGCATGAGACCGACCACCGCAAAAAAGTACTCGCGCGTCGCCTTCATCGAGGGCGTGGCGATGGCGCCCAGCAAAGGATCGGTCTTGGGCGGCAGCGCCTCAGGCTCATGCCGCTGGCTGCCGTGCAGCCACAACATGGCGGCTATAGCCCCCAGCAGCAACACAATGCTGACCATCGACCAGATCGCGGCCGAGTCGGTCATCTTGTTGTCCACCAGCGGTTCGTGCGGCCAGTTGCTGGTGTACGACAGGTTCTCCTCGCCCGGCCGGTCGGTGGTCGCAGCCCAGGATGTCCAGAAGAAGAAGGCGGTGAGCGCGTGGCGATCCGCTGCGTCCGCCAGCAGGTTGCCTGTCATGGCGTATTGGTCGCGCAGCTTGTCCAGCAGCATATCGCTGCCGAAGAGCGCGTCGTAGTGGCTCGCCACTTCGCGGATCGCCAGTGCGCGATCTTGCGACACAGTAACGGTTTCGCTGGTGGGGTCATAGGTGTTGCGCCGCATCTCCTCCTTCAGCGCCGCGTTGATCGCGCCGCGGTCGGAAGCTGTTATGGCGGACGGGCTCTTACGCAGCGCCTGCGTGTGGATGGTCTGGAGCGCCACCGCTTCCCGGTGCAGCCAGTCGGCCGACCAGTCCGGTGCCAGATAGGCGCCGTGGCCCCAGACGCTGCCTTGCTGCTGGCCGCCGCTGGCCAGCCAGACCTGCTGGCCCTTTTTGACCTGCTCACCGGTGAAAAGAACCTCGCCCGATGTGGTGACGACGGCCTTAGGGATGGGAGGGGCTGTCAGGTAGATCTGCACGCCCAGGTAACCCAGGGCACCGAACGACAGGACAAAGATGAAGCCGAGCCAACGCCACAGCATTTTGTTATTTTTCATCGCATATTCCTTCTGGATTGTCGAAAAATGATTCAGGCCCCACCGCAGGAGCCGCAGCATTGCCCGTTCCCATGCGCCGGTGCCAGCCGGGTGATGGCCACGCGCCAGGTGGCTGGCCCTTGTTCAAGGTAAGTCCAGCTGAATTTCCCCGGCATTTCCGCCTGGAACTGGTGGTGCAGGGGCTGCGGATCATGGTCGTTGACCAATTCCATGGCTTGGCCGGCGTTGAGCTGGGCGAAGGCGGAGAAGATCATGGGATGTCGCTCGCGGGGCGGAATGGCGCGGATGTCGAGTTTGGCGGGGGAAGAGGCAAGGCTCATGGTGGCTCCGTGGAGAAGATTTATAAGATGCATTAATAATACATCTATTAATCTGCCAAGCACCTATTCCCCTATTGATCCAGATCAACATGGCTCTTCGCAGTTGCCGTTCGTGCCCGCATGCAGTGCAGTTGGGCGGCGCGTGTGCCTTCTCCTTCTTCTTCCAATGGCTGGCCCAGACGCCCCCGGCAACGAGTCTTGAGCCCATCCTTTGACGGAGATCAGAAAGTGTTGTGAAGGATCGGCGTATGGTCGTGCGTTGCGATGGCCCTTTTTCGGGCCTGTCTGATTTCCAACGGCATGACTTCTCCTCCTTCCCTCCCAGAAACCCTTTCAGCTCCCCCCATCCCGCCGGAGCTGGTGTGTCCGGCCGGCAGCCTGCCCGCCCTTAAAGCCGCGGTGGACAACGGTGCCAGTTGTGTCTATCTGGGTCTGCGCGATGCCACCAACGCGCGCAACTTCGCCGGGCTCAACTTCGACGAGACGGCCATTGCCGCGGGCATCCGATACGCGCATGAGCGCGGCTGCAAGGTCTTCATGGCGCTCAATACTTACCCGCAGGCCGCCAACCCGGGGCCTTGGCGCGCAGCGCTGGACCAGGCGGTGGATCTGGGTGTGGACGCGGTGATCCTGGCGGACCCGGGACTCATGCAATACGCTGCCTCGCGTTATCCGGCGCTGCGCCTGCATCTCTCGGTGCAGGGATCGGCGACCAATTACGAGGCAATCAACTTCTACAGAGAGCAGTTCGGCATTGTTCGTGCCGTATTGCCCCGCGTGCTGTCGCTGGAACAGGTGCGGCAGGTCATAGACAGGACAACGGTGGAAATCGAGGTGTTTGGTTTTGGCAGCCTGTGCGTGATGGTGGAAGGGCGCTGCGCGCTGTCGTCCTATGTGACGGGCGAGTCGCCCAATACCCACGGCGTGTGTTCGCCAGCGAAGGCCGTGCGCTGGCAGGAGACGCCGCAAGGCCTGGAGTCGCGTCTGGGCGGCGTGCTGATCGACCGCTATGCCAGCGGGGAAAACGCAGGTTACCCCACGCTCTGCAAGGGACGCTTCGACGTGGGAGATGACGAGAACTACTACGCCATCGAGGAGCCTGCCAGCCTGAACACGCTCGAACTTCTGCCCCAGCTTATGAAGATGGGTGTGCGCGCCATCAAGATCGAAGGCCGGCAGCGCAGCCTTGCTTATGTGGCGCAGGTGACCCGGGTCTGGCGCGAGGCAATTGACCATTGCGCCACGAATCCACACCGCTACGCACCGAAAGCCAGCTGGATGGCCAGCCTGGACCAGGTCGCCGAAGGCCAGCAGCACACGCTGGGCGCTTACCACCGGCCCTGGAAATGATGGAAACCCGTTCCATGAAAATTTCCCTTGGTCCCTTGCTGTACTACTGGCAGCGCGATGCCGTCTTCAGCTTTTACGATGCGATGGCTGCCACACCGGTGGATGTGGTCTACCTTGGCGAAACCGTGTGTTCACGGCGCCATGAATTGCGGTTCGCCGACTGGCTGGACATTGCGTCACGCCTGCGTGCTGCGGGCAAGGAGGTGGTGCTCTCGACCCAGGTGTTGTTGGAGTCGGGCAGCGAGGTGGGCACCATGCACAGGATCACGGGTAACGGCGATTTCCGGGTCGAAGCCAACGACATGGGTGCCGTGCACCGGCTCGCCGGCAAGCTGCCCTTTGTGGCCGGCCCGCACCTCAACCTGTACAACCCGGCGTCGTTGCAATGGATGGCTTCTCTGGGCGCCAGCCGCTGGGTCATGCCGCTGGAGATGAAGCAGGACGATCTGGCGCTGTTGCAGCAGGCCCGTCCGTCCGGGCTGGAGACCGAGGTGTTTGCTTACGGGCGCATGCCGCTGGCCTATTCGGCGCGCTGCTTTACCGCGCGGCAGCGCAACCTTTCCAAGGACGACTGCCGTTTCAGTTGCCTCAACCACCCGGACGGCCTGATGCTCAAGACCCGCGAGAGCGAGGAGTTTCTGGTGCTCAATGGCACACAAACCCAGTCGGCCCGCGTCTACAACCTGGTGGATGCGCTGGAAGACTTGCGGGCCGTGGGGGTGGATGTGATCCGCCTGAGCCCACAGGCGCAGCACATGGCAGAGGTGATCGCCGTGTTCGATGCGGCGTGCCGCCAGGTACTGACGCCGCAGGAGGCCCTGGCGCGCATGCAGCCGCTCATGCCGGAGAAGGGCTGCAATGGCTACTGGCACGGCCGACCCGGCATGGAGCAGGTGGCATCCATGGCGGTGGGCTGACGCCGATGTACCACGGCGAACGTTTCAACAGCATCAGCCACCTCGTCGGTGCAGGCTTCGCGGTGGTGGGCTCGGCCGCACTGATTGTGCCCGCCGGTTTTGTCGGTGACCCCTGGAAGATCGTGAGCTTCAGCATTTACGGCGCCATGCTGGTGCTGTTGTACGTCTTTTCCACGCTGTACCACAGCGTACGCGGCCGCGCCAAAAACGTGCTGCGCAAGTTTGACCATTGTTCGATCTACCTGCTGATCGCAGGCAGCTACACGCCCTTCGCGCTGGTGTCCCTGCGCGGTGCCTGGGGCTGGTCCTTGCTGGGTGTGGTGTGGAGCCTGGCGCTGCTGGGCATCGTGCAGGAAATCTGGCTGGCCAGGGGTGCGCGGGTGCTCTCGCTGGTCATCTATGTGCTGATGGGCTGGTTGGCACTGGTGGCGGTGTCGCCGCTGTGGACGGCCTTGACGCCTGCCGGCTTTGCCTGGCTGGCAGCGGGTGGCGCCTGCTACACCCTGGGCATTGGGTTTTACGCCACCGACCACAAGCTGCGCCACGGCCATGGCTGGTGGCACCTGTGTGTGCTGGGCGGCAGCATCTGCCATTTCATCACCGTGCTGCTGTATGTGGCCTGACCTGACGGACCACCATGAAGCCCCTTTCGTCTTCTCCGCCCCTGGCATTGCCACCGGCCCTCGGGTCGCTGCTGGAGCGCCTGCCGGCCTACCCCGGCTCGGTGCTGCTGGTCAGCGCGCTCAACCTGGGGCTGGCGCGCCAGCTGCCGGCCGACGTGTGCCGCCTGTTGCTGCACAGGAAACTGCGCATCCATGTGCGCGACGCTCGCCTGACATTTGATTTTTCCTGGACCGGAGAACGTTTCACCGCCTGCCCGCGGCAGCAGGCCACCGACCTGGCCATCAGTGCCAGCGCGCACGATTTCATGCGGCTTGCGCAGCGCCAGGAAGACCCGGACACGCTCTTTTTCAGCCGCCGCCTCGCCATGGAGGGCGACACCGAACTGGGGCTGGGCGTGAAAAACGCGCTCGATGCCCTGGAGCTGCCGGCGCTTGACCTGCAGCAGTGGACACCGCTGCAGTTGCTGGCCCGTCTTGGACCGCGCAAACGCACGGCCGGCGTCGGGCCGCGGGAGCACGGAGCGCAAAGACATGACTGAAAACCGTCGCCACCTCCCCCTGGTGTATTCATGCTCTGGTTGCTCCAGCGCGGCGCAGCTGGCCAACCATGTGGCGCTGCAACTGGACCGGCGCGGCGTGGCCGAGATGTCCTGCATTGCGGGCGTGGGTGGCGATGTGCCTCACCTGATGAAAATCGTCCGATCCGGCCGGCCCATTGTTGCGCTTGATGGCTGCCCGTTGGTCTGCGTGAAAAGTGTGCTGGCGCGCCATGGCATTGCAGCCGACCGGCATTACGCGCTCCAGCAGTACGGCGTGAAAAAGCGGACGCATGAGGACTTCGATCCCGCGCAGGCAGCGGGGGTGCTGGAACGTGTGGCGGCAGACTTGCTGAGCGCACCCCTGCGTATTTCCCCGGCAGTTGACCTTGATGTCATTGACTGAGCCGATCAGCGGGTGCGCATGAACCCCAGGCGCGTCATTGTGGCGATCTCCGGTGCCAGCGGCGCGGTATATGGGACGCGTCTGCTGCAAACGCTTCACGGGATGGCAGGTGTTGAAACGCATCTGGTGGTGTCCGACGCAGGTTGGCGCAACCTCGACCAGGAGCAGGGCATGGGCCGTGCCGCTGCCGAAGCGCTGGCCAGTCAAGTGCACGACGTGCGCGATGTGGGCGCCTCCATTGCCAGCGGTTCCTTTGTGTGCAGCGCCATGGTGGTGGCGCCCTGTTCGATGCGCACGCTGGCCGCCGTGGCGCACGGCCTGGCGGACAACCTCATCACGCGCGCCGCCGACGTGGTGCTCAAGGAGCGCCGGCGGCTGGTGCTGATGGTGCGCGAATCGCCGCTGCACCTGGGCCACTTGCGCAACATGGTCAGCGTGACGGAAATGGGCGCCATCATCTGCCCGCCCATGCCGGCTTTTTATCTGCGTCCCCAGACAGTGGCCGAACTGGTGGACGCCAGTGTGGCGCGTGTGCTCGACCTGCTGGAGCTGCCGCACGGCCTGGCGCCGCGCTGGGACGGTGTTCCGGCCACTGCCGGGTCCTGACCCATGCGCTACCGCGACCTGCGCGATTTCATGGCCCAGCTCGAACAGACCGGCGACCTGCGCCGCGTGGCCGAGCCCGTGTCACCGCACCTCGAAATTACGGCACTGTGCGACCGTGTCCTGCGCGCCGGCGGCCCGGCCCTGTTGTTTGAACACCCCACGGGCCACAGTGTGCCGGTGCTGGCCAACCTGTTTGGCACGCCGGCACGCGTGGCGCGCGCCATGGGTGTGGCCGATCTGCATGCGCTGCGCTCCTTTGGCGAGGTGCTTGCCGCTCTCAAGGAACCCGAGGCGCCCAAGGGCTTGAAAGACATGCTCGGTCTGGGCGGGCTGCTTAAAACCTTGTGGCACATGGCGCCGCGCGAATTGCGTTCGGCGCCCTGCCAGGAAGTGGTGTGGGAGGGATCCGACGTTGACCTTGCGCGCCTGCCGGTGCAACACTGCTGGCCCGGTGACGTTGCGCCTTTGGTCACCTGGGGGCTGGTCATCACCCAGGGGCCGCACAAGCCACGGCAAAACCTGGGCATTTACCGCCAGCAGGTGCTCTCACGAAACCAGCTCATCATGCGCTGGCTCGCACACCGTGGCGGCGCGCTCGATTTTCGCGACCATGCTGCGGCGCATCCGGGCCAGCCCTATCCCGTGGCGGTCGCGCTGGGGGCCGATCCGGCCACCATTCTGGGCGCGGTGACACCGGTGCCTGACAGCCTGTCCGAGTACCAGTTCGCCGGCTTGCTGCGCGGCGCGCGTACCGACGTCGTACGCGCGCTGGGCAGCGGCCTGCGCGTGCCGGCCACCGCCGAGATCGTGCTCGAGGGCCACGTCTATCCGGATGCCTGCCACCCCAGCGGTTACCAGCACGCGCTCGAAGGACCTTTCGGCGACCACACGGGTTATTACAACGAGCAGGCCTCGTTTCCTGTGTTCACGGTGGACCGCATCACCTTGCGGCACGACCCGATTTACCACTCCACTTACACCGGCAAACCCCCGGACGAGCCCGCCGTTCTGGGCATGGCCCTGAACGAGCTGTTCATTCCCTTGCTGCAAAGGCAGTTTCCCGAGATCACCGACTTTTACCTGCCGCCCGAAGGCTGCAGTTACCGCATGGCGCTGGTGCGCATCAAAAAGGCTTATCCCGGCCACGCGCGGCGCGTGATGATGGGCGTGTGGAGCCATCTGCGCCAGTTCATGTACACCAAGTTCGTGGTCGTGGTGGACGATGACGTGGACGTGCGCGACTGGCGTGAAGTGATCTGGGCTTTGACCACGCGCATGGACCCGGCGCGCGACATTCTGCTGATAGAAAACACGCCTATCGACTACCTGGACTTCGCCTCACCGGTGAGCGGCCTGGGCAGCAAGATGGGACTGGACGCAACGAACAAATGGCCCGGCGAAACCCAGCGCGAGTGGGGCCGCCCCATCGTCATGGATGCAGCGGTACAGGCGCGCATGGACGGCATCTTTCAGTCTCTGGGGCTGTGAAGGGCGCGGTGTCGCCTAGTGTCCTGCCCCGTAGATAAGGTGATGAAATGAAATTGTCCAGTCAGTCGTCAGACAGGGCGCGAGGAGGCGACATAGCCGTAGCTATGGCAACGACGAGCAACGCCGCATGCCGGCTGACTGGGCGATTTCATATCGCCTTTATTTGCGGGACAGGACACTAGGTGAGTGGTCACACCATCTTGACGATGGGTTTTTTCTTCCAGACCAGGAAGAAGTAAGTTGTCTGCAGCAGCAAAGCCACCGCATAGGTGGCCGGGTAACTCATCCAGATGCCGCGCAAGCCGAAAGTCTGACTGAAGGCCCAGCCCAGCGGAAACAGCAACAGGCCCAGGCAAGCCAAAGAGATGATGGTGGGCACCAACACGGTGCCGCTGGCGCGCATGACGGATGTGAACACACTGGCCAGGCCGAAAATCAGGCTGGCCCACACGGTGATGTGCAGCAGCCCAGCCGCCAGGCCGACGATCGCCGGGTCAGTGATGAACAAGCTGACAATAGCGCGCGCAAACACCAGCACTACTAGCGCCAGCCCGCCGGTGATGGCGATGTTCATGCCGAGGCCGACGCGCGTCACGCTGTCGATCTGCTGCAGCCGCCCTGCGCCTATGGCCTGCGCCGCCAGCACCGATGCAGCAATCGCAATGGAAATTGCCGGAAACTGGACATAGGCCATGACCTGGCTGACCGCCCCCCAGGCGGCCGTGGCATGCGAGCCATAGCCATTGACCAGGCGCAGCAGCGCGAGGTCTGCCACCGAGCCGGTGATGAAGAACAGGCCGGTGGGAATGCCCAGCCGCACAACAGGCTTCAGGAATTTCGGTTCCAGGCGCACATGTCGCCAGAAATCCTTGTCGGGCGCAAGAGCGCGGCCGCGCCGTCTCAGGTGCCAGGCCACCCAGAGCAGGGCCACGGTCACCGATACCAACGTGGCCCAGGCGCCACCGGTCACGCCCAGCGCCGGCAGGCCGAGCCAACCCCGGATCAGCGCCGGGGTCAGCATGAGAGTAATGGCCGAAGAAACGACCAGGGAATACAAGGGCGTGACGGTATCACCCACACCGCGAAGCGCCGCTGCAACCAGCATGGAGACAAACATCAGCGGCAAGGCCGCCATCATGATCCGGGCATAAGCCACGGCCTGGGGTAGCACGTCGGCAGGTGTTCCCAGCAGGCGCATGAGGGGTTCGGCCAGCAGCATGCCGCACAGCCCGACGGCCACGCCGAGGACAAAGCCCGCACAAATTACGGTGCCAGCAATGGCACGAACCTTCTCGGCATCCCGGGTGCCCCAGGCCTGGCCGGTGAGAATGGATGCGCCCGCGCCCAGGCCGATCACAAAGGAAATGAAAAACATCAACAATGGGAAAAAACTCGCCACCGCGGCCAGTGCACCGACGCCCAGCATCTGCCCCACATAAATGTTGTTGAGCGTGCCCGACAAGGCATGCAGCATGTTGGTCAGCACCAGCGGCCCGAGGAAAACCAGAAAGGTCCTCCAGAGAGGGCGAACAGGGGAATGTTGGGCGCTGGGTTCCGGCATGGGGGGGGCACATGAGGGGCGGTTCCCGGAGTATGCCGGAGGCGCGGCGCGGTTGGCCTCAGGGCTGTTATGCCACCAGCGGCGCTTCCTGCATGGCTTCCTGGCCTTTCCAGTAGTTGCTGGGGCCGAACCGGGGGAAGTTGATGGTAGATCGCATCTGCTTTTTTGTACAACCGCGCGAAGCGCTGGAGGCGAGAAGGTGGGTATTCCCACCTTCTCGTCTCCGTAGCTCCCTCTCTCACCCCGGATAGCTACACTCGTTGCGCACAGCGTAGCTCATGATTCGCTGTTGTAGCTCCCTCTCTCACCCCGGATAGCTACACTGGCCCCGCCCATGTGGACATTACCCCGCAGGTTGTAGCTCCCTCTCTCACCCCGGATAGCTACACTGCAGTGTTCGAGTTTGATCGAATCGACTCAGTTGTAGCTCCCTCTCTCACCCCGGATAGCTACACTCCCTGCCCGTGCTGGCAGGACAACTTTTACGTTGTAGCTCCCTCTCTCACCCCGGATAGCTACACTGCCGGCAGCATGGTGATTAACAAGCTGCTGGTTGTAGCTCCCTCTCTCACCCCGGATAGCTACACTGTTGATGGGCGTCGATGCTTCGTTCACTCAGTTGTAGCTCCCTCTCTCACCCCGGATAGCTACACTTCGAAAGGTTACCTATGTCACTCGAAGCAGGTTGTAGCTCCCTCTCTCACCCCGGATAGCTACACTGGCCTGACGGCGGTATTTCTGGACCCACCCGTTGTAGCTCCCTCTCTCACCCCGGATAGCTACACTGGCTCGAGTGCGCGCAAGAACTGCAAAACGGTTGTAGCTCCCTCTCTCACCCCGGATAGCTACACTGAGCCCTTCCGCGCTATCTCCGACAAGCTGGTTGTAGCTCCCTCTCTCACCCCGGATAGCTACACTCGTCGTCAGTTTCATGGTGTCGGCCAGATAGTTGTAGCTCCCTCTCTCACCCCGGATAGCTACACTGGTCTGGAATGCCGTCCTGGCAGTTCTGGTGTTGTAGCTCCCTCTCTCACCCCGGATAGCTACACTGATTTTCTGGTTTACGAGACACGCAAAGAAGTTGTAGCTCCCTCTCTCACCCCGGATAGCTACACTACCGTGCAAGCAGCGAATCCCGGCGATGAGGTTGTAGCTCCCTCTCTCACCCCGGATAGCTACACTTGCTGAGAAGATGATGTTGATCGCGTTGCCGTTGTAGCTCCCTCTCTCACCCCGGATAGCTACACTATCCGATTGGCAGGTTCCTCACGGAAACTTGTTGTAGCTCCCTCTCTCACCCCGGATAGCTACACTAGTGGCGAGTGAAGAGTACGCTGGCGGCAGGTTGTAGCTCCCTCTCTCACCCCGGATAGCTACACTTTCTGTTGATTTCTGTTGATTAGCCTGTGAGTTGTAGCTCCCTCTCTCACCCCGGATAGCTACACTCTGTTCAGTACCGGGACGACCCTTCATCACGTTGTAGCTCCCTCTCTCACCCCG
The DNA here is from genome assembly GCF_039930745.1 of Polaromonas sp. Lineage (GTDB taxonomy): Bacteria > Pseudomonadota > Gammaproteobacteria > Burkholderiales > Burkholderiaceae_C > Polaromonas. The sequence continues at coordinate 8,627 of NZ_JBDTTH010000043.1, read as the reverse complement.
GATAGCTACACTAGCGATGCCTATCGAACCGTTGCCACCGGGGTTGTAGCTCCCTCTCTCACCCCGGATAGCTACACTGTGGGCCGAATCCCTCGGCGACGGCGCACAGTTGTAGCTCCCTCTCTCACCCCGGATAGCTACACTATAAAAGTCGCTGCCTGCGACACCTCTGATGTTGTAGCTCCCTCTCTCACCCCGGATAGCTACACTCATATGGACCTGAACGGCGGATGCCGGCGAGTTGTAGCTCCCTCTCTCACCCCGGATAGCTACACTCCAGGAATACAAGCACCCGCTGGAATCAACGTTGTAGCTCCCTCTCTCACCCCGGATAGCTACACTAAAGGCAGTGCAGATCTCGGCACGCAGCATGTTGTAGCTCCCTCTCTCACCCCGGATAGCTACACTCTGACCCGAAATTTTAGCAGCGCCCCCTCGGTTGTAGCTCCCTCTCTCACCCCGGATAGCTACACTATCCGTGGCGTTGAGGAGGTCATGGGCGAGGTTGTAGCTCCCTCTCTCACCCCGGATAGCTACACTTCATGGGGGGCGCCAGTCGCCTACCACGTGGTTGTAGCTCCCTCTCTCACCCCGGATAGCTACACTCTGCTTGACGACGGCACCGCTGCCGAAAAGGTTGTAGCTCCCTCTCTCACCCCGGATAGCTACACTCGACCCCCGCGAAACCCGCTCCAGGCTTAGCTTGGAGCGGGTTCTCGTTTTGGAAAAATGGGTTCAAAACAGAGCAATTTGGTTAGCATTGACCTTTTTCTCCTGAAAAAGTGGCAAGCCCACGAGCAATTTCATGCCAGCGTATTGCTTTTCTGTAACTGTTAAGACACGAATCGAGCCCTCGGCAGGTAGATTGGCCACCAGCCGCTTCATATGCTTTTCTTCCGCGTCGCTGCCGTTCAGGATACGGCCATAAATTGAGTACTGGATCATGTCGTACCCGTCGTTCAACAAGAAGCGACGAAACAGCGTGTAGGCGCGCTTCTCGGTTTTGGTGACCGTGGGCAGATCAAATAAGACCATCATTCGCATGAATCGCCTTGTGTTCTGACTCATGGTCGGCGGCGCCGCTACATCTCGTACCGATGCTGATTCAGACCGATCAAGCGCGGCATCTCCAACACCTGCTCGCTGCCACCGTCATACAAGCGGGCCAACGACTCAGCCGCCTGTTCGACCGACGCCAACACGCTCATCACGCCGCGCGGCATGGCCACATCTACATTGAGCAAACCGACCAAAGCCACCTTGTCTGCAGGGCTCAGATCGACTGACTCGTCGGTCTTCCGACTGGTGGCTACATGCAAGTCGACAATAGCGCGGTAAGGCTCAATCAAGTCGTCCGCCAGATTAAACGCATTTTGTTCGCTGCTGTGAAACAGGCCCAGCGTTGGCAGCATGCCGTGTGCTACCAGTGCGCGTGCGCATGCACCGCGCATCACGGCGTAGCCATAGTCCAGCGCAGCGTTGGCCCATACCTCCTGGCTACGATGAAAGCTGCGTCCCATGATCTGTGGAAAATAATACGCCGCAGCCTGCGCTTCCATGTTGCCCATATCACCAGAGCGCACACGACGAGAATAGGATGCAAGCCGCTCATGGTCTCCGGCATTCAGCATCTTCATGCAAAACGCCTGGTTGTTGATCTTGGCCTGCACAATCGTTGCCCACGCGCGCTTGGCTGTGGGCTTGTCCAGGTCGAGTTGCAGTCGCAGCATGCGCGTGGCCCGACTGTGGCTTTGAAAGGGCAGAAAAACGCCGCTGGGCTGGTGGTTGGCGCCCGTGGCATACATGGCGATACCGTATTCGGCGCATGCAGACAAAACCGGGTGGGTAAGAGTGATTTCTCGGTTGTTCAGCACAATCACTGCGATGTCTTCGAAAGGCACGCGGGCAGACTGTTCTTGCTCAACCACCAGCGCGAAGTGATCGCGCTTGAGCTTCGCGGGCTGACTGATGACGACGCTACGCCAGACCATGGCGCTGCTCAGGTCTGGAGGGGTATGCATTGCCGAGGACATCGATATCAAATTTGCCAATAGAAATAGCAGTTTTTACACCGACGCTTCGTATCAAGCCATCCTTTCCAGCGGATTCATTCCGATCATGCGCCCAGAAAGTCAAAGTTCCTGTTGATCGGTCGCAAGCTGAGTAGTAGCCCTGAATAGGCGGCTTGCCTTTTTGCGAAACATGCACAAAGTCGTTCGGATACAGCGAAAAACAAAATCCAAAACTGTCATCGATTAAAGTCCATTCAGCTTCATCTTTGAAGGCAACTACGGCCCGATTCGGCAACCCGGTCACTTTGTGATGCACATAAACCGGTACAAGATGAAACTTGCCTGCCTTAGTGAACACATCCACCCGCAACATCGTGTCATTCTTGGCAATACCTCCGCGTATGGGTATGCCGGAGAGCTTGTCAATCTCCAGCGTCACCGTGCGAACGATTGGCCCGGGTGTGTCGTCCTTGCCAGGTTTACGTGGCAGCGCGCGCAGGGCTTCAATCTCCAGTTTTTCGGCCGTCGTCAATGGACGTTTGTCTTTGCCTCGCCCAGCGCCAGCTTCAATTTCTTTCGCTCGCTTCTCATTGGCGTCGCGGGTTTCCAGCCACTTGCGGATAGCTGCATACAGTTTTTCGTTGCGGTGCGGCTCCACCAGCTTTTCCACATCTTTCAATGTCAAACTGCCGACAGCCACTTTCTGTGTGACCCCGCCTTGAGCCCTTAAACGATTCGGCTGGGCGTAGATCGTTTCCTTATGAACTGCCCCACTGTTTCGCCGTTGTGGTGCACGTGAAACAAACAGTGGTCTGAGTACATCCAGCGCTTCCGGCGGGTACGTACCCAAACGCTGGATCTCGCTACGCAGTACGGTCACATCGTCAATCTTGAGTCGCCAGTGCAACTCGTCACGAAAGCCGGGCCACGGTGACGGGAAATGTGCTTCCAGTTGCGCAAACGCGGCCGCGTTCACGATTTCACCGGTTTCCATATCCACAAAACCTTCTCGTACCTGCGCCAGTTCCTTGCGGCGCGAGTAGTCAGACATGCGCTTAACCATGCTGTGGCTGCACGCAGCTATCACTACGGCATCAAGTGCGTGATGACGGTCGCTCTCTTCGCGTATCTTTAGCAGACCCCAGCGGGCGCGCAAGAAGGCGGTTAGTTGACCGCTGAGAACGACACAGCGCTGGCTGTCGCTGCCCTCAACCAGTTTCAAGGAACGTTCGACATAGTTTTTGAAAAATTTTGCGATATAGCGGGTGTCGTTCAAATTGCGATCTCGGAAACCTTGGGCCTCTTCCTGCCCGAAGTCTCTGCGTAGCAGACGGCTGCGCTTGGCTTGCCGCCATGCTTTGTTGGTTTCGACAAAGGCTACAAACTCTCGCCAGCGCTGGCTTTCGTTGATTCCGTCCAGATATTCATACGGCGTGAGATTGCCCTTGTCGCGGTTTTCTTTGGCAAACACCAGCACTCTATTGTTCTTGCTGTCATCAAAGCTGCGCGAGTAGGGCAAGGCGTGGTCAACCTCAACATAACCAGGCTCCAGTAAGCGCTCCAGGGTAATGGCTCGGAGTGAATAGGCGCACTTGCCTTGCTGTTCCCGATACAAGCGCCATTTCTCAAAGTCACCCCCCCGCGGGTTGCCGCTGATATGAAAATGACTGGCGAATTCCGCTTTGTCTTTTTCGTTTCGGTCTCTGAAGTCCTCCTGCTCCTTTTTTATGTCACGGCGCTCATCGAAGGGACGTGATAAGTCGCGCGCCAGTTCAATGTGTACCCGGGTAGGCGATCCATAGGTTTTGACAAGCGCATTTAGCACCTTGCGCGCCTGATTGACGGCGCGTAGTACTACCGGATTGCGTGGCACATCCAGGTCTACGTCAAAGACCATGCGGCCATCTTTATCGCGGCTCGAATAAAGTGAAGGCAAGGTTCTGTGCTTGCCCTTGCCCACCCCGTGCAACTGGCTATGGTGGTAACCCGCTGCGGCACACGCTTCGTCATAACGCATGCCGCTTTGCATGTAAGGCACGATTTTTCGCAGGGCGTTAAGCGACAAGGCGTGGAATTTGTCGAAGCGAATATCAAGCAGTGCCTCAACTGTTTTTGCGCCACCTGGTAGATCCAGACTATTCAACTCAACGCGGACCTCGTCATCTTCTTTGTACACACTGAGCACCCAGGCAATCTGGTCGAGTAGGTCAGGATCTCCGTCCAGCGCCTGCACCGACATTTGTTGCCATGCATCTTCAAGCCCATGTTTTTTGAGTGTCAATCGCAGTTCATGCCAGGCCGCGAGCTTGACCATGACTTGTTCTTCGGGGTTTTTTGCCTTTTTTTCTCCGATCTGCTTTTCGCTGGGATATGAAAACCCTGTGAATCTGAACGACGCATCCAACCCCGCTTTGACCAGAGCGGCACGTACATTTTTATAGGTAAATTTTTCGGCTGAGTGATAAGGCAACAAGAGACAGATTCTGTGCTCATCGGCGGTCAATGGCCGGGACTTACCGCTCGCAGTGATGCGCACGTTGTTCAACCGCGTCAGCCAGACGTGACGCTCTGCGGTAAAACTGGCTTTGGGTGCGCGGTATTCAGCCTTTTCAAAAGTGCAGTGGCCCAACATTTTCAGCAGATCTTTGCCCGCAAGCGCAGGCTTCTGCGCCCAAAACAACCCGTTTTTGCGGTCACCATTGCCAAGTATTTGAGTCTGCAGGTCTGCCGTGGCGTGAAGGTTTTTCAACCGCCGTTGCGCCTCAAATAGCTGTTGCATCTCGTCTGCGAGCAGGACACGAGAGAGCGCCTTGCTGTACTCACCGTGCTTGTTGCGTTGCGCCTGTGGAAATTCAGCAAGCACCATCTCGGCTGCTGTTCTGTAACCTTTTTCGCTCATGAGCTTGGCCGTTCCGGCCAGTCCCTGCTTGACCCTACCGCCTTCCCCCTTGCTATCGGCCTCGGCAGCTTTTTCTTCGGCCCGACTGATCCAGTGAAACCCGCGGTGCTTGCACAAGTGAAAGATCACCCGTGCCCACTCCTGTTTTCCCAGCACGCGATCCAAGCCTGCTCGTCGCAATTCCCATGTCGAATCCGTGTGACTGGGTTGTTTTCGAAAGTACTCGGCGTCGGCGATGAGGTCGAAGCGACGTAACAGGCGTGCAAGCTTGGTTAATCGCCAGGCACGGCGCCGCAAGCGCCTGCGCATCAGACGTGCACTTCTACGCGCGAGGTTCAACGATTCGCCTTCCTTCGCGGTTTCAGCCTTGTCGAAAGCTCTGACACCCAAGGCGACGATACGTGTTTCGTTGAGTACGGCCCAGCCCACAGATGCCATGCCAATGTCGAAACCGAATGTCAGTGGCTCCTGACTTCTGTCGCGATAAATTTTGGCAACCGCATTGTGATTCATTCAAAACCCCCTTAGACTCCACCGCTTGTAGTTATCCGGGGTGAGAGCCGTTGCTGCAATAAGAATCTCGCAAGAGATTCGTATCCGAAAACCCGCTGGGCAACCAGCGGGTTTTTCTTTTACATAGGCTACGAAGTTCTGTCAATCCTCCGATTGAAGGAGGCGCGGCTAGCCTCAGAGCCCTTATGCCACCAGCGGCGCGTCCTGCATGGCTTCCGTCTGCTCTTCCAGCATATCCACCTGGCCCTTCCAGTAGTCGCTGGAGCCGAACCAGGGGAAGTTGATGGGAAAGATCGGGTCGTGCCAGCGTTGGGCCAGCCAGGCGCTGTAGTGCACCAGGCGCAGGGTGCGCAAGGGCTCGATCAGCGCCAGCTCGCGCCGGTCGAACTCGCCGAATTCTTCGTAACCGTCCACCAGCGCGCCCAGCTGCCGCAGGCATTGCGCGCGGTCGCCGGACAGCAGCATCCACAGGTCCTGCACCGCCGGACCGCTGCGCGCATCGTCGAGGTCGACAAAGTGCGGGCCGGCGCCTTCCAGGCCTTCGGGCGTCCAGAGGATGTTGCCGGGGTGGCAGTCGCCGTGCAGGCGCAGGGTGCGGATATCGCCGGCGCTTTCAATCACGGCCTGCGCCACATTCATGGCTTCTTCAAAAGCCTTGAGCCAGCGCGACTCCATGTCCAGCGGCAGGTAGTTGCCGGCCAGCAGCACTTCGCGGCTGGCGTGGCCAAAGGTCTGCAGGTTCAGCGCGGGCCGGTGCTTGAACGATTTGGCGCTGCCCACCGTATGGATGCGTGCAAGAAAACGGCCAATCCATTCGAGCACGCTGAAATCTTCCAGCTCCGGACGGCGCCCACCGCGGCGCGGCGACACGCTGAAGCTGAAGCCGTTGAAGTGATGCAGGGTGTGGCCATGGATGCGCAGCGCCCCCACCACCGGAATTTCCGCGGCCATCAGCTCGGCGGAGAAGTCGTGTTCTTCGATGATCTGCTCATCGCTCCAGCGCCCGGGGCGGTAGAACTTGACCACCACCATGTCTCCAGCGGCAGCGCCCGAGCCCACCGGCGTTTCAAGGTGAACCTGGTAGACGCGGTTTTCGTAGCTCGACAGCGCCATCAGGCGCCCGTCGCCCAGCAGCCCTACGCTAGCCAGCGCGTCCAGCACCACGTCAGGCGTGAGTTTTTCGTAGGCGTGCACCGCATCGGGAGCCGGCGTGGCCAGGGGTTGTTCAGTCATGTTCCCATTGTCGATGCAATCGGAAAGTGGCTGAAAATATGATGAAAAAGGCCTGTAGCCCTTTAAGGACGTGCGCAAGCAGCTATTGAAATAATAGCGACATGCGCCGCTGTCAGAGCTTCAGGATATGCCCGGTGCGCGGGTCGCCCTGGCCGGCCAGCACCTGCTGGTAGCTCGCCGCAACCGCCTCGGCGCCCTCATGCTGCTGCACCACCAGCCACGGCGAGGGCGCTAGTGCCGCACGCGTGCTGAAGGCCTGCCAAGCCTGCACCAGGCGCTGGCCCAAGCCTTCTGCGCCCCAGTCGGCGCTGCGTTTCTTGATCTGGGCGGGGGCAAAAAACAGCGTCGCGCGCGGGCCGGGCAGGTCTTTGGCGCCGCCCAGTTGCGTCACATGGGTGCCGCCTATCGAGCAGCTGTACTTCAGGTTGGCAAAGCGGGTGTGGATGGCAAGGCGCAGCCCGGCGTTGCCGGCGAAGTCCACATAGGTGCAGGCCGCGTCGGCTGAAATCTGGTCGAGCTGGTCGTAGGTCAGCACCCGGCTGTGGCAGCCCAGGCTTTCGCAGAAGGCCACATTCCCCGGCGACGTCAGCCCGATGACTTCAATGTCGGGGCGCTGGGCCAGCTGGAAGGCTGTGCCGTAGGCGGTCTTGCTGGACGCACTGGACAGCAGCATGGTCCGGGCACCGAAAAAATCGTTGTCGGCCAGGAAGTCGTCAATCAGGAAAGAAGTGGTGAACAGCGGCCGCAGCAGGGCTTGGGTGTCTTCTGTGTCAGGTGTGTAAAAAGGGTCGGCACTGCAGCGCAGGTACTGGTTGTAGACGGCATGCAGTTCACGCCGGTGCGATGCACCGTCGTAAAAGCCGGAGGTGCTCAGGCGCGCTGGTGTGAGCACGGTGGCCGAGGCCATGGGGTAGTAGCCGTAGAGCCGCTCGCCCACCGCCACACCCGGGTGCAGCGACTGCACCACGCTGCCAAAGCCCCAGACCGGAATGGTGCCCCAGCCGTCTTCGTCCGTAGGGAAAAACTGCCAGTAGTTCATGGCATCCCCAAAGGCTGCGTAGGTGATGTTGTTGGAGGTCAGCGCAAAGGACTCGACGCGTACGCGCACCTGGCCATTGGCCAGCGGGGCGTCTTCAGCCGTTTCCAGCCGTGTGCTGGTCAGGTCGTTTTTGCGAATAAGAAGGGTGGTGGTGCTCATGCAGGCACTTTAGCGAAAAAGCCCGCCGGTTCAAGACCGGCGGGCCGCTTTGGCGACAGGGGCGCCTAGGTTCTGGCCGCCGGCTTGTCCAGCCACAGCACCAGTGCCAGCGCAATGATCGCGGGCAGGGCCTGGGTAAAGAAGATCTTCGGCGCGGCCGTGGCTGCGCCAAAGACGCCGGCCACGATCACGCACGCCAGAAAGAAAAGCTTGAACGTGCGGTTACCCGTGAACAGCCCGAAGAAAAGGCCAGCCGCCAGGAAACCGTTGTACAACCCCTGGTTGGCGGCCAGGGCCTGGCTTGTGTCGGCAAATTCCTGCGTGAGATTGAAGGTTTTCATCCCGAGCGGCTTGTTCCAGAAGAACATCTCCAGCACAAGGATGTAGACATGCTCAATCGCCACGACGGCAACGGCGGCATGGGGAATCAGGCGTCTGTTCATCGCGGGTATCAGACCAGCGTGATGGTCACGTCGATGTTGCCGCGGGTCGCGTTCGAGTAAGGGCACACCTGATGCGCGGCATCAACCAGCTCCTGGGCGGCGGCACGGTCCATGCCGGGCAGGCTGATGTCCAGGCGGGCAGCAATGCCATAACCGGCGGGGATTTTGCCCAGATCAACGCTGGCGTCAATGCTCACGTCGTCCGGCAGGGTGATTTTCTTCATGCCGGCCACGGCCTTCATGGCGCCGATGAAGCAAGCCGAGTAACCCGCTGCAAACAGCTGCTCGGGGTTGGTGCCGGTGCCGGCGGTGCCGGGCGAGCTCAGCGT
>NZ_JBDTTH010000042.1:0-35360 GCF_039930745.1 Polaromonas sp. | reverse complement strand
CATGGCTCAATCCTCTCAGAGATTTGAGCCTCCTCAAAATACGGGGCGATTCAGCCTGATTTTGAGGATAAATTACGCAGCTTCTGCGTCTCGGAGACTATCAATTCGTTGATGTCATATTTGAGAAAGCTGTTCGTTGTCTTCAGAAGATCACCCGTCTTCATGTCGTACATCTGAACGTCATATCCATACTGATCGTGATTTCCACCGTAGTAGCCGCCGGTTCCTCCAGCCCATACTAAAAATCTGGTCGATTGATATTTGATCTCATAGGAATCGTCTTCGCCTCCCCCCATGGAATGATTTTCCAGACGTTGTGACGCTCGCTCGACCAATTCCTTTGATTGATTCGAATTAAAGCGTTTCATAACTTCAGCGGAGTACCCTGAAAAGACCTGGGGGACAGAAACTCCAGAGCGGTCATCTGTCAGAATCCCAGTGGTTACCCCTTTTCGCTTTGGTAGCTGGGACAAACTGGTCTTTCCAGTGCCCAGTAGTTGCTGCCAGGCGCTGAGATCTCCGGACATCTCCAACTGTGAAACCGTAAGAATTACCTTAACTGGCGCGTCGCCAAGGTTTGATTTCCATTCCACAGTGAGACGCTCTTTTTTGTAATCCCCCGGCAGTTCTGGCGTTCGCCAATATCCGGTTGGGTTGGTGCAGTCATTGCCTCGAAACGTCGCGCTGCATTCGATTGACCAGCCATCTTCGGATTTAACCAATGGAATAACCTTTCCGATTGAACGATCAAAGTATTCTGCCAATGCTTGTGGCCCCCTTTCGAGTATGGACCCCTGAAAGTTCAGTTCCTCAGCGGAAAGGAAATGAAAGACTAGATTTTTGTCTCCCAGTTGTCCCACAAATAACGGGGGTTCTTTTTCTGTTTGGGACAAGGCAATAGGCGAAAGCCCAGCAATCATGGAGACCAGTCCGCAAATGGCCACCACGCGGTTCGATCTATTCATACTTCTCTAGTTCTCCTGGGTGACATCTGCATGCACTCGCGCTGCACAATCCTAAGCGTCGCAATGGGGATTATTCTGAGCGCTTCAAAGCCACCCCAAACCCCCGCCCCACCGCCTCCCGCGCCATCATCGCCCGGTACCACCGCAACACATTCGGAAACTCCGCCAGATCAACCTTGTGCCGGTCATGCCGCCAGATCCAGCCGACGATGGCGAAGTCGGCTATTGAAATTTCGTCGCCTGCGAAGAAGGCGTGGTCGGCCAGCCGGCGGTCCATCACGCCGTAGAGGCGTTTGGTCTCGGCCATGAAGCGCTCCAGGCCGTAGCGGCGGTCGGCTTCGTCTTTCAGCGCGATGAAGTGGTGCACCTGGCCGGGCATGGGGCCGAAGCCGCCCATCTGGAACATCAGCCACTCCATGACCGCCACGCGGGCGCGTGGGTCTTTGGGCAGAAAGGTGCCGGTCTTTTCCGCCAGGTAGATCAGGATGGCACCAGACTCGAAGACGCTGATGGGCTCACCGCCTGGGCCGTCGGGGTCGATGATGGCGGGGATCTTGTTGTTGGGGCTGATCTTCAGGAAGTCGGGCGCGGTCTGCTCGCCCTTGGTGATGTCCACCACCTGCACGTCATAAGGCAGGCCCATTTCTTCGAGGGCGACGCTGATCTTGCGGCCGTTGGGGGTGTCGAAGGCGTAGAGCTGGATGGTCATGGGGTTTCTGTTTTGTTGGGGTGGGTGCTTGCGCACGTTGCGCGGCGGGCCGAAAAGCAGTCTGCCACAAGGTGTGGTGAAGCGGAGGCATGGATCCCGGATTCCCGGATCAAGTCCGGGACAGGCTCAGTCCGGGATGACTGAGGGTGGGAAAACAGCCCTTTGACGAGTTCTTTAGAGTCAAATCGGCCACTAGCCCTTATCGGACGGGCGCAATCAGCTATCAATACGGTAGCAAATCGAAAGAAGCGGCTGCGGCAAAAGCTGAAGCGGCAACTCGCGTCCAGCCACCCGACCACTTGCCGGGCGCGCCCTTTCGTCTTGTATGAGAATGACCAAGCCACCACCCCACAGGAGGTTCCCATGGTTTCACTTAACCGACGCAACTTGCTTGGCGCCCTGGGCGCCGGGGCTACCGGGGCCATCACCGGCGCCCTCACCTCTGCCGCGCGGGCGCAGCCGGGCAAGATGCAGTCGTGGAAGCTGGCCACCTCGCGGCGCACGGGCATTCATGACCTGGCGCCTGCGCCTGACGGTGGCGTGTGGTTCACGGCGCAGGCCAGTGGCCACCTGGGCTGGTTTGAGCCCAAGACCGGCCGCACCGAACTGATTGCGCTGGGCTCGGGCTCTTCGCCGCATGGCGTAATTCAGGGGCCAGACAAGGCGGCCTGGGTGACCGACAGCGGGCAAAACGCCATCGTGCGCGTGAGCTGGCCCGACCAGAAGGTGCAGGCCTTTCCCCTGCCCGCGGGCACGCCCTATGCCAACCTGAACACCTGCGCCTTCGACGGCGCGGGTGATGTGTGGTTTACCGGCCAGAGCGGTTACGTGGGCAAGGTGGCGGTGAAGACGGGCGAGGTTTCTGTGAAGCAGGCGCCGCGTGGCCGCGGGCCGTATGGCATTTGCACCACGCCGGCCGGCGAGGTGTGGTGGTGTTCGCTGGCGGGCTCTTTCATTGCGCAGATTGACAGGCGCACAGGTGAATCAACCGTGGTGGAGCCGCCCACGCCCAAGCAAGGCGCGCGCCGCGTGTGGAGCGACAGCAAGGGCCGCATCTGGGTGAGTGAATGGAACAGCGGCAACGTGTCGATGCACGACCCGCAGGCCAAAACCTGGCGCACCTGGAAGCTGCCCGGCGACAACCCCAAGGCCTACGCGGTGTATGTGGATGAGCGCGACACGGTGTGGCTGGCTGAATGGGCCAGCAATGCCACCCTGAGTTTTGATGCACGCACCGAAAAGTTTGAGCGCTACCCCATGCCGCGTGAGAGTGCGAATGTGCGGCAGATTCTGGGGCGGGCTGGCGAGGTTTGGCTGTCTGAGAGTGGCGCGGAGCACATCTCGGTGATACGTACTGCTTGAGTCAGCTCGCCGGCTTGGTCATCAGCCTGCTGCCGCGGTCCCTCTGCCTACGCATGGCCAAGTGCCTGAAAAGCCCCTGAAAGCCGCTGCCAGCCAATTTCTGCAGTAAGAATGGCTGCTGGCCCTTATTTGGCGGGCGCGAGCAGCTATTAAATCGGGAGCAAATTGCATCCGAACTGAAGCCACCAAACCAGCTCGTTGTTCCATTTATTCGTCGAATAGCTGTATTCGGCGAATAAATGGAACATCACCACCTCGCGTTGGCCGTACGAAACACAAATTCATTTAATTTACGGCCAATGGCGCAACTGGCGCTGTTCTGTAGAGGCAGCGATACTGCGGACATGCAGAGCCCACTACACCTCTTTGTTGATGAACATCCGGCCCGGTGGCTGCAAAGACTGCGGGCTTGCGGCATCGCCTTCACGCTGCTGGTGAGCGGCAGCGTTGCGCTTGCAGCGCCGCCTGCCAACGACACGCTGCGCATAGGCTCCAAGCGTTTCACCGAGTCTTACATCCTGGCGCAGGTGCTGGCGCAAACCGCGGCGGCGCACACGCCCACACCGCCTTCGGTGCTGCAGGGCCTGGGCAACACGGCCATTGTTTATGAGGCGTTGCGTTCGGGCAGCATCGACCTTTACCCCGAGTACGTGGGCACCATCAGCCTGGAGATTCTCAAAAGCCCGGCGCCGATGACGCTGGACGCAATGAACGCAGCGCTGGCGCCGCTGGGCCTGGGGGTGGCGGTGCCGCTGGGGTTTAACGACGGTTACGCGCTGGCCATGCGTGAAGACAATGCGCAGCGGCTGGGCATTCAGTCGCTGAGCGATCTGGCAAAACACGCGGAGCTGAAGCTGGGCCTGTCCAATGAATTCATAGGCCGCGCTGATGGCTGGCGCGGGCTGGCGCAGCGTTACGGCGCCACGCAGGTGCCCACGGCGCTGGACCACGGCCTGGCGTATGACGCGATTGCGCAGAAGCAGGTGGATGTGATCGACATCTACACCACCGACGCAAAAATCAAGCACCTGGGCCTGCGCGTGCTGGCAGACGACAAGGCTTACTTTCCGCGGTATGACGCGGTGCTGCTCTACCGGCTGGACGTGCCCCAGCGCTTCCCGCAAGCCTGGGCGGCGCTGCAGAAGCTGCAAGGCAGCATTGGCGAGAACGCGATGATTGCGATGAATGCGCGGGCCGAGCTGCAGAGCGTGGCGTTTGATGTGATTGCGCGCGACCACTTGGCCGGCAAAGCAGGTGGCACGGCAGCGGCGACCGACCCGGCACAGCGCGGCTTCTGGGCCAAGCTTTTCGGGCCCGACCTGACGCGGCTGACCCGCCAGCACCTGGCGCTGACATTGATTTCCGTGGGCCTGGCGGCGCTGATCGGCATTCCGCTGGCGGTGCTGGTGTTTCCGCACCCGCGGCTGCGCGCGGTGGTGCTGGGCGCCACCGGCCTGCTGCAAACCGTGCCTTCGCTGGCGCTGCTGGCGATGCTGATCTCGCTGCTGGGTGTGATTGGCACCGTGCCGGCGCTGATTGCGCTGATGCTTTATTCGCTGCTACCCATCATGCGCAACACGGTGGCGGGCCTGGGCGAGGTGTCACAAGGCCTGCGCGTGGCGGGCCAGGCACTGGGCATGACGGCAGGCCAGCGCATGCGCCATATCGAGCTGCCGCTGGCGCTGCCCACCATTGTTGCCGGCGTGCGCACGGCCACCTCGATTGCGATTGGCACCGCGACGATTGCCGCCTTCATAGGCGCAGGAGGTTACGGCGAGCGCATCGTCACCGGCTTGGCGCTCAACGACGGCCAGTTGCTGCTGGCCGGCGCCCTGCCCGCCACCTTGCTGGCGTTGCTGAGCGAGGCGCTGTTTGAAGCGGTGGAGTACGGAATGCGGCGGCGCAGAGCCTGATTCCACTTCTAAATCATCCGTGCACTTTGTCGGCTTCGCTAGCCGTACGTCTGTACTGTCGTCGCTTCGCCTTCGCGTTCACGAATGATGTAGAAATGGAATGAAAAGACAAAGGCCCCAGAAGGGGCCTTTGAGGCATGTTGGCCGATTTTATAGAGTCAAATCGGCCTCTAGCCCTTATTCCACGGTCGCAAGCAGCTATTAAATCAGGAGCGTTGCGCCATAGGAATCAGTCCAGCTTGATGCCGGCAGCAGCCACCACGGCTGCCCAGCGCTTGCGCTCCTGGGCGAAAAAATTGTCTTGCTCAGTCGGCGACATGGTTGCCACTTCGGCACCCTGACCGCTGAGGCGGGCACGGATCTCGGGGCTGCGGATGACCTTGATGAGTTCGGTGTTGAGCCGTGCCACCACAGCCGCCGGCGTGTTTTTGGCCACCAGAATGCCCTGCCAGGTGCCGGACTCGAAGCCGGCAATGCCCTGCTCTTGGAGCGTGGGGACGTTGCCGATCAACGGCATGCGCGTGGCCTTGGACACACCCAGAATCTTGAGCTGGCCGTTCTGTACAAAGGGCAGCGTTGCCAGCATGCCGTTCATCAGCACCTGGGTTTGGCCGCTCACGGTGTCGGTGATGGCTTGCGAGCCGCCCTTGTAGGGGATGTACTGCCACTTCGCATTGCTGGCGCGCTCGACGGCCACACCGGCAAGGTGCGGCGCGCTGCCCATGGCGGTGACGGCGAAGTTGAGTTGCTTCGTTTGCGACAGGGCCACCAGTTCCTTGAGGTTGTTGGCGGGCACCGAAGGGTGCACGACCAGCAGGTGCGGCGAATAGGCCAGCATGGTCACGCCGCGCAGGTCTTTGCTCGGGTCGAACTGGAGCTTGGTGTACACCGACGGGCTGATAGCCAGCGCGCCGGTGTCGCACAGCAGCAGGGTATAGCCATCGGGTGAAGACTTGGCAACGAAGTCGGCGCCGAGGTTGCCATTGGCCCCTGCCTTGTTTTCAACAATCACCGGCTGCTTGAGCGCGTCTGACAGCGGCTGGCTGATGGCGCGGGCAATGATGTCGGACGAACCGCCGGGTGGATAAGGCACGATGAGGCGGATCGGTTTGGCCGGCCAGGCCTGCGCCTGAACGCCGGAGGCGGCCAGGCCCATGGCAAGTGAAGAAGCAAGAACTTTGCGGCGATTGAAAGTCATGATGTTTCCTGTCAATGAGGTGAAGGAGCAAAGGGAATACTGCCGGGGCAATGCCGCGGCAACGCCCGGCAGCGGCTCAGGCTTTGGCGACTTCGTGGTTGGCCATCAGCTCGAGCGCACGCACCAGCGCCGAGTGGTCCAGGTCCTGCATGCCGTTGGCGCTGCAGACCTGCATGAGCTGTGCGGCACCGGCGGTTTGCGGCAGTGCCACACCGAGCGTGCGAGCACCGGCCAAGGCCAGGCCCAGGTCTTTCTGGTGCAGGCCGATGCGGAAGCCCGGGTTGAAAGTGCGTTTGATCATGCGTTCGCCGTGCACTTCCAGAATGCGCGAAGCGGCAAAACCGCCCATCAGCGCCTGGCGTACCTTGGCCGGGTCGGCGCCGGCCTTGCTGGCAAACAGCAGGGCTTCGCCGACGGCGGCGATGTTCAGCGCCACGATGATCTGGTTGGCAACCTTGCAGGTCTGGCCGTCACCGTTGCCACCGACCAGCGTGATGTTTTTGCCCATCAGCTCGAACAGCGGTTTGACGCGCTCAAAAGCTGCGTCGGGGCCGCCTATCATGATGGTCAGGCTGGCAGCCTTGGCGCCAACTTCACCGCCGGAAACCGGCGCATCGAGGTAGTCGCAGCCCAGGGCGTTGATCTTCTTCGCGTATTCCTTGGTGTCCATTGGCGAGATGGAACTCATGTCCACCACGGTCTTGCCCTTGCTCAGACCGGACGACACGCCTTTGTCGCCAAACAGCACCTTCGCCACATCGGGTGTGTCGGGCAGCATCGTGAAAATGATGTCGGCTTTTTCAGCCACTTCCTGTGACGAGCTGCAGGCCACGGCCTTGCCGGTCAGCAAATCTGCAGGCACCTTGCTGCGGGTGGAAAGGAAAACTTCGTGCCCGGCCTTGATCAGGTGCGCCGCCATCGGTGCGCCCATGATTCCGAGGCCGATAAATCCAAGCTTGCTCATTCAAATTCTCCTTGTAGGTTCAAAAAAATATCTGCGGTCAGCGCCTGCGCATGGAAAGCGGGGGCATGGATCCCGGCTCAAGGCCGGGATGACACAGGGAATGCCATCCCCCTGCCTGTCATTGCGGGCCCCGACCCGCAATCCATCTCTGCGTACACGTTCTGTGGGTCATGCCGCATGGCTGTGGATGACACGGGGAAAGCCGAAAAAATCAGCTGAGGTACTTGTCGCGCAGGGCCTGCGTGGCGCCGCGGAACACGCCGAGGTCGCTGCCGACACCCACAAACGTGGCGCCCATTTCCATGTAGCGGCGCGCGTCGGTTTCGACCGGTGCGAGGATGCCAATCGGTTTGCCGCAGGCTTTGGCGGCGGAAAAGATCTTCACCATGGCGGCCTGCACTTCCGGGTGGCCGGCATTGCCGAGGTGGCCCAGGCCAGCGGCCAGGTCAGACGGGCCGACAAACATGCAGTCGACACCGTCGATGGCGGCAATTTCTTCGGCTGCAGCCGTGCCGGCGATGCTTTCAATCTGCACCATCACACAGATGTGGTCGTTGATGCCCTTGAAATAGTCAGGCACCGACCCGTAGCGGTTGCTGCGCTGGGACACTGACACGCCGCGTATGCCCTGCGGCGGGTAGCGCGTGGCGGACACCGCGCTTTGAGCCTGCTCGGCGCTTTCGACAAAGGGAATCAGGAAGTTGTAGAAACCGGCATCGAGCAGGCGCTTGAGCTCGACCGAGTTGTTGCTGGTGGGGCGCACCACAGGCGCACTTTTGCTGTCCTTGAGCGCCATCAGCTGCGGGATGTAGGTGGCCATGTCGTTCGGCGAATGTTCGCCGTCGAGCAGGATCCAGTCGAAGCCGGCCACACCCAGCACCTCGGTGGTGATGGCACTGGACAGCGAGGACCAGCAGCCGATCAGCTTCTTGTGTGCCAGCAGGTCGCGCTTGAAACTGTTGGGAAACGATTGGTAAGGCGTGGCTTGTGTCATGGGGTGTCGCTTGTAAAAAAAATGAAATGAGTCGGCGAACGAATGGGCTCAGGTGACCGGTGCGGGGTTGAACAGCACCAGCGCGTTGTGCAGCTTCCAGTGTTCAGCCCAGGTTTTCTTGCGACCGCTGGCCACTTCCAGCATCAGGTGGAACAGCTCCCAGCCGACGTCGGAAATGCTGGCCTCGCCGTCGGCAATGCGGCCGGCGTTGATGTCCATCAGGTCGTGCCAACGCGTAGCCAGGTCAGTGCGCGTGGCGACCTTGATCACCGGGCACTCGGCCAGGCCGTAGGGCGTGCCGCGGCCGGTGGTGAAAACGTGCAGATTCATGCCCGCGGCCAGCTGCAGCGTGCCGCAGATAAAGTCGCTGGCCGGGGTGGCGGCATAAATCAGGCCTTTTTGCCTGACCTTTTCGCCGGGTGCCAACACGCCGCTGATGGGCGAGCTGCCCGACTTGACGATGGAGCCCATGGCTTTTTCGACAATGTTGGACAGGCCGCCTTTTTTGTTGCCGGGCGTGGTGTTGGCGCTGCGGTCCACCAGACCCTTCTTCAGGTAGGCGTCGTACCAGGCCATCTCGCGGATCATCGCCTCAGCAACTTCGGGGGTGCTGGCGCGCGAGGTGAGCTGGTCAATGCCGTCGCGCACTTCAGTGGTTTCTGAAAACATGACCGTGGCACCGGCGCGCACCAGCAGGTCGGTTGCGAAGCCGACGGCCGGGTTGGCGGTGACACCGGAAAAAGCATCGCTGCCGCCGCACTGCACGCCAATGACCAGTTCACTGGCTGGCACGGCTTCGCGGCGGCGTGCATTAAGCCGCTCCAGGTGCAGCTCGGCGGTTTGCATGATGGAGTCGATCATCGACATGAAACCGATGTGGTTCTCCGACTGCAGGCAGACCACGTCCAGGGCGGCTTCGGCATTGCCACCTACATCGGCCACGCTGCGCTCATCAACAATCGCAAACGTGCCCGGTGGCAACAGGCGTTCGGGCTGAAGTTTTTCGCAGCCCAGGCTGACCACCATGACCTCGCCGCCGAAATTAGGGTTCAGGCTGATGTTGCGCAGCGTGCGTATCGGAATGATGGCATCGGGCGCGTCGATGGCGACGCCGCAGCCGTAGGTGTGCTCCAGCCCCACCACGTCATCCACATGGGGGAAACGCGGCAGCAGCTCGCTCTTGATGCGCTTGACCGCGAAATCAACGACACCCGCCACACACTGGACAGTCGTGGTGATGGCCAAGATGTTGCGTGTGCCGACGGAACCGTCGGCGTTGCGATAGCCATCAAAGGTATAGCCCTCGAGCGGCGCCATGGCCGGCGGCTTCATGGTGGCCATGGGCAACTTGTCCAGGCTGCGGGCAGACGGCATCTCGAGCAGGCGCTCGTGCACCCAGCTGCCGGCAGGAATGTCCTTCATGGCAAAACCGATGGGCACGTTGTAGCGCAGCACCGCTGTGCCCTGGGGCAGGTCCACCAGCGCAACCTTGTGGCCTTGCGGCACACGCTCGCGCAAGGTCAGACCGTCGGCGAACGCGGCCCCGGCGGCAAGGCCGCCGTCGTTGGCGACGATGGCCACGTTGTCATCCGCATGCATGCGGATGTAGAGAGGGGCTGGACGCGGGGTGGTCATAAGCTTGGCTTGAATTGGCTTTCGGGGGCTACCAATAACGGACTGCTGTGGTTTTCATGGCTCCCTGGATCATTTCAGGAGCATCCCCGGCAGCCACAGCGAGAGTGCCGGAATGTAGGTCACGGCCATCAGCACCAGCAGCAGCGCGCCGAAGAATGGATACAGGGCTTTCACCACACGTTCAATGGGAAGCTTGGCCACCGCTGCCCCCACAAACAACACGCCGCCCACCGGGGGCGTGATCAGGCCCATGCCCAGGTTGACCATCATGATCATGCCGAAATGCACCGGGTCAATACCGATGGATTTGACGATGGGCAGCAGGATGGGCGTCATGATCAGGATCAGCGGCGCCATGTCCATGAGCGTGCCCAGGACCAGCAGCAGGATGTTGATCATCATCAGCACCGCGTATTTGTTGTTCGAGATGCTGGTGAACAGGCCCGTGATCTGCTGCGGAATCTGCATCAGCGTCATGATGTAGCCAAAGCTGGCGGCGAAGCCGATCAGGATCATCACGATGGCCAGCGTCTTGACCGTGCGGTGCACCAGCTTGGGCAGGTCGCGCCACTTGTAGTCGCGGTAAATGCACATGGTGACGAAGAAGGCCCAGATCACGGCGATGGCAGCAGACTCGGTGGCCGTGAAGATGCCGGTCAGAATGCCGCCCAGAATGATGACCATGGTCATCAGCCCCCAGAGGGCGTCCGCGCAGATCTTCAGCGCCTGCCGCATGGGAATCACTTCGCCCTTGGGGAAGTTGCGCTTCTTAGCGATAACCAGGCACATGATGGACAGCGTCAGGCCCAGCAGCAGGCCGGGCAGAACCCCCGCCAGGAACAGGGCCGCGATGGACACCGAGCCACCCGCTGCGAGCGAGTAGATCACCGCGTTGTGGCTGGGTGGAATAAGAATGGCCTGCACCGAACCGCTGACGGTGACAGCCGTGGCGAAGTCGCGCGGATAGCCTTTTTTCTCCATCTCGGGAATCAGCACCGAGCCGATGGAAGCGGTGTCCGCCATCGACGAACCGGAGATCGCACCGAAGAAGGTAGACGCCAGGATGTTGACCAGCGAGAGGCCGCCACGCACAAAACCCACCAGCACACTGGCAAAGGCCACCAGCCGGCGCGACATGCCGCCCTCGGCCATGATGGCGCCGGCCAGCACGAAGAACGGTATGGCCAGCAGCGAGAACTTGTTCACGCCGCTGGCAATGGAAATCATGATGGCGTCGAAGGGAATGTCTATCCACCACGCACCGATCAGCGCCGACAGGCCCAGTGCGTAGGCCACGGGCATGCCCAGGACCATCAGGAGCAGGAAAGACCCCAGCAATACAAATGCATCCATCAGAGTGTCCCGCCTTCAATTTTTTCGTGATCGAAGGTGACTACTTCGCGCCCGCCCTGGTGGCCAAACACCATGCGTTCCAGTACAAAAACAACCGTGATGGCCCCGCCCAGCGGCACCGGCAGGTAGGTGGCGCCCACAGGCATCCACGGAATTTCGCCGATGTGCTGGCCCCAGGTTTCCATGCACAGCTTGGTGCCGTACCACGCCATGAACAGGGCAACAATCAGCATCAGCAGGTCGATCACCACGAGCAGCAGGCCGCGCACACTGGCTGGCAGCCGGTCGGTGACCATGGCCACGGCGATGTGCGCATTGGCACGGTAGGCAGCTGCCGCGCCGAAGAAGGTGAACACCACCATCAGCAAGATGGAAATCGGCTCGGGCCACTGGGACCCTGTGCCCAGCACGTAACGGGTGAAGATACCCCAGGGAATGATGAGGGCCATCACGAAGATCGAGATGCCGGAGATCCAGATGCACGCAAGGTACAGCCAGTCACTGAAATGAAGGGTGTGGTGTTTCATGAGGGTTCCGCAACAGGCGAAGACCGGGAGCACCGCCACTGGCGATGCTCCCGCGGGAGACGGCTGCCGTATTACTTGGTCGCGTCGATGCGTTTCATCAGGTCGGCAAACTTGACGCCGTACTTGGCGCGCACCGGAGCGGTGGCGTCAAAAAACAGCTTCTGGTCAACCGGTACAAACTCGACACCAGCCGCCTTGAGCTTGGCGGAGTATTCCTCGACGCTCTTGTCCCACAACACGCGCTGGTCCAGCTGCGCCTCGCGGCCCAGCTTTTTCACCAGCACCTGGTCGGCGGGCGTCAGCTTGTCCCAGGTGACCTTGGACATCACCAGGATTTCCGGAATGATCAAGTGGTTGGTCTGGGCGTAGTACTTGGTACCGGTGGTGTAGTGGTTGGATGTGAACATGCTGGGCGGGTTGTTTTCCGCACCGTCGATCACGCCGGTCTGCAGCGCGCTGAACACTTCACCATAGGCCATGGAGATACCGTTGCCACCCATGGCGTTCATGGTGTCCACGAACAGGGGGTTGCCCATCATGCGGACCTTCACGCCTTTGAGGTCGGCCGGGGTCTTGACCAGCTTCTTGGTGTACAGGCTGCGCGCGCCGCCGTCCATCCAGCCCAGGGCCACCAGGCGGGCCGGGCTGGCCGTGACCTTGGCCAGCAGTTCGTCGCCAATAGGGCCGTCGATCACCTTGCGCATGTGCGGGATGTCGCGGAACACAAAGGGCATGTTGAACACGTCCACATCAGGCGCGACCGGTCCGATCACGCCGAGTGAAATACGGGCGATTTGAATGGCGCCGATCTGGGTCTGCTCGACCACTTCCTTTTCCTGGCCCAGCACTGCGCCCGGGAACATCTGCATCTTGATGCGGCCATTGGTCTGGGCTTCGAGCTTTTTACCCATGTTCTCGACGGCGACCACCGTGGGGTAACCCGCCGGGTGTGTATCTGTGGCTTTGAGCACCATGTTCTGTGCCGAGGCAGTGAACGATGCGGACAATGCGACAGCTGCAACAGCTGCGGCGATAAAGTTTCTGCGAAAGGTCATGGTTGTCTCCTTGAAGGACCGGTTTATAAAAATAACTAGCGGGAAAACTGTGGCTCGGGCAGCCCGCGCACGCCGGGGCGCAACGCAAACACACCGCCGGCCAGCGGTTGATCAGACAGGTCGATTCCCTCGGGGCGAATCGATGTCACGAACAGGGTGTCAAGCCCGGCGCCACCAAAGGCGCACATGGCAGGTTTTTTGACAGGCACGGCGAGCGAGCGGTCCAGCGTGCCTGCGGGCGTGAAGCGATGCACCAGCCCGGCGTCGTTGCCGCAGATCCAGTAGCAGCCGTCTTCATCGACGGCGGCGCCGTCAGGCCGGCCCGGCAGGGGTTTCATGTCGACAAAAACACGGCGATTTGCCGGCGTGCCGGTGGCGGTGTCGTAATCAAAGGCCCAGATCAGTTGCACCGAGGGATGGGAATCCGACAGGTACATGGTGTGGCCATCGGGGCTGAAGCCGAGGCCGTTAGGAGTGATGAAACCGTCCAGCATTTTTTTCAAGCCATCCTCTTTGCCGTAACGGTACATGGCCCCGGCGGGTGAGGCCAGGCCCATGTTCATGACCATGGTGCCGGCCCAGAAGCGCCCCTGCCTGTCGCAGCGGCCATCATTGAAGCGCATGCCGGGCTGCGCGTGCGTGACTTTCTCCAGCAGGCGGCTGTGCAACTGGCCATCGGCCTGGGTCTGCAGTTCAAAGAGGCCGGTTTCCATGCCGGCCACCCAATGTCCGGGCGCACGGCCCGGTGCAATACAGGCGAGCATTTCAGGGGCAAGCCAGCTGGTGGTCTCGCTCGTGGCGGCCTGCCAGCGGCAAAGTTTGCGGGCCGGAATATCCACCCAATAAAGCGCCTGTTCGCCCGCATGCCACACCGGGCTTTCACCCGTGGCGTGGCGGCCGTCGACAAGCAATTCGGCTTCCATACGCATCACATCAATCGGCAAAGGGGCCGGCCTTGACGAAGCCGCCGCCCTGGAACTGCACCACCGGGTCACTGAGGTCGGGCGCCGGTGTGCGGGCGTACACCGCTTCGCGAAAAATGTCCGAGCTGTCTTTGGGCACGTAGCCAATGTGGCGGGCGCGGCGGTTGTCCCACCAGGTGACGGCGTTGTCGGACATCCCGAACACAATGCTGTGCCCCAGCACAGGTGTCGTCAAGCAGGCAGTGATCAGGCGATGCAGGTCATCAAAACTGAGCCAGGTAGCCAGCATGCGGCGGTCTTTCGGCTCAGGGAAGGAGGAGCCGATGCGCACACAGGCGGTCTCAATGCCATAGCGGTCGAAGTAAAAGCGCGACAGGTCTTCGCCGAAAGCCTTGCTGACGCCATACAGGCCGTCGGGACGCGGCGGCGCATCAGCGGTGATGGTTTCGCTCTGGCGATAAAAACCGGTGACATGGTTGGAACTGGCAAACACCACCCGCTTGACGCCGTGGTTGCGGGCGGCTTCATACAGGTTGTACAGGCCCAGGATATTGGCCTGGAGAATGGGGCCGAAGGGCCCTTCGACGGAGACGCCACCCAAGTGAACAATGGCCTGGACGCCTTGAACCATGGCATCAACCGCGGCCGCATCGGCCAGATCCGCCAGCATGAGCTCTTCGCCTTCGCCGGCCAGGCCGAAGTCCACACGATCCGACAGGCGCAGCACCGCGCAATTGGCTTTGAGTCGGCTGCGCAATGCCTGGCCCAGGCCGCCGGCGGCGCCGGTCAAAAGCAGTTTTTCGTGAACCCGGATGGTCATGCTTGTCTCTGGTTGAAAATGGAAGCCTGCAAACGCTGGACTTTTGCTTCAGGTTTGCTACAGTAGCTTGAACTCAATAAGATATCAGTTATATGTTGTCTGATGACCAAGAATTTTAATGAGGCACTGCCCACTGTCAAGCATTTTCTGGCTGGATCAAGGCAAACCCCTAGCGAGCAAACCCCGATGGAAACCAATTTGACGGCCCCTCCTCCTGTTGACGAAACTCCGCGTGTGCGCCGGCCTCGCGGCCTGGTCACGGAAATCGTTGAAAGCCTGGCAGCCAGCATCCGCGAAGGGCAGCTGCAGCCGGGCGACAAGCTGCCGACCGAGGCCGAAATCATGGTCCGCTTCGACGTAAGCCGAACGGTGGTGCGCGAATCCATTTCCAAATTGCAGGCCTCCGGCCTGGTGGAGACGCGGCACGGCATTGGCACTTTTGTGATCCAGAACCGGGACGCCGGAAACTTCAAGATTGCTGCCGTCGACTTCGCCACCGTGGCTGATGTCATTTCGGTGCTGGAGCTGCGCATCAGCCTGGAAACCGAGGCCGCCGGGCTGGCGGCCCAGAGGCGAAACACAGCAAATCTGGAAGCGATGGCCAATGCGCTGCGAGCGTTCCAGGACTCCATCCACGCGGACTCGGACGCAGTGCCGTCCGACTTCCAGTTTCACATGGAAGTGGCGCGCGCCACCGGCAACCGGCACTTTGAAGACCTCATGACCTACCTGGGCACCATGATCATTCCGCGTACCCGCGTGAACACCCCGCAAAGCGCACCCGAAGGCCGGCTGAGTTACCTGCGGCGCGTCAATGGCGAGCACGAAAGTATTTACAACGCGATTCGCAGTCAGGATGCGGAAGCGGCCCGGGCAGCCATGCGCACCCACCTGTCGAACAGCCGGGAGCGGCTGCGCCGGGGCCAGACCGGCGAGCCTGAAGCAAATTTCTGATTCCGCTTCAGCCTGAATCCCGGGCTTGCCTTGAATGCAAGCAGCAACTCAGGGAATTCCCCAAGGAAAAACACTTTTCCATGTTGTACGATGACTGATCTTTAACCGTGAAGTTACCGCTTCCTGCTTTTTTCATGCCTGACGCCTCACCCCCTTCTCCGGCAGCTTCGCAAACGCCGCGCATCACACGTCTCCAGGTCATTCCAGTGGCCGGCCATGACAGCATGCTGCTCAACCTGAGCGGCGCGCACGGCCCTTTCTTCACCCGCAACCTCCTGCTACTGACCGACAGCTCCGGCCGCACGGGTGTCGGCGAGGTGCCCGGCGGTGAAAAAATCCGCGGCACGCTGGAGGATGCGCGTGAACTGGTGGTGGGCCAGTCCCTCGGCAACTGGAACCAGATATTGCATACCCTGCGCACGCGGTTTGCCGAACGCGACAGTGGCGGCCGGGGCAACCAGACTTTCGATCTTCGCGTCACCATTCATGCCGTGACCGCGGTTGAAAGTGCCCTGCTCGATTTGCTGGGCCAGTTCCTCGGTGTGCCGGTGGCGGCCCTGCTTGGCGAAGGCCAGCAGCGCGAGTCGGTTGCAATGCTCGGCTACCTGTTTTATGTTGCCGACCGAAAGCAGACCGGTCTGCCCTATCAGAGCGAACCCGATGCCGCCGACGACTGGCTGCGCCTGCGCCACGAGCGAGCCATGGACGCCAGGGCCGTGGTCCGGCTGGCCGAAGCGGCGCACCAGCGCTATGGCTTCAAGGATTTCAAGCTCAAGGGCGGCGTGCTGAGCGGCGAGGAAGAAATCGAAGCCATCATGGCTTTGTCGGAGCGCTTCCCCGAAGCACGCATCACACTGGACCCGAACGGCGGCTGGCTGCTCAAGGACGCGGTGCGGCTGTGCCGTGACCGCCACCGGGAACTGGCCTATGCCGAAGACCCCTGCGGTGCCGAAGGTGTTTTCTCCGGGCGCGAGGTGATGGCGGAGTTTCGCCGCGCGACCGGCCTGATGACGGCCACCAACATGGTGGCCACCGACTGGCGGGAACTGGCGCACACCATCCAACTTCAGTCGGTGGACATTCCGCTGGCCGACCCGCACTTCTGGACCATGCAGGGTTCGGTGCGCGTGGCGCAGCTGTGCCAGACCTGGGGCTTGACCTGGGGCTCCCACTCGAACAACCATTTCGACGTGTCGCTGGCGATGTTCACGCACGTGGCGGCAGCGGCACCCGGCAAGGTCACCGCCATCGACACGCACTGGATCTGGCAGGACGGTCAGCGCCTGACGAAAAAACCGCTACAGATCATCGACGGCAGCGTGGCCGTTCCGACAACGCCCGGGCTGGGCGTGGAGCTGGACATGGCCGAAGTGGAAAAAGCGCACCAGCTTTACCGCCAGCATGGCCTGGGCGCGCGCGACGACGCGGTGGCCATGCAATACCTGATTCCCAACTGGAAGTTCAACCCCAAGATGCCCTGCATGGTCCGGGCCTGACGTTTATTTCCACACGCTCACCACCACAAAGAAGGAGACAAATGATGAAACGCCGCATATTGCTTCAAGCCGCCCTGGCTTCGACCGCCCTCTCATCCGTGCTCGGCACCAGCCTGGCATGGGCACAGGACAAATGGCCGTCCAAGCCCATCAATTACGTTGTGCCTTTCCCGGCCGGCGGGACCACCGACATTCTTGGCCGGCTGATCGGCCAGAAACTCGGCCCCGCGCTGGGTACCACCATCGTGATTGAAAACCGGGGCGGGGCCGGCGGCAGTGTCGGCTCGGAAATCGCTTCTCGCGCGCCGGCTGACGGCTACACCATGCTGGGCGGCACCATCAGCTCACACGCCATCAATGTGAGCCTGTACCCCAAGCTTGGCTACGACCCGATCAAGTCTTTTTCCCCCGTGGTGCTGATTGGCTCGAACCCGGTGGTGCTGATCGTCAAGGCGGACAGCCCCTACAAGACATTGCAGGACGTGCTGGCTGCGGCAAAAGCAAAACCAGGAACCATTTCCTCGGCCTCAGCCGGCAACGGCACCTCGCAGCACATGACGCTCGAGCTGCTGGGCTTCAAGACGGGCACACAGTTCGTCCACGTGCCCTACAAAGGCAGCGGCCCGGCCATCCAGGACGTGATTGGCGGCCAGGTTGACATGATGTTTGACACCACCGTGGTGGCCGGCCCGCACATCCAGAGCGGCAAGGTGCGCGCCATCGCCGTGAGCTCGGCCAAACGCCTGGAATCCCTGCCGAATGTGCCGACGATTGCGGAGTCAGGGGTGCCTGACTTCGAAGTGGTGTCCTGGCAAGGCATTTTTGTGCCCGCCGGCGTGCCCAAGCCCATCATTGACCGGCTGCATACAGAGATCATGACGATCCTGCAGACCACCGAAATGCAGGACCGCCTCAAAAGCCTGGGCATGCAGCCTTCCAGCAGGACCCCGGAACAGGTGGCGGCTTTCCAGAAAGCGGAAGTCGAGAAATGGGCACAAGTCATCAAGGCGGCCGGCATCAAGCTTGAGTAAGAGCAGCCCGCCCCGAATGCGTGTGGGTGTGGTGGGCGCGGGCCAGGCCTGCGCACCCCACTTTCAAAGCCTGCATGACCTGCGGGACGAACTGGAACTGGCCTGGGTGATTGGCCGGAGCCCTGAAAAACTCGCCGCACTCACCCTGCCTGCGCGTGCACGGACCAGCACACGCCTGGAAGACCTGCTGGAAGATGCGTCCGTTGAAGCGGTACTGGTATTGACGCCGCCCAACACGCACCTGGAGATCGTGCGACGCGTGGCAGGCGCCGGAAAACATGTGCTGGTGGAAAAACCGCTGGAGGTCAGCCTGGACAAGGCCCGCCAGATGGTGGAAATCTGCGAGCACAGCGGCATCAGGCTGGCCGTGATGCTGCAGCACAGGATGCGCGATGCCGCCCGCGCACTGGAGCAACTGGTACACAGCGGCGACATGGGCGAGCTGGTGGGCGCCTCCGCAAGCATTCGCTGGTGGCGTCCGCAAAGTTATTACGACGAACCGGGCCGCGGCACCATGGTGCGCGACGGCGGCGGCGTACTCATGACACAGGCTATCCATACGCTGGATCCGCTGCTCTGCCTGACCGGCATGCCGGACCAGGTGAGCGCGATGGCGGGCACCAGCGCCATGCACCGCATGGAATGTGAAGACACCGTGGCCGCGGCGCTGCGCTACCCGAACGGGGCCATTGGGAGCATTGACGCTACCACCGCGGCTTACCCGGGCTTCCCCGAACGTATTGCGCTCCAGTTCACACGCGGCTCGGCTACGCTTGAAGCCGGGGAACTGCACGCAGAACTGGTGGACGGCAGGAAAATCCACGCTGGCCAGAAACAGGCTTCAGGGTCGGGTTCGAACATGATGGCGTTTGACCACCATGCCCATCGCGCCGTGCTACAGGACTTTGTGGCGGCCGTCCGCAGCGGCACGGAGCCCGCCGTCTCGGGGCGCTCTGCCCTGCAGGTGCACCGTTTGATTGCTGCACTGATCAAATCAGCGGGCAGTGGCGCGGTCTCAACCCTGGCTTAGGGGCCTGTTAATGCCATTTGTGCAAATGCGAACGGGGTGAAAACAGTGCCAATCAAGGCGCGCGACGACGCCCAGACTGGGCGTCTGGGCTAGGAGTGCAACGCAGAGTGGCGCTGTTTTCTCCCCATTCCCTCCGGGTTGCGATCAAAAAGGCCCTGTGCGGCGTTGCAAAGCCTTGTCGGGGTTCACCCCGCCTGCGTTTTGCGCCTTACCCAGAGCCTTTTTGACTCGCAACGCATCTTGCACAAATGGCGTTAACAGGCCCCTAACCCCAGTAGTCGCATCGCGTTGCCCTTGAGGATGCCGGGCATCACCTCGGGCTTGAAGCCGGCGTCTTCAAAATCTTTCATCCAGCGGTCCGGCGTGATCAGCGGGTAGTCGCTGCCGAACAGGATGCGGTCTTTCAGCAACGTGTTGGCGTACTGCACGAGCTGCTTGGGAAAATATTTGGGGCTCCAGCCGGACAGGTCAATCCAGACATTGGGTTTGTGGGTGGCCACGCTCAGGGCTTCGTCCTGCCACGGGAAACTGGGGTGGGCCATGACAATCTGCATGTCAGGGAAGTCGATCGCGACGTCGTCCAGGTGCATAGGATTGGAGTATTCGAGGCGCAAACCGCCTCCGCAACGCATGCCGCTGCCTATGCCGCTGTGACCGGTGTGAAAAATCGCAGGAAGCTTGTAGGCGTTGATGACTTCATAAATCGGCCAGGCCATCTTGTCGTAGGGGTGGTAGCCCTGCACCGTGGGGTGAAACTTGAAACCTTTGACGCCGTGTTCCTCGATCAGCCTGCGCGCTTCGCGGGCCCCCATTTTTCCCTTGTGCGGGTCGATGCTGGCAAAGGCCATCATCATGTCGCTGTTGTTCTTCGCCGCTTCGGCAATCTCCTCATTCGGAATGCGGCGGCGGCCGAGCTTGGACTCGCTGTCCACCGTGAACATGATCAGCCCGATCTTTCGCTCTCGGTAGTAAGCAATGGTTTCCTCGATGGTCGGGCGGCGGCTGTTCTTGAAATACTTGTCGGCGGCGCGGTCGTACTCCTCGCCATAGTTGTCAAAGGGGTTCCAGCAGCTCACTTCGGCGTGGGTGTGGATATCGATGGCGATGAGGTTTTTGTAGTCCATGCTGTCTCCTGTGGTTTTGATTCTCCGCCAGCCAAGGGTTAACACCGATGAAACAGGCCGGAAAATCAATTGAATTGGTTATCATTTATAACAATAATTCATCTACTTTGCAAATATGACCATGACCTACAAACCCTCTTCCACCGACATCCAGCTCGATATTCGGGGCGACCACCAGGAAGTCGCCGTGATCCGCCTAAGCCGCGGCGCGAAACGCAATGCGCTCAACGACGGACTGATTCTCGCGCTGCGCGACATTTTTGAGAACCTGCCGGAAACCGTCGGTGCGGCCGTGATCCATGGCGAAGGCGCGCACTTCTGTGCCGGCCTCGACCTGGGTGAGCTGCAGGAACGTGACGCAGGCCAGGGCATGCACCATTCCCGCATGTGGCATGCGGCCCTGGAGCGCGTGCAGTTCGGCCCCGTGCCGGTGATTGCCGCGCTGCACGGCGCCGTGGTCGGCGGCGGGCTTGAACTGGCCAGTGCCTGTCACATTCGCGTCGCCGACGAGTCCGCTTTTTATGCGTTGCCGGAAGGTTCACGCGGCATTTTTGTTGGTGGCGGCGGATCGGTGCGTATCCCCAAGCTGGTCGGCGTTGCGCGCATGACCGACATGATGCTGACCGGCCGGGTCTACAACGCCCAGGACGGCGAGCGGGCAGGCTTCGCGCAATACCTGGTGCCCGAAGGCCAGGCCTTTGACAAAGCCCTGGAGCTCGCCGTGCGTGTGGCGCAAAACGCGCCGCTGACGAACTACGCACTGATGCACGCCTTGCCACGGATTGCGGAGCAACCCGCCGACCAGGGCTACCTGACGGAAGCCCTGATGGCGGCGATTGCCCAAAGTGCGCCGGAAGCCAAGCAACGCGTCAAGGCATTCCTCGATGGCAAGGCCAACAAGGTCGCGAAGAGCTGACAACGCAACACACTCTGAAAAAGACATGAGCGAGACAACAACCTCCCCCCGGCCGACAACGGGCTACCGGCCGCTGACTTTCGGCGTGACACGTGTCGTGCTGAATGAAGGCAGCAACGGCGTGCAATACCTACAGGCTGACCAGGCCCTGGGTGAACACGCCCTGCGCATCACCGACCGGCTGGTTCACTGGGCGCAAACACGGCCGGAGCAGACTTTCATGGCACGGCGCGTCAAGCAGGCGGACGGCAGCCCGGGTGACTGGCGCCACATCACTTATGCCCAGGCGCTGGCCAGTGCCCGCAACATCGCGCAGGCGCTGCTGGACCGTGGCCTGAACGCCGAGCGACCGGTCGTCATCCTCAGCGAGAACGACCTGGAGCATGCGCTGCTGGCCCTGGGTTGCATCTACGCCGGCGTGCCCTTTTGCCCTGTATCGCCCGCCTACTCCATCGTGAGCCAGGACTACGACAAGCTTCGCCATGTACTGACCACGCTGACACCCGGCCTGGTGTTTGCGAGCGACGCCGCGCGTTATGCCAAGGCGATTGCCGCCACCGTCGGTGATGACGTCGAAATTGCTATTAATTCAGGAGCGTCCAACGCAATATTGACGCGGCCTGCAACCCCATTTGATCAATTTCTTGCCACAGAGGCCACAGCGGCGGCCGATGCCGCCATGCAGGCCACCGGGCCCGACACGATTGTCAAATTCCTGTTCACCTCGGGCTCGACCAAGCTGCCCAAGGCCGTGATCAACACGCAGCGCATGTGGTGCGCCAACCAGCAGCAGATGCGCCAGTCGATGCCGGTGCTGGCCGACGAGCCGACAGTGCTGGTCGACTGGCTGCCCTGGAACCATACGTTTGGCGGCAACCACAACTTCGGCATGACTGTCTACAACGGCGGCACGCTGTATATCGACGACGGCAAGCCGACACCCGCGCTGATGGAGGAAACGCTGCGCAACCTGCGCGAGATCGCGCCGACCGTGTATTTCAATGTGCCCACCGGTTTCGAGGCGATCGCCCACGCGATGAAAAGTGATGCGCAGCTGCGCAAAAACCTGCTGTCGCGCGTGAAGATGTTTTTTTATGCCGGTGCCGCACTGGCCCAGCCGGTCTGGGACAGCCTGCACCAGACGCAGGAAGCAGAAATTGGCGAACGCATTGTGATGGGCACCGGCCTGGGCATGACCGAATCCGGCCCCTTCGGCATTTTTGTCACCAGCCCCGACGTGAAAGCCGGCGACCTTGGCGTGCCAACGCCCGGCCTGGAACTCAAGCTGGTGCCTGTGGACGGCAAGATCGAAGTGCGTTACCGCGGCCCCAACATCACGCCTGGTTACTGGCGCGCGCCCGAAGCCACACAGGAGTCGCTGGACGACGAGGGCTTTTTCTGCACCGGTGATGCAGTGGCATGGATAGACAAAAGCGATATCCACAAGGGGCTGAAGTTCGACGGCCGCATCGCCGAAGACTTCAAGCTTGCCACCGGCACCTTTGTCAGCGTGGGGCCGCTGCGCGCCAAAATCATTGCCGCAGGTGCACCGTATGTGCTGGATGCGGTGCTCACCGGCATCAATCTCAAGGAAGTCGGTGCACTGATTTTCCCGACGACCGCCTGCCGCGCCCTCAGCGGACTTGGTGCCCAAGCCAGCCTGAAAGAGGTGCTGGAAAGCGCCCCGGTCCAGGCGCGTTTCCAGAAGCTGCTCGACGACCTGGCCGCAACAGCCACGGGCAGCGCCAGCCACATCGCGCGCGCGCATTTGCTGACCGATCCACCGTCCATCGACAAGGGTGAAGTGACGGACAAAGGCTCCATCAACCAGCGCGCGGTGCTCAAACACCGCGATGCTTTGGTCAACGCGCTGCATGACGATTCGCTGGATTTCATCATCAAGCCTCAGAAGGGAGCGAAGAAATGAATATCCAGGGACATGCGGCCATCGTGACCGGCGGCGCCTCCGGTCTTGGTAAAGCGACGGCGCGCGAGCTGGCGCGCCTCGGGGCGAAGATCGCCCTGCCGGAGGCCGCGGTAGCTGGTTAGGTTTTCAACACACTCTTTCACTCACACCTTGCCGGTTTTTACCGGCGCAAGGAGACAGACATGAGTAATCCAATAGTTGGCCGGCGCCCCTTCATCGCCCGCGCCGTCGGCGCGATTGCTGCGCTGCCGCTGGTGCAGGCCTGCACCGGTACCGCGCCGCGGCAGACAGCGCGCGGCGGCGGCTTCGAGTTCGGGATCGTCGGGGACATCCCGTATACGCGTGCGCAGGAGGCCGAGTATGCACGGGTCATGGACGACATCAACGCACGCGAACTGGCCTTCGTCGCCCACATCGGCGACTGCATGTTCGACCCACGCCCGTATGAGCGCGACCCCGCTCTTGCACGCATGCCGATGACGGACGAGAACTACGCTTACGTGCTGGGTACCTTCCAATCATGTCGCCATCCGATGGTGCTGACGCCGGGCGACAACGACTGGTCCGACGCCGTGTATTTCAAGAAGATCAAGGTCGACCCGCTGGAGCGCTTGCAGAAGCTGCGTGCCACTTTCTATCCGCGCGAAGGCACATTGGGTCAGCGCAGCATGGCGGTGCAGAGCCAGTCGCGCGACCCGGCACACGCACGCTTTGTCGAGAACCTGACCTGGAGTGTTCAAGGGCTGCGCTTCGCGACCCTGCACATCGTGGGCAGTGACGACAATGCCCAGACTTCCGCGGAAGAGCACCGGACGCGTCAGGCGGCGGCGATTGCCTGGATGCAACGGGCCTTCGCCACCGCCAAGGCCGAGACAAGCGCCGGGCTGGTGCTGATCTCGCACGCGAATCCCGACTTCGAGAACCGCTGGACGCGGTCGTACGCTTCGCGCTATGCACGCAGCGTGCGCGGCGCCGAAGCGCCGCAGGTACCGCCGGCCACACCCTATGACCCCTTCCTGGACGCGCTCATCGAACAAATGCAGAACTACCGGCTCCCGGTGCTGTACGTGCATGGCGACACGCACATCTACCGAACCGGGAAGCCACTGCTGAATCCGAAGACGCAGCGGTTCTTCGAGAACCTTACGCGGCTGGAGACTTTCGGCTGGCCGGACTCGGGCTGGGTGCGCGTGGCCGTCAACCCGACCAATCCGCAACTGTTCGAGATCCACCCGGAAATGCCGCGGGCAAACTCGGCGAATCACCAGGCTACCTAGTTTTCACTGTGTTTTTCATTACACCCATAGGAACGCTCAGCGGGCTGGGCCCGCAGGCAACGCTGAAAGAAGTGCTGGAAAGCGCTTCAGTCCCGGCACGCCTCCAGCACTTGCTCGACGGCCTGGCCGCGACAACCGCGGGCAGCGCCAGCCGCATGGCGCGCGCACATCTGCTGAGCGAACCGCCTTCCATCGACAAGGGCTCGATCAACCAGGGTGCCGTGCTCAAGCACCGCGACCCGCTGGTCAGCGCCCCGCACGGAGGCACCCTGTCCTTCACCATTCTTCCGAAAGCAAAAGCATGAATATCCAGGGACACGCAGCATTGGTCACGGGCGGCGCCTCGGGCCTGGGCGAAGCCGTCGCACGCGAACTGGCCCGCCTGGGCGCCAGGGTTGCCGTGCTCGACGTCAACATGGCACAAGCCGAGAAAGTCGCCGCGGAGATTGGCGGCATCGCCTGCCAATGCGATATCACCAGCACCGACAGCGTGGTGGCGGCACTCGCCGGGGCCACTGCGGCCCATGGCCCGGCGCGCATCCTGATGAACATTGCCGGAATCGGCACCGCCAAGCGCATTGTCGGCAGGGACGGCAATGCCGCGCCCCTGGAAGACTTTGCCAAAGTCATCCACGTGAATTTGATCGGGAGCTACAACATCAGCCGCCTGTTTGCGGCGGCCTGCACCAAGCTGGACCCGCTGGAAGACGGCGAGCGCGGCGTCATGATGTTCACGGCTTCGGTCGCAGCCTTTGATGGCCAGGTCGGCCAGCAGGCCTACAGCGCCTCCAAGGGCGGGTTGGTCGGCATGACGCT
Source organism: Polaromonas sp. (assembly GCF_039930745.1). Classification (GTDB taxonomy): domain Bacteria; phylum Pseudomonadota; class Gammaproteobacteria; order Burkholderiales; family Burkholderiaceae_C; genus Polaromonas. The sequence goes on along the minus strand of NZ_JBDTTH010000042.1, from coordinate 10,371 downwards.
GCCGATGGCACGCGACCTGGCGCAATACGGCATCCGCGTCTGCACCATCGCGCCCGGCCTGTTCTCCACGCCGCTGATGAAGCAGCTGCCAGAGCCGGTGCAGCAATCGCTGGCCGCCTCGATTCCATTTCCTTCACGCCTGGGAAAACCCGAAGAGTTTGCCCAGCTGGCTTCGCATATCGTCACCAACAGCCACCTGAACGGTGAGGTGATCCGCCTGGACGGCGCGCTACGCATGGCGCCGCGCTGAAACAGGCACCCTGCGTTTCCCTGCCCCTTTGCCACACCTTGTGATCGCGTGATTTTAATTTTTTGACATTCCATTTTTACAACCGGAGACCTAGCATGACCTTTACCAAATCCCTTCTCGCCATCGCCCTGGCTGGTTCGGCGGCTAGTGCCGCCCTGGCCGATATCAACATCGGCATCAGCCTGCCGCTGACGGGCCCGACCTCGGCACTGGGCATCCCGATCAAGAATTCGATTGCCCTGTGGCCCACCAGCATTGGCGGTGAAAAGCTCAACGTCATCATTCTTGACGATGCCACCGACCCTACCAATGCCACCAAAAATGCCCGCCGCCTGGTCGCGGAAGACAAGGTAGACATCCTGCTCGGTTCTGCCGCCACGCCAACGGCCAACGCCGTGGCCGCAGTGGCCGCGGAAACCGGCACCATGCACCTGACCTTTGCCCCCATCGATGTGTCCACCACCAAGGCCCCCTGGTCCTACAACACGCCGCAGTCCACCCTGGTGATGTCCCACGCCATCGTGGCCCACATGAAAAAAACCGGCGTCAAGACAGTCGGCTTCCTTGGCTACGCTGACGCTTACGGCGAGCTGTTCCTGCGTGACATGAAGGTCAAGATGGCCGGAAGCGACATGAAGTTTGTGTCCGAAGAGCGTTTCGCCCGCACCGACACCAGCGTCACGGGCCAGGCCCTGAAAGTCACGGCCGGCAACCCCGACGCCATCCTGATCGTTGCCTCTGGCAGCGGTGCCGCCATGCCGCACAAGGCGCTGATCGAGCGCGGCTACAAAGGCAAGATCTACCAGACCCATGGCGCGGCCTCGCGTGACCTGATGCGCGTTGGCGGCAAAGACGTGGAAGGTGCGTTTGTGGTCGCCGGACCCGGCGTGGTGGCCGAGCAGTTACCAGCCAACCACCCCAGCAAGAAAGTGGCCATGACCCACGTGACGGCCTGGGAAAAGATTTATGGCCCGAACAGCCGCAATCCGTTTGCTGGCCATGCCTATGACGCTTCCGTGATCCTGCAGAAGATCATTCCCGTGGCACTGAAAACCGCCAAACCCGGTACCAAGGAATTCCGCGGCGCGCTGAAAGCGGCACTGGAAAACGCCGGCCCGATTCCGCTGTTCCACGGCACCGTGAACTACACCGCCACCAACCATGCGGGCTACACCGACGACACCGGCGTGATCATGAAGATCGTGGGCGGCGACTGGAAGCTGCAGCCCTGATCCTCCGGCACAGGCATTACGCCATCGGGCAGGCGGGCCACAACCCGTCCTGCCCTGGCCTTTCACAGATTCCCCGAAGGTTTATCAATGGATTTTTCAATTGCCAGCATCCTGCTGGTCGACGGCCTCACCAATGGCGCCATTTATGCGCTGCTGGGGCTGGCCACCGTCCTGGTGTTTGCTGTCACCCGGGTGATCTTTATTCCCCAAGGCGAGTTCGTGACCTATGGCGCGCTGACCCTCGCCATCCTGCAGACCGGCAAGGTACCGGGAACCATCTGGCTGTTGCTGCTGCTCGCCGGGCTGGCCGCGCTGGCTGAAGCCGGGCAGACCTGGAAGCGACACCGGCAGCCTGCAGGCGCGCTGCTGGCCGGGCTCAAAGTGCTGGTGGCGCCGGTCGTGGTGTCGCTGCTCACCCTCTGGGCCGCGCCCCAGCAGTTTTCATTGCTGGTTCAGGCCCTGCTGTCGGTCTGCATCGTCACCTGCTTCGGTCCGCTGGTCTATCGCCTGGCCTACCAGTCGCTGGCCGATGCCAGCTCGCTGGTCCTGCTGATCGTGTCGGTGGGTGTGCATTTTGCGCTGACCGGCCTGGGGCTGCTGTTCTTCGGCGCTGAAGGGTATCGCAACCCGCCGTTCTGGGATGAACGCTTCAGCCTGGGGGCGGTGAATCTCTCCGGCCAGGCTGTGATCATTGCGCTGGCCTCTACAGCACTGATTGTTTTGCTGTGGCTGTTTTTTGAACGCACCCTGTACGGCAAGGCACTGCGCGCGACAGCGGTGAACCGCCTGGGTGCGCGGCTCATGGGCATTTCGTCGCAAACCGCGGGCCAGCTGACCTTGGCCATGGCGGCGCTGATAGGTGCGCTCTCGGGCCTACTCATCGGCCCCACCACCACGGTGTTTTATGACTCCGGCTTTCTCATCGGCCTGAAGGGTTTTGTGGCCGCGGTCATCGGCGGCCTGGCCAGTTACCCCGGCGCCGCCGTGGGTTCACTGCTGGTCGGCATCATCGAGGCCTTTGGGTCCTTCTGGGCCAGTGCCTTCAAGGAAGTCATCGTTTTCACGCTGATTCTGCCCGTGCTGTTCTGGCGCTCGCTCAAGGGCGGGCATTCGGACGAGGAGCACTGACATGACCCTCCGCAAACTGGGGCCCTGGGCCCTGATCGCTGCGCTCGTGCTGGTCTGCATATTGCCCGTGCCCGAGTTCTGGATCACCCAGCTCAACTACATCGGCATCTCCAGCCTGACCGTGCTCGGCCTGATCCTGCTGACTGGCGTCGGCGGCCTGACTTCTTTTGGACAGGCGGCCTTTGTGGGCATAGGCGCTTACACCAGTGCTTACCTCACGGTGAACGCAGGGCTCTCCCCCTGGGTCACACTGCTCGTCGGCCTGGGCCTGACTGCGGCCTGCGCCGTGGTGCTGGGCTGGATCACGCTGCGCATGTCGGGCCACTACCTGCCGCTGGCCACGCTGGCCTGGGGCCTGTCGCTGTACTACACCATGGGCAACCTGGACGCTCTGGGAAAATACGATGGCATCCTGGGCGTCACCGGACTGTCGATTTTCGGCTGGGAGCTGGGCCAGGGGCGGGTCTACCTGCTGCTGACGTGGTCGCTGGTGCTGCTGGGCACCCTGTCCTTGATCCACCTGCTCGACTCGCGTGTGGGGCGCGCCATCCGTTCCCTCAAGACAGGCTCGCAAATGGCCGAGTCCATGGGCATAGACACCCTGCGCTTCAAGATCGGCATCTTCCTGATTGCCGCGCTCTTTGCGTCTGTTTCCGGATGGCTGTACGCGCACTTCCAGCGCTCGGTCAACCCTTCCCCTTTCGGCGTGCACGTGGGCATCGAGTACCTGTTCATGGCCGTGCTCGGCGGCGCGGGCCATGTGTGGGGGGCCATCACTGGCGTGGCCATCACCAAACTCATGGGGGACCAACTGCAGGTGCTGCTGCCCCGCCTCATCGGTACCAGCGGCAGCTACGAAATCATCGTGTTCGGCGTGTTGCTGGTGCTGACGCTCAAGTACGCACCTGACGGCATCTGGGCCTTTGTGGACCGCAAGCTGCCCAAGCCACCGCGCAAGGTGGACTGGCAGGACGCCGCTGCGCTGCCCCTGCGCACCAAGCCCGCCACCGGGGAAATCGTGCTGCAGGCTACCGACATCCGCAAGGAATTCGGCGGGCTGGTCGCGGTTAACGACATCAATTTCTCGGTCGCCTCGGGCCAGATCGTCGGGCTGATCGGGCCCAACGGCGCCGGCAAATCCACCACCTTCAACCTGATCACCGGCGTGTTGTCGCTGACGCGCGGCAGCGTGAGCTTCCGCGGCGAAACCATCAGCGGCCTGCCCTCGCGCGAGATCGCCAAGCGCGGTATTTCGCGTACCTTCCAGCACGTCAAGATGATTGCCGACATGACGGTGCTGGAGAACGTCGCGCTGGGCGCCCATCTGCGCGGCAGCAAAGGCGCTCCGTCGGCCATGCTGCGGCTGGACCGCGCGGAAGAGCAGCGCCTGCTGCGCGAAGCCGAGCAGCAGCTGCGCCGCGTCGGCATGGGCAGCCACCTGCATGAACTGGCGGGCAACCTGGCCATGGGCCAGCAGCGGCTGCTGGAAATTGCGCGCGCGCTGTGCAACGACCCGGCCCTGCTGCTGCTCGACGAACCTGCAGCCGGCCTGCGCTATCTGGAAAAGCAGGCGCTGATCGCCGTGTTGCGCCAGCTCAAGGCCGAAGGCATGAGCATCCTGCTGGTCGAACACGACATGGACCTCGTCATGCAGGTCACCGACCGCATTGTGGTCATGGAATTCGGCACCCGCCTGATCGAAGGCACGCCCGAGGAAATCCAGGCCAGCCCGGCGGTACGCGCCGCCTACCTCGGTACGGAACATTGATCAGCATGAGCACACCTCTTCTCACCGTCAAAAACCTCCACGCCGGCTACGGCAAGGCCGAGGTCCTGCGCGGCATCGACCTGCAGGCCGAAGCCGGCAGCATCATCACCGTCATCGGCCCCAACGGCGCGGGCAAGTCCACCCTGCTCAACGCCCTCATGGGCATCCTGCCGGCAACCGGCAGCATCGAATACGCGGGGCAGTCCATCATTGGCCTGCCGCTGGAAGAACGCGTCATGCTGGGTATTGCACTGGTGCCAGAAAAACGCGAGCTGTTCGGCAGCATGTCGGTGGAAGACAACCTGGTGCTCGGCGCCTTCCGCCAGGTGCGCTTGCGCAACAAGGCCTGGCGCGACCAGATGGAGGTGGTGTTCGACCTGTTTCCGCGCCTGAAGGAGCGCCGCGCCCAGGAAGCCGGCACGCTGTCGGGCGGTGAACGGCAAATGCTGGCCCTGGGTCGGGCCCTGATGTCCCGGCCGTCGCTGCTGATGCTTGACGAACCCAGCCTGGGCCTGGCGCCGCTCATCGTGCGGGAAATTTTTCGCACCATCGAGGCGCTGCGAAAAACCGGCGTCACCACCCTGCTGGTCGAGCAGAATGCACGCGCCGCACTGGAAGCGGCCGACCACGGCTACGTGCTGGAGATGGGCGAGATCGGCCTGAGCGGCCCGGCCGCCGACCTCGCGAAGGACCCGCGCGTGGTGGACACCTACCTGGGTGCAACCCGAAAAGCAGCCTGAGATCACATGGCCCTGCCACAGTCAACAATGATCATTGACGGAGCCCAAGGAGTCTCATGAGCGCCCGCGACCTTCCCAAACCTTCCCGCCCCGCAGCCACCACCGCCACGGTGGAGCAGGTCGATACAAGCTACCTCGAAGGACTGCTCGGTTACAACGCCCGCCGTGCGGCACTGGCAGTCATCGAAGTGTTCATGGTCCGAATGGCGCCCTTTGGCCTGCGACCAGTCGATTTTTCGGTGCTGTCGATGATCACCCACAACCCCGGCATCACTTCGCGCCAGCTCTGCACGGCCCTGGGCATCCTCCCGCCCAACCTGGTGGCCATGGTCAACACCCTGGAAAAACGCGAGCTGATAGCCCGCAAGCCGCATCCGCGCGACGGCCGCGCCGTGGGCCTGCACCTGACCGCCAGCGGCAAGAAGCTCATGCGCGAGGCCGAAAGCATGGCCGTGGGACTGGAGGCCGATGTCGCGTCCCGCCTGTCGGCCAGCGAGGCAAAAACCCTGATCCGGCTGTTGCAGAAGGTCTATCTCTGAGGCCGAAAATATCGAAACATGAAAGCGCGTCTTCGCCGCCATGGCGGTGTTGCAACCCCTGCGAAGGCGTACAGCCTTCGCTGCGGCTTGCGCCTTGCCCTGAGCGCAAAGCCATCACTTTCATCCTGTTTCGCTCCTTCCGGCCTGCAGTACCAGCCCATCCACCACAACTTTTCAGGCCTTTTTGGCTGTCAGGCTACATCCTGCGGGCGCGGGCAGCTATAAAACTAGTAGCAGCCGGAAATTTGCGCTATATTCCGCTTCAAGCGCGTGCTTACCGATTAACCGTGAAAAAAACGTGACCAGGAGATGCCACCCATGAGTGCCAAAGAAAATGCCGCCGTCGGACAACTGTTTGAACTGCTTGAATCGCGCTACGCGCTACGCGTACTGTGGGCACTCAAGGACGGCCATCCGCAGACTTTCCGGCTGCTGCAGGACAGCATTGGCAGCATCACGCCCAACACCCTGAATACCCGCATCAAGGAACTGCGCGCCGCCGGCCTGATGGGCCACGGCAATGACGGCTACATCGTCACCGCCCTCGGCAGCGACCTGCTCAAGCGCTTGAACGACGTGCAGGCCTTTGCCGCCAAGTGGTCCGCCAGCCAGACCAAGGTCAGCGCCATCAAGAAAAAATAAGGCGCTGCCACTCCCAAGAGACAGGCCCTGCGCCTGTCTTTTTATTGGGGGCGAGCGCTTCCGGTGCCGGGTTTTATGCATAAAATCGGCCTCCCGCCCTTTTTCTGCCTGCGCAGGCAGCTATTTATTTCATAGCATCCGGCCCTTGGGCCGGCCTGTTCTTGGGCGGCAACTGTCTAGCACCTGACGCCAATCCCTTGTCTTGAAAAGGGCTTTGTCGCCCCCAGCTAGCGCTCTTGTCCTTCTGAACAACCTGTCTCCGACCATGTCCGACAACAACCAATCCGAACAAAATCAAGAACTTACAGGCGCCCCCAGCCCGGAAGAGCTGGAAGCCGCCCAGGCCGCCAACGAGGCCGACGCGCTGGCAGCCGCCCAGGCCGACCTGGCCGCGCTGCAGGCTAAAAACGCCGAACTGGCCGACAACTTCCTGCGCGCCAGGGCCGAGTCTGAAAATGCCCGCCGCCGTGCCGACGATGAAATTGCCAAAGCGCGCAAGTTCGCCGTCGAAAGTTTTGCGGAAAGCCTGCTCCCCGTCACTGACAGCCTGGAAGCCGGGCTGCTGCAGCCGGACGCCACTGCCGCGCAGATTCGTGAAGGCACCGAGGCCACGCTCAAGCAGCTCAAGAGCGCGCTGGAACGCAACAAGGTGATCGAGATCAACCCCGCCACCGGCAGCAAGTTCGACCCGCACCAGCACCAGGCCATCAGCATGGTGCCGCTGCCGCCGGAGTCCACCCAGGAAGCCAACACCGTGGTCAGCGTGCTGCAAAAAGGCTACCTGATCGCCGATCGCGTGCTGCGCCCCGCGCTCGTCACGGTGGCCGCCCCGAAATAAGTTCGGCAATTGATGTAAGCGCACTTGAAACACGCAAAGTTATCCACAAGTCATCAACATGGCCTCAAGGCCAAGGGCTGAATCAGCAGCCACACCGCATTCAAACAACTTAACCAAGAAATCTAGGAGTGAATCATGGGCAGAATCATCGGCATCGATTTGGGCACCACCAACAGCTGCGTGGCTGTGATGGAGGGCAATGTTCCCCGCGTCATCGAAAACTCGGAAGGCGCACGCACCACCCCGTCGGTGGTGGCTTATCTCGAAAACGGTGAAGTGCTGGTCGGTGCCTCGGCCAAGCGCCAGGCCGTGACCAACCCGAAGAACACCCTGTACGCCGTCAAGCGCCTGATCGGCCGCAAGTTCACTGAAAAAGAAGTCCAGAAGGACATCGACCTGATGCCCTACAAGATCGTGGCAGCCGACAACGGCGACGCCTGGGTCGAGGTGCACGGCAAGAAAATGTCGCCGCAGCAGGTCAGCGCCGACATCCTGCGCAAGATGAAGAAAACCGCCGAAGACTACCTCGGCGAGCCGGTCACGGAAGCCGTGATCACCGTGCCTGCCTACTTCAATGACGCGCAACGCCAGGCCACGAAAGATGCGGGCCGGATTGCCGGCCTGGACGTCAAGCGCATCATCAACGAACCCACCGCCGCTGCGCTGGCCTTCGGCATGGACAAGCAGGAAAAAGGCGACCGCAAGATCTCGGTCTATGACCTTGGCGGCGGCACTTTCGACATCTCCATCATCGAGATTGCCGATGTCGACGGTGAAAAGCAGTTCGAGGTGCTCTCGACCAATGGCGACACCTTCCTGGGCGGCGAAGACTTCGACCAGCGCATCATCGACTTCATCATTGCCGAGTTCAAGAAAGAACAAGGCGTGGACCTGGGCAAGGACGTGCTGGCCCTGCAGCGCCTGAAGGAAGCCGCTGAAAAGGCCAAGATCGAGCTGTCGAGCAGCGCGCAGACCGATATCAACCTGCCCTACATCACGGCAGATGCTTCGGGCCCGAAACACCTGAACATCAAGATGACCCGCTCCAAGCTGGAGCAGCTGGTCGAAGAGCTGGTCGAGCGCACCATCACGCCCAGCCGCGTGGCCATGAAAGACGCCAGCGTCAGCGGAAACGACATCCATGACGTGATCCTGGTCGGCGGCCAGACCCGCATGCCCAAGGTACAGGACAAGGTCAAGGAATTCTTTGGCAAGGACCCGCGCAAGGATGTGAACCCCGATGAGGCCGTGGCTGTTGGCGCCGCGATCCAGGGCCAGGTCCTGTCGGGCGACCGCACCGACGTGCTGCTGCTCGACGTGACGCCGCTGTCCCTCGGCATCGAGACCATGGGCGGCGTGATGACCAAAATGATCAAGAAGAACACGACCATCCCGACCAAGTTTGCACAGACCTTCTCGACGGCCGAAGACAACCAGCCGGCCGTGACCATCAAGGTCTACCAGGGCGAGCGCGAGCTGGCCGTCGGCAACAAGGCCCTTGGCGAGTTCAACCTGGAAGGCATTCCACCGGCAGCCCGTGGCACGCCACAGATCGAGGTGTCTTTCGACATTGACGCCAACGGCATCTTGCACGTGGGCGCCAAAGACAAAGGCACCGGCAAGGAAAACAAGATCACCATCAAGGCCAACTCCGGTTTGTCTGAAGCCGAGATCCAGCAAATGGTCAAGGATGCTGAACTTCACGCCGAGGACGACAAGCAGCGCGTCGAGTTTGTGCAGGCCAAGAACAATGCTGAAGCCATGGTGCACAGCGTGAAAAAATCGCTGACCGAATACGGCGACAAGCTGGACGCCGGCGAGAAAGAAAAAATCGAGGCCGCCATCAAGGACATGGAAGAAGCGCTCAAGGGTGAAAGCAAGGACGCCATCGACGCGAAAAACGCCGCACTCATGGACGCAAGCCAGAAGCTCGGCGAAAAAATGTACGCCGACATGCAGGCTTCGCAGGCAGCGCAAGCGGGCGGTACAGCCGGCGGCGAAGAGGCGGTAGCCCAGCCGGCCGCGGACGACAATGTGGTGGACGCCGAAGTCAAGGAAGTCAAAAAGGGCTGATCCCCTGTTTGATGTCTGGTGCGGTGTTGCACGCTATCTGGAACATAAAAATGCGTCTTTTGCGCCATGGCTGCGTTGCAAATCCGCGCGATACCCGGGGTATCGCTGTGGTTTGCGCCTTGCCCTGATTCAAAATCCATCATTTTTATTTGTTCCATCAAGCATGCAACACTGCACTAGCCTCCGGGCAGCGAAGCGGAATCGGGGGCTTTCCCCGCATTCCGCTTTGCCGCATCCGGGGCACTGGAATCCCTCCCACTGAAACGCAATTCCCATGGCCATCAAAAAAGACTACTACGACACGCTGGGTGTTCCGAAAAATGCCAGCGACGAAGACATCAAGAAAGCCTATCGCAAGCTGGCGATGAAGCACCACCCCGACCGCAACCAGGGTGACGGCAAGGTGTCGGAGGAGAAATTCAAGGAAGCCAAAGAGGCCTACGAGATGCTGTCCGACGCGCAAAAGCGTGCAGCCTACGACCAGTACGGCCACGCCGGCGTGGACCCAAACCGCGGCGGTGGGCCGGGTGCGGAAGGCTTTGGCGGTTTTGCCGAAGCTTTCGGCGATATCTTCGGTGATGTGTTTGGTGCGCAGCAAGGCCGCGCCGGCCAGCGCGGCGGCCGCCAGGTCTACCGCGGCGGCGACCTCAGCTACGCCATGGAAGTCACGCTGGAAGAAGCGGCCACCGGCAAGGATGCGCAGATCCGCATCCCGAGCTGGGACAACTGCAACATCTGCCACGGCACCGGCGCCAAACCGGGCACCAAGGTTGTCACCTGCACCACCTGCCACGGCCATGGCGTGGTGCAGATGCGCCAGGGCTTTTTCAGCGTGCAACAGACCTGCCCACAGTGCAAGGGCACCGGCAAACTGATCCCCGAGCCCTGCGTCACCTGCCACGGCGTCGGCAAGACCAAGAACAACAAAACGCTGGAAGTCAAGATTCCCGCCGGCATTGACGATGGCATGCGCATCCGCTCTACAGGGAACGGAGAGCCGGGTACCAATGGCGGCCCACCAGGCGATCTGTACATCGAGATCCGGCTGAAAAAGCACGAAATCTTCGAACGCGACGGCGACGATCTGCACTGTGTGGTGCCCATCGGCATGGCGGCGGCGGCGCTGGGCGGCGAGATCGAGGTGCCGACGCTGGCCGGCAA
>NZ_JBDTTH010000041.1:0-36187 GCF_039930745.1 Polaromonas sp. | reverse complement strand
AACAGGTTCATGAAGGCAAAACCGAACAGGTAGGCCGACAGCGTCTGCTGCATCTCCACCGGTGTGGCGCCCAGCGAGCGCGCAATGCCGGAAAACGCCGGGATGTAGGTGTCGATGGAAAACGGACCCAGCATGCCCAGCAGGGCCAGCAGCACGGCCAGCGCCCAGCGCGGTGCGCGCCACAGCTGGCCGGCGTCGGGATTCATGCCGGCACGCCCCGCAGCTCAGCGCGACAGTGAATCACTGAAAGCACTGTGGCGCAGGCGGTTAGGCACCAGGGCACCGGCGGAGTCGAGGATGGGGTAGGCGATGGAGCAGATGTGCGAGTTGATGCGTTTGAGGTCGCTGATCAGGTCGATGTGCAGCGAACTGGTTTCAATGCTCTGCATGGTGTTGTCGGACAGCCGGCCCAGGTGGGTGTTGGCATAGGCGCGCTCGAGGTCGCGAAAGCGCGCTTTTTCCTCCAGCAGTTTTTTGGCGTCGCGCACGTTGCCGTTGAGGAACACGCTCATGCCCAGGCGCAGGTTGTCGAGCAGGCGCTGGTGCAGCTCGCAGATCTCGGCCATGCCGGCTTCCGAGAAGTTGCGGCCGGGCTTGATCTTCTTGTCCTCGATGTCGATCAGCACGCGTTCGATGATGTCGCCGATCTGCTCCATGTTGATGGTGAAGCTGATGATGTCTGTCCAGCGCCGGCTTTCTTCCTCGCCCAGCGCCTCGCGCGAGATCTTGGTCAGGTAGTACTTGATGGCCGAATACAGCTCATCCACGGTGTCGTCCATCTTTCGCAGGTCTTCGGCCAGCCGCAGATCGTTGTAGCGCATGACTTGCAGCACACCGATCAGCATGCTCTCGACCACGTCGGCCTGGTGCAGGGCCTCACGGGCGGCGCAGGAGATGGCCAGCGACGGGGTGGACAGCGCGGTCGGGTCCAGATGGTGCGGCCGGCCGCCGCCGGCGCCCTTGATGGGACGCGGCAGGAGTTTTTCGACCCAGCGCGCCACCACCTGCGTCCAGCCGATAAAGGCGAGGCCCACGGCCAGGTTGAACATCAGGTGAAACAGCACCACCATGGTGGCCGCTTCACCCAGGTAAGGCGACACGTGGCGCAGCCACAGGCCCACAAAAGGCGCGGCAGCGGCCACGCCCAGCAGCTTGAAGACCAGGTTGCCCATTGGCACTTGCCGCACTTCAATGGCCGAGCGCGCGGTGGTCAGCACCGCCAGCAGGCCGCTGCCCAGGTTGGCACCCAGCACCAGCCCCAGCGCCACATCCGGCGGAATCACGCTGGAGGCCGCCAGGGTGGCCGTCAGCAGCACGATGGCCAGGCTGGAATAGGACACCAGGGACAGCACGGCGCCGACGGTGATCTCGAGCAGCAGGTCGCTGCTCAGTGTGCCCAGCAAGGCCTTCACCGCCACATTGGAGGTCAGCACCGTGGTCGAGTCGGTAACCAGGCGCAGCGCCAGCAGCATCAGCCCCAGTCCGATCAGAACGCGGCCGAAGCGACCCAGATTGGTGGACTGCCGCGAGATGAAAAGCACCACGCCGGTGAAGATGAACAGCGGTGACAGCCAGGACAGGTCAAAGGAAAAGACCACCGCCATCAGGCTGGTGCCGATGTCGGCGCCCAGCATCACGGCCAGCGCCAGCGGCAGCGCGATCAGGCCCTGGCCGACGAAGGAGGAAACAATCAGCGCCGTGGCCGTGCTGGACTGCACCAGCGCGGTCACGCCCAGGCCAGAGAGTGCGGCATTGAAGCGGTTGCTGATGCTGCGTGACAACACCTGGCGCAGATTGGCCCCGAACACGCGCAGGATGCCAGTCCGAACCAAGTGGGTTCCCCACACCAACAGCGCAATGGCTGCCAATAGATTCAACAGATGCTTCATAAACTAGGAGTCACTATAACGCCCGTGCGCTGCCGGGAAGACATTCTTCGAAATGCCAGGTGGCCATGCGGGGAAGCACGATGGTAATCCCCTTCAAGCAGGGGCCGCGGGACCGGCTTTGCCGGACCGCAGGCGCAGCGCCCCCTCGGGGGGCAGCGACCCGCGCAGCGGCGGAGCGTGGGGGCTAACTTTTCTTGACCCGTAGCAGCTCGTCAAGGATGAGACAAACCGCGCCTACGGTGATGGCGCTGTCTGCCACGTTGAAGGCCGGGAAATGCCAGCCGCCGTAATGAAATTCCAGAAAGTCCACCACGTAGCCGTGCAGCAGGCGGTCGATCACATTGCCGACGGCGCCGCCCAGGATGCAGGCCAGCGCAAACGAAAACAGCTTTTGTCCGGCGTGGGACTTGAGCATCCACAGGATGAACAGCGTCGCAGCCACACCGATGCCGGTGAAGAACCAGCGCTGCCAGCCTGCGGCCGAAGCCAGAAAGGAAAAGGCCGCGCCGGTGTTGTGCGCCCGCACTATGTTGAAAAAGCTCGTCACGTAGGTGGCGTCACCCAGCTGGTAAGAGCCCAGGATCAGCACTTTGGTGAGCTGGTCGGTGATCAGGAGGATCAGCGCCAGGCCCAGCCAGGGCAACAGGCTGGGGGGTGTGGTTCCGAAGGTGGTCTTGGCCATCAGGCGAACTTTCTGGCTTCGCCTGCGCCAAACAGGTTGCTGGTGCAGCGGCCGCAAATCGTGGGGTGTTCCGCGTCGTGGCCGACGTCTTCGCGGTAATGCCAGCAGCGCTCGCATTTGACGAAAGAACTGGCCTCAACCCCTATGGATTGTGCACTTCCAGCTACTAAATCAATAGCGGATGTGATGAAGACAAATTTCAGATCATCCCCGAGGCTGGCTAGCAGCGTATGGTCGGCGGCCGGCACTTCCAGCCTGACCTGGGCCTGCAGGGACGAGCCGACCTTGCCGTCGGCGCGCAGCGCTTCAATGTCCTTGTTGACCGCGTCGCGCAGCTCGCGGATGCGGCTCCACTTGGCCAGCAGCGCGTCATTGGGCGCGGCCAGGTCGGCATAGGTTTCCATGAAGATGGACTCCGAGCTGCCGAACACCTTCCAGGCTTCCTCGGCCGTGAAGCTCAGGAAGGGCGCCATCCAGCGCAGCATGGCGTGCGTGATCTGGTGCAGTGCGGTTTGCGCGCTACGGCGGGCTAGCGACTTTGGCGCTGTGGTGTAGAGGCGGTCTTTCAGAATGTCGAGGTAGAAAGAGCCCAGGTCTTCGCTGCAGTAGATCTGCAGCTTGGAGACCACCGGGTGGAATTCGTACACCTCGTAATGCGCGAGGATGTCATCCTGCAGCTGCGCCGCGCGGCTCAGCGCGTAGCGGTCGATCTCCAGCATCTGCGCCAACGGCACGGCGTCTGTGGCCGGGTCGAAGTCACTGATGTTGGCCAGCAAAAAGCGCAGGGTGTTGCGGATGCGGCGGTAGGCGTCTACTACCCGCGCCAGAATCTTGTCGTCAATGGCGAGGTCGCCCGAGTAGTCGGTCGATGCGCACCACAGGCGGATGATCTCGGCGCCCAGCTTGCCGGACACCTCCTGCGGCGCCACCACGTTGCCTTCGCTCTTGCTCATCTTGCGGCCCTTGCCGTCCACTGTGAAGCCGTGCGTCAGCAGGCCCTTGTAGGGCGCGTGGTCGTACATGGCGCATGAGGTGAGCAGCGAGGAGTGGAACCAGCCGCGGTGCTGGTCGTGGCCCTCGAGGTACAGGTCGGCCGGCCAGGCAGACTGCTCGGCATGGCTGCGCCTCAGCACATGGAAATGGGTGGTGCCCGAGTCGAACCAGACGTCCAGGATGTCGGTGCTCTTGATGTAGTCTGGTGCATCGGCGCCGATGATGGACTCGGCGCTGGCCTTGCTCCAGGCTTCAACGCCGCCGGCCTCCACCATGGCGGCGGCCTGGTCCATGATCTCCATGGTGCGCGGGTGCAGCTCGCCGGTGGCGGTGTGGATGAAAAAGGGCAGCGGCACGCCCCAGTTGCGCTGGCGGCTGATGCACCAGTCGGGCCGGCCGGCGATCATGTCGCGCAGGCGGACCTTGCCGTTTTCGGGGTAGAAGGTGGTTTCCTCAATGGCGGCCAGGGCCAGTTTGCGCAGGGTTTGCGGCGCCTTGTCTTTGGTGAAAACGCCTTCGCCTTCGTCCATGCGCACAAACCACTGGGCCGCGGCGCGGTAGATCACCGGCGTCTTGTGGCGCCAGCAATGCGGATAGCTGTGCGTGATGTTTTCGGTGGCAAACAGGCGGCCGGCATCGCGCAGGGCGTCGATCACCAGCGGCGCGGCTTTCCAGATGTTCAAACCGCCAAACAGCGGAAGGTCATCGACATAACGGCCGTTGCCCTGCACCGGGTTCAGGATGTCGTCATAGGCGATGCCATTGGCCACGCAGGAGTTAAAGTCTTCCACGCCGTAGGCGGGCGAGGAATGCACGATACCAGTGCCGTCGTCGGCTGTGGCGTAGTCCGCCAGAAACACCGGGCTCAGGCGGCGGTAGCCGGCATCCACATCGTGCAGCGGGTGCATGAAATTGAGTAACGCCAGGTTTTTGCCTGCGGTGGTGGCCAGCACGGTGCCGGTCAGCGCATAACGTGCCATGCACTTTTCCACCAGTACCGAAGCCAGCAGCAGGATGCCGCGCTCGGTGTCCACCAGCGCGTACTCCAGTTCAGGGTTCAGGTTCAGCGCCTGGTTGGCCGGGATGGTCCAGGCGGTGGTTGTCCAAATGACGGCGAACGCGTCCTTCGCCAGGATTTTCAGCCCAAAAGCGGCAGCCAGTTTGTTGGGCTCTGCACTCTTGAAGCCAACGTCCAACGTCTGGGACTTCTTGTCGGCGTATTCGATCTCGAACTCCGCTAGCGAGGAGCCGCAGTCAAAGCACCAGTACACGGGCTTGAGGCCGCGGTACACAAAACCGCGCTCCATGATGCATTTGAGCGCGCGGATTTCATCGGCTTCGTTGCCGGGGTTCATGGTCAGGTAGGGATTGGCCCATTCGCCGAGCACACCCAGGCGTTTGAAGTCCTCTTTCTGCTGAGCGATCTGCTCGGTGGCAAAAGCGCGGCTTTTGGCCTGCACGTCGTCTCTGGAAAGATTGCGGCCATGCAGCTTTTCGATGGCATTTTCAATCGGCAGGCCGTGGCAGTCCCAGCCCGGCACATACACGGCGTCCAGCCCCTTGAGCTGGCGCGCCTTGACGATCATGTCCTTCAGGATCTTGTTGGCAGCGTGACCGATGTGGATCTGGCCGTTCGCATACGGCGGGCCATCGTGCAGCACAAACTTGGGCTTTCCGGCGCGCACGTCGCGCAGCTTTTTATAAATGCCCTTGTCGTCCCATTCCTTGACCCAGCCCGCTTCGCGCTTGGGCAGGTCGCCGCGCATGGGGAAGGGTGTGTCGGGCAGGTTCAGGGTGCTGCGGTAATCGGTTTTGGTGTCGGACATGGGATGCTTCTGTTGAGGCGGCCTGATGAGGCAGGGCCGCCGGAAATGCGGTTCGGGAAAGAAAGCGGTTCGCCCGGAAGGGTGGGCGGGGCCAGAGGCGACGAGATCGTCTAAATTCGGTCGCGTGTAGTCTGGCGGCTGGTTTCCGTGTGCATGGAGGCTGAAAACGACTTCGATGCCTCGGCAAAAAACGCCCGCGCATCGTCGCAGTCCCTGGTGATGCCCGCCTTGAGGCTTTCCAGACTGTCGTATTTCAGTTCGTCGTGCAGTTTGTGTAGCAGTTCCACGCGGATGATTTTACCGTATGCCTCCTCGGCGCCCAGGGAGGCCGGCCAGGCCAGGCAATGGGTTTCGAGCAGCACGCGGCCGCCGTTGACGTCATCCGGGTCCAGCGAAGGCCGGATGCCCAGGTTGGCCACACCGGGCAAAGGTGTGTCACCCAGGCCGAAGACCTGTACAGCAAAAATCCCGCTGGCGGCCGGTTTCCAATGCGAAAAGCGAAGATTCAGGGTTCGAAAGCCGAGATCACGCCCGAGTTTACGGCCGTGCACCACATGGCCGGAAATGCTGTAAGGCCGGCCCAGCAGGCTGGCTACGCGGGTCATCTGCCCTTGGCCCAGGGCTTCCCGCACGGCGGAACTTGAAACCCGCGTATTGCTCACTTCATAACTGTTCATGCGTGCCACCTCAAACCCCAGGCGCTCGCCGGCCGTGTCCAGCATGTTGTAGTCGCCGGCGCGTTTGGCGCCAAAACGAAAGTCGTCGCCCACCAGCACGTAGCGCACGCCCAAGCCCTTGACCAGCACGTCCTCGATGAATGCTTCGGCCGGCTGCGCAGCCAGCCGCGCATTGAAGGGCAGCACCACGCATTGGTCGATGCCGCAGTTCGCCAGCTCCGTCAGCTTGTCGCGCAGCGTGGCAATACGTGCCGGCGCCAGCTCGGGTTTGCGCGCCGCCGCGGCAAAGTAGTCGCGCGGATGCGGCTCGAAACTCATCACGCAACTGGGAATGCCCCGGTGTTGCGCCTCGTTTTTCAGCAGTGCCAGCATGGCCTGGTGGCCGCGGTGCACGCCATCGAAGTTGCCAATCGTCAGCGCGCACTGCGCCGCAAGCTGGGGGTGGTGGTAGCCGCGGAAAACTTTCATTGCGAAACCTTCATGCTGCCAATTATCGTTTTAATAGCGCCTCGGGTCGGTTGGACAAGGGCCGCGAGCCTGAAAAGGGCTGATGCCCCGGCTTTGTCATGAATTCCCTGTATATTGAGGTCTCAAGCAGTTTGAGTCCGGTTTCCATGCGTTTTTCTAAATGTTGGAGGTTCGTTTGAAGGTCTTGAAGCTCTCAGCCCAAGGGTTGCCACAGTCGTGGATCAGCCTCGAACAAGCCGTGCTGCACTATGCATCGGATGAAGTGCGCTGGGAGATGGGTGCGCAGGTGGCTGTGTTTCACGGCGGGCACAACGCCATCACCGGCAACCAGTCCATCATCACCATCAACAGCATCATCGGCACCAAGGGCGTGCCCAACATCAACCCCTTCAACCTCAAGCCGGGGCTGACCAACGGCAAACTGTTCGCCCGCGACCGCAACATCTGCGCCTACTGCGGTGACCATTTCCACGAGGAAGACCTGACCCGCGAACACATCATTCCGTTTGCACAAAACGGCATCGACACCTGGATGAACGTGGTCACTGCCTGCCGCGCCTGCAACCACCGCAAAAGCAACCGCACGCCCGAGCAGGCGCACATGCCGCTGCTCTACACGCCCTACGTGCCCAGCCTGTGGGAAGACTTCATCCTGCGCAACCGCCGCATCCTGGCGGACCAGATGGAGTTTTTGATGGCGCATGTGCCTAGGACTTCGCGGCTGCTGGTTTGAATCTGCGTGGCATGTCATGGCGGGCTTCGCAGGGGCAATTGCAATCCATGGGCACAGCTGATCCCGCCGGATAAACTGGATCGCCAGAATATCCGACGATCTACATCACGTTAAAGCGTAATGAGCATGACCGTGGCCAGCCGCCATTTTTTGATCGCGATCACGCTCTCGCTGATACTGGCAAGTCCGTTCTCCCTGTTCGCAAGCTATGCGGCACTTGAACACAATCCGCAGGAGGAGTTCTGTGGTTTCATCAAGTCGCCGGCTCAAGCAAACTACACCTCACAAGGTGACCCTTGCACGATCAAGTGGAGCGAGATTGCGCTGGTCTTCGGAAGTTGGTTTGTGCCGCAATTTCTCTTGTTCGCGATCTGCCAGGTTCTGTGGGCTCGCCGCCGACAACGAAGGATGAAGGGTGATGCCCTTTAACATGTCATATATGGACTCCCCCACAAGCGCAAGAAACTGATCGATAGTTTGGCTGGTGGGAAGCGCCTGCAGTCGTACATCCGGCATTTGTCGTGGCCGTGATGTCAAAGAATTTGCACCCGGCACGCAGCAGGAAACGCAGTGCACAGCCAGACAGAGTGGGTGCAGATAACTTGTAGTGCCAAATTGGCCACCAGCCCTTTGGTGATGGGCGCAAGCAGCTATCACTGTGATAGCAATCCGAAGCCCCTATTGAGAACCCCATCAACCACGAAAGAGCCCTTCGTCAAGCTCAGGGCAGGCTTCGACAGGCTCAGCCCGAACGGTGGAGAGCCGTGATTTTCAAAAGAACTCAGTAAGTCAGCTCCAGCACCACCAAATGGCCATCGGCCATAGGCCACGTTCTGCCGGTGATTTTTTCGCCGTTGAACTCGGCGGAAATCGGGCGATTGCCGTCCTGGCTCAGGTTGATTTTGGACGTGGACACGCCAGCGCCGGCGGGCGGTACCCCGGGCAGTGCCTTGCCGTCGAACGACATCTTGTCGCGGGTCGCGTCGAAGTAGCCTCGTGGCCGTGTCAGCGCGACACTGGCCTTGGCGCTTTTGTCGGCCTCGGCCGGGCGGTCGGCGCGCAGGTGGATGATGCTGCTGGAGCGCGGGAAGGGGCTGCGGTAGATGTGGGTGGTGGCGTAGCCCGGCGCGGTGATCACAAATTCGTATTGCACACCGGCCTGTGCGGTGAACGGTCCCCAGAGGCCATCGGGGCCTACCGTCTTGCTGTGCACGGCGTTGCCCTGGCGCGCGCCTGTGGCGGCGTCTGTGGCGTACACCGCCAGTTGCGCCCCCGGCAGCGGCAGGTTGTTCGAATAGTTGCCCGACGCCGGGTCGGTGGGCCGCAGGCCCAGCCCGGTGATCTTTCCGTTCAGCACCACCGGTGTTTCAGGCTGGATGGTGCGTGTCTGTGCGGACTTTCCGGTGATGAAGCGGTAGGTCGCTTCAAACGCTGCCGGAGAAAAGGAAGTCTCGCGGTGGTCAACCCGCGGCAACACCACGTTGGTTGCGCCTTTGAGGGCTGGGCCTTCAAAACTCACATTGGTCGGCGTGCCTTTGGCGCCAATCCACACGCCGTCGGGCTGGGCGAACTTGTCGTTGTTGTCTGAGCGCAAGGTCAGCCACTTGACCGGTCCGGTGACTTCGTCGCCGGCCGCATTTTTTGGCGCATTGAGTGCGGTCAGAAAGGGGCCGGTGCCGGCAAATTCATTGACTTCGCGAAAGCCCTTGATGGACCAGACGCCGTGGTTGGGCGTGCCGCCCAGAATGGCGTGGCTCACGCGGCTGGCGCCGCCGCCGTTGTAGATGTAGTTGCGAATCGCATTGCCGCCGCGCGAGTTGCCGAGCAGCACGACTTGCCGCGCGCCGGTGGCCTGCAGCACTTTGTCGACTTCTGCCTTCAGGTAAGCCATGTGTTCCACGGTCGAGGTGCGGCCGGGCTGGGCCTTGCCGTCGTCGTCGCGCGCCAGCGGGTAAGGCACATCGATGGCATGCAGGCGCTCGCGCGGCCAGCCATTGGACTCGAAGCGCCATATCGTGCTTTGCCAGATGGAAGCACTGTCGCCGTTGCCGTGCACAAACACGATGGGCGGGTGTTCCCCGGGTGCGGGCGTTGTGGCGCAACCGGCCAGCATCAGGCCGGTGGCAGCAAGCACGAGAAGAAGGCGGCGGTGCAACATCATGGTTTGTCTCCTGGGGTTAAAAAGTACCCGTGGTTCATGCCACAGAGCATCGTTTCTCGATATGTCGCCGGCAAGTCAGGCGAAGACGCCGGCAGTCTCCTGCATCCTGCCAGAGACTTCACCCAGATGGTGCAAGGTGTCGCCAAAACTCATTTCCATTTGTGTCAGCCGCTTGAAATAATGGCTGACTATGTATTCATCGGTCACGCCGATGCCGCCGTGCAGCTGCACCGCTTGCTGGCCGATGAAGCGCATGGAGACACCGAGCTGGTACTTGGCGCGGGCCATGGCGGCGCGGCGTTCTGCAGTCGGCGCATTGAGCTTGAGCGATGCGTAATAACTCATGGAGCGCGCGAGCTCCAACTGCATCTTCATGTCGGCCATGCGATGGCGCAGGGCCTGGAAGCTGCTGATGACCACGCCGAACTGCTTGCGCGTGTTCATGTACTCGACGGTGATGGCCATCGTCTTGTCCATCACACCTACAGCTTCGGCGCAGGTGGCAGCAATGCCGATGTCGATGGAATGCTCCAGGGCGGTCAGGCCGTCCAGCGTGATGAGGCTGGCGGGTGAGTCTTTCAGCAATACCTCAGCCGCGCGGCCGCCGTCCTGCGTGTTGTAGCCACGGGTGGTCACACCAGCTGCCGTGCGTTCCACCAGGAACAGCGCAATCTTGCCCTTGACCTGTGCCGGCAAGATGAAGGCGTCCGCCTGGTCGCCCGCAGGTACTATGCTTTTTGTAGCTGTCAGCGTCCAGCCAGAGCCGGCTGGAGCCGCTTTTGCTGCACAAATATCAAGCTGGTAGCGGGCGGCCCGTTCCTGCGAGGCCAGCACCACCAGCGCTTCACCGCCAGCAATTTTTGGCAGCCAGGCGGCTTTGACATCGGCGGGGGCGTAGCTGGACAACACGGCACCGGCAATCAGTGTCTGGACCAGCGGTTCCAGCACGATGCCGCGGCCGAGTTCTTCCATGACGACCATGCCTTCCACCGGCCCCATGCCCATGCCGCCGTCGTCCTCGGGGATGTACAGGCCTGCCAGGCCCAGCTCGGCCAGTTGACCGTAAGCCTCGCGAGAGAAACCGCCAGCCTTGGCGATGCCACGGCGGCGCTCGAAGTCATAAGCTTTATCGACCCACTTGCGCACTGCGTCGCGCAGTTGTTCCTGGTCGTCTGTGAAATCAAAATCCATGCTGATGCTCCAAATTTTTTGAGGTTGCGCAGTGAGCTTTCAGCCCAGAACGAATTGCGACACGATGTTGCGCTGCACTTCGTTGGAGCCGCCGTAAATCGTGGTCTTGCGCAGGTTGAAATAAGTCGATGCCAGCGGCGCATTGGCCGTGACGCCGCCCGGAAAGTCGCCCTGCCAGCCGGCTTCCATGGCTTCCTCGATGAAGGGCAGGCTGAAGGGGCCGGCGGCCAGCATCATCAGCTCGCTGTAACGTTGCTGGATTTCGCTGCCGCGGATTTTCAGCAGGCCGGCGATGTCCAGCGAGTTCTTGCCGGATTTTTCGGCCGAGAGTACACGCAGTACCAGCATTTCGAGTGCCACCACGTCCACTTCGAGCTTGGCGATTTCGTCGCGAAAGCGTGCGTCTTCGTAAACACCTTCGGCTTTCGCGATGCGTTTGAGCCGCTCGAGCTCGCGTTTGGCGCGGTTCACGTCGGCAATGTTGGTGCGCTCGTGGCTGAGCAGGTGTTTGGCGTAGGTCCAGCCCTTGTTTTCTTCGCCAATCAGGTTTTCGGCCGGCACTTCGACGTTGTCGAACCAGACTTCGTTGACCTCGGCCTCGCCGTCGAGCAGCACGATGGGCCGCACGGTGACGCCGGGCGACTTCATGTCGATCAGCAGAAAACTGATGCCGGTTTGCGGCTTGCCTTCGCTGCTGGTGCGCACCAGGCAGAAAATCCACTCGCCGTACTGGCCGAGTGTGGTCCAGGTTTTCTGGCCGTTGACGATATATTTGTCGCCCTTGCGTTCGGCCTTGCACTTCACCGACGCCAGGTCAGAGCCCGAACCCGGTTCGCTGTAGCCCTGGCTCCACCACACTTCGCCGCTGGCAATGCCGGGCAGGAAACGTTGTTGCTGTTCAGGGCTCCCGAAAGCCATGATGACGGGCGCCACCATCACCGGGCCAAAGGGCACCACGCGCGGCGCGCCGGCCAGTGCGCATTCCTCTTCGAACAGATGTTTTTGCACGGCGTTCCAGCCCGGGCCGCCAAATTCCTTGGGCCAGCCATGGCCGAGCCAGCCTTTTTTGCCGAGGATTTTGGCCCAGCGCTGCATGTCGTCACGCGACAGGCGCAGGGCGTTGTGCACTTTGTGCGAGATATCGGCCGGCAGGTTGGCACCCACCCAGGCGCGTATGTCTTCGCGGAATTTCTGTTCTTCAGGGGTGAAAGCTAGATCCATAAGGCGTGTGTCTCCATCGGGTTCAGGTGCTGCGGCTGTTTTAGCACGGTCGTTCGCAATTTTATGTCCCAGTTGGGACAAATAGCGAGGGATTCTGCCTTGCAGAACGTGGTGCCAGGCGGGCTCGGTCTGCCCGGGATAATCAGCGCATCTTGCCGTCTTACCGAACCATCATCAGTGCCCTCAGCATTGGCCAGATTCTTGTCTGGGCCATCATGTATTACGGCTTCTCTTCCTTTGTGCTGCCCATGCAGCGCGACATGGGCTGGAGCCAGCCGGACGTCATGGGCGCGTTCACGCTGGGTCTGATGGTCTGGGGCCTGGCGACTTATGCGGTGGGTGCCGCGATTGACCGTGGGCGTGGGCGGGTGGTGCTCACCGGCGGGGCCCTGCTGGGTGCGGCCGGCTGCGCGCTCTGGTCGCAGGCACACAGCCTGCCGATGCTCTACGCCGCCTGGGGGGTGCTGGGTCTGGCCATGGCGATGACGCTGTATGAGCCGGCCTTCATGGAGATCACCAAACGTTTCCCCGAGCGTTACCGCCAGGGCATCACCACCGTCACGCTGCTCGGTGGCTTTGCCAGCACGCTGTCGTTTCCGGCGGTCGCCTGGCTGCAGGCCCGTCTGGGCTGGCGGCCGGCACTGCTGGTGATGGCGCTGGTCTTGCTACTGGTGGCACCGCTGCACGCGTGGGTGCTGCGCGGCACCTGGAAGCGCCCTTTGATGGCCGGCGCCGTGCCGGTGCAAGCTACACAGGACCAGGCCACGCTGCGCCAAGCCATGCAGGGCTCAACCTTCTGGCTGCTGACAGCCACCTTCACGCTCTACACCTTTGCGCTGTCCACGGTGTGGGCCCACCTGATGCCGGCGTTCGAATCACGCGGGTTCACCCAGGACGAAGCGGTGGCCGTGATGGTCTGGTTTGGTCCGGCGCAGGTGGTCGGACGCTTTGCCTTCTTGTGGCTGGGCCGCTCGCTGAATCACCGCGCGCTGGGCCTGGCCGTGCTGGCCCTGTTTCCGCTGACGCTGGTGCTGTTTGCGCTGGGCCGCCAGCCCATGGTGCTGGTCGCTTTTGCGGTGTTGTTCGGCGTGGCCAACGGCTTGATCACCATTGTTCGCAGCAACATCGTGCCGGACTTTTATGGCCGCGAACATGTGGGGCGCATCAGCGGCGCCATGTCGGGCATTGCACTGTGTACCCGCGCCGCTGCGCCTTTTCTCACGGCCTGGGCTCTGCTTGGGCTCGGTGGCTACACCGGCCTGCTCTGGCTGCTGGTGGGCATGGGCGCGGTGTCGCTGGCGCTGTTTGCGCTGGCCAAGCCGCCGCAGCAGCCCTGATCGCGATAATCCAGAACACCTATGCCCAGCAAGACAAAAAAAAACATCGTGATCCTGATTTCCGGCAGCGGCTCCAACATGGCCGCCATCGTTCGGACTGCGCAGCAGCAGGACTGGCAGCGGCAATTTGGCGCGGGCGTTGCGGCGGTGATCAGCAACCGGGCAGACACCGGTGGCTTGCAGCTGGCGCAGTCGCTGGGTATTGCCACGCAGGTGCTGAGCCACAAGGCCTTTGACTCGCGCGAGGCTTTCGACGCTGCGCTGATGGCACTGATCGACGGCTACCAGCCCGCGCTGGTGGTGCTGGCCGGTTTCATGCGCATTCTCACGCCGGGTTTCGTCAACCATTACGCCGGACGCCTGATCAATATTCATCCCTCATTGCTGCCGGCCTTTACCGGCTTGAACACACACCAGCGCGCGATTGACGCGGCTTGCACGGAAGCCGGCTGCACCGTGCACCAGGTCACCGCCGAGCTGGACCACGGGCCCATCCTGGCCCAAGCCGCTGTGCCGGTGCTGCCGGGCGATACCGCGGAAACCCTGTCTGCACGTGTGCTGGTGCAGGAGCACCTTCTGTATCCACAAGCGGTGCATGACTGGTTGCAGAGCCAGCCCTGAGCCGCAGCCGCCGCAAAAAATACCCGGGTAGCGAACACGGTTGAATCCAGTCCTGCACTGGTTCCGTATTCAGAACAGCCGTTGATGTCCAGCCTGGATGTCGGTTCATTGTTCAACTTCACCAAAGGGTATTCACATGCAGACGAAACACAAACTCGCTTCCATCGGCCTGGCCGCCGTCATGTCTCTAGCCGCTGCTTCTTCCTTCGCGCAGGTCATGGTGGGCGGTGCACCCATGCTGGCTTCCAAGGACATCATCGACAATGCCGTCAACTCGAAAGACCACACCACGCTGGTTGCCGCGGTCAAGGCTGCTGGCCTGGTTGATACGCTGAAAGGCCCCGGCCCGTTCACCGTGTTTGCACCGACCAACGCTGCTTTTGCCGCGCTGCCCGCGGGCACCGTAGAGACCCTGCTCAAACCCGAGAACAAGGGCATGCTGACCGGCATCCTGACTTACCACGTGGTGGCCGGCAAATGGGACGCTGCCGCCATCAGCAAGATGATTGCGGACGGCAAGGGCATGGCCTCGATCAAGACCGTGGCCGGTGGCACGCTGACGGCCAAGGCCATGGGCGGAAAAGTCATGGTGATGGATGAAAAAGGCGGCTCGGCCACCGTGACGATTGCCGACGTGTACCAGTCCAACGGCGTGATCCACGTGGTGGACAAGGTGCTGCTGCCGAAATAATTCCTGCTTGGCCTGCTCGAGGCCGGTCTGAAATGAAAAGCCCCTGCACGGTTCACGCCGCGCGGGGCTTTTTAGTTTGTCATACCGGGCTTGACCCGGTATCCATGGCTTCTGACTTCCGTGCAGTACTTGCGTGACCCGGGACCCTGGATTGCGGATCAAGTCCGCAATGACACGCTCAGCTGATGCAACGCAGCGTTGACGATGCTTTGGGCATCCACACCAAAAAAATTGCGCAGGGCCGCGCGTGTGTCGCTGCGGCCGAAGCCGTCGGTGCCCAGCGTCAGGTAGCTGCGTCCGGTTGGCAGGAAGGCGCGAATGCTTTCGGGCACGGCGCGCACGTAGTCGGTGGCGGCGATGATGGGGCCCTGGCTGTGGCGCAACTGCTGGGTGACGAATGCCTCGGGCGTGGACTCACCGCGCAGCGCCAGCTGCTGGCAGGCCGCGCCATCACGCGCGAGTTCGCTCCAGCTGGTCACGCTGTAAACCGTGGCTTCGATGCCCTGCTGCGCCAGCTGCTGCGCGGCCTTGATGACCTCGGTCAAAATCGCGCCGGAGCCTAGCAAGGTGATTTTTTCAGGTGTTTTAGTGCTCTGGCCCTTATGTGGCGGGGGAAAGTAGCTATTGAAGTGATAGCAGCCACGAACAATGCCGGCTTCTGATCCTGGCCGCAAATCGGGCTGGGCGTAGTTCTCGTTCATCAGCGTGACGTAATAGAAAACGTCCTGCTGCTCCACCATCATCTCCTGCATGCCGCGCTCAAGGATGACGGCCAGTTCGCAGGCAAAGGCCGGGTCGTAGGCCTTGCAGTTGGGTATGGTCGCGGCCACCAGGTGGCTGGAGCCGTCCTGGTGCTGCAGGCCTTCGCCGCCCAGCGTGGTGCGGCCCGACGTGGCGCCCAGCAGGAAGCCGCGTGCGCGCTGGTCGGCGGCGGCCCAGATCTGGTCGCCGACGCGCTGGAAACCGAACATGGAGTAGTAGATATAAAAAGGCAGCATGGCCAGCCCGTGCACGCTGTAGCTGGTGGCGGCCGCCGTCCAGCTGGCCAGTGCACCGGCCTCGCTGATGCCTTCTTCGAGAATCTGCCCGTCCAGCGCCTCGCGGTAACTCAGCACCGAGCCTATATCTTCCGGCGCGTACTTCTGGCCGACGCTGGAATAGATGCCAACCTGCTTGAACAGATTCGCCATGCCGAAGGTGCGTGCTTCATCGGCGACGATGGGCACGATGCGCGGGCCGAGTGATGCATCTTTCAGCAACCCGCCCAGCATGCGCACAAAAGCCATGGTGGTGCTCATCTCCTTGCCGTCGGCGCCGAGGGCAAAGTTGGCGTAGGCGGACAGCGCCGGAATTTCAATCACTTGCGCAGTGGTTTCGCGTTTAGGCAAATAACCGCCAAGCGCGGTGCGCCTGGCATGCAGGTATTGCATTTCCGCGCTGTCTGCGGCCGGCTTGTAAAACGCCAGTTGCCTCGCCTGCTCATCGCTGAGCGGGAGGTTGAAGCGGTTGCGGAATTCGAGCAGATCGCTCTCGTCGAACTTCTTCTGCGAATGCGTGGTCATCTTGCCCTGGCCGGCGCTGCCCATGCCGTAACCTTTTTTGGTGTGCGCCAGGATGACGGTGGGCTGGCCGGTGTGGTTTGCGGCTGCGGCGTACGCCGCGTGGATTTTCACGAGGTCATGGCCGCCTCGCTTCAAGCGGTCGATCTGTTCGTCGGTCATGCCCTGCGCCAGGCGCGCGAGTTCTTCGTTCTGGCCGAAGAAGGTGTCGCGGTTGAAGCGGCCATCCTTGGCTGCAAAGGTCTGCATTTGGCCATCGACAGTATGGGCAAAGGCCTGCGTCAGTGCGCCAGTGAGGTCGCGCGCGAACAGGCCATCCCAGTCGCTGCCCCAAACCAGCTTGATGACGTTCCAGCCCGCGCCGGCAAACAACTTCTCGAGTTCGTCGATGATGCGGCCATTGCCGCGCACCGGGCCATCGAGCCGCTGCAGGTTGCAGTTGACGACCCAGACCATGTTGTCCAGGCCTTCGCGTGCGGCGAGCGTCAGCGCGCTCATCGATTCAGGCTCGTCCATTTCGCCGTCGCCAAACACGCCCCAGACTTTTCTTCCCGCGCAGTCAAGAAGGCGGCGGTGGGTCAGGTAACGCATGAAGCGCGCGTGGTAAATCGAGCTGATCGGGCCTATGCCCATCGAGCCCGTGGGGAACTGCCAGAAACCGGGCATCAGGTAAGGGTGCGGGTAGCTCGACAGACCCTGCGCGCCTTGTTGTGCGGCAGAGAGCTCCTGCCGATAAAAGCCCAGATCGTTTTCATTGAGCCGGCCTTCGAGGTAGGCGCGGGCATACACCCCCGGTGCGCTGTGCGGCTGGAAGAACACCAGGTCGCCACGGTGCTGGCCTTGACCCAGGCCTTCGCGCGCATGAAAGAAGTGGTTGAAGCCGGTCTCAAACAAGTCGGCCGCACTGGCATAACTGGCAATGTGGCCGCCGAGTTCGGCAGAGCCGCCGGATTCTGCCTGGTTGGCGCGCACCACCATGGCCAGCGCGTTCCAGCGCATCAGCGAGGCCAGGCGTTCTTCCATGGCAAGGTCGCCGGGAAACACTGGCTGTTCGTTGACACCGACGGTGTTGACGTAAGGCGTGGCGAGTTCTGGCTTCCAGCCCACGCGCTGCTCGCGTGCAAGCCGGGCCAACTCGTCGAGCAGGTAACGCGCGCGGACGGGGCCTTGCGTGGCCGCCAGCGCCACAAAGGCTTCACGCCACTCGGCGGTTTCCTGCGGATCGGTGTCGGCGCTGTTCATGTCAGTGGAGAGCAGGGTGTGGAAGGGGACGGAGGCATTCATGCGGTCAATATAGGCGCCTTGGCTCAACATGAGGTGTTAAATAACGTCGCTAAAAATGCTTTCTGCGGCATAAAATGCTTCAAATTGTCAAAACAGAATGCGATGAAGCTGGATACCCTTGATTTACGGATACTCGATGAATTGCAGCGAGACGGCTCCCTCTCCAATGTGGAGCTGGCCAAGCGGGTGCATTTGAGCCCTTCGCCCTGCCTGGCCCGCGTCAAGGCACTGGAAGCGGCGCGCGTGATTGACCGCTATGTGGCAATTGCCAGTGCGGCGGCCCTGGGTCTGGGCTTGAGCGTGTTTATTTCCATCAGCCTGCGCTCACAGAACAAGGACTCGCTGGCCGAGTTCGAGCGGCGCATTGCTGAACACGACGAAGTCATGGAGTGTTACCTGATGACGGGTGACAGCGACTACCTGATCCGCGTGGCCGTGGCCGACATTGCGGCGCTCGAAAAATTCATCCTCGAGCAGCTCACGCCAATTCCGGGCATAGAAAAAATCCGCTCGAGTTTTGCGCTCAAGCAGGTGCGCTACAAAACCGCGCTGCCTCTGCCTGGGCCCTGAAGACGGTGCCTCCTACGCCCGCCGCGGTGCCAGTTTTTCGTCATGCAGGGTCGGATGCGACACCTCGATGGCATTGATTTTGGCCACCAGATCCTCCCGGCGCATGCCGTTCTCTGCCGGAAGGCTGACCCGCTCATCGGCAGCATCGACAAACTGGACGTAAAGCTTGGGCCCTGAGGCCATTCGCCGCAGGCGTCTCTGAAGGCTGTCGATGATTTGCTGTCCGGTCTGGGCACCCGGCGTGCCGTGCCATATGGCGATATGCAGGTTGAACGCATTGGGTTCGTCAAGCTTGTTCGACAGGCGGATGCAGTCGGCCAGGACCTTGGTGGAGACCTCGGAGACGGCTTCGCGGTTGACCGGGCCTTCAATAAGCATCAGGAAGAGGTTTTCTTCGTATCGGACCACCGTGTCCATGTCGCGCGCGGCCCGTCGCAGGATTTCGCCGATGCGCGAAAGCGCGGTGCTGCGTTTCTGGTCGCTCAGCTCATCGGGGCTTGGCAACTGGTCCAGCCAGCGCAGCATCACAATGCCGCATTCGGTGTGCCTGCGCCGGGCGCGCAGCAGCATTTGCCCGAGCCGGCTGTCAATCACTCGGGGTAGCATCAGCCCGCTGGCCGGGTCATAAGTTGCAAGCGCGGCACCGCGATGGGTGGAAAACAGCGCCGCCCGGCTGCGCCATGCCAGCACAAAAAAGATCCACAGCAGGCCGACCATGGCCGACAGCACGCCCGCCGCCTGGGCCGCTTCGATGTTCATCACCCAGCCGGCGTTGTAGGAAAGCCGTGCCAACGCTGCCAGCGCTATAGGCGCGATACCCAGCAGCAGCAGCAGGTTCCACGCTTGCCCACGCAGGGACATCCACACCAGGCTGCCGAGAATCGACAGGATGGCAAGCGCCAGCCACAGGTTGCGCAGGTCGCGCGGAATGAAGGTCCGGTCAATCGCCATCAGGCCGGCCATGAGGAGGCTGCCTGCGGTGATGGCGACCAGCAAGCGGTAGACGCGTGGGTGGCCGCTTCGGGCGTAGCTTGCGTGGGCGCAGAACCAGGCACCCGCGGCCATGCTCAGCGCGGACGAGACCCAGGCCATGACTTGGTTGAGGTGCGCGCTGCCCGGCCATATGCGCCAGCCGCCGTAGCCGATCAGCACCAGCTGCGTGAACATCAGCGCCACCACCACAGCGCCAAACCACAGGAACACCCGGTTGCGTGTGATCGCGAACGCGGCCAGGCTCAGCGCGGCCAGCACGCTGAACATGCCCCACATCAGGCCAATCACCACACCCACGCGGGACGCGCCGTCCACGTACTCGATGGGTGTCAGCAGCATGGGCCGGCCGGTAACCGGGCGGTTGTTCTCGAAGCGCAGGTAGTAAGTCTGCATGCGGTCGCTGTGGGTCTGCAGCTCAAAGCTCGGCACGCGTGTGCGCAACGACCAGTCGGCCGGTGCCAGCGCTTCGCCGGCAGACTGGACCAGCCAGCCGCCCTGGGGACCCCGCGAATAAAGACTCGCCCTGAAGATCACCTGGCCCGGCAGCCGGATGAACCAGGTTTGCAGGGTTTCAGTGGCGGGCAGCGAGAAGCTGACCCAGACGTCCTGCCGGTTTGACGTGGGAAGAACAGTTTTGTCGGTGTAGGGCTGGAAGCCCCAGGGTTCGGCGGCAGCAAAAGCGTCGGGTGACGCCACCGAATCTTTGGGCACCACCACCCATTGCAGCGGCTGGGCCAGCGCAGGCGTGATGCTGTCGCCGTACAGCCGGTCAAAGTCCTGCGCATGGCCTGTCTGCAGCACCAGGCAAAGCAGCATCATGAAAAAACTGCGCAAGCTTGCCTTTGTGTACATCGGCATAGCTTATGGCAAAAGCGCCGCTTGACTGGCTGCCGGACCGCAGTAATCTGGACGTCACAGGAATTCAACACGGTGCGTCTTCCATCAACAAGGGATGACACATGCCTTGTTCTTGCCCCACGCTTGCCTCACCGATTTTCTGAAAATCAACTGAGTGGAGATGATGCAGACGCTATTGAATTAATAGCTGCTTGCGCCCGTTCGATAAGGGCTAGAGGCCTAAAACGCTATATTTTTGACTGAAACACCAGTCCGGCGTGTTCACGCAGCGCATGGAACTTGATCTTCGGCCATTGCTGTTCCACGGCACGCAGGGTGGCGCTGTGGTCCACCAGGAGCGTGGGTGCATCCACCGCGTCGAGTGCCACGCGATGCGAATTGGCGTCCATGAATTTCTTCAGCTCGTTCGGATCGTCGCTGGTGACCCAGCGCGCCAGGTTGAACTGGCTGCCCATGATGCGGGCCTTGACTCCGTATTCATGCTCCAGCCGGTGCGCGACGACTTCAAACTGCAGCTGGCCGACTGCGCCCAGCAACAGCAATGAGCCGGCAATCGGGCGGAATACCTGGATTGCGCCTTCCTCGCCAAGCTGGGTCAGGCCGGCGCGCAACTGCTTGCTGCGCAGCGGGTCGGCCACTTCGACGGCGCGGAACATTTCCGGCGCAAAAAAGGGCAGGCCGGTGAACTGCAGCGCTTCGCCTTCGGTCAGCGTATCGCCGAGCTGCAGCACGCCGTGATTGGGAATGCCGATGATGTCCCCGGCGAAGGCAGTGTCGAGCAGCTCGCGGCGCTGGCTCATGAAGCTCACCACGGTATTGGGGCGCAGCTCCTTGCCGCTGCGCACCACCTTCAGACGCATGCCGCGCGTGAACTCGCCGCTGGCGACGCGCAGGAAAGCAATACGGTCGCGGTGCGCCGGGTCCATGTTGGCCTGGATCTTGAAGACCACGCCGGAAAACTTCTTTTCTTCTGGCTGCACGATCCGCTGCATGGCTGCGCGTTCGGCAGGTGCCGGCGCCAGGTCCACCAGCGCATCCAGCACTTCCTGCACACCGAAGTTGTTGATGGCCGAGCCAAAAAACATCGGCGTCTGCTTGCCGCTCAGGAATTCTTCGCGGTTGAATTCGGGCGAGGCGCCTTCGAGCAACTCCAGCTCGTCCTGCGCCTGGGTGAACTCGGCGCCAAAACGCTTCGCGGCTTCCGCGTTGTCCAGGCCCGCCAGAATTTCATCGTCGCCGCCGGCCTTGTCTTCGCCGGGGCTGAAGACGCGCATGCGTTTTTCGCGCCGGTCATACACACCATGGAAGAGCTTGCCCATGCCGACCGGCCAGGTGAAGGGCACGACCGTCATGCCGAGTTCCTGCTCGATCTCGTCCATCACGCTCATCGGGTCCTGCACCTCGCGGTCCATCTTGTTGACAAAGGTCAGGATGGGCGTGTTGCGCGCGCGGCAAACCTGCAGCAGGCGGCGTGTCTGCGGCTCAACGCCGTTGGCCGCGTCAATCACCATGAGCGCGGCATCAACAGCGGTCAGCACGCGGTAGGTATCTTCCGAGAAATCCTGGTGGCCGGGGGTATCGAGCAGGTTGATCACGCAGTCGCGGTATTCCATCTGCATGACCGAAGAGGCCACCGAGATACCGCGCTGCTTTTCGATCTCCATCCAGTCGGACGTCGCGTGGCGCGCGGCCTTGCGCGCCTTGACGCTGCCGGCGATCTGGATCGCACCCGAGAACAGCAGCAGCTTTTCGGTCAGCGTGGTTTTACCCGCGTCAGGGTGGGAAATGATGGCAAACGTGCGGCGGCGTTTGACCTGTTTTTCGATTTCGGTGGATTCGGACATAACCCGCCATTATCGGCGAGGCAGGTCAGTGCTCTGCCTGGTGCTGCCTGGCAAAGCGCGGCTGGCGCACGCCGTCAATCACCACCTCTTCATTAAACATGGCCGCCGGCCGCACCCATAGGCCTTGTTCGCCATACAGGGCGCGGTACAAGGTCATGGGCTCCAGGCTTTCGCTGTGCCGCACCGTGCCCACCACCTCGTACATCAGGCCCTTGTAATGACGGTACAGGCCAGGGGGTGTTTCGATCAGGGGCGGAAGGTCGTCGGACATGGGCATCCAGAGTGAAAAGCTGCGCTGCGGGCCCGCGGTGGGACAATGAGGCCATGCATCCTAACGCCTTACTCGACAGTTGTTCCGAGCTTCTCAAGCAGGTCCTCAAATTTGAACACCCCGCCGACATGGTGGTGTCGCGCCATTTCCGTGAGCAACGCCTCGGGCCCCGCGAACGGGCCACCGTCGCCGAAACGATTTACAGCATCCTGCGCAAGAAAAACCTCTATACCTACCTCGCCCAGCACGGCAGCGGCCCGCCGGAGCGGCGCCTGGCCATTCTGGGTTTTGCGGCCGAGCGGGATTTCCTGCTGGGTGCCTTGACGGCCCCTGAAAAGGACTGGCTGGCCCGTTGCGACCAGGTTCAGCCCTCGGACCTGATGGAGTTGCACCGGCACAACCTGCCGGCCTGGCTGGTGGAGCCGCTCAAGGCGCAGCTCGGTGAAGACTTCTGGCCGCTGGTGGACAGCCTCAATGCGCCGGCGGGCCTTGATTTGCGCGTTAACACCTTGAAGGATAAAAGGGCTGATATCCAGAAAGAGCTTGCGAAAGCAGCTATCAAAACAGTAGCGACGCCGTATTCTCCCTGGGGTTTGCGGCTGGCGGGGAAGCCAGCGCTCAACAAGCTCGACGCGTTCACGCGCGGGGCGATAGAGGTGCAGGACGAGGGCTCGCAGTTGCTGGCCTTGCTCGTCGATGCCAAGCGCGGCGAGATGGTCGTCGATTTTTGCGCCGGCGCGGGTGGCAAAACACTGGCTCTGGGTGCGAACATGCGCAACACCGGGCGGCTTTACGCTTTTGACACCTCCGGACATCGGCTGGACGCGCTGAAACCGCGTCTGGCGCGCAGCGGCCTTTCCAACGTTCACCCGGTCGCGATAGCACATGAGCGCGACGACCGCATCAAACGCCTGGCCGGCAAGATTGACCGGGTGCTAGTGGATGCGCCGTGTTCGGGCCTGGGCACACTGCGGCGCAATCCGGACCTCAAATGGCGGCACAACCCCAAAGCCATTGAGGAACTGACAGCCAAGCAGACCGCCATTTTGCAGAGTGCCGCGCGGCTGCTCAAGCCGGGCGGGCGGCTGGTGTATGCCACCTGCAGCATCCTGCGCGACGAAAACGAAGCCATCGCCGAGGCCTTCAGCGCTGCCAATAAGGATTTCACGCCTCTTGAAACCAGCGGGCTTTTGACTCATTTAGGGGTGGAGGGTGCTGGCAAGTTGTGCAGCGGCCCCTACCTGCGCTTGTGGCCCTACCTGCACGGAACGGACGGGTTTTTTGCCGCCGTTTGGCAGAAGGCTGATGCCGTTTAAAGCAAGAAGACGTTTGATAGCCGGTTTTGGCGGTCAAGCAGTAGTTTTGAGAACTTGTACCGGATAGATCAGTTTTCGGGATTTCCCCGGTTGGTGATTCCGGACGTCGCCCTTACAATGGAAAGCTTGTCCGGCACAGAGGTTTTTGTTTCGATGCAGGGCACTGTTCTGGATTGTTTAAAGGATTCACATGGTCTTGTTTGACGCCGCCCTCGACTGGCTGGCCAATGGTTTGCTAGCCGCCAGCTGGTGGCAAATTGTGCTGTATACGCTGGTGACGACCCACATCACCATCGCCAGCGTGACGATATACCTGCACCGCCACCAAGCGCACCGGGCGATGGACCTGCATGCCATCCCTTCCCATTTTTTCCGTTTCTGGCTTTGGCTGGGCACGGGCCAGGTGACCAAAGAGTGGGTCTCCATCCACCGCAAGCACCACGCCAAATGCGAAACGGCCGAAGATCCCCACAGCCCGCAAGCCCACGGCATCAAGAAGGTGTTCTGGGAAGGGGCCGAGCTGTACCGCGCAGAGAGCAAGAACAAGGAAACCATGGTCAAGTATGGCCACGGCACGCCGAGCGACTGGATTGAGCGCAATGTCTACACCCGCTACAGCTGGCAGGGTGTGGGGCTGATGATGATCATCAACCTCGCCTTGTTCGGTGCGGCCGGTCTGGCGGTCTGGGCGGTCCAGATGGCCTGGATTCCCGTGACGGCTGCCGGCATCATCAATGGCATCGGCCACTACTGGGGTTATCGCAACTTCGAGGCGCCGGACGCCAGCACCAACATTTCGCCTTGGGGCATCATGATCGGCGGCGAAGAGCTGCACAACAACCACCACACCTACCCGACTTCGGCCAAGTTTTCCGTCAAACCCTACGAGTTCGACATCGGCTGGATCTACATCCGCGCGATGGAAAAAGTCGGTCTGGCCACCGTCAAGAAGGTGCCGCCCAAGCTGCAGCTGGGCAACATCCAGCCCGTGGCCGACGAGAAGACACTCGAAGCCCTGATTGCCCACCGCTACGAAGTGATGGCCGGCTTTGCGCGTGAACTACGCCGCACCGGCAAGGCTGAAATCGAAGCGCTGAAGGCCCGCAAGGCCGACATCTCGGTGCTGAAGGCTGCCAACCGCTGGCTGCATCGCGACGACGACAAGGTGCCGGCCACGGCCAAGCCACAGATAGCGCAGGCCCGAGCCGAGCATCCGGTGCTCGACAAGATGGTCACCATGCGCGAGGAGTTGCGCCAGATGTGGCTGTCAACGTCGGCATCCCGTGAACAGCTGGCGACCGACCTCCAGGCCTGGTGCCACCGTGCCGAAGAAAGCGGCATTGCGGCCCTGCAGGAGTTTTCGATGAAGCTGCGCGCCGCACGCGCCTGAAGTTTTTGCCCACGGCCGGCCGGTCTTCGGCCGGCGCCGGTTCAAGCCGCATCAGTGTTACCGCTGCTGCGGCTTTTTCATGGGCGGATGGGTGTGGGGTTGGTTGTAGCCGCCGTCGGCCCGCGGTGCCGTGCGGGGAATGCGGCGCCAACCATGGTTTCTCTGTCTCTTCCCCCCATTCAACAGATGGCGCTGCACAAGGGTGCGGATCGCAAACGCCAGACCACCGGTTCTCGCGGGCATAAAAAAACCCGCTGGAGACCAGCGGGTTTTTGAGGGGCGAAGCCTGAGCGCCGCCGAACCAGTCTGAATTACTTCAGCCTAAGTGAAGTTGAGACCGCTGGATTAGTTGATAAAAACCGAGTTTTTGTTTTTTCTCCAGATAGGAAGACATCAATAAAAAATCTCGACTCCCTTTATGTCAATAAGTTAGTTAATAAGTTCAAGAAAATCCCCGTGCTTATAGACATATCGAATAGCGCAAACTACTGCTGGAAGATGAGCAGAAAGTGGCGGGAAATTTTTATCGTTGACTCGTGCTCAGCTAGCAACAAGCATTCTCATTGCTTCTCTCGCCCCAACAGAATATGCAGTTCTTTCAAAACTCCGTTAATAAGCGCATCAACGCCTTTGGGATGTTTGTGGTCAACATATGCAAGTGTTAACAGGGTCAGTGGGTGAACTTCCAGTGCCTCCGCGAGGTCGTCGACTTTGACTAAGGTTGGACTTTTCATTCCTCTTTCCAAGCTGCTGACGTAGGTCCGGCTGGAGACCAGGCTGAATGCTTCCTGAGAAAGGCCGCGAGCAACGCGAGCCACCTTCAGAGCTTCTGAGAACTTGTTCCCGTGTTGTGCTTTGCGGACCATGCCGCTATTAGTTATTTTAGAGCCCTATAGAGCTACAATCTATAGGATTCATTTCCACTAACATGTTTGTTACTTACACAGAGCACAAGTCGCCATTCAACCCTTTTGGGGATGGACTCACTCATTGGAAGGCTGCGGAGCTTGCCCTCCAGCGACCATGGTTTCTTGTGTCGATCAGTCAACCAGATTCGATTGACGATGACTCTTTCCGAGTCAGCCGAACAATGTTGGTCTCCAATATTGCGGACGTCGAAGAGTTGGCTCAAATGGAAGTGGCGAGCCACCTGCAGCTTGACTCAGTATTCATCGTCACCCCAGGTCACTTCAACGGCACCAGTAAATGGAAGATGGAAGCTTTGCGGGCGGTTTGGAGGGCTGAAGAGCCATCAGCGCTCGGGCAGTTAGCCGACGTATATGAGACTGCAGAGGGAGTGACGTACGCCGATTCAATGCTAGCCACGCCCGTCAAGCGGTTGAGAAAAATGGTTCTCCACCACACATTTCCTTTGCCGGAATCACCCTGAGTTGCCGTATTTCGATCTCGGTACATATCTTCGGGACGGGGTACTTGCACAGGGAACAGGAGCACAAGATGACATTAGGAATGAAGGGCGCGGTCGCAGGGGCTTTGTACGTGAGAGCCAAGGAAGAAAGTGCTCAACAAGACGCCGACATTCAGGAACTGCGGGAGAAGGTTTTCGCCTCGCTCAAAAGGGTGACCTACCGCCGGGCGGCCAAAGAAGCATTGGGTGAGTTGATGGAAGAGGTACTTGAGGAACTGGCTGGGCGAAAACCGGTACGCCTAAGCGATCCCAAAAACAGCGAACTGAGAAATCATGTCTACGTGGAAAAAATGGCTGAAAAAGTGGATCGCGCTGCATTAGGGGTCAAGGTGCCAAGAGGGCAAGAATTTCGCCTTTCCGATGAGGTAAAAGCGAAATTCAAAGCCTCTCGTCAATTGAAATGAGCGGAGAAATGAAATGATCGACGGGCTCACAATCGGGATCACATACGCGATAAACCAGAATCGGAAAGAATTTGACAAGTTAGCGCTTGAACTCCGAAAACGTGCTGAGCTCACCCAGGCTTCTGAAGACATTGAGCAGCCATTGCAAGAAGGGATGGTCAAGACTATGAACGCTGTCATAAATGAGATACGAGAAATTGATGAAGGAGCACGGTCTCGAGACGAAGCCCGACTCAGCTCTACATCTACTGGTGAGCATCGTGTTCGGTACTTTCAGGACATGGCGATGGCGGCTTCAAGGCGTCTAAGTGAAGGGAAGCTTGAATTGGAGTTCAAACGCCGTAACGACCTCCATAAAGCACTTCCTACAACAATGCACGAGTCGTCCGCCACGGTCAGATTGCGACCTATCCTTGCTTCAGAAATGACATGGCAGTCAGCCAAACAATAGAGAGCATCAGTCCACTTGATGCAAGGCGATGTCATTCTTTACTGCGGTGACCCGCACGGAAAGTTCAGGCATATCGTCGGAACCGCCAACGAGTTGCGGGCGACCGCCGTCATCCTGCTTGGTGACATGGAAGCGGCGCGGCCGTTGCACGAAGAATTAGGCCCCATTGCTGAAAGGCTGTGGTTCATCCATGGCAACCATGACACCGACAGCGAAAACAATTGGACCAACCTCTGGGGCAGCAAGCTGGCCTCCAAAAACATAGATGGCAGAGTCGCTATCCTACCCAATGGCATCCGAATCGCCGGCTTGGGTGGCGTATTCCGGGAAAGCGTTTGGTATCCCAGCCTTCCAAAGCCACCAAGATTCCGCACCCGCAAAGAACATGTAGAGGCAACGTTGCAGGATGACCGATGGAAGGACGGCGTGCCGCGCAAACACTGGTCAACCATCTACCCGGACGAGCTGGATCGCATATCCCAAATGCAAGCAGACATCCTCATCACGCACGAGGCGCCCGGCTATCACCATAACGGTTTCGAGATCCTTGACACCCTGGCCCAGAGCATGGGTGTGAAGGTAACCGTTCATGGGCACCACCACGACAACCTCGACAGTTCCGAACGCTGGGCTCAGCAGGGTTTCAAAAGTTTTGGCGTCGGCTTAAGAGGAATCACAGCCATCGATGCGGACGGTAACGCAAAGGTAGTCCTGGGGTTCGCGATTTGGAGATCCGTCTCGAAGTCGCGTTTTTTCGTCGCTCATAGCATTGAGATTTCAAACGCATTTCATCAGTCGCGCGCAATTGGTGAACTCCTAGCAAAGCGGCTCACGGACGGCAGCACCCGATGATTCTGTTTCTCGATTTCGACGGCGTCCTTCATCCTGACCCCTGCACCCAGGAGTTTCACTTCTGCCGACTCAAACTCGTTGAAGACGTCCTGCGTGGGTTCCTGGAGGTAAGCCTGGTGCTTTCAAGCACCTGGCGTCTTAGGCAATCTGCCGACACCACAGGAGATCATCTGAAAGGCTACTTCTCACCGGACATCGCGGCGCGCATCGTGGGAGTAACGCCAAACCACCAGTCACTCGACCCTCAACAGGCGCCCTCAGGAATTGAGCTCTACCCGCGCGAGTGGGAGTGCATTGCCTGGCTCCGAGCGAACAGGCCACATAGCAGTCAGTGGCTCGCCATTGATGACAAGTCCTATTTGTTCCGGCCGTTCAGCAAGAACCTGATCGTTACACGACCGGATACCGGATTGACGGAAACCGAAGCTAGCCAGCTTCGGTTTCACCTCCTTTTGCACGGGGAAAAACAATGCTCTCCCCTTGCCTCTGTTGCTGAGCGCAAAGGTAATTTTCAAAGTGCCAGCAAAGCTATCTCCATCGACCAAATGAATGACGCTATTGCCACGCGGGGCACTCCCGCAGACTCCAAGTAACCTTGGTTCAGTGCGCCAAATGCTGATATTTTTTGACACCGAATTCACCGACCTAAAACCTGACTCAAAGCTCATTTCGATTGGTCTAGTCTCGGAAGCTGGCCGCGAGTTCTACGCGGAGCTTTCCGATACCTACCAAGTCAAGGAGTGCGGGGATTTCTGCCGCGATCTGGTCCTACCGCTCCTGGAGGGCGGCGATGCACTCATGCCTATGGCGACGCTGAC
Organism: Polaromonas sp.; assembly: GCF_039930745.1. Taxonomy (GTDB): domain Bacteria; phylum Pseudomonadota; class Gammaproteobacteria; order Burkholderiales; family Burkholderiaceae_C; genus Polaromonas. The sequence continues at coordinate 7,658 of NZ_JBDTTH010000041.1, read as the reverse complement.
CGCGCGCCTTAAGGAGTGGTTGGAGAGCTTCGGCGAACATATCCACCTCGCTACAGATTCCCTGGCGTGGGACTGGAAATGGATTCAGATGATTTTCACGGACCTGGCCAGTTGGCCTGCAAACGTCGATCGACAGCCACTCCTGCTCACCATGAATTACGTCCAAAACTATGACAGGTTCTGCGAGGCGATTGAAGAGGCCTTTACCAATGGAAAGCGCAGACACCATGCCTTGGACGATGCGAAAGCGAACCTGTCGGCCTGGATGAGCGCTGCGTACTGACCCAAGCAATGAAACTTACACACCATGGTCCCCAGGACTATCAGAGCCTATTGATGCACAAAGAGGCAGTTCGAATGATTCTGGCTGATCCAGCACTGATTGAGAAGGCGCTGAACACTTTAATCAGGTGGGATACCATCGTGGATCAAAGTTCCAAACCTCTACGGGATCAATGGATGCAAATTCTTATCAGCCAGAATTGGCGCCTGGCTCTGGAGGAATCGGATTTGGGCAACCAGCTTCGTCAAGCGTCGCCCATGGCCACGTTACTGCCGAATAGCGTGCGTCTGGCCATCATCGCGGAGGTTAAGGCCCTCAAAGCGCTGCGGTAGGGCCTTGGGCATTGTCCGGCCTGTTGATTGACTTCAGATACCCATAAAAGGAAATGCCGTGACAATGCCAAACGAACGAGCTCGCGCATTGCGCTGGGCGGGAGAATTTATCAAAGAGCTCGGCAATACGAACGAACTTTCTGAAAGTCGTCGGCAGGAGGCCCGTAAAATTTTGCGTCACTACCCGAGTGCCACAGAGATCGAAACAAAGTTCGATGGAACTCAGCAGCAGGGGTGGCCTTCGACACCCTCAAGCATTGGGGATTTGTCGGAAATTCCGATGGGGAGAGAAGGGAGCTAACGCAAGGTGGGTTTTCCCTGGCGGGCAGGCCCGCATAACAAGGGGGGAAAGATGAAAAGAGCAATCGTCATTGCCTGGCTCATTGCAGCTGGATCAGTTCATGCCGCGACGGAGGGCGAAGCCAAGGCCACGCTATACGCTGCGTGTCCAGGCTTGAAAACGCATGCCGCCAGCTTGACCTGGGATGTTCCTGTCAAGCAGTCGGCCACCGTCAACTCACAGCGCGATAAAAACTGGAAGGAAGTTTTCCTGTTCAAGGCAACAGTAAGCCAGACGCCTGCTCCAAAGTTGATGAGCAAGTTCAAGGCCCAAGGGCATAGCTGCTACTTCGAGGTTGATGCCCAGCGAGGAAAAGAGGTGGAAGTCAGTAAATCAGCGTGTCAGTCAATTTGCAAAGATAAAGCCTACGGCCCTGGGGCACTCGCGTATTTTGGTTCGAACGGCTCTGAAGAGATAAGGCGTTAGGGATAGACAATTTTTCGGCTAGGCCCCAGTATTCGTAAATCATCAAAAAGGGAGGGACCATGAGCGATCCAAAATCCGCGCCACCACCACCACCACCACCACCACCACCGCCACCGCCGCCCCCGCCCCCGCCCCCGCCCCCGCCCCCGCCCCCGCCACCGCCACCATCGCGTGAGTTCAGCGAGCCTCAGGTCAGGTCATCGGATTCGCATGTGATGTTCTCTCGCCCGCCACCGCCGCCCCCGAAGAAGTAGGCCAGGAATGGCTAAGAAAAAAGCGCCTCCCAGCTCGTTGCCGAGCCACGCTCCGCAAAAGTCAAATCGAACGGAGGACCGCTCGTTGAAAGGCGGGCGTGATGCCAGAGCTGGGACATTTACTGGCGTAATGCTTTCGCGTCCTGTCCCGCCTAAACCTCCGAAGAAGTAGGGCAGCTCTTGTCTCCCATCTCCGGCGCAGATGTACGCGTGGCCGACCACTCTGGTAAGGCCTGGGACTTGCGATGGCGTCTAATGGTCTCGAGCATGTATCACGCCAAACGCGAGAGATTCCTGGACGGCTGGGATAGGTTCGCTACCTTCCTGAGTGCGATTGGCGGTGCTGCGGCTTTCTCGCAGATACTGAGCGATCACATCGAGGTCAGTGCCTGGATTGCCGCCGGCATCGCGCTTGTGTCCACGCTTGCGCTCGCATACGGGCCTGCAGCCAAAGCTCGCAGGCACGCTGAACTGTCTCGTGACTACAAGCATCTCGAATCTGAGCTGCGAGAATGCGGCACCGAAGTCGATGAGAAAGGCCTGAACGCCCTAGAAGCCCGACTGCTGCGACTCGAAGCGACCGAACCTGCTACCTTGGGGGCGCTGGTGACACAGTGCCATAACGAGCTGTCAGTCGCATTTGGTCACAGCGGATTGGTCACACCACTCCCGCGGCATCAGCGCTGGTTGAAAAACATCCTCGACTTCGACCAATCGCTCGACCGACCTGACGCGCCACCTGATCCTAGTGCGGGCTAAAGCGCTTTAATAGGCTGCATCGCGCGCACGCGGGAACATCCCGCAGATGCACGCAAACCCACAAGCCCCCGTAGCCCGCCAGGGCGGGCAGCCCCTTCCACGGTCGATTGACCTGGTTGTCATTTACTGCGCAGCCACGCCCAGCGGCAAGCCGCTACCGGGAGTCCTGGAAAATGGGGTGGCGCTGCATCATTCCGGCCGAGTCAATTTACGAGCCAAACTACGAGAGCGGCAAGCCCGTGGGGTGGCAAATCCAGTTGTTCGGCGCTGTGCCAATGGGCATCACCGGCATCTACCGCCAGTGGACCGGCCGCACCGGCGAAAAGGTGTTTACTTTTTCCATGCTGACGGTCAACGTCGACGACCACCCAGTCATGCGCGATTCCGCGCGCCCGGTGAGGAGAAGCGGATGGTCGTGATCCTTGATCCGGCCGAGTACGACGCCTGGCTGAGCTGCCCGGTCCGGTGCCTGCGTTTCTGGACATGCTCAAGGAGGCCTTCCCTGGAGGGACTCCGGACGAGTTGGCGGGTTCTCCTGCTTTCACCCGCCTGACCGCCTCGACCCCTCCGACCGCTTGGCTGGCGGTGTCGTGCCCCGTTTCGTGGTTGAACGTCTGAACTAGATCGCGCAGCAACTTGTGCTTCGCCATGGAGGAAATGCCGCGGACCGCTGTACTCATGTTTGCTTCGTTTAGTCGCAGCTGCTGTTCAGCGTGCGTCCGGCACGCGTCTCGTGCTCAAGAACGCTTCCAACGACTCACCCCGCATTTGTGCGTACACCTCCAGATTGGGAATCTGCAAGACCCGTGCAAACTTTTCGAGAACAAAGAAGTTGACGCCATATTGAATGAGGCCGAGCCAGTCGCGGTTCAGCACCAACCGGCGCTCCTGTTCGTTCAACTGAGCGCGGTCTGGGCCAGCTCGTGAGCTCGGCTTTTTCTCTCAAATGGCTACCGGGCCAGCCAGGCCAGAACTGCGGCGCGATCGTCCGTAGCGGTCATTTAGCCGGTGGAGGGCGCGCGATTTCGCCCACCACTGCCATCCAGGTGGGCCGAGATCACAAACCGTTCCAAGGTGACCAGCGCCGTCATGCCTCTGCCTTGAAATCTTTGATGAAATTCTTTTGCCGGTCGCTGCCATGTTTGGCAATAAAGGTGCCCATGGCCGGAGACAAAGGCAGATCCAGTTCAAAGTCACCGTAGCGCGCTAGGAACTGCGCCCAGCGCCGGGTAAGCACGCCGGCGCGGCGCATGTTCGGGCAGACCCATACCCAGCGCAAGCGCCACCGAGCTTCATCTTTCCAAAACGCACAGGCGCCGACGATGGCGCCAGGGCCGTAGGCGGCCGTGTGATCGGCAAACAGGTACGCCTGACTCTCAGGATACGCGTTTTTATGCCTGGCGCTACCTTCCCATTGTGTGAAATCAAACTGCATCTCGCGCTTGAAGCGAAAGGCCCGTTCATACATCTGTCGGTGCATCCAGATCGGGGAGGAATCTATAACGAGTTCAGGCTCTTTGGCGGTGAGAAGCCGGTCCTTGAATTGTTTTACGGGCGTCGGGTCAAGGCATCGGCGGACGCGCGCATGCTCTGCCCGATGGGTGAGGGCGGCTTCCGGGTCACCCTTGGTGTATTCGTGGCCGCAGTACTCGCAGGTGACAAACTCGTGGCGTGGCTTGCGGTGCTTTGGACCCCTAACTTGTAGCTGGTAGGGTTGAGCTCCCACGCGAGTGAACTCCAGTCGTCGGCCGGTGGTGTCCTTAAGTTTGTTGCTCGCCCATTCTCCATCCTTGTCGATGGCATCGGCGCGAATGGTCGTCTGTGTTTTCTGCCGGAGGCGCTGATAGGCCAAGACGGTCCATTCGCTTCCTGTAACGTGGCTTGCAGAGGCGAGGGTGGGCAGTAAACCCTCTATGAGCAACATTGGGTTTGTGTCGAATCCGATGTCCTCAAGGTAGACCAGCAAGGCTGCAGCATCCATTACCGACAGCGACCTGAACGCCATCGCGCTGGCGGTGACGAATCGGGGTTTTTGAAAAACGCTTCGAAGGGGCAGCTCGAAATAAGTGGCCAATGCCTCGATATCTATCCTGCTGGTTCTGTGATCTGTTTCGAGCAGAAGATCCTCAAGTTGGGAGATATAAGCCCAACCCTTGGCCAAGATCGCCTGTGAGAGCTCAATGGCCCCCTTCGTTCTTCCGATTGTTCTGCGCCGTGGCGACTTGTCCGTCAGCGCGTCAAATAGAAATTCCAGTACTTTGACTGGCATCTTGTTTTGCATAGTGCCTCCGACGCCGAACGGGTTCGGACACAAAAAATGGAAGGAATTCGAAGTCTATGGACATTATGTTGATAAAGTCCTTGGCTACTGGACGGGGATGCACCATGACTTGATGCTGCACTCCCTTCTGAAGCGCGAGTGGAGGAACGGCAGTGCGGTCTAACAGGGCGTTCGACACGGACGCAGACAAACTGACTACATGGAGTCCGAGTCATACTGTAAATAAATACAGCATTAAGCGGCACGGAGTCCCCTAAATGCTCTTCAAATCAAATTTATTTTTCATATAACGCGCACAAACTTAAAATATTGATAATATACACGCACAACACGTAAGTCGTGTATCGGGCTTGAAATGGCAATCCAATCCAATCAGAACTTGTTTAACGCCCTTGCCGCTGCATTGCCAGTGGACTTCTTAAAGGGCCTCGGGTCAGCGGCCCCTCATCTTTTCGAGGAAGCATTCAACGAGGTAAGCCACTCTGCTGTTATTGACCCCTCCCAAGTCCCCGTGCTCGTTCCGCACGTAAGACGGGCGATGTTTGAGACGCAATTTAAACGTCAGGCGATCGATGCCGGTTTGAAAGCCTACGTACGACCGACAAAGAAAGGTGGCGGAAATTTCACTGTCGTTGAGGCCGGCAAGTTTGTGTTCACCGCCTCGTTTGTGCCAACCCGTGGCCACGCGGTGCGCAGCGCCGATTTTCGGACGGAGCACTCTGCGCTCAACGAGTTGTTGGATCAGGGCGTACTTTTCGAGAACGAAGAAGAAGTACCTAATTTGCCCAACGAGGTGATCGCCGAGTCCGAGGCGATTTACGGGATCCTTCTGTACGGCGGGGACCTCAGCGGAAAATCTAATTTCTTTATGGAGTTTGCCATTCCTGAAGTCAATGGCACTGGGTATGTTGATCACTATTCGTTTTTGGATGTCTTGATGGCTGCTCAGGAGCTCGTTGCCCCAGCTTCGGATCTAAAGGTGCAGGGTCCGGTCCCAACATTGAAACCCCATGCCGTACCAAAAGTCGGAAAAAAGGACGGTACTACCGATACGGATAAGACATGACAGCAACCTCTCCAGGGTTTGTGGGAGCGCGGTTGGCGCAGGCGCGCAAAGCGCGCGGGCTCACCGCAGTCTCACTGGCGGAAATTCTCGGCATAACAAGCGCATCCATTTCGCAATATGAGCACGATAAACAAGCCCCTCGCCCAGAACTGACTGAACGTCTTGCGGTGCAATTAAATGTCCCGCCAACTTTCTTCCTTCGGGAGGTCACGCCCGATACGCATGAGCGCGCTACCAAGTGGCGGTCAAACACCACAGCTACTAAATTTGCGAGAGAGAGGGCCGAAATTCGCTATGAGTGGCTACGCGAGATCGTTGAATATCTCGGATCTTTTCTCAATTTTCCGGCGCTTAATATCCCAGTTTTTGACGGTGTGCCGGATGATTTTAGGGAGCTGAGTCATGCTGACATTGATCGCGCCGCAAAGGTCTGCAGGGAGCACTGGGGGCTCGGTACCGGCCCCATTCCTGATCTGGTAGTTTTACTGGAAAGCAATGGGGTAATCGTGTCCCGGGGACGGTTGAACGCCGAGGGTCTCGATGCGTTTTCAGAATGGCTTCCAAACGACCTGCCTTATGTTTTCTTGGGAAGTGACATTAACGTAGGTGTCCGATCGAGATTCGATACAGCACATGAGTTAGGTCATTTGGTGATGCACCGGCACGTCTCAAAAAAGCAGTTTGGCAAGCCGGAGGATTTCAAAATCCTAGAGCGCCAAGCTCATCGCTTCGCAGCCGCTTTTCTATTGCCAAAGGAGCAGTTTTTTAGGGAGCTTTGGGCCCCCACTCTGGATGCGTTTGCCTCCCTCAAGCCGCGGTGGAAGACCTCCATAAAGGGGATGATCGTCCACTCGCATCGTCATGGGTTGCTCAGCGACACTCAGTACCAGAGGGCGATGATTAATTACAACCGTCGTTGGAAAGATGGTGAGCCAAGTGACGATCAGATTGTTCCTGAGCAACCAAGATTCCTGGCTCGTTGCATGGAAATGATTCTTGAGGAAAGTGTTCAGACAAGAGATCAGGTTCTTGCTGAATTACCATTTGCTCAATTCGATATCGAAGAGCTAATTGGCCTGCCGAGAGGCTTTTTGTCCGGAGCCAATGCGGAAGTTATACCTCTTGAGCGTCCAACTTTTAAGGTGCAGACCGGTGAGAGGGGTGGGAAGGTCGTTTCTGTCGATTTCTCACCTCGACGTGGTAGCTGACGCTGAGAGGTAGCCTAGCAAGCGCGGCCGCAAGCCGCTTGGTTACGCTGGTTAGTATTTAATTTCGCAAGCCTGCCATGAGTAAACCCAAAAGTCCGTCAGCAGGTAAGAGCACCGGCAATCGTTGAGATTGCTCACTTAGCCGAAAGCTCGGATGGCTGGCGAAACACCATGTAATTCCCGCATGTGCAAAAGATAGTGTGCCCGGCCCTGACCGTGTCGGGAATCATCCGCACGCGTTTAGGCTTAATCGCGGGATCCGGTGTCGAGCTGAGGTACTGCGTGAAGTTGAGTCGTCGCTTGCAGTTGTAGCAGTCCACGGTCGATGGTCGTTTCTCTGGTTTCATGATGGGCTCGATTGTTGAATGCACCAGTCTATGAGCCCAGAAAACGCAACTTAGGGGCATTTTCCCAATCCAAGTACCCTACGCAGTGAGGTGAAATGTCACAGGCCCCAGTTGAGGATCTGACGCGGGCCTACATCACTCTCATGGAGTAGTACCAGTGTGCAAACCATCACATTGGCTCGCGCTCGCGGACCCAGCCGAGCCTCTCGGTGCCAGCCCCGCGGCTCACGAATCTCAATGACGGTAGAGGGATCGACAAACTGACGGATCCACTGCGTCACCGCTGCCTCACCCCGTACAGATACCAATGAGACCTATGAAAATTGAATTAGACCCCGCCTCCACGCTTGAGTACCTTGATC
>NZ_JBDTTH010000040.1:0-36440 GCF_039930745.1 Polaromonas sp. | reverse complement strand
TAAAAGACAATGAGCCCTTCGACGTGGCTCTGCGCCGTTTCAAGCGCACCATCGAAAAACTCGGCCTGCTGACCGACCTGCGCGCCCGCGAGTTCTACGAAAAGCCAACCGCCGAGCGCAAGCGCAAGAAGGCAGCCGCCGTCAAGCGCAACTACAAGCGTATCCGCTCGATGCAACTGCCTAAAAAGCTGTACTAAAAGTACACGCCTCACGGCAAACCAAAAGCCCGCACGAGGACGCTCTGCGGGCTTTTGTGTTTTTGAATCCTTTTGACCGTAACCATTTCCTGGAGACCGCCATGCCCCTCAAAGACCAGATCACCGAAGACATGAAAACCGCCATGCGCGCCAAGGACAGCGAGCGCCTGGGCACCATCCGCCTGCTGCTGGCGGCCCTCAAGCAAAAAGAGGTCGATGAACGCGTGGTGCTCGACGATGCCGCCGTGGTCGCCATCATCGACAAGCTGATCAAGCAGCGCAAGGACTCGCTGGAAGCCTTCCAGAAGGCCGAGCGCAAAGACCTCGCCGACAAGGAAGCCGCCGAACTGGTGGTGCTGCAGGCCTACCTGCCGGCCCGCCTGAGCGCCGACGAAGTCGCCGCCGAAGTCAAGGCCATCGTCAGCCAACTGGGCGCCAGCGGGCCCGGCGACATGGGCAAGGTCATGGGTGCGGTGAAAGCCAAGCTGGCCGGCAAGGCCGACATGGGCCAAGTGTCGGCTGCGGTCAAGGCGGCGCTGGCTGGCTGACTTGCTTTGACAGCATTGCATGCATTGACTACAATGCATGCAACTGTACAGGAGTTTGCCATGGGAACACTTACCGTCCGGAATCTCGACGAATCCGTCAAAACCAAGCTTCGCATTCGAGCCGCCCAGCATGGCTGGGCCATGGAGGAGGAAGTGCGGCGCGTCCTGACGCAGGCCACACTGGGTGTGGGCCAGGAGGCAGCCTTGGGCAGCCGCATTCATGCGCGCTTCAAGGCATTAGGTGGAGGTGGCCTGGATGTGGCTGCCCGCAGCGCCCCGCGCCCCGCCCCCAAGTTTTAAAGCCTGCGCGTGTATTTGCTCGATACCAATGTGCTGTCGGAGCTAATGCGTCCGACGCCTTCGCCTCAGGTTCTGCAGTGGATGGATGCGCAAGCCGCGCAGAGTTTGTACACCAGCGCCATCACCCGGGCGGAGATTGAATTGGGCCTCGCCCTGCTGCCGAAAAGCAAACGTCACCAGGCTTTGTCCACTCAATCCAAGGCCATGTTTGAAGAAGACTTTTCAGGGCGCTGTTTGGCTTTTGACGAAAGTTGCGCACCGATTTATGGCGTGCTGGTGGCGGCCAGAACTCGCCAAGGCCGTCCAATATCTGTGGAAGATGCGCAAATCGCCGCAGTGTGCCTGGCGCACCAGAAAACGCTCGTCACCAGAAACACCGCTGACTTCGAGAACATCGAAGCGCTGCGCATGATCAATCCCTGGACAGTGAGCGGCGCCGCGTAATCTTGGCCGCAGCACTCTTGTCTCTACAAGCAGGGGGCGCGGGTCCGGCTCTGCCAGCCCGCAGGCGCAGCGGCCCCCTCGGGGGGCAGGGAGCTACACGCAGTGAGCGACCGTGGGGGCTTTAACTCCCCGCCACCTTCATACGGTTAATGAGAATGGAGCCCACACTCTTGGCACCGTAGTTGTAAACATCGGCCCCCACAGCCTGAATGCCCATCAGCATGTCCTTGAGGTTGCCGGCGATCGTGATCTCTTCCACCGGAAAGGCGATCTGCCCTTTCTCGACCCAGAAACCCGAAGCCCCGCGCGAATAGTCGCCGGTCACGTAGTTCACGCCCTGGCCCATCAACTCGGTCACGAAGAGGCCCGTGCCCAGCTTTTTGAGCATGGCGTCAAGGTCATCACCCGCAGCCGTCTGCCGGCTGCTCAGCACCAGGTTGTGGGAACCGCCGGCATTGCCGGTGGTGCGCATGCCCAGCTTGCGAGCGGAGTAAGTGCTCAGGAAATAGCCGCGCACAATGCCGGCTTCGACCACCTTGCGTGCGCGCGTTTTCACACCTTCTTCGTCAAACGGCGCACTGCCCTTGCCCTTGAGCAGATGCGGGTCTTCGCTGATGTCGATGTGCGCCGGAAAAGCCGGCTTGCCCAGGCTGCCCAGCAGGAAAGTGCTCTTGCGGTACAGGGCGCCGCCGCTGACGGCCTGTACAAAGCCGCCCAGCAGGCCGGCGGCCAATGGTGACTCGAACAGCACCGGGCATTGCACGGTCTTGATCTTGCGGCTGTTCAGGCGCGCCAGCGCGCGTTCTGCGGCGTAACGGCCCACGGCCTCGGGGCTGGCGAGCTCGCTGGCGTCACGCATGGAGCTGTACCAGGCATCGCGCTGCATCTGGCTGCCCTTGCCGGCGATAGGCGCGACCGAAATGCTGTGCCGTGAACTCGCATACCCGCCGCGGAACCCGCGCGTGTGCGCGCTGAAAAAATGGCTTTGCTGCGCCGAGACGCCGGCGCCTTCGCTGTTAGTGATGCGTTTGCTGGTGCTCAGGGCGGCCTCTTCGCATTGCAGCGCCAGGCGCGCCGCACCTTCGGAGTCGATGGCCCAGGGGTGGAACAGGTCCAGCTCGGGATGCACGCGCGCAATGTCGCGGTCGGCGGGCAGGCCGGATGTCTTGTCTTCAGCGGTGAAACGCGCGATGTCGTAGGCCGCCTTCACGGTCTGCTCGATGGCTGCTTTCGAAAAATCACTGGTCGATGCGTTGCCGCGTTTCTGGCCGACATAAACGGTGATGCCGAGTGATTTGTCGCGGTTGCGTTCGACATTTTCAAGTTCGCCCTTGCGCACGCTGACACTCAGGCCGCAGCCTTCGGAAGCTTCGGCGGCGGCATCGGTGGCACCTATCTTTTTGGCGTGCGCCAGGGCGCTGTCAACCAGGTCTTCAAAAAAATCACGGTGGTAGCTGAAGCCTTTTTCCGGTTGCGCTGGGGGTCGGCCCGCCCGTTTGGGGCTGGAGGAAATCTTGGAGGTCTTGAGGGTCATAGGGTAGCTATGATACTGACTGCTATGAACAACAAGACTCCCAAGGCTATCAAGGGCTACTGGTCCCACGGCCGCTTCGTCAAACCCGAAGAAATCGCGCTGGAAGAAGTGGGCCCGCCCAGCAAGACCCAGCTCAAGGCCGAAGCCGACGAAAAACAGGCTCTGGGTGAAGCCCTGCTCACCCTGCGCGCCGATTTGATGGCGCGCCTGGACCTGCCCGAAAAACTCATTGACGCGATCGCCCAGGCCAAAAAAATCACCAACTTCGAAGGCAAACGCCGGCAAATGCAGTTCATCGGCAAGCTGATGCGCCCGCTGGACACCGAGCCGATTCGTGCCGCGATTGATGAGCAGAAAAACGGCTCGGCCCAGCTCACACTGGCCCTGCATCTGGCCGAGCAATGGCGCGACAAGCTGATCACTTCCGACGATGCGTTGGGTGACTGGCTGGCCGAACATCCGGACACCGACGCGCAGCAGCTGCGCGCCCTGGTGCGCCAGGCACGCAAGGACGCCAAACCCGAAAAACCAGGCGAGGCGCCGCGGCACGGCAAGTCCTACCGCGAGATATTCCAGCTGGTGCGGCAGACGCTGGCGCCAGAGGCACCCTGAGCATGGCCCACGATGCAGTGAAGATTGGCATTGTCTCGGTCAGCGACCGGGCGTCCAGCGGTGTCTACGAAGACAAGGGCCTGCCCGCGCTGAAAGAGTGGCTGGGCCGCGCGCTGCGCAACCCCATTGAATTTGCCGAGCGCCTGATTCCTGATGAGCAGGCGCACATCAGTGCCACGCTGATCGAGCTGGTCGATGCCGGCTGTTCGCTGGTGCTAACCACCGGCGGCACAGGCCCGGCCCTGCGCGACGTGACACCCGAAGCCACGCTGGCGGTGGCGCACAAGGAGATGCCGGGTTTTGGCGAGCAGATGCGGCAGATCAGCCTGAAGTTTGTGCCGACGGCCATCCTCTCGCGCCAGGTGGCCGTGATCCGCGGCCAGAGCCTGATCCTCAACCTGCCCGGCCAGCCCAAGGCGATTGCCGAAACGCTGGAAGGCCTGAAAAATGCCGATGGCTCGCAGGCAGTCGCCGGCATTTTTGCGGCCGTGCCGTATTGCATCGATTTGATAGGCGGGCCCTACCTGGAAACCGACGAGGCGGTGTGCAAGGCCTTCCGGCCCAAATCGGCGATTCGAGCGGTTTCGGCCTGATTTTTTAGATCAAATCGGCTTCCAGCCCTTGTGCAGCGGGGGCCAGAAGCTACTTATTTCATAGCAACTGTCAGCACCGCGCTGCGCCCTATCCCCAAGCTGCCCACTCAGCGCTTGAGCAGCGCCTTCAGCACATTCTGCAAACGCCGAACGTGCGCCGCGTCATAAGGCGCGGCCAGCACCTTGGCCGTGTCTTCACCCCAGGTCTGCGCCGGTGTCGGATCGTTGCGTTTGGTCAGCAAGACCAGTTGCAGCATGCGGCGTGCACTCAGATGCTCGGCCGGCGTTGGCAGCTCGGCAGCGATTTCCAGGCGCAGCAGCGTGTCCGCGGCATCGCCTTTCGGCGCGGACGACAGTGCCTGTGTCCAGGCGCTGCGTGTGGCCGGCGTCACCAGTTTGCCTAATTCCTGTGCGGCAGGCACCAGGGCCGGATCGCGTTGCTCCCAGCCTTTGAGCAGGTTGGTCAGCACCTCGCCATGCGCCTGTTCAGACAACTTTCTCAAAGCCTGCTGGGCGTGCTCGAAAGCTTCACGCTGCGCGCGGAAAGCTGCGTCACCCAGGCGTGGGCCGCGCTCTTCGTAGGCTGGGCGGTCGTTGAAACGGCCTTCGCGCTCGGGGCGGTAGGGTTCAAACTTGTTGTCGGCTGGCCGGTTGCCGCGGCCGTCGGGTTTGCTGCCGCCGGGACGTGCATCCTTGCGGTCGCCAAACTTGCCGCCGCGTCCTGCGGGCGTGGCTTCGGCCTTGCGCATGCCGGGGCGGTCGTCGCCGCGCATGGCCACCACGGGCTTGGCGGGTTTCGGGGGCGGTGCCGGCGGCGCGGCGGCGGCCGGCGCTTCGGCGCCCTCCTCCGCTGCAGGCTCCGCTGCTTCTGCGGGAGCGGCGTCTTCCGCTATGGTTTCAGGAGCTGCTTGCGCAGGCGCATCAAGGGCTGGCGCCTGATTTGATTCAGCATTCTGCGGCACAGCGCCATCTGCAGCCGGTGCGCTGGCGGCAGGAGCCGCCGCTACGGCCGGCTTGAACTGGCCACGCAAACCGGCTTCCAGGTCTGCCATCGCGGTGCGGATTTTCTGCACGTCGCCCGTGGCATTGGCAGCGTCAAGTGCCTTCGACAGCTCCAGCACCATGCGGTCGTGTTCACCCAAGGCAGACGCGGCTTTTTCGCGTTCGGCGGTCTTGCGCTGGAAGGCATCGTCGATCGGCTTTCGGAAAGCGTCCCAGAGTTTTTGCTCCTGCTTGCGCTCGATAGGCACAGCCTGGGCCTCATGTTGCCAGCGCTGCTGCAGGTGCTTGACGGCATCGATGTGCAGCTGCGGCTCGGCGCCCAGCACCTGCGCCTCTTCAATCATCGCCTTGCGGTGTGCCAGGCTTTCGGCGCGCGCGGCTTTCAGCGGTGCATCGGCGGCATCCATGGCCGCTTTCCACTGCGGCTGGATCTCGGCAAAGGCCTTTTCGCCCAGATGGCCCGCGGCCGTCCATTTTTCGACAAAGCCGTTGAGGCTGCGGATCTGGTACTTCCAGTCGGTGTTGCCCTTGTTGGCTTCTGCCCATGCCAATACTTCGTCAATCAGCGAGCGGCGCTCGGCCTTCACGGCTTCACTTTGCTCCTTGACTTTCTCCAACCACGCCTCGACAACCTTGTGGGCTTCGTTGCAGGCGTCGTCAAAACGCTTCCACATCGCGTGGTTGGGTGTGCCGCCCTGGTCACTGGTTTTCCAGAGTTCGCGCATGGCGCGCAGCGCTTCCTGCTGCTTGCGCCCGCCCAGGGGCTTGGCGACCAGTGCTTCGGCCTTGGCCACCAGTTCTTCGCGGATTTGGTCGGCACGCCAGCGCTGCCAGCCTTCGAGTTCCCCAGCCGCGGTGAGCGCGGCGTGAGCGGCGGCTTCGAGTGCGTTGTCGATGTTGCGGATGTTTTCCTTGAGCGCCTGGCGCAGCTCGGCGGCCACCTTGGGCGTGGACTTGCCGTGGCCTTCGGTGACTTCATGCTCAAGCTTGGCGAGCGCGGCCTGCACGATGGCGGCGGACTTTTCACGCATGTCCTTGAGCACGGTGGGATCAATTTTTGCCTTGGGCGCGCGCGCAGGCTGCTCGCCCGCGGCGGCATCACCGGCACGCGGCAGACCCCGCGCACCGCGCAACTCGTCGGCCCAGACCGGCACGGCAGGCAGCGGCGCGGCGGCGTCTTCGGCAGCGGCAACGGCCAGCGAGAGTGCAGCCTGGAAGGCCTCCCACACCGCGAGCAACTGGCCGCGCGAGGCATCGAGCATGGGCGGAAACTTCGCGTCCACGCTGGACCAGTTGGCGTCTTGCACCAGCTCGTCGGCTTCGGCCTGCCAGTGCGTCACATCGGCGCGCAGCGTATCCCACGCGGCCTGCGCGTCGCGCCATGACTTGGTGGACAGAACCTCGACGCGCTGGGCCATCAGCACGGCGGCTTCACGCTGCACCTGGGCGCGGTGCTGCAGGTCCTCAATCGTCTTGACGCGGTCGGCGAGCTGCGCTTTCAGGCCGGCCAGCGGCTCGCGCGACAGCGGCGCACCGGCCTTGGCGGCGTCGCGCTGCCAGGCCAGGGCGTCAGCCATGTTGAGCTTTTTCAGGGCCAGCAGGGCATTGCCTTTTTCTGCCCATTCGGCGGCCACGGCTTCCTGGCTTTTCAGGCGCTTAGCTTCATCCAGCTTTTCCTTCAGCGGCTTGGCAGCGCCCTTGTCGCGGTTGGCCAGGTCTTTGTAGACCTCGGCCATCTGCTCGGCGCTGGGGCCGGTGGCTAGCCACTCGCGAATGCGTGTGGTGCGCTCACCAGACGTGGGCGCAGAGAAAGCGCCGCCGGTCAGGCCGTCCAGGGGATGGCTCTCGGCGCTCCGGGCGGGAGGCGTTTTCACGGCGGGAGTTTCGGGCTTGGAAGATTTGGACATGGGGAAACGCAGCATATGAATAGGTGGAACCGGCGAAGCGGAATCTTCGGGAATCTGGAAATTGCAGGTCTGCCTTTTGGACTCTCGGGCTGTTGGCGTCAACAGGCAAAGACAGGACCGGCGTAAAAAAGAGGAGCCGCTGGACAGATGTCCGCGACCCCGACCCAAGCTTCAGAAATAAAGCAATGCGGCTATTTTCGCTGTTTTTACGGCATCGCCAA
The DNA here is from genome assembly GCF_039930745.1 of Polaromonas sp. Taxonomy (GTDB): domain Bacteria; phylum Pseudomonadota; class Gammaproteobacteria; order Burkholderiales; family Burkholderiaceae_C; genus Polaromonas. Next base: position 29,082 of record NZ_JBDTTH010000040.1, on the reverse strand, counting down.
ATTAAGTTCAGCACGCGGTGTCCATTTGGCGTCTGCAGGCGCGTTTTTGGGCACGCCGAGGAAGAGCCTGGCGGGTGGCAAACCGCTGGCCGCCAGGTAGTCCTTGACGGCCACCGCACGCTGCACCGCCAGTTCGCGCAGGGCGCTGTCATCGGCCACGATGCCGGCCATCAGCAGCTTTTCCATCTCCGGCACCGGCAGGTCTTTGGCCAGCCCGACCATGTTGCGCGGCTTGGCCATCTCAGCGCGCTGGTAGACCGCCTTGAGCAGCGCCGGGTATTCGGCCGGGCTGACGCTGATGGCTGCCGTGCTGCTGCCCCCTTCCCTGACAGTGGCACGGCGCTTTTCGGCACGCACCATCTCCGCGAGCCGTTCGCGTTTGAAGCCGTCGCGTTCGGCCTCGAGGCTGCTCGTGCCCACCACCGTGAGCTGGAGCGCGGGCCGCTCGGTCAGCGCCTTGGCCACTTTGTCGAGCCCGGCCCGGGCTTGCGGCGCCAGCTGCGCGCTGCCGGCCGCAAAGCCCACCGTGCCCAGCTCTTCACCACCGCCGCCCAGCGCATGGGCCAGCAGGCTGAAGGGCGCGGCAATGGCCTTGACGATCAGGTTGAGGACGACCTTCACGATGACAGGGCCCAGGCTGAACTGCGGGTCGTTGAGTGAGCCGCTGATGGGCAGATCCACGTCGATCACGCCATGGCGGTCGGCCAGCAGGGCCACGGCCAGCTTGACCGGCAGGCTGGCGGTCGAACCTTCCACCTTGTCGCCAAAACTGAGCTGGTTCAGCACCAGCTTGTTGCTGGCCGTCAGTTGGCCATCGGGGCGCACCACGTAATTGACATCAACGCTGAGCTTGCCGCGGGTAATGCCATAACCCGAATACTTGACCGAGTACGGCGAAAGCGGTGGTAGCTCGAGGTCGCGCACCTTGCCCTGGATGTCGAGCGCCAGGGGCTGGGCCAGCGGGTTGAGCTTGCCCAGAATCTCCAGCGAAGCCGTGCTCTCGGCCTTGCCGCGCAGCTCCAGGTCGGCCATGGGGGGCGCCGTGCCGGCGGGTGTTCCGGGCGCTACCGAGGAAAAGGCGCCCAGCCTGCCCGTCAGCTCGCTCAGGTTGGCCGAGTAGCTGGGTTTGACAAAGCGATCGGAAAACAGGACCTTGCCCTTGACCAGGCGCATCGGCCCGAAGTTCATGACAGGCGCAGGGCCGGCAGGACCTGCTGCCCCCGCGGGTGGCGGCACGGTGGCAGTTTTCACATCTTTTATGCCATTAGCCCCCGTCGCTGCTTCGCCAGCAGCTATCGTTTTTGGAGCATTCTGCGGCACAGCAGTTGGTGGTTTGAGCAGGTCCTGCAGGTTGATGCGGCCCTCCGGCGTGATGATCACCCGGGCGAAAAAATCGGTCAGCAGCGTTTCCTTCACATCAACACGCATGGCCCGCGCCGGATCCAGCGCCACATGCAGGCCGCGCAGGTTCAGCGATTTCCAGGCCAGCAGTTCCTCGCTGGGCGCCAGCGTGTTGGCACGAAACTCTTCCAGCGCCAAGTCGCCCGTCAGCTGTGCCAGCGGCCCGGCCGGCGTTTGCCGGTAAGCCACACGGCCCTTGAAGCTGGCGTCGGCGCGCAGCAAATCGATATTGACGGTGTCCGTGAAGTACGGTTCAAACACCTGCACCGGCAGCCTGTCGATAGTCAGGCGCCCCTGGGCCTGGACCGGGCTCAAGCCGAGCTCACCGTTGAAAGCCAGCTTGCCGGGCGCCAGGCGGCCCGAGCCCGCCCCCAGGCGCAGCGAAGCATTCAGTGGCATGGCTTTGGCAGGCTGAGCTTTGGCAGCGTCGTCAAGGACCAGGCCCCCCAGCCGCGCATTGGCAGCCGTAACTTCAAACGCCACGGGTTTGGCGCCCGCCTTGTCGGAGAAAGACAGGGCGCCGCCTTCGAGCTGCACGTCATGGATGGCCACCGACCAGGACGGCGCAGCCGCAGCAGCCGCAGCATCGGTCTTCGGAGCCGGCTTGTTCTCCGCCTTGCCCTGGGCCACCATCCAGCGCTCGTACATCCAGCGCTGGTCGCTGCCCCGCTCCACCAGGGCTTTGGGTTGCATCAGTTGCATGCTGGCGGCCTTAAAGCGCCGGCCTGTCACGTCGATCTCCACCTGCCCCAGCGCCACCCGCTTGATGGACACCAGTGAGTTCTTGCCCTGGGCCAGTTGGACATCGCTGACGGTCATCTGCGGCGCCGTGAGCTGCAGCACCTGCGCCGCGTCGCTGCCGGCCGCCTGCCAGCTCACGCCAAGCTGCGCATCGAGCTGGCCATTGAGCGCCGGCAACAGGAACTGGCCAACATACTTGGCCGCCATATTGAGCGGCCAGGCGGCAACATTCGCCGTGGCCTGGGCCGCCCGGTCGGTCGCGCTGCCGCTGAAGCTCAGCAGCGCCAGCGTGGCTGGAGCCGCCGGCACGGTTTTCCTGTTCCTGGAAACCGGTACGGCAGGGACCTCCAGCCCCAGCGACCCGTCGAACTTCAGGGGTGCGTCCGCCGCAAAGGGAAAACGGATGGACGAGGCATTGAGCGCCACACCCGTCAGGCGTATCTGCGCCGGGGATGCCAGGGTTTCGTCGAGCCAGTTCACCTTGCCTGCGCGCACGGCCACACTGCCGACCTCGACACGCCACGGCGCCAGGGTGCTTGGGGGCTGGGGCTGGGAAGCTCTCGGGGCACTAGTGGCTCCGGCGGGCGGCTGCGCCTCGCTTCTGGAGTCATTTTGGCCCGCAGCCCTTTCTGGTCGCGCGCTGGCTGCTCCGTTATTGATAGCGTCACGAGCTGGCGGCAGCAGCGTCAGGCGCCCCGCGCGGTCGCGAATCAGGTCCAGCACCGGCGCGCTGAGTGTCACCGTGGAAAGCTTGACCGAGCGCTCCAGCGGCCGAACGTCGTCCATCTCCATCTGCAGCCGCTCGAAAGCCAGCAGGTCGCGGCTGTTGGCCTGGGTGTCAAGCAGGCGGACCTGCTCGGCGGTCACTGTGCCTGACAAGCGAACCACCGTGGCCGGTGTCTGCTCGAACGCCACCTTGACATCGGCCTGGACCACCGCGCTGTGCAGCCTGAGCGGCAGGCCGGCCGGCCAGTAGGCCAGGTAGGGGCGCAGGTCCAAGCCACGCAGCGCGAGTGTGGCATCGGTTTTGTGCGTCTGCGCAAAGGGCGTTCCCACGGCAGAGGTGTCGAAGCTGCCACCGTTGAGCTTGAAAGCGAGGTGCGGCGCCGTCTTGACTTCGCGTTGCGACCGCAGATTGCTCAAAAAGGGGACTGAGACATTCAGCTCACGCAGAACGTGGGTCTTCCCCGCGGGCGTGTCGGTAAAGTCCAGGGAACCGCCGCTGAGCACCAGGTTGTAGAGGGCAAAGCGCAGCGGACTGCTGGCCGGCGCATCCGCAGGTGTCTTCAGGCGCTCGAGGATGTCGTCGATGTCGTAGCGCCCCTGGCCCAGGTGGTTCAAAGAGAGCACGGGCTCTTCGACCTGAATGGCGTCGGCCACGGGCGCTAGCCGCAACAGGGACTGCATCTCTGCATCTATATAGAGGCGCTTGATTTTCAGCTGGGGCAAGTCCGGGGCACCCGTTGCCTGCGCCATGGCCCCAGACGGGCTGCCCGCCTTGGCGATGGCGAACTCGCTGATCGTCAACTCCAGCGACCAGGGTTTGAAGTCCACGGCGCCCACCGTGACCTGCCGGCCCAGTTTTTCGGAGCCGATCCGTTCGATTTGCGCCTTCAGGAGCACAGGAACCGCGGCATACCCCAGGGCCCAGATGAACAACAAGGCCGCAACAACCCAGACGGCGCGGCGCTGCCACCGGGGCGACCGAAACACTGCTTCGGCCTGGGCCGGGAATGTTTTCCAGAAGCTCCGGAGCTTGCTTTTCAATTCGAGGCTTGGCATAGGCGGACAAATAAAAACCCCGGGCAGCAAAGCCGACCGGGGTTGACGGCGGGCGTAATGCTCATGCCGTCTGGCTTCGCAAAGAAGAGAAGTTCGTCTCCAGTGCGATGAAAGCAAGTGATTGCTTTCAGTTTGCCAGGATTGGTTACCCGGCGAATGCTCGAGGTACTCAAGCAACTTCAGGTTAAACCTCTGCTGGCCCGTGCGCAAGTCGAAATTTGTAATCAAAACCGTGTAGATCATCGCCATTTTCTTGAGATTTACATCTTGCGGTTTTGTCCTACAGACAGATGGGAAAGTACCTGAGCAAAGCCCAAAAAGTTGCGGCTCGAATGTTCCGGCACTTTCTCGCGAAAACGCTGCAAGCACTTGAGTTAAAAGCCATTTACTGTCAAAACGTACAGCTCCTCCGTAAAAATCCCGGTGACGGATTGGCACTTAGAGGGAATCGCCCAGAAACCTGTGAAGCGTGAAAAACAGGGGTTTCGGACGGTATTTTGACCTTTTAATTCTTTATTTAGTATATCAATCATATTTGATATTATTGACAAGTTATTTAGAGCCCTCATAGAATTCGCCGTCCCACTGAAAACCAAGGGACAACCCGAACCCGCTGCCGAACCCGGCAAAGTCAGACAAGGGGTCAACACCCCAAGGCCACAGTCCTTGGTTTGATGGCGACCCAATCAAAGCGTGAGGCTCAAAAAGCCGTTGCGCGTAGAAAGGAGTGCTATGACAGCGCTAGGACAATTCACTCTCGCACCGGTGATGCGAACGTTTCAGAAAAACGTGGCCGACAGTCTGGCAAACATTGCCGACGACATCGCCCAGGGCTTTTTTGAAATTACCCACAACAGCTTTGCCCTGCTCGGTCTGGCCGTCGTGTTTGCGGTGATCACCCTGACCGCCCGGCCCGACCTGCGTCAGGCCGGCGAATCGAAGCTGATGACCTGGCTGCAGGAGCGCCGGGAAGCAGCCATCGGCTTTACAGAGCCCGGGGCCATCGATCGGGCCACCGCAGCCAACCCGACAGATCTGCCCCGCCAACAGGCCGCCGTGGCCTTCTGGCTCAGTAGAAAGTACGGTGTCGCGCCCGAGCCCCTGAGTGTGCTGGTCGCAGAAGCGTTTGAAATTGGTCAGAAAGCCAAGCTTGACCCGACGCTCATCCTGGCCATCATGGCGATCGAGTCGGGATTCAACCCGTTTGCGCAAAGCCCGGTGGGCGCTCAAGGCCTGATGCAGGTCATGACCAAGATTCACCACGACAAATACGAAAACTTCGGCGGCAAACTCGCTGCCTTTGACCCGGTGACCAATTTGCGCGTCGGCGTCAAGGTGCTGCAGGAATGCATTGCCCGCGCCGGTTCGGTCGAAGCCGGCCTGCGGTTCTACGTCGGCGCGGCCAACCTTGAAAGCGACGGCGGTTACGCCGCCAAGGTCATGGCCGAACATGCGCGCCTGCTGGCCGTTGTGAGTGGACGTGCGCCGGCCTACACACCGGCCGTGCGGCCGCCGCTGGCCATCCCGGCTTCCCTGCCCGCCGGCCCCGAAGCCAGCGATATGCCTGGCGAGAAAGCCAACGGCAAGGTCGCCAGCCTGGCGACTTCCTGAGTTCGCCCCGGGCTTTCCACAGCCCGAAGGCAGGTTCGGCGCCGACTCCGCTACACTAGCGGGGTGCGCAACTGGCGATAGGCGACCCCTGCATAAAGGGCGTTTGCTGACGTGGGATACCACTGGGAAGCGCACCGCTGACGTCATCGGTGACCACAGCGTTCAGCCGTTCGCCTGGGCAGCCCTTGTTTCATGCCTGCCATGACAGGGACCACGTCTTGAAGGACTGCCATGTACGACCGCAACATTCTTGTTGAACAAGCCGACCCCGAAATTTTTGCCGCCATCCAGGCTGAAAACGCGCGCCAGGAACACCACATCGAGCTGATCGCCAGCGAAAACTACGCCTCGCCCGCCGTGATGGCCGCGCAGGGCTCGCAGCTCACCAACAAATACGCCGAAGGCTACCCCGGCCGCCGCTACTACGGTGGCTGCGAACATGTGGACGTGGCCGAACAGCTGGCCATTGACCGCGTCAAGCAGATCTTTGGCGCCGAAGCTGCCAATGTGCAAGCGCATTGCGGCGCTTCGGCCAACGAAGCCGTGTTTCTGGCCTTTCTCAAGCCCGGCGACACCATCATGGGCATGAGCCTGGCCGAAGGCGGCCACCTGACCCATGGGATGGCCCTGAATATGAGCGGCAAGTGGTTCAACGTCGTTTCCTATGGCCTCAATGACAAGGAAGAGATCGACTACGAGGCCATGGAACGCAAGGCGCATGAAACCAGGCCCAAGCTGATCATCGCCGGCGCGTCTGCTTATTCGCTGGGCATTGACTTTGCGCGCTTTGCCAAGGTAGCCAAAGATGTGGGCGCCATCTTCATGGTGGACATGGCGCACTACGCCGGCCTGATCGCCGCCGGCATCTACCCGAACCCTGTGCCGCACGCCGATGTGGTGACCTCCACCACCCACAAAAGCCTGCGCGGCCCGCGCGGCGGCATCATCCTGATGAAAGCCGAACACGAAAAAGCCATCAACAGCGCCATCTTCCCCGGCCTGCAGGGCGGCCCGCTGATGCATGTGATCGCAGCCAAGGCCGTGGCCTTCAAGGAAGCGCTGGCGCCCGAGTTCAAAACCTACCAGCAGCAAGTGCTGAAAAACGCACAGATCGTGGCCGAAACGCTGACGCAACGCGGCCTGCGCATAGTCAGCGGCCGCACCGAAAGCCACGTCATGCTGGTGGACCTGCGCGCCAAGGGCATCACCGGCAAGGAAGCCGAAGCCGTGCTAGGCAGCGCCCACATGACCATCAACAAAAACGCCATTCCCAACGACCCGGAAAAACCCATGGTCACCAGCGGCGTGCGCATTGGCACCCCGGCCATGACCACGCGCGGTTTCAAGGACGAGGAAGCGCGTTTGACAGCCAACCTGATTGCCGACGTGCTCGACAATCCGCGTGATGCGGCAAATATTGAAGCGGTTCGTGCCAAGGTCAATGCCATGACCAGCCGCTTCCCGGTGTACAGGTAACCATGCGGCGCGGTGCAAGCACTATGTTTTTGATAGCTTCTTGCGCCCACCCCATAAGGGCTGGAGGCCAATTATGCTTGTAAATTCTGGCAAAACAGCATGAAGTGCCCCTTCTGCGGCAATCTTGAAACCCAGGTTGTTGAAACGCGGGTGTCGGAAGACGCAGACTTCATACGCCGCCGCCGCCAGTGCGGCGCGTGTGAAAAACGCTTCACCACCTACGAGCGGCCCGACGTCAACTTCCCGGCCATCGTCAAGAAAGACGGCCGCCGCATTGAGTACAAGCGCAGCAAGATTCTCGGCTCCATGAACCTAGCCCTGCGCAAGCGCCCTGTCAGCACGGAACAGGTGGACTCGGCCATTGAGCGCATTGAGGAAAAGCTGCTCAACCTCGGCCTGCGCGAAGTGCCCTCCACCCGACTTGGTGAGCTTGTCATGCGGGAACTGAAAAAACTCGACAAAGTCGCGTACGTGCGCTTTGCCAGCGTCTACCGGAGTTTTGAAGATATTGACGAGTTCAAGACGCTAGTGGATGAGGTAAGGCGGTAGCGCAAGGTTGATGCGTGTTAATCATCTCCAGCAATCCGCGACACTGAGCCCAGCACCGCTTTTCCCCTTGACGCCAGTGTGGGTCACCGACAAAGAGCCGCATTTGTCGACAGCCATACCTCCGGAAGGCACGGCCGTCAGCGTGTAGGAGTTGACCGTAGCTTCCACACTCAGTGTGTAGCGCGCGGCACCGCCCGGGGGAAGTGTCTGCAGGCGCGCCGGCAGCGCGGGGTTGACATCAGCAGAAGTGGTGTAGCGGCTGTTGGCGGCGTAATAACGCTCCATGAACTGCCGGGCCTCCAGCAATGCAGAAGTCGCTTCCGCCCTGTTGCCGCGGCGGACATGTTCTGAGTAACTAGGCAGGGCGACCGCCGCGAGTATGCCGACGATGGCCACGACGATCATCAGTTCGAGCAGGGTAAAGCCCGAAACGCGCACTCGGCTGATTGGATATTGGTTGAATTTCATTTCTGACTTTTCTAGAGGATGGGCGGATTGATGATCCGGCGCCAGACACGGTCGGTGATCCCAAAAGGCTCGCCCGGGACGCACACCAGCTTGCCGCCGGAAGCCTGGTCCAGGGACAGGCCGGGTTTGAATCCCGGGGGACAAGGGGACGGACCGCCTCCACCTCCATTGGGCGAGCTGTCCGGAAGGAAAACTTTCTGCCCCCCGGGCGAAGTGGAATAACCCACACTGGTGGAATCGTCACCGTTCACGAATCCGTCGCCGTTGGTGTCAAAAAGCCGGTAGGAAGGATTTGCGCCTGAGGCGACTGGCAACACAAAGGTGATGCCAGCGCCGGGGGAAGCTTCACAGGGCACGACGTTTTGGCCGGGGGCCAGCGCGTGGACCAGCGCCACACCCTTGCTGACAAACACGATCGGATTGATCATTCTCAAGCCCGGGAGCACATCGAGATCGATCACCCAGCCCCGCTGGGTCACAAAATCCACTGCATCGCCTTTCACGTCGTAAACCACATTGCCATCCGGTGCAGGGGTCGAGGAAAGCGCCCGGGCTGCCAGGGAAGAACGGGCTATGGGGCGAGCAAAGCCAACGTCCGCCGGTTTGTCCCACACACCGTAAATCGCTTGAACCGAGGTGGAGTTCGCATCGGTTTCTGTCACCAGGATACCGGTGCCGAAAATCAGCATCTTGCCACCACTGCGGTGCTCATAAATGCCAGGTGGCTGAGTGATGGGTTGCGGCACTCCGGCAACGCTTGTCGCCGAGAACAGAGGCGCACCGTCAGAAATCTCGAAGCGGCTCGCCGCTGCGGCGTTATAGGCAAACTTCCACAACTGGCCTTTCAGGTCACCTGCGTACAAGGTGGTGATTTGCCCCTGGCTGTTGCGCTGCACGGCCACGCCACTCAACCCGTTGGAGCCTGAGGAATCCACCACCAGCTTCTGTACTGCTCCGGTTTCAAGGTTCGCCACAAAGAGAACCGCCTTGCCAGCCACGCTCATGTGGCCGTTGCCAAAAATCGCGACCCATTGGCCGTTGGGCAGAACGCCCGACTCCACGGCTGAGTACACATGCCCCAGGTCGGCATCGTTGGTATTCGAAAATTCCCAACGCACCGTCGTCGCGCCGAGATCGGCGGTATCCGTCACGTCGAGCGCGTAAACGGCACGCCCACCTGCCCCCAGGGTTCCAAGGAGATAGTTGCGCCAGCTCGCCGAAGACTCACCCGGCGCGCGTACATAGGCATCGGTTTCCCGCAAGGGCCCGTCCACGAAAAACTGGTGGTACAGCTGGTCGGTGCCATACGCTTTATCCGACAACTTGGAAAGATTGGAATACGTTGCCCGGGGGACAAAGGCAAAGACTTCCCGGCCATCTTCCGCGGGCGTCTTCCCCAACGTGTCCTTGAAGGCGTGGAGCATCCCGCCATTGCTGCCGATAAACAGCGTCGCGCCGCGTTTTGCTTTTTGCTCCAAAAACTTGGCGTACTCGCCTCCGCTGGTGGGCAAATTGCCGTAGCCGAGGTTCACGCCGGCCTTGATCAGCAGCGGGTTGGAATTAATAAAATCGCCCAGAACAGCGGCGCGCCTGCGAAAGGGTTGATCGCTGCCCTCCTGGGCCCGGTTACCCCGCAAAAAATCAACCATGGCGCTATTGCCCGCCGAGCCAAGCGCCGTTCTGTTGCCTGTGCTCATGTCACTCCAGGTAAACGGTACCGCTTTCGGCTTGGTCAAGCCGGCGTCCCAGGTAAAAATTTTCCGGCTGCCCCACGCAGGCATGCGGGCTTCAGCGCTCCAGAACGGCGGGGCGTCGGGGCCCGCACCAACTGCACGGGCCTGCACATCACCGCTCCATACGCCCGTCTTGTAGGATGGAACATAAGCGCGATTTCCTTCTTCCAGCTGATTGCTTGCAGTAGCCACCCCGCCTTCACGCAACTCGCGCTGAAGGGCCTGACCGATGGAATCGCGAATCGCGCCGGCCATTTCACCGGGATCCTTGGCGCTGAAGAATTTTCCGCGGCTGTTGACCGCGGCATGCCAGAGGTCGTCAATCGCGTCAGAACCCCAGCTTTTGCTTCCGCCGGCCAACAAAGGCAGATCGGTCGCCGGATCGAGAGAACCGCGCACGCCCAGGCCAACCGTGAAGTTCACCATGTGTTGCCAGAAGGCCGGATTTTCAGGCGACGAAACGACCTTGTTGGTCAGATCGGGACGCAAATCGTTCTTCCAGAATTTCATGGCGTAGTCCGCCAGCGTGTCCGAAGCATCGTCGCGATACGGCGCGGTTTTTTTATATCGATAAGGCTTGTCGAGAGGCCCTGAAATCGAAGTACCGTCGGCATCGTCCTGGTTACCCACCGTTTCCAGACCGTTGGAACCCACCTGGTCACTCCAGTAGCCATCCGTCACCAGTAGGTGGTAGGCACGGCGACAGGTTTTATCAGCGCCTGAACTGGCAGTTCCTGGAGATTCAGCCCACGGGCCCCGGCTGTCTGCCCGGGAGAAATACTCTCCGGCCTCCTGAACCGCCAAGCGCAAGGGGGTGCCGCCCACAGCCGGCAGCGAATACAGCCAGTCGAACAACTCCCCCTTGCGTGTGCCGGTGAAGTCCCGCACGCCCGCCTGGATGACATGCGTGTTGACACCGTCGATCAAGGATTCCCCGTGGTTGATGCGCCCATACCCGAGGCGAAAGGTATCCGCAGATTCAGAGAAGGCCTCCGCCACCGCTCCCCTGGCCAGCAGGTTGCGCGTGCGGTAGTAAGTGAACCAATTGGCAAAGTTCTGGCGCTCCTGAGTGCGCGAACAGCTGGTGGCGCTGCAATCGGTGCGTGCCGGAGAGGCGGTGTAGGTCGTCGTGCTGGCATCGTTGATACTGAACTTCTGGTAGTTCACCGGACTGTTCGCACCGAGGTAGGCACCTGACGTGCTTTTGTTCAGCCTGTAATACAGGCCCGGGTCATAGGCGATGCTGATGTTGGCGCCGCAAGCGCCTTCAGCGGCGGCTCCGACGACACCGGTCAAAGGCTGATAACACCAGACCAGCCCGGCATTCGCAATGGTGCGCACATTGGTCAGATCAATCGTGCCGCCAGTTGCGCTCATGGGGTCGCGGCGCGCCGCGGTCACTGTAGCGTTGGGCATGCGGCCGCCGGCGACCAAAGGCCACGGCCGGTAGCGCACCTCGGGGTTGTAGTAGATGGTGTTGGTATCCGACGAACGAAGCATTTTCTGCCGGTAATTTTGTGACGCGGGATCACCGGAAATTGTCCCTCGGTACTGAACCGGGTTTCCTTGCGCCGAGCCTGGCCCGCCCAGCGTCGCATTGTCATCAGGATCCATGCGAACGGAATTGCCGCCGACCGGATTGCGAATGATCTGCGAGCCCAGGATGATGTTGTCTTCGGGCATATGCTGAAACATCATCGAACCGGAATCGTCCATGGTCAGCAAGATGTTGGGCTTCACCCCGCCGCCATCGCGGCTTAGCAAAGGCTTCTGGGCTGGAGCCTGGGCGGCCACCAACTGCACCAGAAGCATGGCGATAGCTGTTGAAAGAACCAAGCTTCTGACAGACGGCAAAAGAAAAAACATGCGCGTCCTTAGTTCAAAACGAGGGTGGACTGGAGCCAGACCACCGAGCCACCAGTGGTGCTTCCCGTGGATGCATCGGCGGTGTAATCGGGGCTGAAGCCCCGGCCTGTGATCACATAGGTTCGGGTGCCGTCACGCAGCATCTGTTTTTCAACCACGCACTCGGGAAGCTTCGCAGGATTGAAAGAGGTGTCCGATGACTTGATAATCGCTTCGGGTAGCGATGTCAGGGAGGCCGAAGCGCCGCCTGTGCCGGTCCAGGTGACAGTTTGCATCCACGCCACGTCCTTGAGCTCCGTGTCGACCGGCGTCACAACTATCTTGGCCTCCTTCAGCGTGGCGACTCGGGCTTCATCAGAGTCAGGCTTGACGAGTTGCGCTTCGCAATAGCGCAAGGCGGCTTCGGCGTATTGCTGCGCCAGGTTTTGCATGCGCATGTTGTTGGTCAGCTGCTCGTTCGACGTTGCGTTTCGCATAGTCGCCGCCGAAGTCAAGCCAATGATGACCAGCATGATCAAAACGATGATCAATGAAACGCCACGCTGGCGACAGGGATGTTTTCCCAGATAGGGAACAGGAGTGGGATGTTTCATCACGGCCTAAAAAGCCATCTTGTTGCGCAAGGCGGTGGTTCGGGCATAGGCTCGCCGTGCAAAGCGGTCCGTGGACGTCTGCAAGGTGGAATCGCAATCCAGATAACTTGCAGAGTCCTCGGCAGTCAGGACCGGTTCGGCGCTTCGCATCAACAGGCATACGCGAACACTCACAACGAAGCTGAAATCGGTTCCGAGGTCCTTGACATTGGCCGCGCTCACGTACCGGGTAATGCTGCGCGGCTCAGCCGGATTGGCCTCGCCATACCAGATCTTCATGCTTTCCACGTTGTCCACCAGCGGCAGCCCTACGGCACCGGCCTTGTTGCTGGCGCAATGAAGTTCAGGACGACCCAGTACACTCGTGGCCACGTAATAGCGGTTGTAAGCGACAAAAAAATTGGTCGATCCAACTGTCTGCTCCGCCAGGCTGCCACCGAGGCAATCCGATGGTCCCTTGCTTGTGCTGTTGCGCACAGTGGTGGCCAGATCCGCTTCGTACACCACTTCGATGGAATGCGAATTTCCATTCCCCGCACAGATGACCTGGCCGGTAGTATTGGCTTTCACAAAGTTGCCGTCGCAGCCAAAGACCGGCCGACCCGCGTAGGTCCGCACAAGCTGAAGGGTCCCGGGATCCAGGCTCACAGGCTGCGCATAACCAGCGAGCAGAAGATCGCTGGACAGCAGATGCAGGCCGATCTGGGCATCTTCATTCATTTGGGCATAGGCCGTCTGCAACCTCTGCGTCTGCCCGGAAGTGAGATAGGCCAGAAGAACGGCACCGACGACAACCAGCCCGATCACCAGCGACACCAGAACCTCCACAATGGAGAGCCCGCGCTGGCGGGACCGGGGGCGTGTGGCTGCCCGCGTCACAGGTTGATCCTGAAATAGCTGCAACGCACGCTTTTGTCCGAGCGCGTGCCCAGCCCGCTGGGACACTCCGCCGCAAGCATGGGAGCCTCGTCAGAACTCGCCACTGCCGGATCGCGCCATGCCATCCAGACATCGGCAGCGATGGCGTCTTCCTGCCGTGAAACAAAGACGGAACCTTCCGGCAACTGGGTTCGCACCAGCAAGCGCCACTGAGCCATATCGAGCTCAGCGATTTGCGCAGGCGTGCACGAACTGGCCGCAGTGTTGCATAGCTCCGCAGGAAAATTGGCGTTGGTCGCTTGCCGAGCGAAACTTGTGGCATTGAAGTCGTACGCACCAGCGAAGAAACCGCTTGCAGCGGTTTCTTCCCTCGCCGCCTGTCCCTTGTTCGCCCTCATTCGTTCTGCCAGATCACCCGCGAGCAGGGTGGCCGTCGCACGATACTGTGACATTTTGGTATAGCGCAAGGCCGAGGCGCTGGAACCCGCAAGAGCCAGGAGGGCGACCGACGAGATGACGATTGAAATCAGAACTTCCAGAAGCGTGCTTCCTGACTCACGCGCTCTTGCGCCCAGCCAGCGCCCATCGCACGGAACCGCCACCATCTCCAAGCTCAGCACGAAGCGGCCCCCGCCGCCTTGAGCGCAGGCCGTCCCTGATTGGAAATGCAGACAAGTCGCTCCGCATCGGGAGCAGGCCCGGTGGGCACAAACACCAGCGTCTCGTCGGCACTTTTGGCCCACCCTGTGGCCTGATAGGTGAAAAAGCGACGCGTGCTGCCAGCAGGCCGGGCAATAGAAGTTATTGAGGGCAGCGCTTGCTGCACCCTGAGGATTTGCTCGCCTGCATCGAAGGTGCCATCCCCGTTCGCATCGATAAACACCATCCACCCATTGACCCACGCGCCGTCCGCCCCAGAGCAATTTGTCCCGCTTGCACTTTGGCAAAGCGTAACGCGGGTTGAGCGCTTGATAGCCTCAGAGCGGGCATACCGCAAGTCCGTCATCATGGCGTCAACGGCCGACAGAACCGCACGCTTCAGGAGAAAGGAGCGAAAGCCTGGAACCGCAAGCATCACCAACACAGCGACCAGCGTGGTCACAACCATTAGTTCTACTAGAGTGAAACCCGTCTGCGAAATCTTCTTGTACATGCGGTCCAGACTAGTCTGGCATGCACTGAAGACCCATTGCCCGGCCGACATTCGGGGGGTTAGATCAGCTGAACGGTGAGGTCGATGACGCGCGGTATCGTGTATGTAATACGACGACGGAGAAGACTCACTCTTTCGTTTTATAGCTCGCGTAGACGCGTGATGAGTTTAATAAACTCAAGACCGGAATATCTTTGGAGGGGATTGAATACTTTTGCGCGCTTTTGGGAATTCACGGTCATGTGCATGCTGACGCCGCGATCAAGGGTCAGTCAGCTACTGTCGCCGGATTTCTCGCCAGTGCCTGGTCAGATCGTGTCGAAGACGATCTCAACCCGAATGAGGGATTTCACGTGCTGTCCATCGCGTTCCCCGGACGAGAACTGGATTTGCATGAAGGTCTGGCGTACGGCCTGTTCCATGGCGGGCGGCAAGGCTGGTTCTTCCATACGCACATGGCGTACGCTGCCCAATTCGTCGATGAAAAGCGAGAACACACCGGCGTATCGCCCATTACCGGCCACCTCGGGAGGATATGGAATAGCAATCGGCGCTTGAGGCGCGGGGACCACGGATAACAGGCTTCGCGGCAGATACTCCGAGCCACTCCATCCCTGCCCGCTACCCTCATCCGTAACGGCCTCTAGAGGCAGGGAGTCGGGCCGACTCGCATCTGAAAAAGACGATTCTGCAGCTTCTGGAAGTAAGGGCTCATCCAGCGCTAGAGGCCGACCAATTGCCGAGTTATGCGCGACCGCAGTTACGGGGGGCAAACGCAGCGCTGCAGGAACAGCAGATTGTTGCGACCGCAACAATCTGGTCTTTAGATGAATCTGGTGCCGCTCTTCCTTGAGCGGAGAGTTTGTGTTTCCTCCTCGGGGGATATACAAACCAATGATTATTCCGTGCACCAGCAACGATATGCCAAAGCATGTCCAGCGGACCCTATTTCCAGAGCCTCTGATACGCTCGCCAATACGATGAGCCCTCCACTGCCCCCCCCAAGGCAGCATATCAATCAATCAGCTCACGCCAAGAAGTGCGGTGCAACGGCCCCCTCACGGAAGAGCTTGAAGGCGGTGGCTCCACGGCCCGAAGCGAACCAGAGGTGTCCTGCACAATAATTTTGGACGTACCGTCTGCCAGTTTGAGCCAGCTCAAACCAGCAATGATCGCTGTGCTGCTCAATTGCGTGCCAAGCACATTGCCGTTCAAAAGCGCCGTTCCGGATGCCACGTTCATGAAATACAACCAGGACCCGCCGCCTGAGCTGCAAGCATCGCCATTGGGCACCGCCGTGGGCACTGCAAGCGTGTTGAATTGCAGCGACATGTTGATCGCTACCCGCTCCCTGGTGTTCGGAAGATCTAATTTCCAGCCGATCTTGGATGTCCAGTCCACCGCATTGGTGCTGCCCTCCGCCTTGCCAACATTGACGCCGGTGGTGGCAACCGTTGCGGTCTGACTCACCAGCAAGGAATTGGCTCGGGCGTCCCCCCATCCGCTTGCGGTCAAAGGGTCTTTAACTGCATAAATTGACTGCTGGACGGTGTCGGTGATGTCGGACACGCCAAGATATCGACCCGTGCCTACCACGATTACCGGCTTGCCCGAGACTTCAGCAGTCTCAGGCCTGGTTGTGATGGGCTGCGGTGTGGAAGAATTAATTTGATAGGTGGCCAGCAACATGGCCGAGCTGTTAGGAAGAAACAGATTATCGAAATCAAAGCGCCACAAGTTGCCCAGAAGGTCACCGCCATAAAAACGGGTGGCAGTGTTGTTGGTCGCTTGATCGATCCATGCATTGATTTTGGCCAAACCGCTGGGCGTTGTGTTGCTGCCCGCTGTGGTGGCTATGTCCTTGAGCAAGGCCCCGGTAGCCGCATTCACGATGTAGAGATGCCCTTTCCCGTCGGCGTTGTTATACCCCGAGGTGAGCGCCACCACCCAGGTACCGTCCGCGCGCTTCGTAACAATGGGATTGCCATAACTCAAACCCAGGTTTGTGTCAGTGAATTCCCAGAGAGAGATTGGATTCACTGGATCGGTGATATCGAGCGCGTAGTAGGAATTGCCACCGGAGTTCAAACCGCCGACCAAAATAGTCTTCCAGACACCACCTGTATAAATATCAGCGATTACCGGCACACCATCCACGAAATACTGGTGACGCGATCCATAACTGCTATCCGCCAGCTTGTACATATTCTGCATGACTGCCGTCGGCACATATGCCCACATTTCTTCTCCGCCATCTGCAGTGGCTGCTGAAAATGCGTGCAGCATGCCATCGTTTCCGCCTACATAGATCATGCGTTTTCTGCTGGCCTTCGCCGTTTTGTAAGCCGCATAACCAGCATCGGAGTAGCTGAAAGGCGAACCGCCCACATACACTGGCGCGCCATTGATGATGTCGCCCAATACATGGCTACGGGTCCGGTAAAGAGGTGACGTCGCGTTGTTGGCTTCATAAGTCCTCACGCCACGAAGATAGTTCACCAAATTGCTGCCAGTGTTGGCAAGCGTCACGTTGGCCGGTGTCAAGCTTGCACATTGAGCCGCGACGAGCGCTTTGCTGCACAGGTTGTCGAAATTCGACGCATAACCGTCTGTGCTCAGGTTGCTGTAGTTGAAAGCCTGGAGCGTGGAGTTGCTGGGCGATTTCCGATAATAGATATTTCGGGTACTCGCGACCTTGCTATCCAGTTTGGTCTGCGCTGACCAATTGGGTGTGGACCCGATAGCGGCTGTCGTACCGTTAAGGCTGAAAGACTGCAAATCTCCGGTCCAGGAAACTGTGGTGTAGCTCGCCTTGAACACCTCGTTGGATTCGCCAGCGACCAACTCCAGTGCGCTGGTCGCAGCGGCTGAGGAAGCTGCGACTTCTTCGGTCACCGAGGTAAGAACACCGCTGATTGCATCGCCCAATGCACTCGCATCCAAAGCGGAATAATACTGCCCGCGCCCATTAACTGCCGCATGCCAAAGGTCGTCAATATTGGTCGGGCCGCCACCATTGGTCGAAAAAATGGGTGCAGGCCAATCAATTGTCCCGTTTGTTAAATTAACGTAGGCACCAGAGCTTTGTGTCAGGTAATTTTTATCGTAGGTCAAGGTGCCATTCACCCCCAAGCCGATACTGTAGGTTGACATATGTTGATAGGTCGCCGTGTCACGGCCAGACACCTTCAATGTGTTGTCACACAAATTCTGGCTTGAACCTGAGGCGGTTGAAGTACAGTTCCCCAGAGCTGTACTGCGCAAAGGGGTAGCGTAATAATATTGGGCAACGTCCGCCAACGTGTCACTCACCCCGCCTGTAAGCGAGTTCGTATTTACGGTTGTGCCCGCCGTGGTATTGGTGCTCACCACAGAGTTAACCACCGTAGGGGTACGCGTTGTTACACCAGCGGCACCGGTGTTTGTTGTGAAGCCGCAGTTTCCGTTCCCGACAGTTGCATCTGCGGTTGACGCTAAACAGGCTCCAGAATAATAAGTACTGTTCAGACTCAACCCGGAGTTATTGAAGTTGGTACTACTAAGCGTATTTTTGGTCGCAATGGCTCCGTCTGCCCAAGCAGAAAAAGTACCAGTGGTTGTAGTACTGACAGGTGAGATCGTGGTGGCGCCCGTTGTCGTTGTATCACTGGTAACCGCTCCGTCGGTCGTCACCAACGTACGGGTAGAAGTTGTGGTTTCATCTGTAACCACAGTTGTGGTGACGGCTGAAGTTTGAGTACGCGTTTGCGTTGTCACGTTAATGCTGCTGCGAGAATTGCCGACAACCCATTTGTATCTTGTCCAGGTCGTAGGTGTGATGTAAGTACTTGCCACCGATTTGCGTACCACAGTGGTTGATGGCGTAACGCTGGTCACAACGCTTTTTGTGCTGTCACGCATGGGCCGCGCTTCAGTGCGATCATTGTTTCCTATATCCGTGGTCCCATCCAACCGCTTTCCGTTGGTACTGTTCCAATAACCGTCCGTCGACAGCAAAGAATAGTTACGCTGACACGAATACTGCACCGGGTCGTAAGTCTGGCCTGTAGCCTTGTTTGCAAAATAGCGCCCCGCTTTCGCCAATGCAGATCGTAGAGGTGTACTGGAACCGGGCACTTCTGA
The DNA here is from genome assembly GCF_039930745.1 of Polaromonas sp. Taxonomy (GTDB): domain Bacteria; phylum Pseudomonadota; class Gammaproteobacteria; order Burkholderiales; family Burkholderiaceae_C; genus Polaromonas. The sequence continues at coordinate 10,708 of NZ_JBDTTH010000040.1, read as the reverse complement.
ATAGAGCTTGGAATAAAAGGCCGCTTTTTGCGTGACATCGAAATCTTTCGTATCCAGAAAGGATGTGCCTGCCGTCGCCGTCGTGTCGTTGATGGTTGTGAATCCAACACGGTATCCAGAGCCAAGCGTAGAAAAAGCCTTCCCGACTGCGGTACGCATCAGCAAAAACCGCTTGCGGTAAAAAGAATACCAGTTTGCGTAGTTTTGCTTCTGAGCAGTGGTCAAACCACTCACGGAAACTTTCGTAAACACAGCAGCACCGGGCGAAACACCCACTGGGCTTACGCACTGGTTGTAAAAAGTAGTGGCAATGGGCGCTGCAGTTGTATAAGTCCAATTCATTGCAGCTTCTGATCCCGAATAGCTGTAATAAAAAGGCGTTTCCGATGTACTGGAAGTAACGGTCCAGTTGGCGAAAGTTCCTGAGCCGCTGGTACCGGTAACGGTCAGCGTGATAGTCTTGGTAGTACTGTTCCAAGCCGCGATTGACCCGGTCATGGTCGCGCCTCCATTCGCAACTGTAATTGCGCGACCTACCGTATAGCTCGAGGCAACAAGATCAGGCCCGGCAATGACAAAACTTTTGCTCCCTGTTCCTATCGTTTTCGATGTAGTACTGGTTCTGGTGGAGTTCAGTGTAAATGTTGTGGTTCCGAGATTCACCGATCCGGTACCCGCAAAACCCTCGTCCCATGCAGAAGAAAAGGTTGAATTCGCGTATGAAGTGCCGTTAGCCTTCACTGGGGGGAAATAGGTGAGCGCCGGGTTATAGGCAACGCCGTTGCACTGTGAACTGTGATAGCCATACTGGCCGCTATCGTCCATATCGTCCGGCATATAAGCATTGGCCATAGATCCTGAATCATCCAGGATGAACATGAGATTGGGCTTGGCCGAAACCTCCGACAGCGAAGACAGCGGTTCAATTGATATGTCGGTGGATGCCGACCATGCACTGGGAGTTGTCAGGCCGCCTATGAGGAGCAACGCAGCCAGTACAGGCAATAATCCTGAGAGTTTTTTGTGTTTCATTACGGAGCTCCGGTTGCTCTAAAAATGCACGATGGTTTCGGTGAAGCTGGTGGTGTCACGGGCACCGGAAACCTTGACGACAATTCGGTAATATGGGCCGCCGGCGCCGCTGAAACGGGCATAGTCAGCGTAGTTCACTTCGCCTTTCTTGGTCGAGGAACCGCTGCTCGCGCTTACCGGGGCGACGCAAGCAATGGTTAGGTCGAGGGTCGGGTCACCCGCTGCGGAACACAGCCTGAAAATGATGTATTCCGCCGTATTTCCATTGATGGTCCCAGCGCTGCCAGGAACAAAGGCACAGGAGGCAAATGTCCCGCTGGTGGCAGAGGCACAGCCGCCTGCACCCCAGTTAACCAACGCTCTTGTATTCGCAGTGAGCTGTCGGCCAGTGACATCAATCAAATCAGTGGTGCTGGCGTAATACCCTGTGCCCGCAGTCCCGTTGTTGTCTTGTATCAACGGGTTGCTGCGCAGCCAGGCAATCGCAGCCATCGTCGCCTGATCAGACGCTCGGGTGGCTTCCTGCTTGAATCCAAGATTGCCTATCACCAGAGTGCCAGTGTTGACCGATCGGATCAGCCCAATGGCAGCCAGCGACATCGCAACCAGGGCCAGTAGCGCGAACAACAGCGACGCACCGGCTTGAGCACCGGCCCTTTCCACCGCTAGCTTCTGGTTGCGGAGGTGGCGCAGGGGAAATGAGAGCTTGGAAGTCATTTCTTTAGCCTCACGAGTTCCAGAGGACGTTGCGCAACGGAATGACGGTGTCATAAACCTTGTAGCGATAGTGATCCCAGTCAGTGATGTGACTGAGGCCCAGCGAGAGGCACTGGCTTCCGGTGAAGCATGCGCTTGTGCCAGCAACGGTATAGCCCGTGCCGAGGTTCCACAAGGGTGCAGCCGAAGTTACCACCTCCCGTTCATATTGCCCACTTCGAGCAACTACAGCCACACGTACCGCGAGAACCTGTTGCCACCCCGCTGCAGTTGTTGGTGTTGTAGTGTCATAGGTATCTACCACGCCATCAGCATTGGTGTCTTTTCCATACATCGCCTGGAACTTCACGATTTCTGGGTAAAGATCTTCCGTTGCCGCCGTGCCGGTTGCGCTGATCAGGTTGGTGGTCTGCAATGAAAGCCCTGCGCTGACGGCATAGCTGCGGTAAGCCATGGGCCCCAGGTTGATGAGATAACTGCCTGCGGGGAAGGTGTTCGCCAGATTGGCAGGATTCCACTGGCTCGTGGTTTCATGCGGGATAACAACCGTTGAAAGGGTCGTCGGTAAGGCACCGCCGCTGTTGGTGGCCTGAAGCAAGGCACATGCAAATCCTCCGCCCACCACGCTCGGTACGGCAACGAACATATCACCGGCTGTGGTGCCAAATGCAGACCTGACGACGAAATAGCCGCTGCCCACCGGATGATCCTCTGTCACAGGCATCGGCACGGAGAAACTGCTCTTGCGGCTGATCAGCACTGAAACTTTGCTGCCAGCATTTCCGTTGTCTTCTATCACAACCGGTGCAACTACAAGAGGGAAGCCAGTAAGGGCGGTTCCACCATAGCTTGCGTTGATGCCACATCCGAGCGCAGCAGGATTGCTGGCCAACCCATATCCAGCCATCTGGACGTCTCGTTGAATCATGTACAGCGACAGCGCTCCGTTAACCTGAGCGTCGCTGCCACTGGTGGCGGACCGACGCTGCCCCTCTGACATGATCATTACATTGGTAATTACTAATACAGTCAGGAGACCCAGCGCCAAGCTGATCATCAACTCGATTAGGGTAAAACCACCTTGCGAGGCTTGATGAGATTTCGTCACTTCTATCTTGAAGGCTGTGCTGACATTCATAACTTAGCCCTCAGAGGTCAGAATCGTGGAAACTGCGGTGTGTTTGTGAGTTTCGCCGGTTGGTGTGGACCAACTGATGACAATACTCACTTCGCCAGTTGCCGAGGTGAACGTGACTAAGACGTTGCTGGATGGCATGACCTGAGCCACCTTGTCTGCCCAGCTGGAACAGGGCCCGTAACTCGCGCACGTTGCACTGTCATACTTGGCGGCGTTGATAGTGTCGGACCACATCATTCCTGTCAACTCTCCCGCCAGATATGAGGCATCTGCTCGGAACTTGGCGTCGGTTTGAGCCCGCGTCATGCTGGCCTGCAGGCCCACCAAGCCCAGAACACCCAACATGAACAGCAGCATGGCTACCAATACCTCGACCAGAGTGGCGCCTCGCATGGAAGCCGGATGGGCCCCCTTGGAGAGATTCCGCGAGCGTTTTGACGAAGAAAAAGAACTGTATCTGGTGCTCATATTGATATACGCGTTAGCAACGCCGAGGATCTGTGGTGCTCACTACAGTTGGATCACACATGCGAACCGAACCTGCGGTGTTGACCACAATACGCAGGCTCTTGACCGTCGCATTCTTGCTGACGTTAACCAAGGCGATGGGACCGGTATTGATCACTCGCCCGAATCCGTCAAAAGTGACCTGATTAGCAGCAGTGGTTCCGTTGGCCTGAAAGGCAGCAACCGTGACATCGGCCCCTCCATCGCCCACTGGATGTGCGGCGACTAGCCTTGGAGCCACCGTCGTGGATGCAGCCGCTGCACATGCACCCACGGGGGAATTCATGCTAACGACCCAGGATCCAGCTGTCGACGACAGCGCGCAATCATTACTCAAAGTAGTTTGGTCAGGCAAGGAGACCAGCCAGAAACTGATAGCCTCATTGCGGCGAATCGCTTCGGCCCTAGCTTGTTGCAAGCCATCGCTTATGGAACTTGCAGAGTTACGTACTTTTAAATTCCCAAGCCATGTGCCAATGCTGGGCATAGCCCCCATCAGAATCAAAGCCAACACCGTAATGGTGACCATGAGTTCGATAAGGGAAAAACCGCGGGAGCGCATCGTTACTCCTGCTCAGCAGGCTGAAGTCTTGGCCAACCAGCAGGCCGTCGCAACCGCATCCCCTTTGAAGAGGGTGGTTGCCTTGGCGCCCGCCTGATTGACAGTGTAGACGTGCCCAACCGCTCGCGCAGAACTACCCGTCGCAGTAATCGTATAGGCCTGCCCACTGCCAGAAGTAGCACAACTGTAGGTAAAATATTTGGCGTCGGCCGGAGCAAAGCCATTCCAAGAAGACGCAGTTGCATCCGTTGCACAGACAGCGCCGGCCGACGCTCCGTAATTTCGGTTGTCCTGGTAATACTGCTCCATCTTGATCCGATAATCAGACAAATGCGTAAACGCCTCCTGTATCTGCCCCCGGCGGACGTAGTCGTTGTAGGACGGAAGCGCCACGCTAGCCAGAATGCCAATAATGGCGACCGTTATCATGACCTCGATCAATGTAAAACCGCGATTTCTTAACATAGGACGTACTCAGTAGGGGACGGAAGGTAGTTAGTTGGCATTAAGCAGCGTAATGCCGCTATTTGCAGCGCCCCACCGACAGCCGGTTTTTAACGATGGACGAGTGGTGAAGGCGATTTCATGCTCCGCAACACTCGCGAAAAATTTGATTCACTCCGCCTTATCCTGTGCTTCCAACTTCCTGTGCCTTAGCAATCCCAACCCTCGGGTGGGATGTGTAATAACAAACTCCAACAATGCGATTGTGGGCAGAGGCCACACGCAACGCGCCGGCGGTCCTCACGCCGAAATCATGGCCCTACGGGACGCAGAAGCTCGTGGCCACTCGCTGCAAGGCGCCACCGCCTACGTCACCCTCGAACCCTGCTCCCACCATGGCCGTACCGGCCCCTGCTGCGACGCGCTGATCGCGGCGGGCGTCAAAAAAGTAGTCGCTTCCATTGCGGACCCCAATCCCTTGGTCTCGGGCCAGGGCTTTGAGCGGCTGCGTGCAGCGGGCATTGAGGTCGAAGTTGGCCCCGGCGCAGAAGAGTCCCGCGAGCTGAACATTGGCTTTTTCAGCCGCATGATCCGCAAGACGCCCTGGGTGCGTATGAAGGTGGCGGCGTCGTTGGACGGCAAGACGGCGCTGGACAATGGGGTCAGCCAATGGATCACGTCTGACGCCGCACGCGCTGATGGCCATGCCTGGCGCGCCCGCTCCTGCGCCGTCCTCACCGGCATCGGTACCGTGTTGCAAGACAATCCGCGCCTTGACGTGCGGCTGGTCGATACACCGCGCCAGCCGCACCTGGTGGTGGTGGACAGCCGGCTGGAGACACCCCTGGATGCTCATCTTTTCATAGCTGGCCGCGTGCTCTATATCTACGCTTCCGAGCAAAATGATGCCAAAAAGGAGGCTCTTGAAGCGCGGGGTGCAACCGTCATTTATTTGCCCGATACCCAGGGCAAAGTGGATCTGGCGGCCATGCTGCGTGATCTGGCCCGCCGCGAGGTCAATGAGCTTCACGTAGAAGCCGGGCACAAGCTCAATGGCTCACTGATCCGCGAAGGACTGGTGGACGAGTTTGTGGTCTACCTGGCGCCCAAGCTGATAGGCCAGGGGGCGGACATCGCCAGCTTCGGCCCCATCACTGAACTGTCGCAGGCGGTGAACCTCGATTTCCGCTCCAGCGACAGGCTGGGGCCAGACCTGCGCATCGTCGCGCGGGTCAGCGGGCGCGACCGCTTTTAGGCCTTCTTTGCGCCGTGGCCCAGAGGCACGCGCAATCTCTGCGAAAATGCGGGCATGTTTACCGGAATCATCACCGGCGTGGGGCGCATCGTCGCCATCCATAGCCTGGGCAGCTCTTTGGACCATGGCAAGCGACTCACCGTCGAGGCGCCAGCGGGCTACCTTGATGACGTGGGCTTGGGTGACAGCATTGCACTCAATGGCGCCTGCATGACCGTCACGGTGCTGGACAGCGCCAAAAACCAGTTTTTGATCGAAATTTCCGCTGAATCACTGGCCAAAACAAGCGGGCTGGTGGAACCCGGACCCATCAACCTTGAAAAAGCGCTGCGTGCCCACGATCGGCTGGGCGGGCACATCGTGGCCGGGCATGTCGATGGTATTGGCACCGTCACCCATTTTGCAGAGGTGGGAGAGAGCTGGGAGCTGCGCATCCTCGCCCCCCGTGAGCTGGCCAAATACCTTGCCTACAAAGGCTCCGTCACCGTTAACGGGGTGAGCCTCACGGTCAACCGCGTGACGGACCTGGCCGACGGAAAAGGTTGCGAGATCAGCATCAACCTGATTTCCCACACCGTACAAAACACGGCGCTGGGCCATCTGCGGCCACAATCGCAGGTAAACCTGGAAATTGACCTGATTGCGCGCTATGTCGAGCGCATGCTGGGAGTTGACAGGCTTCCCAAGAACGGAAAGAACAGCTGACCCATGACGACGATTGCCATCTCCCCCGTTCAAGACATCGTGGCCGACATGCGGGCTGGCCGCATGGTCATCCTGGTCGATGAAGAAGACCGTGAAAACGAAGGTGACCTGGTGCTGGCGGCCGACCACGTCACTCCGGAAGCCGTCAACTTCATGGCGCGTTACGGCCGTGGCTTGATCTGCCTGACCCTGACGCGCGAACGCTGCGAGCTGCTGCAGCTGCCGCCCATGGCCACCCGCAACGGCACCAAACACAGCACCGCCTTCACCGTATCCATTGAAGCCGCCGAGGGTGTGACCACCGGCATCTCGGCAGCAGACCGCGCCCGCACCGTGCAGGCCGCTGTGGCCAAAGACGCGAAGGTCAGCGACCTGGTGCAACCCGGCCATATCTTCCCCTTGCAGGCCGTCGATGGCGGCGTGCTGATGCGCGCCGGGCACACCGAGGCCGGCTGCGACCTGGCCGGCATGGCGGGTTGTTCGCCGGCTGCCGTGATCTGCGAGATCATGAAAGACGACGGCACCATGGCACGCCTGCCGGACCTGCAGATCTTCGCCGCCGAACACGGCCTGAAAATCGGCACGATTGCCGACCTGATCGAACACCGCAGCCGCCACGACTCGCTGATTGAAAAAATCGGCAGCCGCACGCTGCAGACCGCCTTTGGCGAATTCACCGCCCACGCCTTCAAGGACAAGACCAGCCACGGGCTGCATCTGGCTCTGGTCAAAGGACAATGGTCCGCCGACGACACCGTGGCGGCTCGCGTGCACGAGCCGCTGTCCATTCTTGACGCACTCGAAACCGGGCGGCCCATGCATTCATGGAGCCTGGACCAGAGCCTGGCCTACCTTGCGAAAGAAGGCAAAGGCGTGGCGGTGCTGCTCAACTGCGGTGAAAGCGCCGCGCAATTGCTTGAACAGTTTGAGGGCACAGCCCGTGCCAGCCAAGCTCCTGAGCGCGGCCGCATGGATTTGCGCACCTATGGCGTGGGCGCGCAAATTTTGCGCGAATGCGGCGTGCACAAAATGATGCTGATGGGCAACCCGCGCCGCATGCCCAGCATGACGGGTTACGGCCTGGAGATCACCGGCTACATCGCCAACAAAAAGGATTAACCGTGTTTGGAGCAGAAAAGGGAATATCGGACAAGCTGGACGGCAAAAAACTCGCCATCGGCATTGTCCAGGCGCGCTTCAATGAAAGCATCACCAATGAGCTGGCCAAGGCCTGCTGGCTGGAACTGCTGGCGCTCGGCGTCGAAGAAAAAAACATTCACCACGTCAAGGTGCCCGGGGCGCTGGAAATTCCTGCCGCCTTGCAGGCCATGGCCGAGCGCGACCAGTACGACGCGCTGATCGCGCTGGGCTGCATCATCCGCGGCGAAACTTACCACTTTGAACTGGTGGCCAACGAAAGCGGCGCCTCGGTCAGCCGGCTGGCGCTGGACTACCAGTTGCCCATCGCCAATGCGATCCTGACAGTTGAAAACGTGGCCCAGGCTGAAGCCCGCCAGACAGACAAAGGCCGCGACGCAGCGCGTGTTGCCGTGGAAATGGCCAACCTGCTGAACGAACTTGCCTGACACCTGCGGCCCTACCCCACCGAGCGATCCATGACTGAAAAGACTCCCCTCAAGCCCAAGCGGCCGCCGCAAACCCGCACCGGCCTGACCGATACCGGCGTGAAAAAAGCCGCCGACAAGTCGGCACGCACCCGCGCGCGTGAGTTCGCCCTGCAGGCGTTGTACCAACACCTGGTCGGCCGCAACGAGGCGGAGTCCATCGACGCCTTCACCCGCGACCTGGTCGGTTTTCACAAGGCCGACTCGGCCCACTACGACGCGCTGCTGCATGGCTGCATCGAGGGCGCCGAGGCGCTGGACGCCAGCATCACGCCGCTGCTGGACCGCAAGATGGCGGAGATATCGCCGGTTGAACACGCCGTGCTGTGGATAGGCGCCTATGAATTCAGGCATTGCCTGGACGTGCCCTACCGCGTCGTCATCAACGAGTGCATCGAACTGGCCAAAGCCTTCGGCGGCACCGACGGCCACAAATACGTCAACGGCGTGCTGCACAAGCTGGCCCCCGGCTTTCGTGCCGCGGAAGTTGCCGCCGACCAAAAAGCCTGAGCGCACAGTGCGAGCGACATGCGGATAGCCCGGCGCGCCCAGCGCATTGAGCCCTTTTATGTGATGGAGGTTGCCAAGGCCGCAGCCGCCATGGCCAGGGAAGTCGCCCACAGCGCGCAGCCCATGATTTTTCTGAACATTGGCGAGCCAGACTTCACTGCGCCGCCGCTGGTTCAGCAGGCCGCGGCTCGCGCCATCCACGACGGCAACACACAGTACACCCAGGCAACCGGCCTGCAGCCGCTGCGCGAGTGCATCAGCCGCTGGTATGCGTCGCGTTTCCATGCCGACGTCGCGCCCGGCCGCATCATCATCACCGCAGGTGCTTCCGCCGCCCTGCAGTTGGCCTGCCTGGCATTGATCGAAGCCGGCGACGAGATTTTGATGCCGGACCCCAGCTACCCCTGCAACCGGCACTTTGTCAGCGCAGCCGATGGCAATGCGGTGCTGGTGCCCACCACGACCGAAGAGCGCTTCCAGCTCAGTGCGGCCAAAGTGCAGGCCGTCTGGACGGACAAGACGCGCGGCGTGCTGCTGGCCTCGCCCTCCAACCCCACCGGCACATCGATTGCACCGGAAGAGCTGCGGCGCATTCACGAATTTGTGACCAGCCGCGGCGGCATCACGCTGATCGATGAGATTTACCTGGGCCTGAGCTACGAAGAGCGTTTTGGCCACACCGCACTCGCCATGGCCGACGGCCTGGGCGACAACATCATCAGCATCAACAGCTTCAGCAAGTACTTCAACATGACGGGCTGGCGCCTGGGCTGGCTGGTGGTCCCCGAGAGCCTGGCGCCCGTGATCGAACGCATGGCACAAAACCTGTTCATCTGCCCCAGCACCGTGGCACAACACGCGGCGCTGGCCTGTTTCGAGCCGGAAAGCCTGGCGGAGTACGAGCGCCGCCGCGCCGAGTTCAAGGCCAGACGCGACTACTTCATCCCGGAGCTGAACCGCCTGGGCCTGACGGTGCCCGTCATGCCTGACGGCGCTTTTTATGCCTATGCCGACTGCACCGCCGCGGCCGCCAAACTAGGTGTCAGCGGCAGCTGGGACTTTGCGTTTGAGCTGATGAAACGCGCGCACTTGGCGGTCACGCCAGGCCGCGATTTCGGCACCGATGCGCCTGAACGCTACATCCGTTTCTCGACAGCGAATTCGATGGAACAGCTGCGGGAAGCTGTCGCCCGGCTGGAGACCGTCCTTGGCTGAGGGGGCCACATTCCAGTGGCCAATGCGTGTCTACTGGGAAGACACCGATGCTGGCGGCATTGTGTTCTACGCCAACTACCTGAAATTTTTTGAACGTTCGCGCACCGAGTGGCTCAGATCACTGGGCATCGAGCAGCAGCGCCTGCGTCAGAGCACCGGCGGCATCTTTGTGGTGACGGAAACCACCGTGCGCTACCATCGTCCGGCTCGCCTCGATGATGAACTCATTGTTACTGCCCGCCTGATAGAAAAAGGCCGGGCGTCCTTGATAATCGGGCAAACTGCGCTATTAAAATCAGAGCATTCGGAGCTATCAGGTGAAAACCAATTTTCCGACGGGCCGCCCCCAGGAGAATTAGCCCCTTCTTTTGGTGAAAGGGGCAGCGCACCGCCGAAGGCTCGCGCAGCGAAAAGCGTGGGGGCGACATTATTGTGTGAAGGCACAATACGCATCGGCTGGGTGGAAGCCGCCAGCCTGAAACCCGCCAGAATTCCCGCCAACATCCTTGATCGTCTGGAAACCAAAACATGAACCAGGATTTATCCATCGTCAACCTCCTCCTCAACGCCAGCTGGGTGGTCCAGGGCGTGGTGGCATTGCTGGTCGGTGTATCGATTGCGAGCTGGGCTGCCATCTTCCGCAAGATCGTCTCGCTCAAGCGCGTGCAGTCGCTCAACGACGAGTTTGACCGCGAGTTCTGGTCCGGCACCAGCCTGAACGACCTGTACGCCGCGGCCACCCAGAACGCCAAACACAGTGGCCCCATGGAGCGTATTTTTGCCAGCGGCATGCGCGAGTTCCAGAAGCTGCGCGAGCGCCGCATGGCCGACCCCAGCACCCTGCTGGACGGCGCGCGCCGCGCCATGCGCGCCAGCTACCAGCGCGAGGTGGACGCAGTTGAAGCCAACCTGTCCTTCCTTGCTACCGTCGGCTCGGTCTCGCCCTACGTGGGCCTGTTCGGCACCGTCTGGGGCATCATGCACGCCTTCACCGGCCT
>NZ_JBDTTH010000039.1:0-36620 GCF_039930745.1 Polaromonas sp. | reverse complement strand
GAAAATAAAATGCGTTGCTGTTGACTATTTGGGAAGTCCCTGTAAAGGGTTAGGCCGCACTTTAAGTACTGCCCAGTGACTGGACCCAAGGAATCTCCTTGCCCTTGCGAACGTAGATGGAAAACGAACCCGCGGTGAAGAGCCCTTCAGGTACCGCGTGGAGCTGACTCCAATGAGCTACTCCGTCCTTGGAGTTTTCGGCTTTGGTGACCATGGCAACCGTGTCATTCTCGAAGAAGTATTCAAGCAACTCTGGCTCTGTGAATGGAGTGTTTCGATTGAAAAGGTGCTGGGCTCGGCTTACTCGCGGCAGCATGTGCCCTCGCTGGAGTCCCTTGGCTTCCCCTGTTTTCTTAATGTGATCGATCGCAGCTTGAGATATCGACACTACTCGCCAGGAATTCTTCGAATCTGCGGCTGTCTCGAATGTCCTCTGTTTGATTCTCAGATCGACTTTCGCGTCGAAGAGAAGCTTGTAAATCGTGAACAAAAATTCACCCGTAGATGCTTCGACTCTGTGCGGGCGGTTATGCGGATGTATAGGCATGCAGAATTGATATTTTGTGCGGTCTAACATAATGCGGCCGCACCAACTGCGGTATACACCGACAGCCGCGATGTAGCGTAGCTGCTGGAATCGGCGCTAAGCCCTTGTTTTCACAAAAGCCTTTCAGCATTTCAATCACTTTCAGCTCAATAAAATGCCGCAAAACCCGGCAAGCGGATTTTAGGTTTGAATGGCTTTCATCGCCTCCTCCGATTGGAGGGCGCCGAGGCCGTGATAGAACTTTGGTGGTGGATGGCGCTGCCCATCGCCCTGATGACCGAAGCAGATTTTCGGCTTATTAGCTCTTCTTTTGATAGCTGGTAGCGCTCTCTCCATAAGGGCTGAAGCACGATTCGGCATCAAACCAGCCGATTCATCGCTTCAAGCCGGCGCCCGCACCACATCGCCCACCAACTCCCCCGCATTATTGGTCACCACAGCACGCGCATTCTTGGCCTGCGCCACTTCCATGTCGCGCGGCAGCGCTCAGCACCCGCCGGTCACTGCATGTGAATATGGTGCGTCTGGGCATTGATCACGTCGATGCGGCAATTGGGATACGCAGCCTGCACTGCGGCCTGGTTGTAGCCGAGTTGGGGATTGGCCACCAACCCCCCGCCGCTGAACAGCAACACGGTGCGTGCGGTCACCGAGCACATGTTCAGCACGGCGGTGGTTTGATCTGCATTGTTGAAGTAACAAAGCAAATACATGCAGGTGGTGTAGTCCCAGCCACCGGCGCGGATGGCGTTGGCGGCCAGCTGGAACGCAACCGGCGCCGCGAGAATGTTTCCCGCCTGCGGCAGATTGGCTGCGTAATGTGCCAGGGTGGCAGGCAAGTGGGCCACCAGCCGATCAATCAGGGCCCCGGACCAGTCCGGCGTGACTGCCACAGCCGCCGTACCCAGGTCCTTGAGCATCTTCAGGTACATCATGCTTCTGGCGTAGCGTCGCTGCCCTTCGGCGATGGCAGCGGGAACGTGGATGGCGTTCAGATCCATCCCGTCCGTTGGGCAACCGAACTCGACCGCCATCTCAGCCCCGAAGAGCGCACCGCCGCAAGCCACGTCCAGGATGCTGCGGCCGCGCATCCGGTTCAGTTGCGCCTGCGTGAGCCCCAGGCGGGCGATATAACCCCGGTCATGGGTGATGGCCACGGGAGGCGCCAGGCCGGCCCGCAACAACAGGCTGCGGGCGGTTATATCAAGCGGAGGATTCGGTGGGTTCAGAACGCGAAGCAGGTAACCCGGACCCAGGTGATGGCCGAATGCAAACGCGTCGGCCGCATCGGCCTCCAGGTCGTTCCAGGATGGCAAGGCGGCCAGCAGGCCCAAGGGCCAGTTGCGCAAGGCCACGGCGAATTTCCACATGGCCCGATTGCGCGCGTCGGTCGAGGCAGCAATGGCTGGATAAGGCGCAGCGCGGCCCCAGCAAGCCACCAGCCGCTCGATGGCCGGCATGTATTTGACAATCCGGTTGTCCGTGGGCGCGACGCAGTGGGCGACCGCATCGCTGAGTGTCATCGGCTGCGCCGCCACAAAATGACCACGCAGGTAGTTGATCAGTCCCTTGACGCTGGTGTCGCGACCGAACCGGTCGTCGATGCTGATGCTGGGATGGTAAAAGCGCGAGCCCTGCTTGAGTGCCGTGACGTCCGCAATGAATGCCTGCAATTTAATCTGTGACATGCGCCCTCATTGAACTACGAAAGAGCCACCCAACACTGATGGCCCGATTGTAGGTTTGCGCTGCGTAGCGCACATCCTCCAATTGCAGGAGAGCTCAGGGCATTGGCCCCGAATCCGGCTCCAGCCCGCCTGTTCGACGTCAGGCCCCCGATTCCCGCCGCTCACGCCGACGGGATCGCTCCGGCGCCTGCAGCATCCGCCTGGCGTGTCTTCAGATGCTCTGCTTTCATAGCTCATCGTCGTCTAACGAGGTTGTAAATAACCCTGCTTTTTTGCGAATATAAATCTCGTGCCCATGTTATTGATACGTAACGGCTACGTTTTTGTACTTGCCGAGTACGTCATCAGATGGGCAAGGCACTTTATCCAAAAAAAAGTGATACCCGGTAGCCATAAGTGTGATCGGTACGACAACCTTTGCATAGGTGCTTGGGCTTGCACTGGTGCGCAGACAAATAGTCTCCCCTTTGACCAGTGATACTCTAAAACGGGTTGGCTCGGCGCTGCGCGCTTGCACATGTATTTCATGCTTCCCAGCCGACAGCAGCACCAGTACTTTTTCGTCGTTGCTCAGATTGGCAAACGCCTTACCGCCGACTCCGACGGTTGCAGCAACTCCACCGGCAGCAAAGGCAGATTCTCGAAACACAATTACCTCGGCTTGTAATTCTTTGGATGGTTTGGCAAGCGGCAAGACCGGATTGGATGCACAACCTGTTATGAATAGGCCGATAGCAAGAAGTGAGGGGAAGGTGAGTTTGTGCATGATTGAATGAGGCAGATGAAGCAATGAGAATATCTAACGGTAAAGGCTGTCGCCCATGGCTGATCGGATGAATTCCCCCGTCTTTTGAGAGAATTTCGCGTACTGGCCTTCATGGCATTTGGATCAGGTCTCCATCAAACGAGAGGAGTCCGACATGAATGCTACTACCGTTTTCCCGTTCACCTTGCAAAGTCTGTGTTTCAGCTCGCTGTGACCGATTCCAATTGGAAGATCGTCGAAACCCGGCGCTTCACGCGCACCCAGTTCGAGCGCTGGTTTGTCAACCGCGACGTGTCCCTGGTCATTATGAAACCTGAGGCTCGACCCACTATCACTGGGATCGCCGACCCAATAGCCTGAACATCAAGGTCAAATTGCTGCCCGCCAGATGCGTCCGCGCATACGTAAAATGCGACAAGATCGATGTGGCCGAAGCAGCCGCACTGCCTTGTATTAACTGAGGCATGGGCGACGCAGACTCCATGCCGACGAGGGACAGATGCGATCTCACACCAGATGCCGGATACACGACTGCAGGCGCTTCCCCAGAAGCCAAACTATCGGTCCGTTTCTTGCGTTTCTGGTGAATCCACATAAGAGAAGAGGCTAGAGCTACCCCGCATCTCTAGCGGCCGCATTCTGCCTCGGGGGATTGAAGAAGAGGATCTGTGAGCCATTTCACTGTTTCGTTGGCACGCTTCTGCCAATGCGTATTCGCAGCCCGCACTACTACCTCCGCACGGCACTCCTTGGTTTCTCGAATATCTGCCATCAGAAGCATCGAGTGACTAAGAGGATTGGGAATAGACAACGGTCGAGACGCAATACGGGCAACGAGGACGGATGTCTCTTTGACATCTTCTCGCGAGAGCGCGACGCGTGAATTCTCGTATGCAGTAGCAGTGTTACCGACTATGGCGATTCCAATACTCCTGGGACTGACAAAGCAGCGACTCCACGCAATCTGCAAGCGCTCAACTGCATCACCTGGGCTCAATTCCGTCGAGCACACGCGTGTGCTGCTGACAGATGAAGCAAGCATCTCGTCTCGAGTCTTCGGAGCAGCACAGCCAAGGAGCAATGCGCACAGCAGCGTTAGAAATGCAATTCTCATGGTGGTCCTATTAGCTGAGATCTGAAAACCGGTAGCCCCAACGTCGCCGATGACCGGCACGCAACAGCTGCTGCGAAGCATCGAACCTGCGGCTGCGTGTCCGCGACGAGTAACCAGTTAACCATCAGGCTCACGGTGCAGCCTTAGGAACGGGACCAACATCCATGCCGTCATAAGAGCCGATAGCTCGCTTCTCGGCAAACTCATAAAACTGCATGTTACGCAGGTTAAGCGATTCCGGCGTGTGTGCCTCGATGCGCTCAACATGTAATTTGAAAAGAGGCCGGTCCTGCACGGCTTCTAGATTGACGATCCGATAGCCCAATGACTGAAGCTCTGTCGCTGCCCCCTTGAGTTTTTCCATGTCTCGATCAAAGAAGAAATACCCCCAGAGAAGCGGGCCGTCAATGTTCCATGGTGTCTTGGAATGCATGTTCGCAAACATAGCCTGGAGTTTTTCGAGGGAGATGCGGTTTGACGTCTGGGCATGCGTTGGCATAACGTGCCCAACCACAAAGGCGAGTGCTGAGGTAATTAGCGTGCGTCTGGTAGGCATTGGTAGATCGTTCCTCTGACGGTTAGCGTTGGAGGCCACGGGCGCGCGACACTCGCCGCGCAGCGGCAACCTGATGTTGCGTGTCCGTGAGGGCCGACAGGTTAGACATCACTGTGCCAACACTTCCCAGCCTGACGGCTTGTAGCGCAACAGTGTGCTCGACAGACGATTCGGTGCACGTGACATTACGTCCTTAACCAAAGCTCGGAGTGCGTCCACAGCAACGGGGGTGTCTTCGCCTATGTAAAAGACCGCGTCAGTTGCGGGAATTGCAACGATGAGAACCCCGCTCTGCTCCTTCGCCAATTGCGCCCAGCCATCGAGCAGTAGCAGGCGACTTGGATGGAAGGAGTCACCAATCAATTGCCCGATTTGCCCTTTGCCAGCTACCTTGGCAACCTCCATTAGTGGCTTGAGCTCTTTACGGAGGTTCGCGATCCCAAGGTCATACACCTCCTGCTCATTCATTCCCAGTGCTTTGGCGTCTTTCTCACCGAGCATTTTTATTGCTCGGGGCGTGTCTAGAACAGGAAGCGCCGCCAAACCTTCAACGAACGGTCTAGGAAGTGTCTGTACAGGGCCTGGCCCGCCAGTGCTTGATTGAGTGGCCTGAACGTACTGTGAGGTACGCACTACGACGCGTACCGCATCCTTCGAGGGAGGTACGCTGCGCTCCTTATGAACTTGGGCTGCGCCCTTGACGTAGCGATCCAGCTCTGTCGAACAACCTGCAGCGTTGCCGCTGCAGAACTGGAACACTCGGTCCAGGTTCGCCTGCAGTTCGCCTAGACCGATAGTGAGAAGACCCTTTACAACGACAGCGTCTTTGCCGACTTCTTTGCGAAGTTGGGAAGCAACGTACTCGGTGAATCCGACTTCGTCTCGTGGTATCTCTTGCGCACAGATACTCTCGGCAAATACCAAAAGGAGGGTAGCTGATACGAATTTAAGGGGGGACATGTTGGAGAGGTGGTTTGTGACGGTTAACGTTGAAGGCCACCAGCACGCGACATACGCCGCGAAGCGGCAACCTGATGTTGCGGGTCTGTGTGGGCCGAAAGGTTAGGTCTCATGCTCAGCCCCTCACGACGATTAAATCGGGCCAGTCCTCGGGCCACGGGCGGTCTTCATCTTGTGCGTGCGCATGATCAAACTTTGCTCCCATCGAGTCCATTTCGTCGGCCTGCTTCGTCAAAAATACTGCAATTCGACGAAGCATCTGTGCGTCTGCCGCGATCGAGACTTCCGTTAATTCGACCAACCCCTCTTCGTTAAGGGGTGCTCCGGTGGGATAGCCATATGCTTTCATGAGATCTCAATGTATGCCGCACAGCTTGCGGTATAACTCCGTTGGCCGATTTGTCGCCAAGTCCTTGTCGCACCAAAAGTTTTTCAGCATTTCAATTTCTCTCAGCTCAATAAATGCCGCCAAACCCGGCAAGCGGATTCTAGGTTTGAATGGCTTTGATCGCCTCCTCCGATTGGGGGGCGCCAGCTGCAACGGCAGGATTTTGATGATGGATGGCTTTGCCCACCGCCCTGATGGTCGAAGCAGATTGTCGGCTTATTCGCTCTTCTTTTGATAGCTTGTAGCGCCCTCGCTATAAGGGCTGGAGCACGATTTGGCATCAAACCTGCCGATTCAGCGCTTCAAGCCGGCGCCCGCACCACTCCACATACCAACTCACCCGCATCATTGGCCAGCACGGCCCGCTCGTTCTTGGCCTGCGCCACTTCCATGTCGCGCGGCAGCGTCACGCCGTTTTTCACGGCCAGTACTTCGGCCATGACGCTGACTGCTATTTCGGGTGGGGTCTTGCTGCCGATGTAGATGCCGATGGGGCCGCGTAGGCGGGCCAGGGCGGATTCCTCCAGGTCGAAGTGTTCGGCCATGCGCTGGTGCCGCGCCTCGTTGTTGCGCCGTGAGCCGATGGCGCCTACGTAAAAGGCGTCGGTGTTGAGGGCTTCAAGCAAAGCCAGGTCGTCGAGCTTGGGGTCGTGCGTGAGGGCAATCACGCAGCTTCGTCTGTCGGGCTTGAAGGCGATGACCACGTCGTCGGGCATGTCGCTGAGCACCTTGGCGCCAGGCACAGACCATGCACTGCGGTACTCTTCGCGCGGGTCGCACACGGTCACGGCAAAACCGCTGAACAGGGCCATGGTGGCCAGGTACTCGGTGAGCTGGCCTGCGCCTATCAGCAGCATGCGGTATTCGGGGCCGAAGGTGTTGACCAGTTCATGGGGCGAAAGACTGAGTTCGGCCGGGCCCCTGGCCTCGGCGAGGGTGACCGCGCCATCTGCGAGCCGCACGGTGCGCTGCATCAGTTGCCCGGCTTCGAGTGCGCTGACCAACTGCGCCAGTGCTTCGGCGTCGGGGTCGTATTCCAGCAACAGCTCCAGCGTGCCGCCGCAGGGCAAGCCAAAACGGTGGGCTTCGTCGGCAGTGATGCCGTATTTGACAAAGCCCGGCGGGCCGGAGGGGATGGCCTTGCTGCCGCCGCCGGAAGCGGCCGAAGCGTAGGCCTGCGTGTGCTGGTAAATCAGGTCGTCTTCAATGCAGCCACCCGAGACCGAGCCGACCACGGCGCCGTCTTCACACAGTGCCATGATGGAGCCGACCGGACGCGGTGACGAGCCCCAGGTGCGCACTACCGTGGCCAGCAGGGCACGCTTGCCCGCCTTGCGCCAGTCGCGCAGGGTGCGCAAAACCATCACATCGAGGTTTTCCATGATCGTTCTTTCCTTTCCGTTCCGCGATGCACGCCCTTACTGCGCCAGCCAGACAGCGGCGGCAATCAGCACGGCGGCGGCCACAGTCCACACCCACACCGGAATGGCCGGGCCAGACGCCGCTGGCTCCGCGGCGACGTCACCCATGACCATTTTGGCCGCGTAACTTTCAGGGTGCTGGCGCTGCATTTCCCCGTCAAAGCGCCTGAAAAAATCTTCGGCCATGGACTTGGCCGCGCCGTCGATCAGGCGCTGGCCGAGCTGGGCCACCTTGCCGCCTACCGAGGCGTGCACGGTGTAGGAGAGCTCGCAACCCTCGTTATTGGGCGTCAGCGTCACGGCCGCGCTGCCCTTGCCGAAACCGGCCACACCGCCCTGCCCGTCAAACGAGAGTTTGTAGCTGGCGGGCGGGTTCATCTCGGTCAGTGAAATCTTGCCGGTGAACTTGGCAGACACGGGGCCGATTTTCAGAGCCATGGCGATGGCGTACTGGTTCTCGCCGGTGGCCTCCACCTTGTCGCAGCCGGGGATGCAGGCCTTGAGCACGGCCGGATCGTTCAGCGCGTCCCAGGCTTGTTGCTGCGTCACAGCCAGTTGACGGCTTCCTTGCATGTCCATGTTGTTTTCCTTTTCTTTTCTTTTGGGCCTGTCATCCCAGACTCGATCCGGGATCCATGCTGGCGTACCGCAGTTGCACGGATTGGCGTTGCATGGATTGCAGGTCAAGCCCGCAATGACAAACAGCGTGGGTCATGTTATTTCTTCATCAGAGCCGCCAGACTGGCCGCCAGTTCCTCAAGCTTGCTCAAATTGTGAACCGCCAGCATGCCGTGCGCATGCGCATGCAGCACTGCGGCGCCGCGCGCCAGCGGCGCGTAGCCGTCAAAGCGCAGCAGCGGGTTGAGCCACAGCAGGCGGCGGCTGCGTCGGCGCAGCCAGGCCAGCTCGCGCGCCAGCTCGGCCGGCTCGCCTGTGTCCAGCCCGTCAGTGATCACCAGCACAATGGTGCGCCGGCCGACCAGGCGGCGCGCATGGCTTTCGCGCAATGTGGCCAGCGACGCACCGAGCTGCGTGCCGCCAGCGAAGTCTTCAATTGCCAGGCTGGCATGCGCCAGCATCTCGTCAGTGTCGGCCTGGCGGAAAGCGGGCGTCAAATCGGTGAGGTGCATGCCAAAGGCAAACACGTCGCGGTGCGGGTGGCGCCGCGTGGCCGCGTGCAAAAAGGCCAGCAGCAGGCGGGCATAACGCTCCATCGAGCCTGAAACATCCACCAGCACCAGCAGCGGCAAGGCCTGCTCGCGCCGCTGCAGCCGCGGCAGGTGCAGGAGTTCACCGCCGGTGCGTGCGGCCTGGTGCATCACACCCGGCCAGTGCATGCGCGCGCCACTGGCGGCCGGCCGGGTGCGTCGCGAGGTAAACATCGGCAAGGGCAGTTTGATGTCGCGCGCCAGCCTTTCGACGAGCCGGTATTCGGTGGCCGAGAGCGCGTTGAAGTCGGCATGCTGCAGGCGGGCGATGTCGCTGGCCGTCATGGCGGCGTCGAACTCGACCTTCTGGTCTTCAGTCGTCGGCTTGGCCTGCTGGCCGAAGGTCTTTTGCGGCGCCAGTGCCTCGCGCACACGCGGGCGGCGCTGGCTGGGCTCGGCCTTTCCTTCAGCGCTGGGCAGCAGTTGCGCGAGCAGCTTGTTGGCGACTTTCGGGTCCTGGAAATAGACGTCGAACAGTTCCCGAAACACCATGCGGTCCTGCTCGCGGCTGACCATCACGGCTTCGAAGGCGGCGCTCAGATCTTCCTTCTCACTGATGCCGACGGCAAGCGCGGCTTCCTTGGCCAGGGCGATGCGCTGGCTGTCTACCTTGACGCCGGCGCGGCGCAACGCACGGCCGAAGCCGGCGATGTTGTCGGCGAGTTTTCCGGCTCTGGCGTCGCCCAGCAGCATTTCTAAACCAATCCGGTTGTCATTGCGGGCCTGCCCCGCAATCCATGCTGCGCCAGCCCGCGCCGGTGGTTCATGCAGCATGGATCCCGGATCAAGTCCGGGATGACAGCACTATTGAACTGGAAGTTGCCCTGCATGAACGCCATCCATCTCATGCGCCCGCCTCTTCAGGCTTGAGCAATTCGACGGCCAGCTCGTGCGTGAGCGCAGCCACGTCTTCGCGCTGCTTGAACAAAATGCCGGCCGTATCGGCCACCACCTCGGGGTCGACCACCAGCGTGTCCAGCGCCACCAGCGCCTTTGCCCACTCCACGCTTTCGGCAATGCCGGGTGCGCGCTGGAAGGCGTTGCCAAACGGCGAACGGCGCAGCCTGTCCACGAAACTCGCCACCTGGGCCGACAGCTGCTCGCCGGCCTCGGGCACCTGAGCGCGCACGATCGCCAGCTCACGCTCGCGGTCGGGGTAGTCGAGCCAGTGGTAGAGGCAGCGGCGCTTGACGGCGTCGTGGAGTTCGCGCGTGCGGTTGCTGGTGAGAATAGTCACCGGCGTCACCTCGGCACGCACCGTGCCGATTTCCGGAATGCTGACCTGGTATTCACCGAGGTACTCGAGCAGAAAGGCTTCAAAGGGCTCGTCTGCCCTGTCCACCTCGTCAATCAGAAGAACCGCGCCGGGCGCGGGCGTCTGCAGTGCCTGCAGCAACGGCCGGCGGATCAGGTAGCGGTGCTGGTAAACCTCGCGCTCGACGTCAGCCGCGTCGCCATGGCCCTCCGTTGCCCGCATGTGCAGCAGTTGGGCGGCGTAGTTCCACTCGTACAGCGCTTCACGCTGCTCCAGCCCGTCGTAACACTGCAGGCGTATCAGCTGGCGCTGCAGCGCCAGTGCCAGCGCTTTGGCCAGTTCGGTCTTGCCGACACCGGGTTCGCCCTCCAGCAGCAAGGGCCGCTGCAGCTTGAGCGCCAGAAACACGGCCGTGGCCAACCGGCGGTCGGCAAAGTAGCCGGCACCCTGCAGCGCCTGCTGCAGGGCATCAATCGTGGGGAAAGGTGTCATCGGATCAGTTTAGCCTGCGCTTCAAACGCTATTAATTCAGGAGCTGCTTGCGCCCGTGTAGCAAGGGCTGGAGGCATATTTTTATTAAAACTCCCGGCTGTCATCCCGGACCTGAGGAGCCTGCCCCGGACTCCGATCCGGGGGGATCCATGGCTCGCACACATGGATTGCGGGTCAAGCCCGCAATGGCAGGTCACGACTCAGGCAGCCAGCGCTTTCGCCACCCCGCGCTGGGTCTGCACGCTGATCAGGTTCGCGCGGTAAGCCGCCGTCGCGTGAATGTCGCTGTTGAGGTCTGTTGCATCAATCTTCACGGCCGCCGCAGCTTCGGGGGTGAAGCTTTTGCTCAGCGCCGCTTCCAGCCCCTTGTGGCGGAACACGCCGCTGGACGCGCCTGTGACGGCCACGCGCACACCGGCATCGAACTGGGCCACAAACACACCCACCAGCGCAAAGCGCGAAGCCGGCTGCTTGAACTTCATGTAGGCCGCGCGCTTCGGAATCGGGAAGCTGATGGCGGTGATTAGTTCGCCCTCTTCCAGCGCCGTGGAGAACATGCCCAGGAAAAAGTCGTCGGCTGCGATCTTGCGCGAGGTGGTGTAAATGGTCGCCCCCAGAGCCAGCACCGCAGCCGGGTAGCAGGCCGAGGGGTCGTTGTTGGCAACCGAGCCGCCCAGCGTACCCATGGCGCGCACTTGCCGGTCGCCAATGTGGGCGGCCAGTTCGGCCAGCGCCGGCAGGGCCGCCTTCAGTTCGGCGTGGTTGGACACGTCAATGTGGCGCGTCATGGCACCGATAACGAAAGCATTGCCTTCGCGCTTGATGCCGGTCAGCTCCTTGATGCCGCTGAGGTCGGCCAGCTGGTCCGGGCTGGACAGGCGCAGCTTCATCGACGCCAGCAGGGTCTGGCCGCCGGCCAGCGGTTTGGCGCCCGCGGCGGCAAGCTTGGCAGCAGCGGCCAGGGAGGTGGGCCGTTCCAGGGTGAATGCATACATGATGGTTTCTCCTTGCTGTCTGTTTATTTCTTGGCGGACTGAATGGCTTCCCAGACGCGGCTGGGTGAGGCCGGCATGTCGAAGTCGGTCACGCCCAGCGGTTTGAGCGCGTCGAGCACCGCATTGATCACCGCCGGCGGCGAGCCGATGGCACCTGCCTCGCCGCAGCCTTTGGCGCCCAGCGGGTTGTGGCTGCAGGGCGTGCACAGAGTGTCCAGCTTGAAGCTGGGCATGTCGTCGGCGCGCGGCATGGCGTAGTCCATCATCGAGCCGGTCAACAGCTGGCTGGACTCCGGGTCGTAGACGCAGTTTTCCAGCAAGGCCTGGCCGATGCCCTGCACCAGACCGCCATGCACCTGGCCTTCAACAATCATCGGGTTGATGATGTTGCCGAAGTCATCGACGGCGGTAAAGCGGTCCACCCGAACCACACCTGTTGCCGGGTCAACCTCCACCTCGCAGATGTAGGTGCCCGCGGGAAAGGTGAAGTTGGTCGGGTCGTAAAACGCGGTCTCATTCAGCCCGGGCTCGAGCTTGTCGAGTGGATAGTTGTGCGGCACATAGGCCGTCAGCGCAACCTGGCCGAAAGTCACCTTCTTGTCGGTGCCCTTGATGGTGAACTCGCCGTTGGCGAACTCGACGTCAGCGTCGCTGGCTTCCATCAAGTGCGCGGCAATCTTCTTGGCCTTGGCCTCGATCTTGTCGAGCGCCTTCATGATGGCCGTGCCGCCGACTGCCAGCGAACGCGAGCCGTAGGTACCCATGCCGAAAGGCACGCGCCCGGTGTCGCCATGCACCACGTCCACCTGATCCACCGAGATGCCCAGGCGCGCGGCCACCACCTGTGCAAAGGTGGTTTCGTGCCCTTGGCCATGGCTGTGCGAGCCGGTGAACACCGTCACGCTGCCGGTGGGGTGCACACGCACCTCGCCGCACTCGAACAGACCGGCGCGCGCACCGAGCGCACCGGCGATGTTGCTGGGTGCCAGGCCACAGGCCTCGATGTAGCAGGAGTAACCGATGCCGCGCAGCAAACCCTTGGCGGCCGACGCGGATTTGCGTTTTTTAAAACCGGCCACATCGGCCAGCTCGTTGCCGCGCTTGAGCAGCGCATGGAAGTCACCCACGTCGTACTGCAATGCCACCGGCGTCTGGTAGGGGAAATCCTTGACCAGGTTGCGCCTGCGGATCTCGTCCTGCGCCAGGCCCAGCTCCCAGCCGGCGCGCGTGACCAGGCGCTCGAGCAGGTAGGTGGCCTCGGGCCGCCCGGCGCCGCGGTAGGCGTCCACCGGTGCCGTGTTGGTGAACCAGGCGTCGACCTCGACATAAATTTGCGGCGTGGTGTACTGGCCGGCCAGCAGCGTTGCATACAGAATCGTCGGTACCGCCGGCGCAAAGGTCGAGAGGTAAGCGCCCATGTTGGCGTCGGTGTGCACCCGCAGCGCGAGGAACTTGCCGTCCTTGTCCAGCGCCATCTCCGCGTGACTCGAATGGTCGCGCCCGTGGGCATCGCTCACAAACGCCTCGCTGCGGTCGGCTGTCCACTTGATGTTGCGGTTGAGCTTTTTCGAAGCCCAGGTCAGGCAGACGTCTTCCGCATACACATAGATCTTGGAGCCGAAGCCGCCACCGACATCCGGTGCAATCACGCGCACCTTGTGCTCGGGCAGGCCCATCACAAAAGCCGTCAGCAGCAGGCGCTCGACGTGCGGGTTCTGGTTGGACACATACAGCGTGTACTCGTCCGAAGCGCGGTTGTAGGAGCCGATCACCGCGCGCGGCTCCATCGCGTTGGGCACCAGGCGGTTGTTGGTCAGGTCCAGCTTGGTGACGTGCGCCGCTGTAGCAAACACCGCATCAACCTGGGCCTTGTCGCCTATCGCCCATTTGTAGCAATGGTTGTCGGGTGCCGCATCGTGCAGGGCGGTTGCCTTGGCCGCATCGGTGACGCGGACCACGGCGCTCAGCACGTCGTAGTCCACCTCGACCAGCTCGGCGGCATTTTTGGCCTGCTCCAGCGTCTCGGCCACCACCATGGCAACGTGGTCGCCGACATAACGCACCTTGCCCTGCGCCAGGATGGGGTGCGGCGGCTCCTTCATCGGGTTGCCGTCGGTGCTGGTGATCAGCCAGCCGCAAGGCAGGCCGTTGATCTTGTCGGCCGCTACGTCCTCGCCGACAAACACGTCGAGCACACCGGGTGCGGCCTTGGCAGCGGCGGTGTTGATGCTGTTGATCTTCGCGTGGGCGTGCGGGGAGCGTACGAATACCGCGTAGCTCTGGCTGGCCAGTGTGATGTCATCGGTGTATTGCCCGCCTCCGGTGAGAAAGCGGTAGTCCTCCTTGCGGCGGACGGACGTGCCAATGTTTGGCAGATTGACGAAGTCGGATGCACCCATGTGTGTACTCCTGAAAGGGGAAATTTCTGGTGGCGGCGCGCGGGATGGCGGTGCCGAAGGCTTGCAGTAGCGGGCAGCTCAGGTCGCCATGGCGGCAGCGCCTTGCTGCACCGCCTTGACGATGTTCTGGTAGCCGGTGCAGCGGCAGATGTTGCCTTCCAGCAGCTCGCGAATTTCGCCTTCGCTGGCTTTCGGGTGGTGCTTGCACAGGTCCACCGCGCTCATGACCATGCCGGTGGTGCAGAAGCCGCATTGCAGGCCGTGGCATTCCTTGAAGGCCGCCTGCATCGGGTGCATGGTGCCGTCTGCAGCCGCCAGGCCTTCGATGGTGGTGATGTCCGCACCTTCCGCCTGCGCGGCCAGGATGTTGCAGGACTTGATGGCGCGCCCGTTCATGATGACCGTGCAGGCGCCGCACTGGGCGGTGTCGCAGCCCACGTGGGTGCCGGTCAGCAAAAGCTGCTCGCGCAGCACCTGCACCAGCAATGTATTGGGGGGAGTTTCAACGCTTTTTGCCTTGCCGTTGACTTTGAGCTGAACTTGCATGGGCTTTGTCTCCTGATGGCTGTTGTTTGGCTACGGATGAGCTTGGGCGGAACGAGTCATTGTTGAATTGCCTCCCTCAAGGAGCCCTAGGTTAAACCCTAGGAGCTTGCCAAAGCCCGGTGAAATTCTCAAAATGGAACACTCCCCGCCCAACACGCCGGCCAACGCGTTCGCGGCAGGTCTGGTAGGCTGCATCCTCCGCATTTCCACACCCATGCTGTCCGTCCTTCCGCCCTCCTCCGAGCAACGCCTGCAGCAGATCGCGCATGCCCGCCAGGCGGTGCTGCAGGAAGGTAAAAACATCTCTGGCGTGCTGGCCGAACCGTGGATAGAACGCTCCTGGCGGCGCTGCCTGGCCAGCGGGCAGACACCCGACCAGCCCATCAGCTTCGATGTGCTGCCGCCGCAGACCTTGCGCCGCACCGAGGAAGCCAACCACGTGCTGGTGCAGGCCGCGCGCCCGGTGCTGGAAAAACTCGGGGCGGCTATCGCCAGCACGCGCTACTTCGCCATCCTGACCAATGCGCAGGGCGTGGTGGTGGACGTGAACGGCGCCATTGACAGGCGCGACCGCCGGGCCGAGCTGATCACGCGCATTGGGGTGGACCTGTCCGAACAACACGTGGGAACCACCGCCATAGGCGCGGCGCTGACCGAGCTGCAGCCGGTCTGGCTGCACCGCGGCGAACATTTTTTTACATCCAATTCAGCCTACAGCTGCGCCGGTGCGCCGCTGTTCGGGCCCGACGGCCGTTGCGTCGGCATGCTGGACCTGACCGGCGTGGACACGGTGGAGCGCCCAGAGCTCAAACACCTGGTGGTGCAATCGGCGCGCAGCATTGAAAACGCCCTGACCCAGAGCCGGCCGCACGATCTGCTGATCCGCCTGAACTGGTCCAGCCACTGCCTGGGCGAAGACTCGGACGGCCTGGTGTGCCTGGACCCGGACGGCTGGGTCAGCGGCGCCAACCCGGCCGCGCGGCAAATGGTGCCCGCGCTGCAAGCCAGCGGCCCGGCAGCAGTGCACTGCAGCGAGCTGTTTGCCATGCCTTACGAGATGCTGTTTGATGCGGCAAAAAGCGACACCTTGGGCTACGCCCAGGCGCTGGACATGCCGCTGTGGTCCGGCCTGCGCCTGCACGCGTTGCCGTTGCTCCGCGGGCGCGCTGGCGCGCCAGGCCGGCTCAGCGGCCGGGCAGCGCCGGCCCTGCCGCTCAAGGACGTCGAGACGGCGCTGATACGCAAGGCCGTCAACGAAGCCAAAGGCAATGTCATGAAAGCAGCGCGGGCGTTGGGCGTCAGCCGCGCCACTGTTTACCGGCGGCTGGGCGGCAAGGCGAAATAAGCCCTCAGTGTTTGTGGCCAGCGCCATGGGCCGGGGCGGCGATGCCGGGCGCTGTTGCCGCCACCGGCACCTTCACTTCCAGTTTGCTCTCCTGGCCTTTGGCGTCCTTGAAGGTCAGCGTCAGCGGCACAGTGCTGCCCTTGGGCAAGGCCTGCTTCAGCTCCATCAGCATCACGTGGTAGCCGCCAGGTTTGAGCTGCACGGTCTGGCCGGCGGGTAAATCAAGCACGGGTACGGCGCGCATGCGCATGACGTCGCCCTCCATCTTCATTTCATGCACTTCCGCCACGCCGGCCATGGGGGACGACACGCCCACCAGCTTCGTGTCGTCTTTGGCGGTGATGGACATGAAGGCGCCGGTGCCCGACTGGCCGGACACGGCGCTGCGCACCCAGGCGTTTTTGACATCGACGGTCTGGGCATGGGCAAAGCCGGCGGCCAGCGCCAGCAGGGTTGCAATGGTTTTGAATTTCATGGTGTTTGTTTTCCAGAAGTTAGAGGTGAAAAGATGGGAATCGTTCGGATCGGATGAAGGGTTCAATGGTGATGCTGCGCGGTTTCGGCGGGTTTGACCTCCAGCAGGACAGCGGGGAACTTCAGGCCCTGGGTAGCGCTGCCCGAGGCGGGAATGTCGCTCCAGTCATTGCTGCCGTTTTCACAAGTCTGCAGCACCTTGAACCAGAGCGGACCGGGGCTTGCGGGCAATTTTCCGCGCAGCACGAACTCGTCAAAAAACGCGTCCGGCAACGCTGCCTCACGGCTCGCCGCTTTCCAGCTCACAAGGGCCACATCTTCCGTCACCCGCTTGCCGTGGCTGTCATAGGGCTTGGCCAGCTTGCCGAGCTGGGTGGATACGGTCCAGCCAGCTTTCGGATAAGGCTTGGCGCCCAGGAAACCTGCCGGAATCTGCACCGTGACGCCAGTGGTGGGCGAGCCCTGGCAACCATGGCCGACGAGGAAAACGGCCTTGTAGCTGCTGCCCGCGGGCGCGCTTGTGGTTTCCAGAACAATATGAGAAAAAGCGGGTGTAGCCCCCGCCAGTATTGCGCAAGCAGCTATTAATTTAGTAGCAAATGAAAAATGCATGAAGAGACTTCCTGAAAACGATGTGGACAGCGCTGGGCTGAGGTTCACGTTCACCGTGAACATGCCGAGGGATCTGGCGGGAGACGCGGTTCGCGCGAAAGCCAGGGAAAACGCACGCGAAGGTGCGCAAAGAGAAGTCATGGAACTACGCCCTGAAAATGAAAAGAAACGGTGTGCAGGCCGAAAGACCAGCACACGCCAGGCCTCCGCAGAGGCGCTTCAGTTCAAAGTGCAGGCGGGCCGCGGCTGAAGGGCAGCCCCGGCGAGGATGCCGAGCGAACGGCGTCCTGGACAACAGCAGCCATCGCGGTGACGGCAGCGGGGAAAACGCTGGCCTGCTGCAACGGCGGCAAGCCCGGCCCGGCAGACCCGCACAAGTCGCAATGCGAGCCGGCGAAGCCGTCCGAAGAATCACCAGAGCCCGCATCCAGTGTGCCGGCCGCTACGGAGCAAAGCCCACCCAGCTTGCCGGTGCGCACCTCCTCGGCCAGCATGGACACGGGGGCCAGCAAAGCCGAGAAGACGGCCCAAAACCCCAGCCACGCGGCAAAGCGGGTCCACAGCGGGCGGGAGGACAAGGTGGTTGGCACGGGCTGATTATAAGGAACGCAGGCGCCTTTCTAGGCATGCGGATGCACCACCGCCGACCGCTCCAAAACATGCCGCGTCATCGATTGCGCAAGTTCTTCTTCACCAAGAAATATCTTTCCCGCGTTTTCGCTTTCCAGCAATTTCGCTTCTGCCTCGTTGTGGGTGCGCACCACGATTTCGATGTCCGGGTTCAGCGTGCGTGAGATGTTGACCGTGCGCCGCACGTCAAGCGTGTCCGGTGTGGCAATGACCAGCATGCGCGCGGTGGCGATATGCGCCTGCACCAGCACCACGGGTTCTGATGCGTCGCCCGACACCGCCATGACGCCTTCTGAACGCAGCCTTTCCACGGCCTCGCGGTTTTGTTCAACCACCACATAGGGAAGGTGCTTGGGTGGAGAGTTTCAGTACACACCGTTCAATACGACCCTCGAGCGCACTTCAATTTTCTCCTGTCCGTGGATGCAAGTGATAAACGTAAAACGATTTGTCTCGGACGAAACCGTTTGCCTCGTTCAGTATCTGCGTGGGCACATTGTCAATGGCAGTGGAAGCGGTGATGCGGACGGCACCTTCAAGACCCGCATGATGGGCCGCCGCTTGAAGTAAAGATGAAGCGATTCCCTTTCGCCGATGGGAAGGAGAGACAAACAGGTCATTCACAACAAAAGTGCGGGCCAGAGAGACAGATGAAAATCCAGGGAACAATTGAACAAAACCCAGAATGGTCAACTCACTCTCGGCCACAAAAATAACAGATTCACCAAGGCGTAAGCGATCCGAAAGAAAGGTACGTGCCTGCACCGGATCGGACGATTTCCCATTGAATTGCCGATAGTCGTCAAACAAAGGAACAATGGCTTCGAGATCGAGAGGGGTAGCGCGTCGCACAAACATCACCAAGTTCCCGCCGGATTTCCGGTACCGAGGAAAAACACGCTCTGCAGAACTATTCCGACCTCCACAGGACCCGGTTCAGCTCTCAGTTCCCAACCCGTTAAGGCGCGCCAACTCTTCTGGATGGTATGGCGTGGCCGAGGCAAGCTTTTCAATAGAAGCGCATTGTCTCGCACTACACTGCGATTACTTTAATAACGCGCTTTATCTTGGGAGGTCGTCGGATATCGCCGGAAATCGACTGAAGTGTCAGCCCTGTAACGCTCTTAAGCACACCAGCCAGAATAGCCGTGTTGTAGTGGTATTCGTTTTCGCATGACTGAGTAAAAAGATCGTCATGCAAGTACATGCAGGAACCCTTGCAAAGCTGAAGCACTGGACAATGGTTGCAGCTTTCGCGATGAGACCAATGGGTGGAGGTATTCAGCTTGACCTGATTTATTGCACTGACGTGACCCAGATTGTGTTTTCCCTGCGCACCGGTGTTCTGGCAAGTCATTACGTTGCCTTTGAGGTCCACAGCCAACTGATGTGGGTCATCCATGCCGCATTTTTGCCCCAACGAAGATGAGGGACGTTTTGTCTGCAAGGAGTGAATGAAATCGCGAGCCTTGTAGGCAATATCGCCAAACTGCAGAGCTTGACCATCCAAAAAACCCTCAACAATGCTTTGATGGAGAAGCGCGTAGTCATCCTTGCTCCAATGGCCAGGACCTGCCAGGGCTTGGTCGTCATAGACAGATACAACACCTTCGGTATCCAGCGTCAGCATGGCATCGCCAAGCTGGTTGGCTAACCACTGCCGGGTTGCGCGTATGTCGGCGTTGGCTGGTGTCAGTACAGCATTAAAACTGACGCGCCCCCTATCGCCCCCACGTCGCTTCCACAGTGCTTGCAACCATGTGGCACGTTCAGGGTCATCAAAGGGATCCGGGCCCCGGAGGTGTTGCCCAGGCCCATCATGAGAGACAGCGATGAAGATATCGAATTTCTCAATGAAAGCGAGTATGTCCTCATCCAGCAAGCTGCCGTTTGTCACGATCGAGAATTTCGCCAACGGAAACCGAGCACGCAGGTCCGGCACCAGGCGCTTCAGCTTGGCCATGTAAAGAAATGGCTCTCCGCCCCAAAACTCGATGCGTTCAGGAGCAGCCTTAAGCCAGCTCCCAAGCTCTTGCAGGAACTCATCTGCATCGGCAGTCTTGGTCACGGTGCCGGAGCCCACTTCGCTCGCCTGGTTGCAGTAACTGCAGCTGTAGTTGCAGTTCAGGCCCAGCTGTATTTTGAGCGTCAAAGGAGCATCCGATTTCCACCCCGGCATGCTGGGAGAAACAGGTGTCGCAACGGTAAAGTCCGCTGCATCGATATCCGTGAGCAGTGATTTCCCCGTCTCGTCGATCAAGGTGCTGTCGTGCGGAGAGTAAGACAATTCGACCGCCTGCCCTTCCTGATCGATGCAAGACAAAACATAGATCGGCAACAGGGCAGCCGTTGAGGGACGGCCTTGGCCAGAACGCCGCATGTCTTATGCCTTGTCAGCTACTCGACGCCGGGACCTGCCCTTGGGTTGCGGAAGCGGTGACACCTTCGAGCAATCGCTACCCCCAGACCCATCGCGTGCAGCCTGCAACTCGTTAGTCTGCATGAAGCTGATGGTGGCGCTGGAAATTCCCCAAGTAAAAGGTTTCTTTGTGACGGTCTTGGTCTCGGCTTTCAGTTTGCTTTGCATGATGCTCTTTCTTTCAAGTAAAGGGATGGATGAACAAACGACTGGTGTACTTCCCCTTAGCGCCACCAGCAGACTCGAAAAACCTTGGCATGCCTTCAGGCTGAAGGCATGCTTGAAACCAGATCGGAACAAGGCCTGGAACAATGGCCCTCACTACGTGCAAAGGCACACGCCCCTGTTCCACCGCGGCATTCCCTGGCGTCATGTCAACCGCCAGCAACCTGAAACCATCTCGAAGGATATCCGATTGGAGCTGACTCCAGTCGCGACACGCAGAACGACCAACGGTGCGGAAGGCAACAGCGTCACTCACCTTCGCATAGAAATCGGAATTTTTATAAGTCCGTCGGCTTCTGTAGTAACGCTCAATCTCCCGCATGGGATCTGTGTCACCGTCTCCTGGGAGATCAAAGTGCTGCGCATGGGCAATTCGGCCTTCGATTTCATCCAGGGCCTTCTCCAGTGCTTGTTCGGCAGAGAAATGTGCCGCAGCAGTGATGGCGGTTAGCGGCAACGCATTGCTTTGGGCAAAAATCGACATGACGGGCGCCCACGCTGTACTCAAATCAGAAACCACAATGCGAAAACCCGAGCGAACCAGTTCTGCGATGCGCTGCGCGGCTGCCTTGGGAAGTGAGCTGGTTCTCACGGCTCGTGGGGCGCAGCGGCTGAACCAGGCACGTGCAAATGCATCCCGCTCTATCAGTTCGAGGGTTGCGCGGCACAGTGCATCCTCCTGAGAAGTACCAGCAGCCATTCCAGAAGTACTGGCGCTGGTGAATGACGTTTTTTGAAAGCGAAGCGGCAGCGCTACATTGGCATAGGTGCAATCAGCAAGCACTGAACATGTTTGCCCGGTTCCTGCATCTATCGCTTTTGCCCACAGGTACTGGCGACGTTCGGAGAACGGCGCACAAGGAAAATCGGGCCGCGCGTACTGACGCGCCGAGTAGGCCACGAGTTCTCGCGGGTCCACCGCTCGCTGCAAATCTGTAAAACGAGCCAGTTCAACTGCATGTAGGGTTGCCCAGGCCAACCTCTCCCAGCCTTCCGCCTCAGCTTTCGTGAGAGCGAGCTTGGGATTGCTCGACCGTCCACTTGCAGTAAACGGAGAAGCATCTCCCAGGGCCGTAGAGCCGGCTGCGAAGGCAAAAGATGGTCCGGTAGTCCGTAGATTAGGTGCGATCTTCAGGAAATTTTCGGCCTGCTGCTGCTTCAATTGCATCTGCGAAGGTTTTGCGCCCAGAACCAGAGCGGGAACAACAAACCAGGAAGAGGAACCATTCTGCAAGCCAAGCATGTCGAGACATTCCTGGGCCGTGGTGTCGCCACGCAACATGCCAGCTGCACCCAGTTCAGCAGACATCAACTGAGCATTTTGCAGTGCCTGGCCCGCCTCTATCATGGCAAACAACGTAGCTCGATTGCCGTATTTTTTACCTGGAACAGCCACATCGTAAATTGGCAGTATCAAGGCGGAAGCAAATCGCAGAACCCTGGGGTCCCGCAGGCAACGCCAGGCATCATCTGCTTCGCCATCTACTTTGTGCAGCGACGCACCGCCCAGTACGTGAAATCGCGCTTCATAAACACCGATAGAAAACGGTTTGCACTGAGCTCCTTCCGCAGGAAGATCCCGCAACACAGCAACGAACCAGCGTGCACTGTGCATATTTCCGCCAGAAGCGATGGTGCGATGCCAGGCAACAGTGCCGGGCTCTCCAGGCCGCGTTACCCCATGGGCAGCCCACAAAATGGAGCATAGGCATTCCACGGAGACGGGCTTGTCGTCAAAAGTCCTGCTGCTCTCCCTCAGGGCCAGCATGTGCGCCAGGCGATTTTGGCCAAGCCTGACGTCCTCCTGCCAAAAACCGCACCCGGGCAACAGCCTTTTTTCTGCCACCTGGTGCAACATCCCCATGTCTTCCGAATTAGTAGCGATGGCTGTGGCCGCGGGTAATTGCGCAACGTCTCCCCACCGCGCCCAAAGCTGCGAAGCCTCGACAAGAACCCCATTGCGAGTGAGTTCGAGCATGAATGCAGTCAATGCCGTTGTTTCCCAATGAGGATGTAAGCGGGCCAAAACCTCAGACCATGCCAAAGTACCATCACAACACTGCATGATTTCAAACAGCAGTTTTTTGGGGGCGCGAATGGTGACGGACTTGCGGGGCAAGCGGCAAATCAGCTTGTTGCCTTCCACAAGCCAATGACCATACACGACCGGAACCTGCAGAGGCGGAATCATTGATGGTGCAACCCGCGCTCCAGCATCAGGCGGGACAGTTTGTGAGAATTCAGAGGCGAAAGCCTGCAAGGTAAACCCAATAAGAATTTGCTGTTCATCTTCATGATTTCCCACTCGCGCCAAACAAGGACTTAAAAACAATGGCGTAACCTTCGGGAGGGAGAATTGGATTGGAGTTGACTTCCAGCCACCAAACCGTTCCTCCCTCATCAACCACCCCGTCCACTGCATACAACACGGGTGCCTTGAAACGACGGACAAGCTCCTCGGCCATCTTCACGCCGATGAGGTCAATCTGTTGCCGGACCTGCTGGTTGATCTTACTGAGATCGTTGTCAGTTTGTGCGGTAGGAGACATCGTTGCGTAGCGGCGCCCGTAGCGAAAATCCATCCATATTTCCTGTCCCTGCTCGAGCACGTCGGACAATCGAGCGCCCTGAAACACCAATGATGCGGTCAAATTTTCCTGATCCGCCGTGCCACTGTATGACTCGCCGGCGCCTGCCAATCGGGCTTCAATCAAGGCCTGCACGGTAGATCGGCCATCGCCAACAATGGTGGGATACGGATGAACATGTGCGTAAAAAGCTTCGGCGCCCCAGAACCACACCTTCAGATTTGTACCGGAAACAAATTGTTCTGCAAACTCGACGCCTTGTTCTCTCTTCTGATGCTCGCCGCCCTGCGGCCACCGGACACCTGCGCCGCGCCGGTAAGGCCCGGCAATCTGGTAACCGAACGATCCGACAGCGTCCTTTATAAGAAAATCACCAGCAACATCATTCAAAGAAAGCCATGCAAGCGGGAATTTCAATCCGGCTTTTTCCAGAAATTTTTTGAACAGCAGCTTGTCCTTTGAAAGATCCCACTGAAGAACGTCATAAGGCAACCAGCCGATAAACCCTTTCACCTCTTTCAGAAGCTCAATGGCGTAAGCTATTTTTCCTTTGCTGGCTGTAAGAAACCTCGGCCTGAGCGTGTAATAACGATTTCTGGATTTGATCTCCAGATTAAAAGTCCTAATGTCGAGATTGATCTGCGCGTCGCAAGCATCCCCCCATGCTTTAACGGCCCGAAAATGATTGAGGGTAATGGCTAGATAGGACATGCAAATAGCTTAGCTGGGCTGGAAACGCCTACTGCCAATTGGCCGCAATGACCGGTGCAAGTGCAGCCGCATAGTTGCCTGGCATGGTTGTTTCCCCTGCCGCCGGTGGCGCAAAAGCTGCCATTGCACTCACCAGGTTCTGCACCTGGCTGGCCAGCAAGGTCTTGGCTCCATCGGTTGTCTTGAACTGCTCCACCCGGTATTGCGCACCGAGGTACCAGTTTGCGATAATGAATTTGTCATTCGTCCCCACAATGCTGGCCTCAAGATCGTTGTTGACTTGTCGGAACCACACTTGGTCAGCCGCAACTGAAGCAAGAAACTTCACGACATCGGTGTTACCGGCTGTGCTGTCGTTCTCTTGCACCGTATCGCTGTTCGCCCCTCTTCCCAGCACGTAAGTGTCGCTCCCCGCTCCGCCCGCCAGCACATTGCTGGCGCTGTTGCCGGTCAGGATGTTGTTCAGTGCGTTGCCGGTGCCGTTGATGGCGCTGCTGCCGGTCAGCGTCAGGTTCTCCTGGTTCACACCCAGTGTGTACGCAACCGAGGCGTTCACGGTGTCTATGCCGCCAGAGTCCGATACGGTTGTGACAGCCACCACGTTGGGCACCCAGGTCGTCACGGCAACCACGTTGGACACCCATACAGTTTGCGCGACCACGTTTGACACCCAGTACGCGCCGCTTTCGCCGTATGCCCAGTAGCCCTGATCGACATAGGTGGTGCTGTAGTGCCCCTGATCAACGTAGGTCGTCGAGTAATGCCCCTGATCCACATACGTCGTTGTGGTCGTGGTTTCGACCACGGTATCGCCAGCGTTATCTACGAAGTAGATGTCATCGCCCGCTCCGCCATAAAGCGTGTCGGCACCTTCACCGCCATCGAGCACATCGTTGCCCGCGCCACCATTGAGTGTGTCGTTTCCGCCCAGGCCATTGAGCACATCTCGCCCTGCCGTGCCCACCAGCGTCTCCGCCGCGCCCGTTCCATTGACCATATTGGCGATGTCGAGCGACAGCGCAGTCTGCACAAACGCGCCTGCTGCGTCTGTTGCTTTGACTGAAAGGCCGAGTACGCCTGCAGCCGTGTCCGGGGGTGTCCCGGACAGAGCCCGTGTAGCCGCATCAAAACTCAGCCATGAAGGCAGCGGACTTCCATTGGCTAGCGCCACGCTCAAGGTCAGGCTGTCACCAACATCCACATCCCCAAAGATACCGGTCGGCAGCACGTAGCTGAAGGCCTGGGTCTCGGTCGCCTGCTGGCCCGGCAGGGGCACCAGCACCGTGGGCGCATCATTGGTGTTGGTCACCACCACATTAAAGAGGCCGCTGGCAATGGCGCCGAACACGTCCATCGCCATCACCTTGAGCGCCAGACTGCCGACGTTGGCGTTGAGCGGTGTGCCACTGAAGGTGCGGGTGGCCGAGTTAAAGCTCAACCAGCCCGGTAGCGCACTGCCATCGGCCAGGCTCGCGCTGTAGCTCAGCACATCGCCCCCATCCAGGTCTGCAAACGTGTTGCTCGGCAATGTATAGGTCCACAGCGCATCTTCTGCTGTGCTCTGGTCGGCCGCCGTTGCGAAGGTCGGGGCACGGTTGCTCATCTGCAGCAGGTCGTTGGCTGTCCAGACCGTACCATCAGCAAACTCCACACGCTCAATCCGTTTGCCACTGGCCACGTCCCAATCGATCAATACTTTGTCAGATCCGCTCAGGCTCAGCACCATCTGCGTTGCGGTGCGGGTCACCGTGACCTCGCTCGCCGTGATTCCCGCTTGCATGACCACGGTGTCGCTGTTGTTGGCCGTCGTGTCAATGTCCGAGATTGTGTCCTGGCCATATCCGCGGCCAAAGAGGTAACGATCATTGCCAATGCCGCCAACCAGCATATCGTCGCCGGCACCACCGTCCAGGGTGTCATTGCCTGCGCCTCCGCTAAGCACATTGCTAGCGCTGTTGCCGGTCAGGATGTTGTTCAGTGCGTTGCCGGTGCCGTTGATGGCGCTGCTGCCGGTCAGCGTCAGGTTCTCCTGGTTCACACCCAGTGTGTACGCAACCGAGGCGTTCACGGTGTCTATGCCGCCAGAGTCCGACACCACCGTTTGCGCCACCACATTGGGTACCCACACGGTTTGCGGAACCATCACTGATACCCAACTCGGCGTGTAAACGGGGTTCCCACTTTCGTCATACCCCTGACTCAGTTGATAAATTGGGTTCCCACTCTCGTCGTAGCCAGCGAGATACCTGTAGTACCCCTGGTCCACATATGTCGTCGAGTAATACCCATGATCCACATAGGTCGTCGTGGTTGTGGTCTCCACAACGCTGTCGCCGGCGTTGTCCACATAGTAGATGTCGTTGCCCGCACCTCCGCTCAACGCATCTGCGCCCTCCCCTCCGTCCAGCACATCGTTGCCGGCGCCACCATTGAGTGTGTCGCTTCCGCCCAGTCCGTACATCAGGTCCCGCTCACCCGTGCCAGTCAGTGTGTCTGTGGCAACGGTTCCGACAAGCACATTCCCAACGTCAAGCGAGAAACTGGCGGTCGCCGAAACGCCGGAACCATCAGTCGCCCGTACCGTGATCATCAAAGTTTCATCCGCACTGCCAGGTGGGGTTCCAGAGAACGTCTGGGTCGCAGCATCAAAGGCCAGCCAGAACGGCAAGGGCGCGCCATTGGACCGCGTCGCCTCAAGAGTCAATACGTCACCGACATCCACGTCCGCAAACGTGTTGGTCGGCAGTTCATACAAAAATTGCTGATTTTTCGCGACGTGCTGATTCTGCAGCGGGTTTGCCGTAGGTGCGTCATTGGTATTGATTACCGAAAACTGCACCAACGTACTGCTGACGGCGCCATAGGTGTCCCTGGCATAAAGCCTGACGTCAAAAGCCGAAATATCCGCATTCTGCGGAAGTCCGCTCAACATTCCGGTGGCGGGGTCCACGCTCAACCACACCGGAAGCGAGTTCCCATTCACGAGCCTTGCCCAGTAACTCAAACCGGGAGAAACTGTACTGAACCAGGTGCTTGGCGAAGCGTCTTCAAACAACTGGTCTTCCACGCTCACTAGCACATGGCTAGCCGCCACCGATAGAGGTGCGGCGTTAGGCACCACTCTGGCCATGATGGCCGCGAAGTCCCAATTGGTCCCATCTGCAAAACGAACCACTTCGATGCCAATATCGTCTGCGGCCAAGCGACGTATGGCCAGCCTGTCCGTGCCGTCCAGCAAATTCAGATACACATAGTCTCCATCAGCGCTGACCCATACGTCGCCAACAGACACTCCAGCCGCAAACTGAACGACGTCATTGCTTATGCCCGTTTCCAGTATCTCGACCAGGGTGTCCTGGCCGCTACCGAAACTAAACAGATAAGTGTCATCACCACCCTCACCTGCCAGCATGTTGGCGCTACTGTTGCCCGAAAGTACGTTGGCGAGGTGGTTGCCCGTGGCATTTACTGCAGCAGTGCCAGTCAATGTCAGATTTTCCAGGTTGTCACCCAAAGTCCAGTTGCCGGCCGAGTAGACCGTATCGGTTCCCTCGTTAGGCCTTTCGACCACCAAGTCCAGTGCGTCAACAATATAGCTGTCATCGCCCAGTCCACCGATCAGGCGGTCAGCACCCACCTGCCCGTCAAGCACATCGTTGCCCTCCTGGCCCCAGATGTACTCGCCGTAGGCAGAACCAATGAGTACATCGTTGCCATCTGTGCCGTTGACGACTGCTGCTGCGGTCATCAGGGTGGAGGTGGTCGCTCCTGCCAGGTCTGTTGCGTTTACACGAAGTTGCAAGGGCGCAGAAATTTGCTCGGCTGTTGGCTGGGCAGAAAGCGTTCGTGTCGCGGCATCGTAGATCAGCCAGTCCGGCAACGCGGACCCGTCGGCCACTGTCACGCTCAGTTGAAGTATGTCGCCCAAATCGTGATCGGAAAACAGGTTCTCCGGCAATACAAAGCTGTTGGCAATACCCGCGGTCAGCCCTATGGTAGGTACCGATCCCGTCAAGTAGGGCGCGTCATTGACGCCGGAGACCACGATCTTGAAGCGGGTGCTTGCCGTGGCATTGGCTTCGTCCGAGACCGTCAGCTTGATTTCAACCGTGCCGGCATGGCTTCCACCTGGTGTGCCATAAAACCGCATCGCCTGCGCATCAAAATGCAGCCACTCCGGCAAAGCCGAACCATCAGCCAGCGTGGCACTGAAACGGAGTTGATCGCCAGCATCTTTGTCAATGAAGAAGTTGGGCGCAATATCCAGACTGAACAATTGGTCTTCATCGGCATACTGGGTCGGCACATGACCATACTCCACCGGCGCCTGGTTGAACTCAGCAACACTCAAAGCCATCACGCCTGCGCTGGCCACCCCCTGTGCGTCGATACCAACCACCTTGACATTCCAGGTGCCGACTTGCCCCTGCGTTGGCACACCGCTCAATATGCGCGTAGCAGCGTCAAAGTGCAGCCATGCGGGCAGCGCTTGCCCACTGGCCAGCATGATGGAGTACTGGGTGCCCGCGCCAAGGTTTGCAAATAATTCCTCGGGCAATACATAGCGGTAAGCCTGACCCGTCAAGACTTTCTGGTCACGCAGCGCCCCACTGAATTCAGGTGATCCCACACGACTCGCCGCCGCTTGTGCCTGTTGCTGCTGCGCGGCCAATGCTTGAGCATCTGCAACAGAAATAAGCTGGGCTTGCTGCTGCTCCTGGGTTGGAACGTTGGTTACCGGCGTAAGCGTTGGGTCCTCAATGCCCAGCTGCACATCGCCGGCCTGCAACATACGGCCATCCACCATTTCAGCCCGGGTGTAGCCCCTCACCAGCACGTCCTCGCCATAACGCCGATTCAAGACATTGGTGTTCAGATGGAGCGCCTTCAGGCCCGCTTCGTCCAGGGTTTGCAATTCTCCCAAGTCACTGACACCATTGCTGTTCAGGTCACGCCACAGCTTGAACTCGGACCATTTGGCGTCGGTGCTGTCAAACTTTCCGTCCTGGTTGGTATCAAACTCGGGCCGAGCCAAGCTTTGCAGGTCAGTGCGCCAAGGGTCCAGGGGGTTGACATGCGACCAGAATTCAATTTCGTCAGCTCGATTGATCTGGTCATCGTGGTTATGGTCCCAGGCCAAAATGCCTTCGCTCCCCTTCACCCAGGCAATCGATTCATACTGCCCATCACCGTCTTTATCCACGGTGACATTGCTTTCGCCAATATCCAGAAACTCCAATCCATCATTGTCCAGATCAATCACCACCGGGTCATAACCAAAGGTCCAGAAATTGACAGACCTGAAACTTGCGCCACCTTGAGTGTCTGTGATCCGGAAAGTCACGGACTCTGCCTGTGACGAACCTCTAGCAATAGCAGTCGTCAACGCAAAATAGTTGGCACCAGCCGCCTCTTCGATCGGCCAACCACTCTCATCGTGCAAACCGAGGGACGTCACCGACATCCTCACAGGCGCTTGCAAGGGGTAGCGCTCCACGGCTACGGCAACGTTGCCGCCATCCTCCACATCCGCCAAATCAATCCGGTAGTAATCGATGCCAAAACTCTCACTTCTGGCCAGCAACACAATATTGGCTGTCGGCAAGTCATTCACCGCCACCACATTGCCATAGGCCTTCTGGGCAACTTGCGCACCATGCCCATCAGTAACCGCAAAGTCGAAGGTGAAGGCACCGTTGTAGTTCAACGGCGCCAGAATGCCGACGCGATTGTTCGCCACGTCATTAACGATGCTGACACTGCGACCGTCCAGAGTGCGGCCGTTACTCGCGCCTGCGATGCTGAGAACATCGCCATCAGCGTCACTGGAGCCCGACAGGAGTTTGCTATACGAAATATAGCTCCATGCCTGTAATCCAGGCGAGTTGTATCCGCCATCTTCCAGCATCTCAAAGCCAATTGCGTTGACGACAGGCGCGTCATTGAGGGCCTCGAGATTCACATTCAAGCGCTCGTAAGCACTGAAAACACCATTGCTGTCCTGCACTCGCACATCAAACTGTCGAGTGCCGTTGGCATTCGCTTTGGCCTTGAAAACCAGCTCCTGCGTCTGCGCATCGAACCGGATGGTGTCGCCGCTGTTGACAGCCACCAGGTTACTGGTGTCCACCGTGATGGCGTCGCCATCCACGTCAATAAACATCTGCTTGAGGGCAGACAATGAAATACGAAGCTCCTGGTCTTCCTGGCCAGACTTTGCAAGATGGCTGCCCGCAATGAAAACGGGCGCATCGTTAACATTATTAAAGCTGACTGTCACGACAGCGGTTGACTCCGCGCCCTGGGCGTCCTGCACGACATAGTCAAACCGCGCCACGCCGGCGAAGTTGGCGCCGGGGGTAAACGTGAAGGTATCACCAGTTCTTTCCAGCGTTCCGCCTACCGCATTCTTCGCTTCCACAAAGCTGATGCCGTTTGCGCCGTCCTCTGCATCGAGCACACCCGCAAGCAGCTGTTCTACCGTGATGTTGATTGGTACTTCTTCCGTGCCCTGGAACGCGCGGTTGAACAATGTTGGGGCGTCGTTGACGGCCGCCACATTGACCTTGGCCACGGCCTGCGAAAAGCCGCCTGCACCATCGCTGACCGTGTATCTAAAGCTGGCTTCCCCCGAGAAATTGGTGGTGGGCGTAAAGACCACATGCCCGCCCTCCAGCGACACCACGCCGTTCACGGCTTGGTCCACCGCCACAATCATCAGGTGTTGCTGCTCGCCGCGCTGAATGTCTGCGTCCTCATCGTTGGCAAGCAAGAGAGACGGGTCGATGACCAGTTTTTCGTCTTCATTGCTTGCAATGACTTCGCCAAAGGCACGCGGGCCGTCGTTCACAGCCCCGACCTCTACCTCGGCTTTGCCCGTGGTGGAAAGGCCAGTTTCATCTGTGACCGTGTATTCAAACGTGGCTGTGCCGTTGAAGTTCTCGTCAGGCACAAAAATGATCTGCCCCGCGCTGTCCAGGAAAACCTGGCCATGCACGCCATTACCCACAGCGGTGATACTCAGCGGTGCCGCACCTGCCTGGGCATTGAAATCAGGGTCAAAGTCATTGGCCAGCAACAGTGCTGCATCTATGCGCAGGTTGGTGTCTTCCTTGGCATTGCGAATGACTTCGCTCACCACCGTCGGTGCGTCATTCACCGCCGTGAGTTTGATCTTGATGACCGCAACCGCAC
The DNA here is from genome assembly GCF_039930745.1 of Polaromonas sp. Classification (GTDB taxonomy): domain Bacteria; phylum Pseudomonadota; class Gammaproteobacteria; order Burkholderiales; family Burkholderiaceae_C; genus Polaromonas. The sequence continues at coordinate 6,087 of NZ_JBDTTH010000039.1, read as the reverse complement.
TGGCACCGCGTGAATCCTGCACGATGTATTCAATGGTGTCGGTCACGCCATACAAATCAGTTGGCGGCTTGTAGCTGATCTGGCCGTTCGCCAGCAGCTCGGCGCGGCCCATGCCCACGCGGCCTATGCCGATGATGGTGAGTGTGTCGCCCTCCAGGTCCGTGTCGTTGGCCAGCAGAGTGGCTGCATCGAGCAGCAAAGGCACATCTTCCTGGGCTTCGATGGTTTCACCCAGAACCGTCGGCGCGTCATTGACCTCTGCCAGGTTGAAATTGATGCGCCGCTCCATCACCTGGCCCTGGCCGTCCATGATGGCGTAGCTGAAGCCGGCTTCGGTGCCGTAGTAGTTGGCGTCTGCAATAAAACGTATGCGTCCGCTCACATCGTCCACTTCCACATAACCGTGGCTCACCGCACGCACACCCAGCAGGCGCACCGTGGTGTAGGGCGTGCCGCCCGCAATCAAGGTGCGCGCCTCCTGCTCCAGTTGCTCAAAGCCAAACGCAAACTGCTCATCCTCCCTACCCGCAATGGTGGCGGTGGCAAGTGATGAAGTGGGCGAAGCAGTGGTGTACACCTGTATGGTCTGGGCCGGGGCGCCCGGCGTTGCGGCATTGCTGGCAATGACCGCCTGCCGTGTCACCAGGCCGCCAAGCTGCGCACCCTTGACCACAAAGTCCAGCGTGTAAACGTCGGATGGCAGTACCCACTGCTCCGGATTGGGGCCGACAGGCGGCCCCGCCACCGGTGTGTCGCTGGTCACCTCACCCGTCGTCACGTGATGGCTGAGTGCCCACTGGTCGTTGAACACAGGCGTGTCCGTACTGGCACCCGCCCACACCGGTGGGCTGAGGGTGGCGGTACCAAAGACATCGGAGCCACCCACGGTTGATGCAGCATGGAAGCTGAAGCGCATTTGCTCCAGCCGCTGGCGCACGTTCTGGTCCACCCAGACATCGCTGTCGCCGATGTAGATGGCCATGCCGCTGGCGCCGATGTTCTCGCCGCCGGCTCGCAGGCTTTTGACCACATTGAAAAAATCGGCGTGCTGTGTATTCAGGCCATAACGCACTGCCAGCGCTTCAAGCTCCGCTTTACGCGCGACGCTGATGTTGGCGTTCTGCAGCTCCAGCAGTACGCTCATGTCCTGTACCAGCGTGATGTAGTTTTCACGCAGGCCGTTCTCATGCAGGATACTCACGTTTTGCGTGGCTTCGTCTACCACCACCGCAATGCCTTGGGTGTGTGCCTGCAGCCCCACCTCACTGGCCTGCGCATCGGTGCCGTCGGCCAGACGCAGCTTGAAGGTAGTCAAGTCAATCGACACGACGGCGCTGTTGGCAAGCGCGTCCATGGCTGCCTGCCCCGCCGCGTCCAGCCGCGCACGCAGCGCCGCCATATCGACGCCGGGGTGGCGCATCTGCAGGTCATAGGTCTCCATGCTGCCGGCACTGCCGTCGCCGTTCAGGTCTATCCAAAGACGCAGCAGCTTGTAAACGGGGTCGGTCGCATCGATCTTGCCGTCGTTGTTGCTGTCGAAATATTTCAGACTCGCCAGGCCGCGCTGGTCAAACGGCGTGCTGACGCCGTTGAACAGTTCGCTCGCCGTATCGATCAGGCCATTGCCGTCCCGGTCAATACCCAGCATGGCCTCTGAAGGCGCAATCCATTCCGTTGCTTCACGGAAGCCGTCGTTGTCTGCGTCAAAGCGGGCAACGCCATCACTTTGCAGACTGTCGTAGTCTTGCTTCACGACAGTTGGCAACGCGATCTTGGTGATGCCGTCATCGCCCAAGTCAATGGCAATAACCTTCAGCCACTGGCTCGATGCATTTTCAATGGCTGCGGCGCGCAAGGCCGGGTCTGTGATGCTGGCATCAACAATATGCGCCGCCAGTTGCGGGTCACTGGGGTGCTCCACCTCAAAGGCGTACAGCGCCGCATTGGCCGCCGCCAGGCCGGCCTGCGCCGCGCTCAATGCAGCTGCCTCAGCTTCCGCAGCCATGGCCACGTTGCCGGTTACCTCGCCTTCGGCCGTCCAGGTGGTGAATGCAAGGTTCGATTGCTTGGCCACCTCCAACGCCGCATTGGCGGCGGCGTGTACCTGCTGCAAGGCATAGCGTTGCTGTTCTATGGGGCTCAGGGCCGACAGCCACTGGCCTTCGGTTTTCCAGTTGGCTTCATCTGCGCCAAACTTGGCCGTCAGGTGGTTGACTTGCCACTGGTTGACAATCGCCTCTGGCAAGACCAGTGCTTCGGCGTAGTAGTCAACGATGTCCTGCCGCGCAATGCCGTTGTACATCTTCTCGCCGGTCTGCGGGTGAATTTGCTCCAGCACGAAGAAGAAGTTGCTGACGCCGTTGCCTTCGTGGCTGGGCCAGCTCTGGATGCGCACTGTCGGCATGCGGCTAGCGACGAGTGCCAGGGCCAGGTCTGGATCGGTGTTGCCGTTGTTGGCCTGCCCAACCTGCTGGTTCAGTTTGGCCAGCAAGGCATCCATCTTGGCGGTGAGGACTTCGACGCCGCCATTGCCGGCGTTGAGGATTTCGTAGCCCAGACTGCCGTCGCCCAGGCGTTTGAAGACGGCTTCGCCGAATGGAGGCGGTGGAGGCGGATCATCCTCGGCGAACATTCCGTCGATAACAATCACGGCGACAAGCCAGATCACCAGAGTCGTCGCATCCATGGGAATGAATGCGCCCGCACCACTAGCGGTTGCCGTAGTACCGGCGGCTGTCGTTGCGCCACTTAGGAAAGCAGCGCCATTGATAGCGTTTACTGTGGCAAATGCCGCTGAACCATATTGCCCGTTGTCCAGCATGTCCCCGAGATTTGCTAGATTAGCAATACTAAGAACGGCTCCAATGTGTTCAAGTACTCGGAGCGCCTGCGAACCTTTCGTCAGAAAACCGGCTCCCTGATTGATGCTTGAATACAATGTATTCGCGCTGTAGACAAGGCTTACTGCACTGTTGAGCTGAGTGAGCGCGTTACCGGACTGCAACCCTTTAAGGGCTCCAAGCACACCCACCACACCAGACACCCCACCTAGAACACCATCGAATTGCGTAAATGCGGTGCCGGTACGTGAGTAATCTGCCGCCATCTTCGCGCCTGCCAGCAACATCCCAACTTTGTCCTTGGCGCGCACTGCACCGAGAAAGCTTGCAGCACCCGAGAAAAGTTCGTCTCGCAAGCGCTGCTCGGTTGCATCTGCTTGACTCACGAGCGTCACTTCGCTGCGCTCAAGGTGCTGTCCTGTAACCGGATCCTTGAGGTATCCGACCAGTTTTACTTCTCCCGTAATGTTGTTTTTTACTTCGTCCAGATAGCTTGGGCCGTCATCGTCCCACATGACCTGACGCTTCGTAATCGTGACGACCTGCCCTGAAGCGTTCTGCTCTGAAATAGTCTGTTGATTCCAAGCTATGTCAGTGATAACCATCTTCCCGCTCGGAAGATCTTGCGCGTCAAAAAATTCGACCAGGCTTCCCGTTGGCGTTTTTGTTGTTAACTGACTTCCCAAAGGTCCACTAGTGCTGTTGTGCTCTGAAATAAACTCGCGGATAACCGTATCACCCGCCTTTGTAGTCTCTACAAACCGGTTATTGATGTAGGCTCCGCTAGTGCTGTTGTAATTGTTGGAATCGACTTTGGTAACTCTGTTTCCACTGCCGTCCACATAGCTGTCGGTAATGGTGTTATTTGTCTCAACATTTCCGACAACGGTTGATTCCTGACGTCTACTGCCAACAATCACTCCATAGTCGGTTTGAATAGAGTACGGGCTGACGTCAAGCGTCTTAGTAATGCCCCCAGCAATCGTTTGAATGAGTGTGAAACTTTCCGGTTCATTTACAAATGACAATCGCTCTGCATCGAACGAAACATTTCGCAGGTCAGCGACTCCTCCATCACGAACAACCAACGCGTAGTATCCAGGCTGGCTTCCCGTGAGCACTTGACCCGCAGCATAGTTCCCCTGTACTGCAAAACGGAGTAAATCCCCGTTTCCCGAGACCGCATATTCCCCCAAAGCGGCATCAAGCACGATGTTTGTGCCATTGATATTTACTTCAGAGACCTCAGTGTCACCAAGGATGAAATCACTTCCATCAGAGAGGTTGAACTTCCACTGGCGGGCACTCGAATCCCATCCGATCTTGGGGAGATAGGAGGCCCCTGCAGGATTGTTTGACTGCGTAGACATCCATGCGCTCTGCCCCACTGCTCGCGATGCACCTAATCCATCGCCTCCCACAATTCGCAAATTCCCGGCCGCATCGAGGCCCACGAAAGGGATTTCCTGCCATATCGATTTACTTTGAGTTCCGTGTAAAAGGACAATTGGTGTACCCGTTCCTCCTGTCGCAAAACGATCCAGAATGCGCTCGGCGGCCCCGGGATCACGCATCATGGCATCAAGCAACTGCGTATCTAGAGTGGTGGGACCTCGCAGAGTTTGGTCCTGCTGCGATCGCCATGCCTGACCGACAAAGCCATTGTCAATCTGAAGCCTATTCATCAACCCTGCGGTTGCCATAGCCTTATTGGCTGCAATCGGAAAATCACCCGGCAAGCCGCCAATGATCGTGGTTTTGAAGCTAGCGAGAGTGACTCCCGGTTGAGTCATCTGGGTCAACAGACTCGGCGCTAACCCATTAGGGTGGCGATTAAAAATATCCAGCGCGCCGGCCAAAACAATACGAGTATCCGCATCATTGAGTCCTTGCACAAACGCGGTACCCATCACTCTTTGTGCAAACGAAAGTTGGGAACTAACTCCGGTCGTTCCTATAGAAAAGTTTTTCTCATCCAGAGAATTCACGTAAGCTCGTCCGGAAACTGATGACGAGAGATATGTATTCAAGTTCTGTATCTCCGGCCTGTTAATGGCAGCAGAGGCAGCTAAATCACCAGATCCCACACTCCCTCTCAGAACATACGCGAGCGAGGCAGCATTGAAAGCGGGTTTCCCTGCGGACAAAGCCCACTGGTTATATCCCGCTAGCAATGCTGTCGTGTCACTTGTCGCCCAACGCTGCTTAAAGTCCCACTGCATGTATCCGATAGAAATTCCACTCTTAGCGTTTGAACGCTGAAGTAGATAGGGAGAACCGTTTGGAGTCTCTGCGCCGCGTCCTATCGCGTTGAAAGCAATCGCTTTTATCTGGGAAATAGTGAGGTTGCTCATCGAGAAATCTCTTTTCTTGGTTTAGAAATAGAATTGTTTACTTCAATGCACGAAATGAAACTATTTTTTGTTTCACTAGTTGCATTGTTTCCAATGAGGCTTTGCCTCGTAGTCTGAAGGTTACGCAACAGGTTGGCGAGTTGTTTATTTCTCAAGCGCAAGTGATTGATATGACAGTGGGCATAAGTACTTCCAGCTCCGGTTCCTACTCCATATGTGAGCGAGATCACTTCGCAATCGCGCTTTGCAAACAAGGTCCACGAATTGGTTGCACCTCTGAGCTGCATCAGCGCCGCTTTATAGTTGTAGGCCTCAGAGACCGGGATACAGCTACTTAGCTCTAATTCGATCCGCCTTAGCATGTTGCGCTGCGCCTTGTGTAAGGACTCAATTTCTCTTTCATTGCAGTCTGACTCATCCGAACTGTCTTTCGCATCTTTCATGCAAGCCAGTCGAGTCATTTCACTTGCTATGGCGGTTTCAGAAGCAGCTAGAGTAATCAGAGCCAAAGCAGTAGCTACGACAGCATTCAATTTAAGGAAAGAGGATGAATAGTTAGGCCGCTGAATATCAAAAGGCTTTTCTCTTCTCATTTGATTTTTACCCACGTTTATTTCCTGCTACCGTTTGAGCTTTTTCTCCGGACTAGGTGGTCGATGCAAACACCCCTAATTACAGATTGCCAAGAGAAGTTCTGACATCTTTTTCTCTCTACAGTCGCCGACATCGTCCGCAACTTTGAGCGCGATATGGCCAACCGTATGTCCTCGGCGACATGGATAACTTGCACCTCCACTGCGGCACCTTCACCTCTCCCTCAAACTTTCACTACCCGCCTTCTGAATCGGGCTCAGCAAATACTCAATCACCCGCCGCTGCCCGGTCTTGATCTC
>NZ_JBDTTH010000038.1:0-36964 GCF_039930745.1 Polaromonas sp. | reverse complement strand
CCAGTCCGCAGACGAGCGCAAGAATGAGCGCTGAGTTACCTGTCATAGAGAAATCTCCTACGTTGTTTTTCGCTTGGAGGGGGTGCCACGCTAGCGGCACCTCCGCTGCGTTGCTTCCTCGTTGCTCTCAACATGCGTGGAGACGATTGGCCAACTCTCGAAATTTAACGCCAAAACGTGACAACTTCGCGAAGCGTCAGGTGTGAATCAGTAAAATGAGGGTAAATACCAACGATCACTCTACTTTTTCATTACTCCAACGCAAAGAGACCATGTCCCTCGATAAAGTTACCCCCGGCAAAAACGCCCCCGACGCATTCAACGTGATCATTGAAATCCCGATGAATGCCGACCCCGTGAAGTACGAAGTGGACAAGGAGTCCGGCGCCATTTTTGTGGACCGCTTCATGAGCACGTCCATGCATTACCCCACCAACTACGGTTATGTGCCCAAAACGCTCAGCGGCGACGGCGACCCGGTGGACGTGCTGGTGATCACGCCGGTGCCGCTGATTCCTGGTGTGGTGGTGACCTGCCGCGCCATCGGCATCCTGAAGATGACCGACGAAGCCGGCGAAGACGGCAAGGTGCTCGCCGTGCCCATCGACAAAAAGTGCTCGCTCTACACCCAGTGGCAAAAACCTGAAGACATGAACCCGTTGCGCCTGAAAACCATTGCCCACTTCTTTGAGCACTACAAGGACCTGGAAGAAGGCAAATGGGTCAAGGTTCAGGGTTGGGAAGGCCCGGAAGCGGCCGCCAAGGAAATCATGGACGGCATTGCCAACTACCAGAAGGAGCACTCCTGAAACGCTGAATTTTCAAGCATTTTAGGCTTCCAGCCCTTGCTGGTCGGGCGCAAATAGCTATCAAAAACAGAGCGCCTGTAGCGTGAGCTGCAGGCGCTCTCTTTATGGAAAGCTCAGTTTGTCAGGCCGCGCGTGCCGGGTCCGGGTAAATCAGGCCGTGTAAAAACGTGCCCTTGCGCTCGAACGGCTGCCAGCTGCCTTCGCCTCGCGCCAGGCGGTCGGCCACGGCCCACCAGGCGCTGGGATTGAGGCCCAGGCCGACGTGGCTGGCAATGACTTCGACGTTTTCGGTCTGCGGGTTGAGCGGCGAGGGCTTCTGGATGCTGCCCTGCCAGGCAACGATGCCGTCGCTGCGCGAATAAATGCTGGTGGTCGGCATGGGCGGCGCAACCGGCAGGTCGTAGTTTTCGACCTCGCGCTCCACTTTGCGGCCGCTCGCCAGCTCGTAGATGCGCCAGGCGTTGGTCGAGCGGTGCGAGCCCGCAAAGGGCGTGCCCAGGGTGATCACGCCGCGCACCATCTGCGGCAGCTCTTTCGCCAGCTCCCGTGCATACACACCGCCAAGGCTCCAGCCGATCAGGCTGACTTTGCGGCCGCTGCTTTCAAAAGCCCGCCGGACGCCCGTCCTGGCTGTTTCAAGCACGCCGGCGCGCGGGCCAAAGTTAAAGCCCTGTTCCCAGCCGCTGGTCTGGTAACCCAGGGAGTCCAGGTAGCGGCGCAGCGGGATGGTCGAACCGTCATTCGCCGACAGGCCGGGAAACACCACCACGCTGTGGCCGTCGCCGCGGGGCGCCCTGGCCAGCACCGGCCACGCGGGCAACAGTGCGCCGGCCTCCCAGAAGGCACGCAGTTCCAGCGCCAGCAGCCAGGCGTTAGGCGGCGGACCGTCGTGCAGGTCCTGCTTTGGGTTTTGCTTTGCTGCTGACGGGCTGGGTGCGGGTTGTGCCATGGTTGGAAACATCGGATAGGTTTGCTTTTTTCTTGATGGAAGTTATCTTGGGGCTGGCTGCGCGCTTCACAGAGGGAGGCTTCCCTAAAGGCGTCGCTGAAGCGACACGTGTTCCAGGAGGCTTTCCCGGGGTTGCTGCCGCGTTCGGCGCCGTAGCGGTAGGTGCTCCGGTTCCCACGAGTACTTGAGCCTGGCGGAAAGCATCTTCAATCGCTTTGACCAGGTCCTGCGCATGCGGGAGAGCCTTTTTGCCGGCGACGATGCCGAAGTCCACATGGCCAGCGTAGGTCTGGATGGTGATGTTGAGCGCCAGCCCGTGCAGCACGATGGACAGCGGGTGAAACGTGAGCATTCTGGCGCCGGCCAGGTACAGCGGCACCGGCGGGCCGGGCACGTTGGAGATGGCCAGGTTGGCGACCATGGGCAGGCGGCTGGCCAACCCGGTTTTGCCGTAGGCATTGAGTGCTGCTTTTCCGGCGCCGCCGACCAGCCAAGGCGCCAGCAGCGAAGGGTAGTCGGTCGGCAGCAGGCCCTTGAGGCTTTGCATCGAGGTCTTGACCTTGGCCGTTGAGGCCATGATGGCGTTCATGCGCTTGAGCGGGTGGGCGATGTGTGTGCCCAGCTCCACCAGGCTCATGCTGACCTGGTTGCCGAGGTCGGTGGCATCACTGGCCCCGGCTTCGCGCAGCGACACTGGCATGGCTGCCACCAGGGATTTTGTGGACACACTGCCATGTTGCGCGAGGTAGCTTCGCAGCGCTGTCGAGCAGATCCACAGCGCTACGTCGTTGAAGCTGCCGCCAACCGCCTTGCCCATGGCCTTGCATTCGGCCAGCGGCACGGTGGCGGCAACAAACACGCGGCCCTGCGTGACGGCGGTGTTGAACGGGCTTTTGGGCGCCAGCTTCATGGGCATTTTGGGCCGGCCGCCGGCGCCCTGCAGCGACTGCCGGGCCAGCGTGCTGCCCAGGGTGCTCGCGGCTGCGGGCAGGGACTTGGCCAGTTTAGCCACTTGGGCCAGCGAGTTGGAAAACACCGAACCGATCATTTTTCCGATTTTCAGGTCGGCTTCCGTTTTGCCGCGCCGCGCCAGGTCGGGCGGCGGCACCTCTCGCGGCACCGGTCCGATGTCCAATATGGCATTGGCCAGCATCACGCCGCCCTTGCCGTCCAGCGCGGCGTGGTGGATCTTCGAAAAAAACCCGGCGACGCGTTCGCCCGAAGGCAGTTTGATCGCGTCAAACACATAAAACTCCCACAAGGGGTAAGCCCGGTCTATCAGCTCGCTGTGCAGTTTGGCCACCATGGTGTGCGCCTGCGCCAGGCTCATGGGTTTTTGCGCGGAGCAGGGCACGCGCCGCACGTGAAAGTCGATATCCACCGATTCGGCCTCGATCCAAAGCGGATGGCCCAGGTCAAAAGGCATGAACACCAGCTTGCGGCTGAACACCGGCGCCAGGTGCATGCGCCTGGCGATGTGGCTTTTCACGGCCTTGTGAAAGCTGCCCCTGAAACCCGCGGGCAGCTCGCACAGGTTGAACGAACCCACGTGCATGGGCATTTCGGGGGTTTCAAGATAGAGAAAGGTCGCGTCCAGGCCGGTGAGGGTTTTCATCGGGTGATATCTCCTGCAATTTCCTTGACCGACCTTAACCGAGCGCGGGATGCCTCCGCACTAGGGTTTGCCGGGGCGTCCTGGATGGTTGAGGCACTTGCATGCGATGTGGGGGAGTGACTTTCCGTTTGCCCCGGCGCTCATGGGCTGGCGGAGTTGCTGTCGTGATTTGGAGAAGTGGTTTTCCCGCACTGGCGCAGAAGTGTTGTGGGCTCGGCCTCTTTCAACCCCGATATCACCTTAAAATTCGCCGGCTGGCGAAATGCCGGCGGACAACGAAAACAAACACACGGGGAGTTTTATCCATGGCATCCTGCGCTTACTGCAATACAACCATCCTGTTCGGCGGCAAAAAGCAGGGAGACCTCAGATTCTGCAATGCAGAGTGCGAACAGCGGGGCTTTCTCATGAGTCTGGCGAACCAGATTCCGCAGCGGGATGTCGATGGCTTCGTCGCGCGGGTGCACCGCGGCAATTGTCCCGCCTGTGATGGCCAGGGGCCGGTGGATGTGCACACGTCCTACCGAGTGTGGTCAGCATTGCTGATGACGTCCTGGTCGAGTCGTCCCGCGATCAGTTGCCAAAGCTGCGGATCGAAGCGAAAAGTCGGCGACGCGGTGTTCTCCGTGTTGCTGGGCTGGTGGGGTTTTCCGTGGGGGCTGCTGGTCACACCCATGCAAGTTGGCAGGAATATTCTGGGCTTTTTTCAGACGCCGGATCCGACCACACCCTCGCCGGCGCTTGAGAAAATGCTGAGGTTGCAGCTCGCCGCCCAGGTGGTTCAGAATCAGAATCGCGAGCAGAGCGGAATCAACGCCTGATGGCGCTTGATGCGGCCGGATTCGTTGCCGGCTTGCCGTATCAGAAAGCTTCGTGTCTGCGCCGGGATTAGCGTGGCGGGGGCGTAAAGCTCCGGTTTTCGGGGCACTGCGCTACGCAAGGATGCGGCTCATAATTGATTTTCATCCGCTGCGGCGGCAAAGAGACCTCCTTCATGAAAATCAACATTCGCTCCATCAGCGCGATCCTGCTTATGCTGGTCTTGGCGGCATGGGCCGCCTGGCATGTTTATTCTTCCGGCAAAGACACGCGCATTGAAACCACGGTGAGCGCGCCTGAGGTGCCGGTGGTCATTCGCACCGAAGGGGGCTTGCTGGAGGTGGCGACGGTGATGGCTCAGGAGCGTTTCACGCGGTCGGACACCCGGGAGTTCTGGGGCATTCACCTGGGAACCACGGTGTCGCACATCCAGGCGCCGGTGCATTACCGCTACCACATTGAGCTTGCGAGAGAATGGCGCGTGGTGATTCGCGACAAGACCTGCATCGTCCAGGCGCCGGCGATCAAACCCAGCCTGCCCGTGGCCTTTGACACCTCGGCCATGCAGATGTACACGCAAAACGGCTGGGCGCGCTTGAACAAGCACGACAACCTGGCAGCGCTGGCCCGGTCGATGACGCCCGAGCTGGAAAAGCGAGCCCAGTCGCCGGCTTACCGGCAACTGGTGACCGAACCGGCACGCCAGACGGTGCGGGAGTTCGTCATGCAATGGCTTATCAAGGAGCAGAAGTGGTCGCGGGACCCGGCCTACACCGTGGAGGTACTTTTCCCGGGGGAGTCCCTGCCGGTGCCGCGCACCTCGCCACGGCCGGAGTCCGCTATCTAAGGTCCAATTGAACGCGGTTGGTCTTCAGCCACGCGTCCAGTTCGGTCTCCAGCACGTGCAATTTCATCTCGTAGTCGCCCGGCCACTCTTCAAAGGTTTTTTCCTTGAGCTGCTGCAGGACTTCTGCGGGCACGGTTGGCCGCGTATATTCAAAAAACGCCTTGCTCGACGCCAGTTGCCGTTTCAGGGTGTGCAGCGCCATTTCGTAGTCATCGGGCCAGCTGGTGCATGCAAAGTCGATGATCTGGGCGGAATATTCGTTTTTTTCCATGGCCTCACAGGCGTGGACGAGCTGAACGTAGGCTGATGCCTGCCTGTCGATCAGGTGCCGCTGCATGGCGGGGTCGCTGGGCCAGTCGCTCTGGACCCGGGCGGTGATGGCCGAGAGGATGTCTGGTGGCAGGGGCGTCAAATCTGGGTGTCCTTTGTGGGGGTGCGCAGCGTCTGCAGCTTGAACATCCCATGCTAGGGGATCAAGACTGGTTTTGTCACCCCTCGAACATGGGGTACTGACTCTATAAACGGTTCGGGGTCATGGGCCGGGCAGGGCTTACAGGGGCACGATTTCGAAGCGCGCATCACCCATGTCCTTGCCCAGTGGACGGAACGCGGCCAGGATGGCGTCTGTTTCGGCGTTCTCCCACAGCGCGATGACCTGTTCTTCCGCTTCGGAGTCCTTGCCGAGCGGGAGTTCCTCATTGAGCGAGTGGACCAGCATGTAAGCCTGCAGGGTGGGCAGGACTTCGTCGGGCCCGCCCAGGGCAAATTCAAGCGCCATGCGAAAACGCAGTTCTGCGGCGCCGCGCTCGCCGTCGCTGAGATCGGGGCATTCGACGAGGTGGACCCGGTAGTTGTCCGGGGAGGGATCTGTGTTGTGGGTCATGGCAGTCCTTGCTCAAGTTGTCCAGGCGGGCCGGCGTCGGTTTCGCTTTCGGTTCCACCGAGCAGGCCTTGTTCATCATCCCTCAATCCGGCCACCGGCGTGGCCTTGGCCAGGGCGATCCACACGCCAAAGGGCAGTTGCCGGCGCGTACGTCTTGGTGCGGCGCGGGCTACCACCAGCTGGCTGCCCTCCAGCTGCATCACACCGCACTCGGGTGGAATTTCATCGGCGCTGGCGATGGGCTGGCCCCTGGCGTCGCAGCCCAGTACGTACCAGCACTCACCACCCAGGTCGAGGTAGGCGCTGCGTTTTTCGGGGCGCCTCAAATCACCCAGTAGGTCGGAGCGGCGCACCTTGATCTCGTGGACGACCGGGTCCACGTAGGATTCCACCGAGGTATTGCGGATCGAAAACACGTCGGGCCGCGCCATGCACCAGCGCACCGCACCACCTTCCGCCAGCGGCGGCAACTGCGCGCGCAGGCCCAAACCGCGCCATGCAATGCGGCCGGCACGCACCATTTCGCAGGCCACACGTTCCACCAGGGCTTCGTGCGCGGACAGGGCCGCCCGGTTGCGCACCAGCGCGCTCGCCAGGCAGCTGATGCCGGCATGGGTCACCCGCAAGGTTTCGTGGCCACCCGGGCCGGCGACACGCTCCAGCAGGCCGGCGGCCAGCAGTTCGATCTCGAGCAGGTCCTGGCACGGCCAGCCGGCCGAGCGGTAAATCTCGCGCAGACGGCGGGCATGGGCGCGGCCCAAAGTGGTGGGCGGGGCTTCGGCCGCAGTCACGTCGGAACGCGTAGGCAAAGGGGGGGACGCAGACATTGGCACGAGCTTAAAGCAGGAAGATCTGCATAACAAATTCGCCTCCAGCCCTGATGGGTCGGGCGCAGACAGCTATTAATACAGTAGCAATTTTCATGGCCGCACCTGCCGGAACGGGTTGCGCCTTTCCAGCTCTTCCATGTAGCCGGCAATGCCTTCGCCTTCCCGTTCGAGGAACCGCTCGACCGCATCTGCAAAGGCCGGGTGCGCAAGCCAGTGGGCGCTGGTGGTCTTGACCGGCAGCAGGGCGCGCGCCATTTTGTGCTCACCTTGGGCGCCGCCCTCGAAGCGCTGATAGCCGTGCTCAATGCACCACTGCAGTGGCTGGTAATAACAGGCTTCGAAGTGCAGGCAGTCCACGCGTTCGATGGCGCCCCAGTAGCGGCCGTAGGCGATTCCTGCTGTGGTTTGAGCATCAAATTGGCCTGCAGCCCTTACCCCGTTTGGTCTGACAGCTATCAAACTCGTAGCAATAGGGCGGCCGTTGCGTTCGGCCACAAACAGCAGCCAGTTCTCCGGCATGGTGTCCTGCATACGCTGGAAGAAGTCGCGACTCAGGTAAGGAGCGTTGCCGTGTTCGAAATAAGTGCGCTCGTAACAGCTGTAAAAGAAGTCCCAGTCGCTCGTGGAAATATTCTTTCCCAGCGACCAGCGGAAGCGGACGCCGGCATCAAGGACCTTGCGCCGCTCCTGGCGGATCTTCTTGCGTTTGTCATGACTCAGCGACATCAGGAAGTCGTCGAAGTCGCGGAAGGGGCGAGTACTAGCCAAACCGTTGGTCGCGGCGTCTTCACCAGCCGGGGCCGCGGAACCGGCTCTGCCGGGCCGCAGGCGCAGCGCCCCTTCTTGTGCAAGGGGCAGCGCAACGCCGGAGGTACACGAAGTGACAAGCGTGGGGGCTCTATTGGACCAATGGAATTGCACGTTGTGCCGTAGCATCAGGCCCGCCTCCTCACACGCCGCCACATCCGCATCGCTGGTGAACAGCAGGTGCAGCGACGACAGTTCCTCCTCCCCGCACCAGGCCACCAGCGCCTGGACGAGCAGTGTGCGGGTGGCGGCATCGCGTGCCAGCAGGCGCGGGCCGGGCACGGGCGTGAAAGGCGGCGCTACCAGTGCCTTGGGGTAGTAGAGCAAGCCGTGCTGGTGGTAGGCGTTCGCCCAGGCGTGGTCGAACACGTACTCGCCGTAAGAATGATTCTTGAGATACAGGGCGCAGGCGCCTGTGAGCTGCGAGCCCTCCCAGAGCGTGACAAAACGTGGCGTCCAGCCGGTGGCCGGCGTGGCGCTGCCGCTTTCAAACATGGCGGCGAGGTACTCGTGGCGCATGAAGGGGTTCAGCTCACCGCCCGATTCCTGTAGCGCCAGCAGGGCATTCCAGCCGACAGCATCGACCTGGCCAGGCGAGTCCAGCACACGAATGACATAATCGTTTTCAGCCACAGCACCAACCGTATTTTTCTTTTTCATGACTCTCAAAATCTGCGTTGCCCAGTTGAACTATTGCGTTGGCGACATGCCGGGCAACGCTCAAAAAATCATTGAAGCCGCCCGCAGGGCCTATGTCGACGGTGTGCGGCTGCTGCTCACGCCCGAGATGGCGATTTGCGGCTACGCCGCCGAAGACCTGTTCCTGCGCCGTTCTTTCATTGAAGCCTGTGATGATGCCGTGAATCTGGTGGCCCGCGAGCTCGCCGGGTTAAAAGGGCTCACCGTGGTGGTGGGCACGCCCACCCATGGTGACAACGGCAAAGGCTTTCGCACCAAAAGCGTGGCAGTGCAACAGCGCCACAACGCCGCCCGGGTATTGCGCGAAGGACGCATTCTTGAAACCTACGCCAAGCGGGAGCTGCCCAATTACCAAGTGTTCGACGAACGGCGTTATTTTGCGCCGGGGCAGGGCACCTGCGTGTTTGAGGCGGGCGAGGGCGAGGATGCCGTCAGCGTCGGGCTGCTGATCTGCGAAGACGCCTGGTTCGAGGAACCGGCGCGCCTGGCGAAGGAGGCGGGCGCCGAGCTGCTGGCGGTGATCAATGCCTCGCCTTTCCACGTTGGCAAGGGCGGCGAGCGCGAGCTGATGATGCGTGAACGCGTGCTGGCAACGGGTCTTCCCATGATTTATGCCCACCTGGTTGGCGGGCAGGATGAAATCGTTTTTGAAGGGCATTCGTTTGCCCTGCAGGCCGATGGTGCACTCGCCGGTCGGGCTGAAAGTTTCAGGGAAAATCTGTTTGTAGCCCACGCCCAGCGGGGACGGTCAGCTATTGAATTGGTAGCAAACATCGAGCCGGAGCGAAGCGCCGAAGCGGACCTGTGGGACGCGCTGGTGCTGGGTGTGCGCGACTACCTTGGTAAAAACGGCTTCCCCGGCGCCCTTCTGGGCCTGTCGGGCGGCATCGACTCGGCGCTGGTGCTGGCGATTGCGGTGGACGCACTTGGCGCCGACAAGGTGCGCACCGTCATGATGCCTTCGCCCTACACGGCCGATATTTCCTGGATCGACGCGCGCGAGATGGCGGCGCGTTTGAAGGTGCGCTACGACGAGATTTCGATTGTTCCGGAGTTCGAAGCCTTCAAGGCCTCGCTGGCCGGCGAGTTCAAAGGGCTGCCGGAAGACACCACCGAGGAAAACATCCAGGCGCGCATCCGCGGTGTATTTTTGATGGCGCTGTCCAATAAGTTCGGCTCCATCGTGCTGACGACCGGCAACAAGAGCGAGATGGCCACGGGTTACTGCACGCTGTACGGCGACATGGCCGGCGGCTTTGCGGTGATCAAGGATTTGCTGAAAACCACGGTGTTCCGCCTGGCCGAGTGGCGCAATCAGAATGACCCCTACGGCACCGGCAGCAACCCGATTCCGGAGCGCATCATCACGCGTCCGCCCAGCGCCGAGCTGCGTGCCGACCAGACCGACCAGGACAGCCTGCCGCCTTACGAGGTGCTGGACGCGATTCTGCAGCGCTACATGGAGAACGACGAAAGCATAGAGAACATCATCGCCGCAGGCTTTGACCGCGCGGTGGTCGAGCGTGTCACGCGGCTGATCAAGATCAACGAGTACAAACGGCGGCAGGCGCCGGTCGGCATCCGGGTTAGCCACCGGAGTTTCGGCAAGGATTGGCGCTATCCTATTACCAACAAATTTCTATAGGCAAAAAGCACAGGATGTCCCTTTCCCAAACCAGCAGGGGCCGCGGAACCGGCTCTGCCGGGCCGCAGGCGCAGCGCCCCCTTAGGGGGCAGCGTATTACACGGAGTGAAAAGCGTGGGGGCTCTATTTTTATAACTAACGGAGATAGTCAGTGAAACAAATTACAGCCGTCCTCAAACCTTTCAAGCTCGAAGAAGTCCGTGAAGCCTTGGCCGAATGCGGCGTGACCGGCCTGACCGTGACCGAAGTCAAGGGATTTGGCCGCCAGAAGGGCCACACCGAGCTGTACCGTGGTGCCGAGTACGTGGTGGACTTCCTGCCCAAGGTCAAGGTGGAAGTGGTGGTCAAAACCGAGGATGTGGAGCGCTGCGTGGACGCTATCGTGCGCGCTGCCCGCACCGGCAAGATCGGCGACGGCAAGATTTTCATCACCAGCGTTGAGCGGGTGGTGCGTATCCGCACCGGCGAGGAAGACGAAGCGGCGGTCTGAATAGGGCCCCACGGTCGCTCACTTCGAGCCTGCGGCGGCTCCCTGCCCCTTGCACTGGAAGAGTGGGGCCGCTGCACCTGCGGGCCGGCAGAGCCGGACCCGCGACCCTGGATGGCAAAGACGGCCCGTGGCCCGCGTGTAATTGCGTTAGATCTGATCCAGCCGCTGGCCTTGCGGCGCCATGCCGGCGGCTTCTACCAGTTGTTGCAACAAGGGTTCCACGGCGGCGCCGACATGGATCAGCTCCATTTGCCAGTCGCTCATGAAGCCGCTTTTGACCGATGAGGCCAGAAATGCCAGCAGCTCGGTGTAGTAGCCGTTCAGGTTAAGCAGGCCTACGGGCTTGGCATGGTAGCCCAGCTGGCGCCAGGTCCAGACCTCAAAAAACTCTTCCAGCGTGCCTATGCCGCCGGGTAGCGACAAAAACGCGTCGGCATGTTCGGCCAGGATGCGTTTGCGCTCATGCATGGTGTCCACAATATGCAGCTCGGTACAGCCTGTGTGGGCCCATTCTTTTTCCACCAGCGCCTTCGGAATGACGCCAATCACACGTCCGCCGGCCGCCAGTGTGGCGTCGGCGACGATGCCCATCAGGCCGTTGCGACCACCGCCATACACCAGCTGGCCGCCGTGTTCGCCGATCCATGTGCCGACCCGGCGTGCTGTTTCTGCAAAGAGAGGATCGACGCCCGGTCGCGAGCCGCAATAAACGCAAACCGAGAAGGCCGGCGTCATGTAAAAAACCTCTGGAACAAGGCCAGGGCCCAAGTGCCGGTGCACAGCAGCAGGCTCAGCAGCACGGCAGCGCTGCCCATGTCCTTGGCGCGTTTGGACAGGTCGTGCCATTCGGGGCCGATGCGGTCGATGGCGGTTTCTATGCCGGTGTTGAGCAACTCGATGATCATCACCAGGATGACGGAGCCGGCCAGCAGCACGGTTTCGACCCAGCTGCGGCCCAGCCAGACAGCAGCAGGCACCAGCGCCAGCGAGGCGATGGCTTCCTGGCGAAAGGCCGTTTCCTGCCAGCCGGCACGCAGGCCGGCCACCGAATAACCCAGCGCGTGCCAGACGCGGTTCAGGCCCTTGCGGTCTTTTTGTGGGTTGACGGGGGCTTCGGCGCTCACTGCCGGATAAGCCTGGAGTGGGTCAGAGGAGGAGGATGGAGGCATGGCCCGATTGTGGCGCGGCTGTGTGGCAGTTTGACGCGGCTCTTGCATGAGGGGTGCTGCCTGGGAATCAGGCGGTTTTGCCTGGGGCCATGAGGGGCGGGCTGGAGACCAGCCGGGTGCCGGCCAGCGCGTCGTGCCAGAACTGACGGTCCGGATGAAAGCGCGACAGGATAGCCCAGATCGCAATCCAGCCACCGGCCAGTACCAGGGCTTGCCGAACGTCCAGGCCCAGTAGCCAGCTCAGTGCCAGCGGCGGCAAAAACCAGAGCCAGCTCAGGGCGTAGCGCACAAAAGCACGTTTCTGGCTCACGGCGCGGCCCTGCAGGTCGGTCAGCCGGATGTTCCAGGTTTTCATGGCCAGAGTCTGCCCTTTGGCCCAAAACCAGACGAAATAGATGCCGAACACCACGAACAGGAAAGCTTGCTGGGCGTTGCGGTTGTCCATGGCGTTGCGCGTCTGGCTCAAGGTGCTGAACAGGTAGTCGGCAATAAACACAACGCCAAACATCAGCATGCCCTCATAAAGCCAGCAGGCCATGCGCCGCCGAAGTGAGGGGGTAGGGAGGGAGGCGGCGTGGAGGGCTGTCAAGGAGGGTTCAAATGAGGACGGACGGGCACCGCAACACCATGCCTGAACGACACCGGTTTTGCCTCAGTTCCACCCGCTTGGTTGGACCAAGGAAGCTTGCGTGCTACTGCGGCGTGGAGTCCGTTGTCGCTGCGGGTGCTGCGCCGGGCTGGTCTGTGACTGGTTGCGAAACCGCCATTTTAGGGGCTGGTTTGCCCTTTTGCTTGTCCGCGCGGGCTGGCACGGTTGCCAGTTTTTGCGGCGCAACCGGTTTGGCGGCCGGCGCGGCACCCACCGGGCGGCGTGGGGCCTTGGCGGCAAGTTTTCGTTTTTCTTCGTCACTGAGCGCCTGGTAGGCCTGCCATTTGGCTTGTTTTTCCTCAGCGCTCAACTCTTGGGACAGCTCTTTGGTTTTCGCAAAATTAAGCCGGGCCTGGGCGCGCTGCTGGGGCGTGAGTGCAACCCACTCCTTCATGCGACCTTGCATCTTGACCTGCTCGTCTGCGGACAGGGTCGGGTAGCTTTTGGCCATTTGCAGCCACTTGCGCTTGTGGCCCTGGCTCAGGGCGGGCCAGGTGGAAGCCAGCGGCTTCAGAATTTCCCGTTGTGCCGCATTAAGCTCGGCCCAAGCGGGACTCGAGGTGGCCTGTGCTACCACTGTTTTGGGCGGAGTGGGCGGCGCGGAGGCCAGCCCTGTTGTCTGGGCGTTTGTCCCGTTCGCGAAGAGGGCAAGCAGCAGGCCCACCAGCAGCCCTCCGGTCAGGGTCAGGGCGGCAGGGTTCAGCCTCTGTGCAGGCAGGGGGGTGATTGGCACGGTCATCAGCTCAGTCGTTGGGGTAGGCAGGGCAGCCGGTTCCGGCCTTCAGAGGCTGGTTTTGAGGAACTGCAGAAACCCGGGGTCCGAGAAGGCGGCGGGCGGCAAGTCATCGGTCAGCAGGGCGGAGTCCACTTCGGCCAGTTCATTGACGAAGCTGTCGGTTTGCAGGGAATTAATGACAAGCAGCCCCACAACCAGGGCAATCAGCGGCACCACCGAGCCAATCCGGCCCCAAAAGCTGAAACCCTCGTCTGAGCCCCAGGTCAGCGTCGAGCCGGTTCCTGTGCCGGCTGTCACCGGCGCGGCGTGTATTTTGACAAGCTTGCGCATGGAAACGGCCTGAACGCGCGCGGCACGCAGGCGCTCGGAAATATCGTAGGGAAGGTCGGCGGCGCCAGCGGACAGGTAGGAGGCCGTTTTCAGGCCATAGCGGTCTTGCAGTATCTCGGTGCGGTTTCGCGGTGAATGATTCATAGTTTTATTCCCTTGGCTGACAAGGCCTTGCTGAGTGCATGAACGGCTCTGGAGCAATGTGTTTTCACGCTGCCTTCGGAGCAACCCATAGCAGCAGCCGTTTCGGCCACGTCCAACTCTTCCCAGTAACGCATCAGAAACGCTTCCCGTTGACGGCCGGGAAGCTCTCTGACCTCGATTTCAATTTCCCGCAAGATCTGAGCCCGTTCGGTGGCGTCCTGGGCGCTCTCCGTTCCCTCAGAGTTGCCATGGGTCTCCAAAGTTTCCAGTAAATCGAAATCTCCGTCATCCCCGGCGGATTCGAAGTCGCTCATGTTGGAAAACAGGGCGTTGCGGGTCTTGCGGCGGCGGAACCAGTCGAGCGTCGTGTTCGACAGGATGCGCTGGAACAGCATGGGCAATTCGGCCGCCGGCTTGTCGCCGTAGTGCTGGGCCAGCTTCATCATGCTGTCCTGAACGATATCGAGTGCGGCCTCGTCGTCACGCACGTGGTAGACGCTGCGCTTGAAAGCGCGTTTTTCAACGTTTTTCAGGAAATCGGAAAGTTCTTGTTCAGTTGCCAAGGGTTGAAGTCCCGATTTATCCCAGCGCCGTCATTGTTGTGCTCGCGGGCGCCGTGGAAGCACCCGAATCTGGAAAATTATCGCATTAAGGAGAGGCATATAGCCGGACTTTTTCGGTTTTCCCCTGCCAATGGCCATCGCCTGATGCCATAATGCGACTTGCAATTCAAACAGCAAACGGGTCATGGCTCGGCGGGATATGTTTCCGCCCATGGTTTTGGCCTCAAGTCTCGACGCTACTCCACAAGAGTGGGTGAAGAGGCACCCAAGGTATTTCGTCAGAGAAATTCACAAAGGTTCATCATGGAAATCAACAAGGCCGAACTTGCTTCGGCAGCGGCGGCAGCTTCTGCCCCATCAACCCCGCAAGAACTTCGCGGCGCGGAAATCCTCATCAAAGCCCTGCAAGCCGAAGGCGTCAAACACGTCTGGGGTTACCCGGGCGGCGCCGTGCTGCACATTTACGACGCCTTTTACAAGCAGGAATCGATTCAGCACATCCTGGTGCGCCATGAACAGGCGGCCGTGCATGCGGCCGACGGTTATGCGCGCGCCACGGGCGACGTCGGCGTGGCCCTTGTTACCTCCGGCCCGGGCGTGACAAACGCGGTCACCGGCATCGCCACCGCGTACATGGACAGCATTCCGATGGTGATCATCACCGGCCAGGTGCCCACGCACGCGATTGGCTTGGATGCTTTCCAGGAGTGCGACACCGTGGGCATCACGCGACCCATCGTCAAGCACAACTTCCTGGTCAAGGACGCCCGCCAGATGGCCGAGACCCTGAAGAAGGCTTTCCACATCGCACGCAGCGGGCGGCCCGGCCCGGTGGTGGTGGACATTCCCAAGGATGTGTCGTTCAACAAGGTGCCGTACACGGGCTATCCGCAAACCGTTGAGATGCGCTCCTACAACCCGGTGCGCAAAGGCCATGGCGGGCAGATCCGCAAGGCGCTGCAGCTGTTGATGACAGCCAAGCGGCCTTACATCTACACCGGCGGTGGCGTTTTGCTGAGCAACGCCTCGCAGGAGCTGCGTACCCTGGTGGATATGCTGGGTTACCCTTGCACCAACACCTTGATGGGGCTGGGTGCTTATCCGGCCAGCGACAAGAAATTCCTCGGCATGCTGGGCATGCACGGCACCATCGAAGCCAACAACGCGATGCAGAACTGCGACGTGCTGCTGGCCGTCGGCGCACGTTTCGATGACCGTGTCATCGGGAACCCGAAGCACTTCGCCCAGAACGAACGCAAGATCATCCACATCGACATCGATCCGTCGAGCATTTCCAAACGCGTCAGGGTGGACATTCCCATCGTTGGCGATGTCAAGGACGTCCTGACCGAGTTGATCGCGATGATCAGGGAATCTGGCCTCAAGCCAGACAGCGGCGCCCTGGGCGGCTGGTGGGAAACGATTGAAGCCTGGCGCGCTCGCGACTGCATGAAGTACAGCTTGGGCAAGGGCGACGTGATCAAACCGCAGTATGTGGTGGAAACGCTCTGGAACATGACCAAGGACGCTGACACTTACATCACGTCTGACGTCGGCCAGCACCAGATGTGGGCCGCGCAGTACTACAAGTTCGACGAGCCGCGCCGCTGGATCAACTCGGGCGGCCTGGGTACGATGGGTGTTGGCATTCCCTATGCCATGGGCATCAAGTTGGCCAAGCCCGATTCCGAGGTCTATTGCATCACGGGCGAAGGCTCGGTGCAGATGTGCATTCAGGAGCTGTCCACCTGCCTGCAGTACAACACGCCTATCAAGATCGTATCGCTGAACAACCGCTATCTGGGCATGGTGCGCCAGTGGCAGGAAATTGATTACGAGGGCCGCTACAGCAGCAGCTATATGGACGCACTTCCCAATTTCGTCAAGCTGGCAGAAGCCTATGGCCACGTTGGCATGCTGATCGAAAAGCCGCAGGACGTCGAACCAGCGCTTCGCGAAGCGCGAAAGCTCAAGGACCGCACAGTGTTCATGGACTTTCGCACGGACCCTACCGAAAACGTGTTCCCAATGGTGCAGGCCGGCAAGGGCATTACTGAAATGTTGCTGGGGTCGGAAGACCTCTAAGCCTCACGCCACCACATCCATTCATTCACCGTCACCTGACGAATCTATTGTCTGTCGAGCCTGCGCATTACCGTGCGCAGGGGAGGGCAGCGAAAAGAGGAATCTTCTTATGAAACACATCATTGCAGTTTTGCTGGAAAACGAGCCGGGCGCTCTTTCCCGCGTGGTCGGCCTGTTCTCGGCGCGCGGCTACAACATCGAAAGCCTCACCGTCGCTCCGACGGAAGACCCCAGTCTTTCACGCATGACGATCCAGACCACCGGCTCCGACGACGTCATCGAGCAGATCACCAAACACCTGAACCGCCTGATTGAAGTCGTCAAGGTCGTGGACCTGACCGAAGGGTCCTACACCGAGCGCGAGCTCATGATGGTCAAGGTGCGCGCGGTCGGCAAGGAGCGCGAAGAGATGAAGCGCATGGCTGATATATTCCGCGGGCGAATCATCGACGTGACGGAAAAAAGCTACACCATCGAGCTGACCGGTGACCAGTCCAAGAACGACGCCTTCCTGGAAGCCATTGACCGCAGCGCGATCCTGGAGACGGTGCGAACCGGCTCTAGCGGCATCGGCCGCGGTGAGCGAATTTTGCGAGTGTGATTTAAGTTGTCCGTGCGCGCGTTTCGACAGGCTCAACGCGAACGGATAAGGAGTGGCGACATGTGTTTACCGTTCGCCCTGAGCCTGTCGAAGGGCATTTTCGCCAGAACCCATCAACGATATTTTCGGAGAGAAAAATGAAAGTTTATTACGACAAAGACTGCGACCTGAGTCTGATCAAGGGCAAGACTGTCGCCATCATCGGTTACGGCAGCCAGGGCCATGCCCACGCGCAAAACCTGAACGATAGCGGCATCAAGGTCGTGGTCGGCCTGCGCAAGGGTGGCGCCTCGTGGCCCAAGGTCGAGAAAGCCGGCCTCAAGGTCGCTGAAGTCGCGGACGCCGTCAAAGCAGCCGATGTCGTGATGATCCTGCTGCCTGATGAACAGATCGGTGCGGTCTACGCCAATGACGTGGCTCCCAACATCAAGCAGGGCGCCTCGCTCGTGTTTGCCCACGGTTTCAACGTGCACTACGGTGCCGTGATTCCGCGCGCCGACCTCGACGTCTGGATGGTTGCGCCCAAGGCGCCAGGTCACACCGTGCGCAACACCTACACTCAGGGCGGCGGTGTCCCCCACCTGGTGGCTGTGCACCAGGACAAGAGCGGCAAGGCCCGTGACCTGGCGCTGAGTTATGCCATGGCCAACGGCGGCGGCAAGGCCGGCATCATCGAAACCAACTTCCGCGAAGAAACCGAGACCGACCTGTTCGGCGAGCAGGCTGTGCTGTGCGGCGGCACCGTTGAGCTGATCAAGGCCGGTTTCGAAACGCTGGTGGAAGCCGGCTACGCGCCTGAAATGGCTTACTTCGAGTGCCTGCACGAGCTCAAGCTGATTGTTGACCTGATTTATGAAGGCGGCATCGCCAACATGAACTACTCGATCTCGAACAATGCCGAGTACGGCGAGTACGTGACGGGCCCGAACATCGTGACCTCGGCCACGAAGGAAGCCATGCGCAAGTGCCTGAAGGACATCCAGACGGGCGAATACGCAAAAAGCTTCCTGCTCGAGAACCGTGTTGGTGCGCCCACCTTATTGAGCCGCCGCCGCCTCAATGCCGAACACCAGATCGAAATCGTGGGCGAAAAACTGCGCGCTATGATGCCCTGGATCGCCAAGAACAAGCTGGTTGACCAGACCCGCAACTGATCCCTGCGGGGCTGACCGGCCCCGTTTGGTCCAGTCATCAAGCCGCGCGAGACATTTGCGCGGCTTTTTCATTTCTGGTTCTCTCCGTTTGGTATCCTCTCCCCATGAATCAATCACTATCGGCGCAGTACGCTTGGCACGAAAACGCTCCTGACACCGGGAGCACCCGGCATGCATGATGGTCACGACGCCGCGGAGGAGCTGGATGAGCTTGCTCCGCGCAAGCGGCGCAAAGGTATTTACATCCTGCCCAACCTGTTCACCCTGGCAGCGCTGTTTGGTGGCTTCTATGCCATTGTGATGGCCATGAATGGCCGTTTCGATCAGGCGGCGATCGGCGTCTTTTGCGCCATGGTGCTCGACAGCCTCGACGGCCGTGTTGCTCGCATGACCAATACCCAGAGCGCATTTGGCGAGCAAATGGATTCGCTGTCCGACATGGTGTCTTTCGGTGCGGCACCTGCATTGATTGCCTACGTCTGGGCTCTCACCAGCCTGGGCCGCTGGGGTTGGATTGCTGCCTTTGTTTATTGCGCCTGCGCTGCGTTGCGGCTGGCCCGGTTCAACGTCAACACGGCCGTTGTGGACAAGCGATTCTTTCAGGGCCTGCCTTCACCGGCAGCTGCGGCGCTGGTAGCGGGCTTCATCTGGCTGATGACGGAAGCCGGCGTGCGGGGCGAAGAGGTCCGGTGGTTCATGTTTGCGCTGACTTTGTATTCAGGCCTGACCATGGTCACCAACGTACCCTTTTACAGTTTTAAGGATCTCAGCCTCAAGCGCAGTGTTCCGTTTGCAGTGATCGTGCTGATCGCCCTGGGTATTGCCGTAATCAACATTGATCCGCCTACCGTCATGTTCGGCCTGTTTGTCATCTACGGTTTTTCCGGCTATGTGCTGTACGGCTGGCGCAAGGCCAAGGGGCAGCAGACCAGCGTGATATCGACTTCAACCGATGAGCCCGATGAACGTGGCCTGCATAAATAGAGTTGGTTCCACGGGAATTCTGTCGCCTGCGGCTTCCGGATATTTTGTGATACATTGCCATCCATGAAACGAATTTCGCTAGCGCTACTGCTATCTGCCAACGGGCGGAGACGGTAGCGCGCACGCGTACACCCAATTCAACGGCCCGTTTGCACCAGCAACGGGCCGTTTTTCTTTGGGTTGCTGGGTTTGAAATTTCACAGTGGATGAGATGAACATGTTGAAAACACCTTCGAACAAATACCAGTCTTTTCCTCCTGTCCGCCTGGCCGACCGCAGCTGGCCGGACACGGTGCTGCACCAGGCGCCGATCTGGTGCAGCGTGGATCTGCGTGACGGCAACCAGGCGCTGATCGAGCCCATGGACATCGCGCGCAAACTCAGGATGTTCGACACGCTGGTGAAAATCGGGTTCAAGGAAATCGAAGTAGGCTTTCCATCCGCTTCCCAGGTCGAATTCGACTTCTTACGCAAGCTCATCGACGACAACTTGATCCCGGACGACGTCACCATCCAGGTGCTGACCCAGGCGCGCGAACCGCTGATTCATCGCACCTTCGAAGCGCTGCAGGGTGTACCACGAGCCATTGTTCACCTCTACAACGCCACCTCGCCGGTGATGCGCCGCGTGGTGCTCGACATGGACGAAGACGAGATCGTCAAGCTGGCGACCGACAATGCCCGCCTGTTCCTGCAACTGGCTGCCGGGCAGCCGGGCACGCACTGGACCTTTCAGTATTCGCCCGAGATGTGGTCGGGGACCGAGCTCGCATTCTCGAAACGTGTGGTGGACGCCGTGACGGAGGTTTGGGCGCCAACGCCAGCGCATAAGTGCATCATCAACCTGCCTTCGACGGTCGAGCATTCAACGCCAAATATCTTTGCGGACATGATGGAATGGATGCACTGCCACTTGGCACGACGCGATGCGATAGTGTTGTCGGTGCATCCGCACAACGACCGCGGAACGGGTACCGCCGCAGGAGAATTTGCGCTGATGGCCGGCGCTGACCGTATCGAAGGTTGCCTGTTCGGCAACGGCGAGCGCACCGGCAATGTCGATCTCGTCAACATTGCGCTCAACCTCTACACGCAGGGCGTGTCACCGGGTCTTGATTTCTCGGAAATCGACGAGATCCGCCGCACTGTCGAGCATTGCAACCAGTTGCCGGTGCACCCGCGCCATCCTTACGCCGGTGACCTGGTCTACACCTCGTTTTCGGGGTCGCACCAGGACGCCATCAAAAAGGCCTTTGCCGCGCGCAAGGAGGGCGACATCTGGGACATGCCTTACCTGCCGATTGACCCCAAGGACCTGGGGCGCAGCTATGAAGCCGTGATCCGTGTGAATAGCCAGTCCGGCAAGGGCGGCATCGCCTATCTGCTCGAGAGCGAGTTTGGCCTGGAGCTGCCGCGCCGCCTGCAGATCGAGTTCAGCCAGGTGGTGCAGGGCGTGATGGATGCCACCGGCAAGGAGTTGACGGCGCAGGACCTGTTCGCGCTGTTTGAAAAGGAATACGGCGTGCAGGGTATCGCGGCGCCGCAGCACCTCGTGATCGAGGAGGTGGTTGCCGCCGGCGCCAAGTCCTTCAACATCCGGGCCGATGTGCAGCTTCACGGTACCCGCCACCAGGTCGAAGGTGCAGGCACCGGTCCGATTGATGCCTTTGTGGCCGGGCTCAACAGCGCCACTGGCCATGCCGTGCGCGTGCTGGACTACCATGAGCACGCCATCGGCTCGGGCGCCGCCGCGCAAGCCGTGGCCTATCTGGAGCTTCGGATCAACGGCCAGACCCTGTTTGGTGTGGGCATGGACGGCAACATCGTGTCGGCATCGCTCAAGGCCATCGTGTCGGGCCTGCAGCGCGCCCGTACCTCGCAACCGGCCCCAGCTAACATAGCGGATTGATTTGCATCCCAACGACATACAGCGAGCACGCAGCAGGAGCCAGCCATGACCGATAAACTGATTATTTTCGACACCACTTTGCGCGACGGCGAGCAATCGCCCGGTGCATCCATGACGCGCGATGAAAAACTGCGCATCGCCCGCCAGCTCGAACGCCTGAAAGTCGATGTGATCGAGGCCGGATTTGCAGCCAGCTCCAATGGCGATTTTGAGGCGGTCCAGGCGATTGCCAACACCATCAAGGATTCCACCATCTGTTCGCTGTCGCGCGCCAATGACCGCGACATTTCCCGCGCGGCCGAAGCGCTCAGGGGCGCCAACAGCGCGCGCATCCACACCTTTATCGCGACCAGTGCGCTGCACATGGAAAAGAAGCTGCGCATGAGCCCCGAGCAGGTGCTCGAGCAGGCCAGGCTCTCGGTCCGTTTTGCACGCAACCTGGTGGCCGATGTCGAGTTCAGCCCGGAAGACGGATACCGCAGCGACGTGGACTTTTTGTGCCGCGTGCTGGAGGCCGTGATTGCCGAAGGTGCGACCACCATCAACGTGCCCGACACGGTCGGCTACGCCGTCCCGGAGCTCTACGGTAACTTCATCAAGACCTTGCGCGAACGCGTGCCGAACAGTGACAAGGCCATCTGGTCAGTGCATTGCCACAACGACCTCGGCATGGCGGTCGCCAATTCGCTGGCGGGTGTGAAGATTGGCGGTGCGCGGCAGGTGGAATGCACGATCAACGGGCTCGGCGAGCGTGCCGGCAACTGCTCGCTCGAGGAAATCGTCATGGCCGTGAAGACGCGTCGCGACTATTTCAACCTTGACATGAATATTGATCCCATTCATATCGTGGCGGCGAGCCGCATGGTCAGCCAGACCACCGGTTTTGTGGTCCAGCCGAACAAGGCCGTGGTTGGCGCCAACGCATTTGCCCATGCTTCCGGCATTCACCAGGACGGCATGCTCAAGGCGCGCGAGACCTACGAAATCATGCGTGCCGAAGACGTGGGCTGGAGTTCCAACAAGATGGTGCTGGGCAAGCTCAGCGGCCGCAATGCCTTCAAGCAGCGCCTGCAAGACCTCGGCATCCAGATGGACAGCGAAGCGGACACCAATGCCGCTTTTGCGCGCTTCAAGGAACTGGCCGATGGCAAGAGCGAAATTTTTGATGAAGACATTCTTGCCCTGGTCAGCGACGAAAGCCTCACCCATGAGAATGAGCAGTACGGTTTTGTATCGCTGTCCCAGCACAGCGAAACCGGTGAGCGCCCACACGCTACCGTCGTCTTCACTGTGGACGGCAAGGAAGTCCGAGGTGAATCGGATGGCAATGGCCCCGTCGATGCCTCCCTCAAAGCCATTGAAACCCATGTCAAAAGCGGGGCGGAGATGGTGCTTTATTCCGTGAACGCCATCAGCGGGTCTACGGAGAGCCAGGGAGAAGTCACGGTTCGCCTGCAAAACAGCGGACGTGTGGTCAATGGTGTCGGCGCCGATCCGGACATCGTGGTGGCTTCAGCCAAGGCTTATTTGAGCGCCCTGAGCAAGTTACAAAATAAAGCTGACCGGGTGGCGGCGCAGGGCTAAGCATCCAGGATTTGAAATAATCCTTTTATATTCAATAGTTTAGTAATTCTTTGTGGGTGCCCGGCTGGTCAAAAAACCGGGCTTGGCCACACTTCACTGCTGCGTTTAGGAAAGCAACGCAAGCTTTTGATATTGCGTGACTTTTTCTATTTGTATACACTCCGGCTTCGTACTAATCGAACCCCGGAGACGATCCATGTCCATCACGCTGAATTCGATTTTCAAACAGACTTTACAGGTCGTTGGAATTCTTACGTTTTCGGCTGCGTTGATGGCCCCCGCGGCACACGCCGCGTCTGCGAAGCGACAGGTCGTCAAAAAGTCACACGCGACCAAGACGGTTTCAAAAAAGGTGATCTCAAGCCGCAAAAGTGTCCGCTTGGTGTCCAAGTCCCCGCGCCGGCCGGTGATCGTTGCCTCGCCACCTCGGCTTTCATTTGGCCAACTGGCCGGCCTGCACAGCGCGCAAGATCCGCTTGACCTGAAATCAAGTGTGGCCCTGGTGATTGACCAGGACACCCATGAAGTTTTGTTCAGCAAGAATGACCATGCGGTGCTGCCTATCGCGTCGCTGACCAAGTTGATGACAGGTGTGATCATCAGTGGCGCCGAATTGCCGATGGACGAAACCATCACCATTTCCCAGGACGATGTGGATACCGAAAAAGGCAGCCGCTCGCGCCTGCGTGTGGGCAGCAGCCTGACGCGCGGCGAGTTGCTGCATCTGGCCCTGATGTCCAGCGAAAATCGCGCCGCTCACGCGCTTGGCCGGACTTATCCTGGTGGCATGACTGCTTTTGTGAAGCTGATGAATGCCAAAGCCAAAATGCTGGGCATGAAGGACACCCGGTATGTAGAACCCACTGGCCTGTCGAGCCTGAACCAGTCCAGTGCCCAGGACCTGGCAACGCTGGTCAATGCCGCCCACGGCGATCCTGTGTTGCGCGAGTTGTCCACGTCCACCGGCTACCAGGTCGCCGTGGGCCGGCAGACCTTGCAATACAACAACACCAACCGGCTGGTTAAAAATCCCGAGTGGGAAATTGGCCTGCAAAAAACCGGCTACATCTCCGAAGCCGGCCAATGCCTCGTCATGCAGGCAAAAATTGCAGGGCGCAAGCTGATCATGGTGTTTCTCGATTCCGCCGGAAAATTGAGCCGTCTCGGTGATGCCGAGCGGGTTCGCCGCTGGGTGGAGTCGCAGCCTGTCAGCGCCGCCAGAATAAGTGCTACCACCCCAGTAGCCAGCGGCGGCTAAAGCCGGCGCGACGCTGCTCGCCAGTCTGCGCGGCCTTGCGGATGCTATATAAAAAGTAGCTGCTCGCGCCCGCTGTATAAGGGCTGGAGGCCGTTTTTACTTGAAATTATCGGATTTGTAGCCCAGCGCTGCTGAAATCTCGCTTGCCGTCGATTGCAGCTTGGGCAGCCAGTTTTCATCCAGCCTGTCGGCCGGTGCCGAAATCGACAGGCCTGCCACCAGTTTGCTCTGGTCGTCGTAGATGCCCGCGGCCATGCAGCGCACCCCCAACTCCAGCTCTTCGTTGTCGCGCGCAATGCCGTACTGGCGCGCCCTGGACAGCTCACGCTCAAGCACCGTGAGCTGTGTAATGCTGTTTTTCGTCTGGCCCGGCAGACCGGTGCGTGTGGCATAGCTGCGCAGCCGCTGGGGATCGTCGAAAGCCAGGAACAGCTTGCCCACGGAGGTCAGGTGCAGGGGCGCGCGACCGCCGATGGCACGCACCACCTGCATGCCGGAGCGCTCGCTGTAGGCGCGCTCCACGTAAATGATTTCATCACCCTGGCGCATGCTCAGGTTCACCGGTTGCTGGATCAGCTTGTGCAGCTCACGCATAGGCGTCAGCGCTGCGTCGCGCACGCTCAGGCGTGCCTTCACCAGGTTGCCGAGCTCGAGCAGCCGCATGCCCAGCCGGTAGCTGCCGGCCACCGGGCGATCCACAAAGCGTCCCGTGGCCAGGTCGTTCAGGATGCGGTGCGCGGTGGACGGGTGCAGGCCCGATTTTTCGCTGATCTCCTTGAGCGAGACGGCTTCCTCGCGGCCCGCAAGAATCTCCAGCAGGGTGAACATGCGTTCAATGACCTGAACCGTGGGCTTGGCGGGCGAGGCGAGGGGATCGAGTTTTCTCATGGGTGGCGATGTCTTCAGCAGATTTTAGCTGGTGAAATCATGGTGCCCGGCTTTATTGCAATGCTGCATCTTCGGCGACGGACGGTGCGCCCTGGATGGATGACGCTGAATTACGCCGCCTCGCCTGACCTTACCCATTGCCCATCAACCAGGATCTGGTTCGGTAAAAACCGGACTTTGTAGTTCATTTTTGGACTCTGCGCGATCCAGTACCCCAGGTACACATGGGGCAGGCCCAACTGCCTGGCTTGTTCAATTTGCCAGAGAACGCCGTAGGTGCCATAGCTCGCCTGCGCGTCGGGCTCGTAAAACGTGTACACCGCCGAAACGCCGTCTTCCAGTACGTCAAGAATGGACACCATCTTCAGCGCACCGGCCTCACCGTTGGGCAGGGTCTCGCGAAACTCCACCAGGCGTGAATTGACCCGGCTCTGCAGCAGAAACTGGGTGTACTGGTCGATGCTGTCGTGGTCCATGCCGCCGCCAGCGTGGCGCCCGTTCTGGTAGCGAAGGTAAAGCTGGTAGTGCTCAGGCATGAAACACAGTTTGAGCGCCCGAACCTGAAGCGCCTGATGCTGTTTCCATGCGCGCCGCTGGCTGCGGTCGGGCTGGAAAGTCGCCACCTGCACCCGCAGTGGCACACAGGCCTGGCAGCCATCGCAATAGGGCCGGTAAGTGAACATGCCGCTGCGGCGGAAGCCGTTGGTTACCAACTCCGAATAGGCGGCGTTGTGAATCAGGTGGCTGGGTGTGGCAACCTGCGAGCGCGCCTGCCTGCCTGGCAGGTAGCTGCAGGGGTAGGGCGCTGTGGCATAAAACTGCAGCGTCTGGAGGGGCAGGTCTTTGAGGTGCGTCACGTCGTCAGGTCACTCTGCGTCTTGGCCGTCAATAGCTGGTTCCAGTATAGGGCGTCAAATTCCCAGTGAGGGGAAGTTTGCGCAGCGTTGATGGCCACATGTGCGACAAATTTCGCGCGGGGAATTTCCGCGGCACCAAGCGAAGCCAGATGCCGCGTATTCTGCTGGCAGTCAATCAGGGGCAGGCCCTTGGCCCGGCAGAAAGCCACCAGCGCGGCGAGCGCAATTTTGGAGGCATCGGTCTGGTGCGCAAACATCGACTCGCCAAACACCATGCCGCCCAGGTTGACGCAATACAGCCCACCGACAAGTTCATCATTCACCCAGGTCTCCAGACTGTGGGCGTCACCGGCGTGGTGCAGGGCGGTATAGGCCCTCACCATGTCGGGCACGATCCAGGTGCCTGCCTGCCCTTCCCGGGGTGTGCCGGCGCAGGCATGAATGACCGCCTCAAATGCCGTGTCAAAACGGACCTCATGGCCTGGCGCCTCGATAAACCGAAGCAGGCTTTTGCGCAGCGAACGGTGCAGCTTGAAATGTTGCGTCTGCAGCACCATGCGCGGGTTGGGGCTCCACCACAAAATGGGCTGCCCAAGGCCGAACCACGGGAAGATGCCCTGCGCATAGGCCTGCCGCAAGGTCGCCACATCGAGCGACCGGCCCGCCGCCAGTAATCCGGGCGCCGGGTCGCCCTCGGCCCAGGCCTTGTCCACAGGCGGAAAAGCCTCATCCGCTTCAAGCCAGGGCAGGGGGTGAGGTGACTTGCGCACGGCGGGATCTTGGATTGGTATGTGTTAACCGCATGGGATGGCGGTGCATGGACATCATCCGCAAATGGTAACGCCACCAACGAAAAAGCCTGGACGTTATGCGCGTCCAGGCTTTGAATTTTGGCTCCTCAACCTGGGCTCGAACCAGGGACCTACGGATTAACAGTCCGGCGCTCTACCAACTGAGCTATTGAGGAATACAGCCTAAGATTATAGCCTGATATTTTTGCGCTTCCGCTTCACCGGCCACCTCGGGGCCGATAATCCGGGTGCCGGTCTGCACAGCACCGGGCCGCAGGCGGCTTCCCCTGATAATCCGCCATTGCCTCCGTCAGGCCTGATCCAACGGGAAACACTTTTCTTCATGAGCAATGATATTTTTGAGTTCGAGTACCCGCGCGTATTGTCCATTGCCGGCTCTGACAGCGGCGGGGGCGCGGGCATTCAGGCGGACCTGAAGACCTTTGCCGCGCTGGGCTGTTATGGCATGACCGCCATCACGGCGCTGACGGCGCAGAACACCCAGGGGGTGCGGGCCATTCATGGCGTGCCACCCGCCATGTTGCGTGACCAGATTGACGCGGTGGTTGAGGACATCGGTGCCGATGCCGTGAAGATCGGCATGTTGCACGCGCCCGAGATCGTGATGGCTGTGGCCGGTGCCATTGACCACCACGCGCTCAAAAAAATTGTGCTGGATCCGGTGATGGTGGCCACCAGCGGCGCGGTGCTCATTGACAACCCGGCCATTGAAGTCCTGGTGCGTGAGCTGTTTCCGCGCGCCGTCCTCGTCACTCCCAATCTTGACGAAGCAGCCTTGCTGGTGAGGCGGCCATTGAAGAATGCTGAAGACATGGAATCAGCAGCGCATGAGCTGCTGTCGCAAGGCGCACATGCGGTGTTGCTCAAGGGTGGGCATTTGCCGGGCGACACGGTTATGGATCTGCTGCTGACGGCATCAGGGGAAAGCCACTGGATGCACGCGCCACGCATCCACAGCGCAAATACGCATGGGACGGGCTGTACGCTGTCGTCCGCCATTGCTGCAGGGCTTGCGTTGGGGCAACCGCTGCGGGAAGCGGTGGAATCGGCCCGGGCTTATGTGCGCGCGGCGCTGCTGGCAGGTGCCAAGGTGAAAACCGGCGCCGGCAGCGGGCCGCTGAACCACGGGCATGCGCCCGTGCCCATGCGGCTCAAACGGCTTTAGAGGGGTTTAACGACTTTCAAGTTCAGGCGGTGCTGGCAGCTGACGCGCCGGCAGCCGGTCCTGAAGAGGCGCGGCTCAGGCGTGCCAGTACAAAAGTCAGGGCCAGCGTGGGCAGCGCAGCACCCCACTCGGGCGCAAGCTTGGCGCACAGATGGTAGGTCGCCACGCCGAGAACCCAGATGACCACCGCGCTGCCATTGACCTTCTTCGTCCCCAGCAGCGAGGCAACGTGGGGCGTTCCGCTCAGGCGCGCCAGGATCACACCGTACAGCGGTACAAACACCGAGCTGAGCATCAGCAGAAACGGCTCCAGGCTGTGCATGGGCAGTACCAGCGCCAGCCCGGTGCACAACACGGCGAGCGCCATGCCCCAGCGGCGCAGGCTCCAGCCGGGTTTGAGGCTGTGGCCCGCGACCGAGCCCGAGTACAAATCGCCATAGGCGTTGTCCACTTCGTCGATCAGGATCAGGCCCAGCGCAATCAGCCCGCCCTGCGCCAGCAGCAAGGCCGCCACCAGGTCGGTGCTCGGGGTGGTCAGGGCAATCAGCACGCCCAGGCTGTAACACCAGGTGTTGGCGATGGCATAACCGAGCCAGGTGCCGCGCAGCGCGCTTTTGCCGTCCCGCCCATGGCGTGAAAAATCTGCCACCAGCGGCAGCCAGGAAACCGGCATGGCAATCACCAGGTCCAGGGCCGACAGGGTACTCATGGCGTCTGTGCCGGGGCGGTTCCAGATCGCTTCCCAACCTTGCGCCTGCGCGCGGCCAAGAAACTGCCAGGTCAGCCATAGCAGTGAGGCAATCACCAGCGGCAGGCCGTAGCGGCCTATGAACTTGCGCACCAGCTTGACCATGGAGCCCGAGAGCAGCGCAATCAGCACGCCGCCCCAGAGCAGCGTGGCCAGCACCGGCCAGAAGGACGCGACAAAAGAGCCGGACTGGCGTGCGATGGCAATGGTGCCATCGCGCATGACCACCAGTTCGAAGGTGGTCCAGCCGATGAGCTGCACGATGTTGAGCAGTACCGGCAGGCGCGCAAAGTTGCTGCCATAGGTAGCGTGCATCAGGCCAGCGCTGGACAAGCCGCTGTCGCAGCCTATCTTTGCAGTCCAGGCCAGCAGGCCCGCGCCAAGGACAGAGCCGACAACAATCACGGCCAGGGCTGTCTGGGCCCCAAGGGCGGGCACCAGGTAGGCACCGATCTGCATGACCAGCAGGCCCACACCCAGACTGAGCCAGAGCGCGGCATGTTCGCGCCAGCCAAACAGGCGGTCGCCCTGCGGCAGCGGCGTGAGGGCGGTATTGGACGTGTTGTTTACGGAAGCCATTAACGTTTCCTTGTGTCAATGGCAGGTCGGCTTGCAAAGGCGCCAGCCAGCTTGAAAAACCTGTGGCGCCCAGGACATGCTTCCCTGCGCGAGGATTACCTCAGTCAGGTTCAAAGGGACTTTCTCAGTCGCCACTCGCGTGGCAACACCCCCAGCGAATGCGCTCCTGCGAGCGCGCGTTCCGGATTCTACGGCAGTACCGGCACAGCGTGCCGCAGATTCACAGCCGGTGGATGGGCTTGTGCCGCCACACCAGCCGGTAGTAGGCGCTCTGCATCGCCAGCATGGCGGTGAACGCCACAGGATAGGCGACCCAGATGCCGT
This sequence comes from Polaromonas sp., assembly GCF_039930745.1. Taxonomy (GTDB): domain Bacteria; phylum Pseudomonadota; class Gammaproteobacteria; order Burkholderiales; family Burkholderiaceae_C; genus Polaromonas. The sequence continues at coordinate 8,032 of NZ_JBDTTH010000038.1, read as the reverse complement.
TGAGGCCGATGTACCGGCTCAGCAGCCACGCGACGGGCACCTCGATTGCCAGAATGGCAGTGATGGAAATCGCGGTGGGCACCAGCACCGAGCCGCTGGCGCGCATCACGCCCGAGACAGCCGCAGACATGCCGAAGATGACCGTGCTCCACAGCATGATGTGCAGCAGGGTCTGGGCCGTCTCGATGACCGGCGCGCTCGTGATGAACAGGCCGATGATGCTGCGCGAGAACAGGTAGGCCAGCAGCACCAGGCCGCCGGTGACCACCAGATTGAGCATGATGGCTGTGCGCGCAATGGTGCCCAGGCGCTCTGGATGACCCGCACCTATTGCATGCGCGCCGAGGATGGAGGTCGTGATGGCAATGGAGATCGCCGGAAACTGTACATAGGCCACGATCTGGTTCACTGCACCGTAGGCGGCCGTGGCATCGGAGCCGAAGCGGTTGACCAGGAACAGCACAGCCACTTCGGCGAACGAGACGATGACCATCTGTATGCCTGTGGGCAACCCGATGCGCAGGACTTTCCCGAGGATGGCCCGGTCGATCTTCATGTGATGCAGAAACCGGGCGTCGGGAGCCAGCGCGTGGCCGCGGCGCCGCAGGTACCAGGCCAACCAGAGCAGCGCCACCGTGAAAGACACCACCGCCCCCCAGGCGCCGCTGGCGACTCCCATTTGGGGCAGGCCGCCCCAGCCGCGAATCAGCGCCGGTGTCACGACCAGACCCACCGCGGTGGACAGAAGCAGCGTTAGCAGCGGCGTCAGCGTGTCGCCCACGCCACGCATCATGGAGGTGACCAGCAGGAACACGAACAGGCCGGGCATGGCGATCAGCATCACGCGGGCATAGGCGATGGAGCCGGGCAGGATATCGGCCGGCGTTCCCAGCAAGGTGAGCAGCAGGCCGGTGAAGGTTCCGCCGAATACCGCGACGGTAAGCCCGGCCAGCAGGCCGACGCTCAACACGGTGCCGACAATGGCCTTGACCCGGTCTGGCTCCTGGGCACCCCACGCCTGGCCGATCAGGACCGAGGCACCGGCACCGAGTCCGATGACGAAGGAAATGAAGAAAAACAGGACGGGAAAGAACGCCGACACCGAGGCCATGGCGCTGACACCGAGCATCTGGCCCAGGTAAATGTTGTTGATCGTGCCCGACAGCCCCTGGAGGATGTTGCTGGCCATCATGGGGCCGAGGAAAACGAGAAAGGCCTTCCACATCAGCGGAGATCGACGTGTCATGCCGCGTCCGTTCCTTCAGGCGCGAGGAAAGCCAGCCGGGCCAGGCCCAGTGCATGATGGCGCAAGTCAACCGGCCACGCCTGGGTTTGCTCGTCAAAGCGCACGCTGTCTCCCGCGAACAGTGCGCGGCTGGCTTCTTCAAATCCTGGAAGACTGCTTGCAATGGCCGACATGAAACGATAGGCCGACTCCTGCGCCCGCCGCACGCGGTCTTTGCCCTCGTGGGTGCGGCGTGCTTCCTCGACCAGCTTGCGCAGGGCCACAGAAGCCCCGCCGGGTTGACTGCCCAGCCACTCCCAGTGCCGTGGCAGCAGCGTCACCTCGCGCGCGATCACGCCTAGCCTGGGTCGCCCGGGTCCGCGCGGCGTATCGTCCGGCGCAGGGGCTGCAGGTGCATCACCGCCATCGACATCTGGACGCTGCAGGCGGCCCAGCACATCGGCGTCGTTGCCGCGCAGGTCCAGTTCGACCTGCTCGCTGGTCAGGTCGTCGAATACCAGAATGCTTTTCTGCCGGCCCTGGTCGGTGACGGCCTTGACCTTCAGTGCGACCTCACTTAACAGGCCAGTCGCGATGCGGCGGCTTTCCTCAAAGGCTGTGCAACACCGCTCTGGGGCGGCGCTGGCCGTGGGGCCGGATGATGGCGTCATGATTTTCTTTCAGTGTGAATGGAACACGGTGGCGCTGGCGAGTTCCTGCTCCGTGGGCGGTTCGAACTCGCGTTCCATGAAGTCGAACATGGGCGCCGTGACCTCGAAGGAGAAAGTGTCGCCCTTGTCGCTGTTCCTCTGGAGCACGCGCTGGCGCCTGACATCGAGCGGTGCATTGACAAAGTGAAGCTGTGCCGGATATTGGCTGGCGCTGGCCAGCGCCAGGAATTCAGTCCGGTTTTTTGCCTTCATGAATCCAAGGTCGAGCACCACGTGGCCCCCTGTGCCGGCAATTTCCGCCGCAGTGGCCCAGATTCGCTTCTCGCACCTTTGAACGCGTTCCATGATCCACGCGAAGTTCATGGGTGTCGGCAAGTCGGGGCCATACAGCTGGGCCATCCAGTCGTCGATCGACAGGCGAATGCCTTCGATGCGTGCTGCCAGCTGGCGCGCATAGCTTGATTTGCCTGCGCCCTGCGGGCCGAAGACGAGGTGAATGCTTCCCATAAAGTTCTCTCACAGAAGGACCAGATTGAAGAGATGCCTGACTTGCCGTGGCCTCCAGCATGTCCTCTTTGCAATGCGATGAATATTACCCGGGTAAAACAGTAAAGTCAATATTACCCGGGTTAAATTAAACGAAAAACGACAGACAAAAAAAAGCCCGCACATGGCGGGTCTGACGCTGAAGTGACCGTATTTCAGTCGAAAACAGGTGTCTCCACGCCCAGCACCTTGTGCAGTTTCGGGCTGGTGGTGGTGTACTGTAGGTGGATTTTCTTGTCTGGGAAAATGAAAGGCGCAGCCCCGAAAGCGGCCAGCGCGCACTCATGAAAGCCACTGAGGATCAGCTTTTTCTTGCCGGGGTAGGTGTTGATGTCACCGACCGCAAAAATGCCCGGCACGTTGGTTGAAAACTTTTCGGTGTCCACCTTGAGCTGTTTGCGCTCGATGTCCAGGCCCCAGTCGGCAATCGGCCCCAGTTTGGGCGACAGGCCGAAGAAGACCAGCAGCACGTCGAGTGGTACCACGCGGGTGATGCCGTCGGAGCCGGTAACTTTGGCGCCCGTGAGCTTGCCGTCTTTTTCTTCGTAGCCCGTGATCTGGCCAACGATGAACTGCATCTCGTAGTTGTCGCAGAGTTCTTTCATCTTTGCGACGCTAGCCGGTGCGGCCTTGAAGCCGTCGCGGCGGTGGATGAGGATGACGCTTTCGGCCTTGTTCGGGCCTTCCTTGGCGAAATTGAGTGCCCAGTCGAGAGCGGAGTCGCCGCCACCCACAACGACCAGGTTTTTGCCGGCAAAGTCGGCCGGTGATTTCACGCGGTAAAACAGTTGCGTGTTGTCAAACTTCTCGAGGCCATCCACCTTCAGCAGGCGTGGCTGGAAAGCCCCCACACCCGCGGCGATGAAGATGGTTTTTGTCAGGAACTGCGTGCCTTTGGAGGTCTGGACGAAAAAGCGGCCGTCCTCCTGTTTTTCAACGACGCTGACTTCCTGGCCGAAGTGAAAGGTGGCGCCGAAGGGCTCAATTTGCTTGAGCAGCGAGTTCGTCAGTTCCTGGCCGGTGCACACCGGCACAGCGGGGATGTCGTAAATCGGTTTGTCGGGGTAGAGTTCGATGCACTGGCCGCCGGGATAGGCCAGCGAGTCAATCAGATGCGCCTTGATTTCCAGCAGGCCGAGTTCAAACACCTGGAACAGCCCGACCGGGCCCGCGCCGACGATGACCGCATCGGTCTCGATCGGGCCGTCATGCGCGGCCGCCGTGTTGATCACTTCCTGATTCAGTTGAGGTTCCATAATTTCTGGTCTTGCAATTTTGGGCGGGACAGGACACTAGCGGACGAGCTGGTCCAGTTTGCTGGTGACGTCTTTCCACTCTTCGGCATCAGGCAGGGCTTCCTTGCGCTTGGTGATGCTTTTCCAGCCGGGGGCGTTGCTCAGCTCGGCGTTGATCTTGATGAAGTTGACCTGGTTGGCCGGCACGTCTTCTTCGGCATAAATGGCATTGACCGGGCATTCGGGGATGCAGACCGCGCAATCGATGCACTCGTCCGGATCAATCACCAGCATGTTGGGGCCTTCGCGGAAGCAGTCCACGGGGCAGACATCCACACAGTCGGTGTATTTGCAGCGGATGCAGGATTCAGAAACGATGTGAGTCATGTTGTTCTTGCGGGATCGGTGGAAACCCTCAATTTTAAGAGGATTCCATGAGCAGGGTTAAGTTGGCGTGGGACAGGTCTGATCCTGATCAAAGGATCAGCGCGGCACCAGAGGTCTTGTTCGAGGCGGTGTCCACCAGAACCAGCGAGCCCAGCACCCGCGAACGGGCATAGGGCAGGGTGGCCAGCGGTGCCTGCAGGCTCAACTCCACATGGCCTATCGCATTGGGTGGCAGTTCGCTGGCGTCTTCCTCGGCCAGGGTGTTGACATCGAGCTTGTGGACGATGCGCTTGACCTTGGCCTTGACCCAGCGGTGACCGTGCAGCGCCCAGTAGGCACGGCCAGCGATCAGGGGTTCGTCGTCCATCCAGGCAATGGTGACCGACAGTTCGCGCGAGGGTTCAAAGGTGTCCGCTGCCAGCAGCCAGTCGCCGCGCGAAACGTCCACTTCGCGGTCCAGCACAATACCGGCGCTGTGCCCGGCCAGGATGGAGCGGGGCTGGCGCGTATGGTCCAGGACCTGGGCCACCACGGCAGTTTGCCCGCTGGGCAGCACGGTCACGGCTTGGCCCGGCTGCACGCCGCCGGTGGCGACACGGCCCCAGAAAACGCGGCGACCCTGGGAGGTGTCCGACGAGGACGAGAATTTTTCGACCCACTGCACCGGAAAGGCAAAAGCCTCGGTGCTTTCGGCCGGCGTGGCGGGCAGGTGTTCCAGCAGTTGCAGCAGCGACAGGCCTTCGTAGCCGCACCAGCCCGGCTTGGCGTCCACCACGTTGTGGCCAATCAGCGCGGAGATGGGCACGATGGCCTTGACCGGAATCTTCGCGGCCAGGGCAAAAACCGTCAACGCCGCGCTGATGTTTTTGAAAGCCAGCGTCGAATCCTCCACCGCGTCGAGCTTGTTCACGGCAAACACAATGGACGGCACGCGCAGCAGGTTGACCAGCAGCGAGTGGCGGCGGGTTTGGTGCAGCAGTTCCATGGACGGGTTCTTCCAGTCCAGCTTGGTGGCATCGACCAGCACCACGGCGGCGTCAGCGCTTGACGCGGCGGTGACCATGTTGCGCGTGTACTGCTCATGGCCGGGTGCATCGCCAATGATGAACTTGCGATTTTCCGTGTTGAAGTAGCGGTAGGCCACGTCAATGGTGATGCCCTGCTCGCGTTCGGCGCTCAGGCCATCGGTCAGCAAGGCCAAGTCGGTCTCGCCCTGGCGCTGCACGCCGGCCAGATGGTCCTGCAGCACAGCCTTGCTGTCCACCAGCAGGCGGCCGATCAGCGTGCTTTTGCCATCGTCAACCGAGCCGCAGGTGATGAACTTCAGTGCAGATCGAAGGTCATTTTGGCCTGTAGCCCGCGTCGGTTGTGCACTGTCAGCTATCAAATCAGTAGTGCTCATCAGAAATACCCATCTTTTTTGCGCTTCTCCATCGAAGCGTCGGAGGTCTTGTCGTCCATGCGGGTGGCGCCGCGCTCGCTCACATCGGCGGCCAGTGTTTCGATCACGATCTCGGCAGCGGTGGCGGCCGGGCTGTCCACCGGGCAGGTGCAGGTGATGTCGCCGACGGTGCGAAAGCGAACGGTTTTTTCGACCACCTGCTCGCCATCACGCGCGGGAGTGAGTTCGGTCACCGGAACCAGCAGGCCCTTGCGCTCAACCACCTTGCGCTGGTGCGCGTAATAAAGCGAAGGCAGGGCGATGTTTTCGCGCTCTATGTATTGCCACACGTCGAGTTCGGTCCAGTTGGAAATCGGGAACACGCGGAAATGCTCGCCGGGCTGCAGCCGGGTGTTGAACAGCGTCCACAGCTCTGGTCGCTGGGCCTTGGGCTGCCACTGGCCGAAGCTGTCGCGGTGCGAGAAGATGCGCTCCTTGGCGCGGGCCTTTTCCTCATCGCGGCGCGCGCCGCCAATCAACGCGTCAAAACGGAACTCGTCAATCGCTTCGAGCAAGGTCACCGACTGGTGCACATTGCGCGACTCGCCGGGGTGCGCCAGGCGCACGGTGCCGCGTTTCATAGAGTCTTCCACGTTGCGCACGATCAGCTCGGCACCCAGTTCTTTCGCGCGCAGGTCACGGAAGTCAGTTACTTCATGGAAGTTGTGCCCGGTGTCGATCATCAGCAGCGGGTAGGGGATGCGGCCCACACCAAAGGCTTTCTCGGCGCACTTGAGCATGACCAGTGAATCCTTGCCGCCCGAAAACAGCAGGGTCGGGCGCTCGAAGGCAGCCGCTACCTCGCGCAGGATGAAAATGGTCTCTTCCTCGAGCGCATCGAGGTGGGCGTTGGACAGCCGCGCGATGGAGGTCGCGGGGTCGGCTGGCAGCAGATTGGAAGGTGTGCGGGCGTTCATAAGTCAGTGTGCGAGGTGCAGGCCGCATTCGCGGTTGTCCTCGCCCTTGGTTGGGTCCACGTAGTCGAAATTATTGGGCAGGCCATGGGTCTCACAGTACTGGTAAAGGTCTTTGGACGACCAGTACAGGAGAGGCGCGACCTTGATCAGGCCGTCGGGGTTGACGCTGACAGGGTCCATTTGTGCACGTACCGCGGTGTCTGTGGCGCGCAAGGCGGTGAACCAGACCTGGGGCGCCGTTTCGCGCAGGGCGCGGGCAAAGGGCTCAAGCTTCACTTCTTCGGTGAAGGCCGCATGACGTGGATCGTCCAGCGCCGGGGTCTGGCCTTCCACGGCCTCGCGGTGCGCACGAGAGCGGCGCGGCAGGTAAATGTGCAGGTCCAGCTTGAGCAGCTTCGTCACTTCGTCTGCAAAGCGGTAGGTGGCCTCGGTGTTGTAGCCGTTGTCCATCCAGACCACGGGGACGCGGGGGTGGGCGCGCGTCACCATGTGCAGGATGACCGCCTCGAAGGGACGGAAGTTGGTGGTGACGATGGCGGGCTTGCCCAGTCCCGCGGCCCAGTCCACCAGGCCCTGCGAGTTGTGGCCGAGTTCTGCGTTGATCTTTGCGAGGTCGAAGCTCATGGTGTTCAGGCTGCAGCCGCCTCCTTGAAGTGTGGTTGCACATGGACCGCGTCACCCTGGTAGCGGCCCACGCCGTAGCCGGGGTAGCTGGCCAGCACGCGCTGGGCTATGGCCATGTCCTGGTCGGCGCGCAGCACGGCGACGTCAAAGCCGCTGCGCTCCATCTGGGCGAGCTGGTCCACCAGCACATCGCCGGTGGCGCGGATTTCACCGCTGAACTCGCGCCGGCGGCGCAGCAAAAAGGCCTGGCTGAAGGCGCGGCCATCGGTGAATTTCGGAAAGTGCAGGTCGATGCGCGTCACGCCTTCCAGCGCGGCCTGCAGAGGGTCGGCGTCGTTGGCGAGCACCAGAACGGTGGGGGTTTCAATGACGGTGTGGTCAGCAAATGGCAGAAGTTTCATGCAGTTCTCCTCAGGCGGCCACAGCGGCGGCTGCAAAACGCGCGCCGTTGGCGGCGGTCTTGAATGAGTCAATGCCAACGCGGCGCAGGGTGGCGATAAAGGTCTCGCCGGCCTCGCGCTCGCGGCGGTAGGTGTCCAGCACGGCCTCAATCACTTCGGGCACTTCGGCCGCGGAGAACGAGGGGCCCACCACCTTGCCGGGCACAGGCGTGCCGCTCAGCGCGGAGCCGTCGGAGCCGCCCAGCGACACTTGGTACCACTCCAGGCCGTCCTTGTCCACGCCCAGGATGCCGATGTGGCCGCTGTGGTGGTGGCCGCAGGAATTGATGCAGCCGCTGATGTGCAGGTCGATCTCGCCCAGGTCATGCAGCTCGTCCATGTCCTGGTAACGCTCAGTGATGGCCTCGGCGATCGGGATGGAGCGGGCATTAGCCAGCGAGCAGAAGTCGCCGCCGGGGCAGGCAATCATGTCGGTCAGCAGGCGGATGTTGGGTTTGGCAAAACCGGCCTTGCGGGCAGCGCGCCACAGCTCGGGCAACTCGTCGCAGCGCACCCAGGGCAGCAGCAGGTTCTGGTCGTGCGTGA
>NZ_JBDTTH010000037.1:0-37822 GCF_039930745.1 Polaromonas sp. | reverse complement strand
CGTGGTACATCATCACCATGCCGGGCTTGACGCGCTGGCTGACGACGGCCCGCGCGGCAATCGCGCCATTGACGTTGTAGGCCTCGATCCAGTCGTTGTCTTCCACGCCGATGAGCTTGGCATCATCCTCACTGAGCCAGATGATCGGCCCGCCGCGGCTCAGCGTGAGCATCAACAGGTTGTCTGTGTACGTTGAGTGGATGCCCCACTTCTGGTGCGGCGTGATGAAGTTCAGCAGTATCTCGGTGTTGCCGTTGGTACGGATACCGTGCACACCGGCGGTCGCCTTCAGGTTCACCGGCGGCCGGTAGCTGGCCAGGCCCTCGCCGAAAGCCAGCATCCACGGGTGGTCCTGGTAGAACTGCTGGCGGCCCGTGAGGGTGCGCCATGGGATCAGTTCGTGCACATTGGTGTAGCCGGCGTTGTACGACACGGTTTCCGATTCGATGCCGCTCCAGGTCGGCGAGCTGATGATCTTGCGCGGCTGCGCCTGGATATCGCGGAAGCGGATCTTCTCGTCCTCGCGGTGCAGCGCCAGGTGCGCGTGCTCACGGCCAGTCTGCTTGCCCAATGCTGCCCAGGCCTTGACCGCCACGTGACCGTTGGTTTCAGGCGCGAGTTGCAGCACCATTTCGCAGGCATCGATGTCGCTGTTGATGCGCGGCATGCCCTGGGTCACGCCAGGCTCGGTCACCAGGCCATTGAGTTCGCCGAGTTGCCGCACTTCGGTTTCGGTGTTCCAGGCAATGCCCTTGCCACCATTGCCTATCTTGTTCAGCAAAGGGCCGACGGCCGTGAAACGTTTGTAGACGTTGGGGTAGTCGCGTTCGACCACCTGCATCTGGGGCGCCGTCTTGCCGGGCACCAGCTCACACTCGCCACGCTTCCAGTCCTTGACCTCAAACGGCTGGGCCAGCTCGCCCGGGGTATCGTGCATCACCGGGGTCAGCACCATTTCCTTCTCAACACCGAGATGGCCTTCGCACAGCTCGCTGAATTTTTTCGCGAAGCCCTTGTAGATTTCCCAATCACTTTTCGATTGCCACACCGGGTCCACCGCAGTAGACAGCGGATGGATAAAGGGATGCATGTCGCTGGTGTTGAGATCGTTCTTTTCGTACCAAGTAGCGGTGGGCAGCACGATGTCGGAGTACAGGCAGGTCGTGCTCATGCGGAAGTCGAGCGTGACCAGCAGATCGAGCTTGCCCTCGGGCGCCTTGTCGTGCCATACGACTTCTTCGGGTTTGCCCTCTTCAGCGCCCAAATCCTTGCCCTGCACACCATTGTCCGTACCCAGGAGATGCTTGAGGAAGTATTCATGCCCCTTGCCAGACGAGCCGATGATGTTGGAGCGCCAGACAAACATGTTGCGCGGCCAGTTGTCTGGATGGTCCGGGTCTTCGCAGCTCATCCTGAGCGAGCCATCCTTGAGGGACTTGACGACATAGTCTTTGGCGTCCAAGCCCACGGCCTGCGCGTCCTTGACCACCTGCATGGGGTTGGTCTGTAACTGCGGTGCGCTCGGCAGCCAGCCCATGCGCTCGGCCCGCACGTTGTAATCGATCATGCTGCCGCCGTAGAGTTTTTTGTCGGCGAGGGGAGACAGCACCTCGTCCACGCCGAGCTTCTCGTAGCGCCACTGGTCGGTGTGCGCATAAAAGAAGCTGGTGGAATTCATCTGCCGGGGTGGGCGGATCCAGTCGAGCGCGAAGGCCAGTGGCGTCCACCCCGTCTGCGGCCGCAGTTTTTCCTGGCCCACGTAGTGCGCCCAGCCACCGCCGCTCTTGCCGATGCAGCCGCACATCATCAGCATGTTGATGACGCTACGGTAGTTCATGTCACTGTGGTACCAGTGGTTCATGCCGGCACCGATGATGACCATGGACCGGCCTTCGGTCTTGTCGGCATTGTCGGCAAACTGGCGTGCGACAGCGATGATCTGGGCGCGCGGCACGCCGGTGATCTGCTCCTGCCAGGCCGGGGTGTAGGGACTGTTGTCGTCAAAGTCGGCAGCGGCCAGTTCACCGGGCAACCCTCGGGGAATGCCGTATTGCGCAACCTGCAGGTCAAACACGGTCGCGACCAGGGCCGAGCGTTCCTCGCCCGCCTTGCCGAGGGAAATGCGCTGTACCGGCACGGTGCGCACCAGCACATCGCTCTGCTCGTTGTTGGCGAAGTGTTCGTGCTGAATACCGCCGAAGTACGGAAAACCGACCTTGGCGCTGTCAGGGCTGGGAGCATCACCCTCCATCACAGACAGCTTGAGCGAGACCTCGTCGCCCTGGCGCGCTTCTTTGGATTCCAGGTTCCACTGCCCGGCATCGGCACGGCCATCCGGACCCCAGCGAAAGCCGATGGCGCCGTGCGGCAGGACAACCTTGCCCTGCGCATCGAAGGCCACGGTTTTCCACTCGGGGTTGTTCGCCTGGCCCAGCTTGCCGTTGAAGTCGGACGCGCGCACGTAGCGGTCCGGCACCATGACGGTCTCGCCGTTTTCCAGTTGGTGCTCCTTGAGCATGACCAGCATGGGCAAATCGGTGTAGCGGCGTGCGTAGTGGTCGAAGTAGGCCGAACGCGGCTTGCCGTTGCCGCCGAAATAGAAGTCCTTCAGGATCACATGGCCCATGGCCATGGCCACCGCAGCGTCGGTGCCCTGCTTGGGGTGCAGCCACAGGTCGGACAGTTTGGCGACCTCGGAATAGTCGGGCGTGATCGCCACGGTTTTCGTACCCTTGTAACGCACTTCGGTGAAGAAGTGCGCGTCAGGGGTGCGCGTTTGCGGCACGTTGGAGCCCCAGGCGATGATGAAGCCCGAGTTGTACCAGTCGGCCGATTCCGGCACGTCGGTCTGTTCACCCCAGACCTGCGGGCTGGACGGAGGCAGGTCGCAATACCAGTCGTAAAAACTCATGCACACACCGCCTATCAGCGACAGGTAGCGTGAGCCAGCGGCGTAGCTGACCATGGACATAGCCGGGATCGGCGAGAAACCGATGATGCGGTCGGCGCCATGCTTCTTGATCGTGTGGATGTTGGAGGCTGCAATGATCTCGTTGACTTCGTCCCAGCTGGAGCGCACAAAGCCGCCCAGGCCACGCACGCTCTGGTAGTCTCGTCGTTTGGCGTCGTCCTGCACCACGGCCGCCCAGGCCTCGACCGGCGGCAGCGTCAAACGTGCCTCGCGCCAATGCTTGAGCAGGCGCGCGCGCACCATGGGATATTTGACGCGGTTGGCGCTGTACAGGTACCAGCTGTAGCTGGCACCGCGCGAGCAGCCGCGCGGCTCGTGGTTGGGCATGTCCCAGCGCGTGCGCGGGTAATCGGTCTGCTGGGTTTCCCAGGTGACGATGCCGCCCTTGACATAAATCTTCCACGAACACGACCCGGTACAGTTCACGCCATGAGTGCTGCGCACAATCTTGTCGTGCGCCCAGCGGTTGCGGTAGGCGTCTTCCCAGGTCCGGTCTTCGGCAGTGGTGACGCCGTGCGTCCCGGAGAAGGACTCCCGGGGATTGGAAAAGTGGCTCAGTCGATCAAGAAAATGACTCATTTGATTCTCCGGTAAGCGGTAAATGCGGGCACTGCGGCGGCTCAGGGGTTTTTAATCTCGGCGCCGCGGCGCAGGTAAAACCACCAATTGAGGATCAGGCACAGCGCATAGAAGATGGCAAAGCCGTACATGGCGTTTTCCGGCGTGCCGGCTTTGATCTGCGCGCCTATGACGACCGGGGCAATGAAGGCACCGTAGGCGGCAATGGCGGAGGTCCAGCCCAGCACCGGACCGGCCTGCTGGCGGTCAAAGATGACGCCGATCGTGCGGAAGGTAGAGCCGTTGCCGATGCCGCTGGCGGCAAACAGCAAGACGAACAACACCATGAAGATCAGGAAGTACTGCTCGGGCGCGGCCGACTTGTAAGCCAGCAGCATGACGTAACCCACCGCTGCGGAGGCCACCACCATGATGGCGGAGATGATCTGCGTCACGATGGAACCGCCTACCTTGTCCGAGACCCAGCCGCCCACGGGCCGGATCAGGGCGCCGACAAACGGACCTATCCACGCGAAGGTCAGCGCCGACGGTGCGTTCGGATTTTTCAGAGTGTGCTGCATGACACCAGCTGCGTCCGGCACGTGGCTGATGCCGAAGATTACCGTGATGGCCAGCGGCAGCGCCATGGAGAAACCGATGAAGGAGCCGAAGGTCACGATGTACAGCAGCGTCAGCGACCAGGTGTGCTTGTTGCTGAAAATCGCAAACTGTTTGGTGATGTTTTCCTTCATCGTGCCGAAAGCCGTGAGCTTGAGCACCAGCAAGGTACTTGCCACAATCAATGGCATGGCAATCCACATGTTGAGCAGGCCCAGCCCGGTGGGTTTGGGCAGGTAGAGATACAAGCCAATGCCTGCGGGCACAAATGACAGGGTGTAGAGCCAGATGATCTTGAGGAAGGCCGGGATCGTGCCGCCAATCGCTGGCGAGACGGTGGTCAGGTTGTTCATGCCGAAGAAGCAGATGACGGACAACGGAACCAGCGACAGTAGCCAGGCAAAACCTGCGTTCTGAACCCATGTGGGCGTGCCCGCAGCAATCTTGCCGAAGATCCAGCCGCTGTCCTTGACCAGCGTGGTCGATTCGCCTGCGAAGCCTCCAAACAGACTCAGGGTCATCACCAGCGGGATGACGATCTGCATGGTCGTCACGCCGAAATTGCCCAAGCCAGCATTGAGGCCAAGTGCGGTGCCCTGCAAGCGCTTGGGGAAAAAGGTGCTGATGTTGGACATGGAGCTGGCGAAGTTACCGCCACCGACCCCACACCACAAAGCCATCAGCTGGAAGGACCACAGCGGCCATTCGGGGTGCTGCAGCACGATGCCTGTGCCGATGGCCGGCGCCAGCAGCATGGACGTCGTCAGGAAGATGGTGTTGCGCCCGCCGGCCAGCCGGATCAGGAAGGAGGCCGGAATGCGCATGGTGGCGCCGGCCAGGCCCGCAATAGCCGTCAGCGTGAAAAGTTCGGCCTGAGTGAAGGGGAAGCCCAGGTTGAGCATCTGCACGGTGATGATGCCCCACATGCCCCAGACGGCAAAGCCGCAAAGCAAACTGGGCACGGAGATCCAGAGGTTGCGGTAGGCGATGCGCTTGCCGGTGGTTTCCCAGAACTGGTCGTCCTCAGGACGCCAGTCAGTGATGTCGGTGCCGGAAGAACTCGGCTGAAGTGCAGGAATGGCAGCACTTGCTGCGGACTTGGTATTCATGATTTTTCCCTTGAAGAAGATGGCAACATCAGGCCGATGCGCCGCTTGCGTTCGACCCCATGACTTCAGTGCGGCGCACTTCGGTCCAGTACATCCAGATCAGCGAGACCCAGACAACGCCATACATGAACATGAAGGCGCTGGAGCGGATGCCGGTCAGGTCCATCAGGCCGCCGAAGATGATGGGCAGCACAAAGCCGCCCAGGCCACCGGCCAGGCCGACAATGCCGCTGATGGCGCCGATGTTGGCACCGTAGTCGTCACTGATGTACTTGAAGACACTGGCCTTGCCGAAGGCCCAGGCAATGCCCAGGAGGAACATCAGCGCTGTGAAGGTGTAGACGTTCAATCCGAGGTGGAAGGTCGCCGGGCCGTTGACCGTGAGGATGGTGAAGTCGGTCTGCGGGTAGGACAGCAGGAACAGGCACACCCAGCTCACCCACATCACCCACCAGGTGACGCTGTGCGCACCGTACTTGTCGGACAGCACACCACCAAAGGCGCGCAGCACGCCGCCGGGCAGCGAGAAACACGCTGCCAGCAACGCTGCCACGCGAATATCGAGGCCGAACTCACCCACGTAGTACTGCACCATCCAGAGCGACAAAGCCACATAGCCGCCGAACACGATGCTGTAGTACTGGCAGTACTTGAGGACTTTCGGGTCCTTCAAGGCCTTGAGCTGATCGCTGAACTTGACGTGGCTGGGCACCAGGTGCGAAGGGTCGCTGTAGCTGAACAGCCAGAACAGCACCAGCGCAGCCAGCATGATGACCGCGTATACCTGCGGCACCATGGCCCAACCAAAGGCCACAAGCAGCACGGGCGCCACGAACTTGTTGACAGCGGCACCCGAATTGCCGGCGCCGTACACACCCATGGCCATGCCCTGGCGACTTTTCGGGAACCAGCGCGCCACATAAGGTGTGCCCACCGAGAAGGAGCCGCCGGCCAGGCCAACAAACAGGCCGATCACCAGGAAATGCCAGTACGCTGTGGCGTAACTCATGAGCCAGATCGCGGGCACCGTAGCAGCCATCAGGATCGCCATGACGATGCGCCCGCCGTAGCGGTCGGTCCAGATGCCCAGCGGAACGCGGATCAGTGAGCCTGTCAGCACCGGCGTGGCCGCAAGCAGCCCGAACTCGGTGGCGTTGAGGTTGAGCATCTTCTTGATCGGGATGCCGATCACGCCGAACATCATCCAGACCATAAAGCAGACGGTGAAGGCGAAGGTGCTGACAATCAGCACCGACCAAGCCTTCCTTGAATTACCAAGTTCAGAACTCATGCATGTTTCTCCTGAGACATGGCATGACTGTCGGCTTTTAGCGCACCGCTGAATATCCTCCTTAGGAACAGGAAGACGGCATAAAAGAACAGGCGACGAAGCCCGCCGTCTCGTTCTGAAGAACTACTGCCGGGTCAAACTGCGTCGGCCTTGATTTTTATCAAGTCAGGTCGCGGCCAGTCGCGTAGACGGCTGCCTGCACCCGCGAACTGAGCTGCAATTTGCGCAGTATGTGCTGGACGTGAATCTTCACCGTGGTCTCCGCAATGTCGAGCTTGCGGGCTATCACCTTGTTGCTGTCGCCCTGCGCGACCAGTGCCAACACCCCGCGCTCACGCGCGGACAGTTGCGCAATGGCGAGAGCCTCTTGTTCGCGCGGCGCCGGAGCCTTCGCGTCGCGGTCACCGCCGGCAACCACAGCTTCGGCCGGTGCGACCGATGGCGTCTTGGAACGAAAAGCGGTCACCAGCTTGGTCATCATCTCCGGGCTGACGACCGACTCGCCGTCCAGCACCTTGATGATGGACTCTGACAAACTGTCCAGCTCCACGGTTTTGAGCAGGTAACCGTCGGCGCCGGCCTGCAGCGCGGCGGCCAGGTCGTCCTCGTTTTCGCTCACTGTCAGCATCAGGATGCGGACACCCGGCGCGGCCTCCTTGAGCGTTGCGATGCCGTCCACGCCCAGGACACCCGGCAGGTGGTTGTCCAGCAGGATCAGGTCAGGCTTGCGCTGCTCGACACAACGCAGCGCCTCACCAATATCGCCGGCTTCTCCTGTGACCTCGAATCGACCGTCCTGCGACAGCAGTGCAACCAGTCCGCGGCGAAACAGCGTGTGGTCGTCGATCACCAGCAATTCAATGGGTTTCATGGTGTGTGTTCCTCAGCCGCTGTAGGCGGACGACACCAAGTTCGGGGACTTCGCCGCCTGGCTACCGCCCACCTCCGGATGCGGCGGCAGCGTCAGCGTGACTGTCGTGCCCTGTCCTGCCGCCGAAACAAGCTTGACCTCCGCACCGATACGGCCCGCCCGCTCGCGCATGATGTTCAGACCGACATGGGAGTCGCCAGGGTGTTTGCCGGTGTCAAAGCCGACGCCATTGTCACGCACGACAAAACGCCAGCGTTCACCCTTGGCCACGTCCAGGCCGACCTGCGTGGCACCCGCATGCTTGCGCACGTTGGACAGGGCCTCCTGGAGCACATGCAACACCTGAACCTGCACATCTGAAGGCAGCGGCAGCCCCTGGCCTTGCACCTGCAACTGGGCGGGCAGGCCGGTCTGGCTCTGGAACTTCTGCAGGGTTTCCTGCAAGGCCTGTTCAATGTCGTCCGTATTGGTACGCGTGCGGAAATGCACCAGCAGCTCGCGAACATCACCGATACTTTCGCGCAGGCCGATGTCCAACTCGTCGAGGGCACTCTGCATCTGCGACTCCTGGCCCCGCTGCACGGCTGTCCGCAGCAACTGCACCTGAATCTTGAGGAATGCCAGGGACTGCGCGATTGAATCATGCAGGTTGCGCGCCAGCAAGGCGCGCTCCTCCGCGACGGCCGCTTCCCTGTCCAGGGCGTCGGCGCGCAAACCTTCCAGGGAACTGGCCAGGTGACTGGCCAGCGCGTCCAGCAACTCGATTTCATCGGCGCTCAGCAGGACCGGCGCGCGAAAGAACAGGTTGAACTCGCCCAGCACACGCTGCTGCAGCCGTATCGGCACGCTGACCACGCTTTCATAACCCACCTTGGCGCAATGGCGCACGGGCGCTTCGTCGTGGTTGAGAATGGGGATCACGCGGGTACGTGCATCCGGCTTCAGGTTGCCACAGGCGCAAGCCCCGGCCAGCAGGTTGCGCTCTTCTTCCACGAGGTCTTGCGGGAAACAGTCTGTCGCCAGCATCAGGTAGCGCTGGTTGGCTTCGTCGGACCAACGGACCGCGGCGGCGTCGGCTTTCATCACGGCGCGCACGCGTTGGGCAAAACCGCGCGCCAGCTCGTCAATGCTGCCCGCCTGAGCCAGGAAGGCGCTGACCTTGTACAGCGCCTCCAGTCGGGCGCGCTGCGCCTCGATACGCCGCGTCTTCGCCTCGACCTTGGCTTCCAGCCCTTCGTAGAGTGACTGCAGGGTCATGGCCATGTGATTGAAACCGGCCGCCACCTGCCCGAACTCGTCCACGGTTTCAACCTCGATACGTGTCCTGAAGTCTCCGGACTCCAGCTTGCGCAGGCCTTCGCGAAGCTGCCCCAACGGGTTGATCACATACATGTAGCCGGTGTAGAGCATGATGACCGCCCCCCCTATGGCCAGCGCCATCATCAGCAGCTGAAACAGGTTCAGGATGGCGGTGAGGCGGGACAGATGCTGTTCGATCACCAGCACCAGGCGGTCGCTCGCCTCCACAAACTCGCCGCCCGCCTTCAGCAGGGCCTGCGCCTCCGGAGCTGGCTCGGCCAGCCACAGCTGCCGCTGATCAAGCCACAGTAACTCGACATCGGTAAAACGCCGGCGCACCTGGTCGTCCCAGGGCACAAACAACGGCCGCGACGGATCACCCTCGCGCAGCAGCGCCAGGCTCCCGTCGAACCGGGCCACCAGGCCCTGCAACTCGGTGCGCGCCACCCCTGCCTGCACCGCGCTGGCCAGGCGCCAGGTCTGCATGCGCATGCGCCCGGCCTCGTTGACAGCCGCCGCGCCACCCTCCAGCTGCCAGGTCACCCACAGGGTCAGCCCGATCGACACCAGGGCAACAAGCAGCAGGCTCGCGCCTATGCGCATGAGTTTTTTGGAAAGCGAGGCCGTTTGTTGCATGGCCGCTAGCGTAACGCCGATCCGGGTGCCGCGCCATGCGTGCGCGCGACAGGGCCAGATCTAGGGCCTGACGACGCCCGCGGGTGTGCGCGAGTTGCGAGGAACCGGTGCAGAACAGGCCGTACACACCATGCCGGCCAGACGCTGCAGGGCCTGCCAGCCGTCCGTGGGCCAGTCGGGCTGTTTCAGGCCTTTGACGATGCCATCCACCTTGTGCGCGGCATGCAGCAGATTGGCCAAGGTGGTCTCGCCCACGTGGGGAAGCGCGCGTTCAAACAGTTTTTCCTTGATACCCCAGACACGGTTTTCGCGCAGCGCCATGGGCATGGGCCGACCTGCACCGAGTGCGTCCTTGACCCGCTTCATGCTGCGAATATCCTCCGCCAGTGCCCAATGCACCAGCACCTCCGACTCGCCTTCGGACTGCAGGCCATCGAGCATGCGCTGCACGCGCAATGCCTGGCCGCCCAGCACGGCTTCCGACAGCTTGAACACGTCGTAACGCGCCACATTGAGCACGGCGTTTTCAACCTGGTCGAAACTGAGCTCCGCCGACGTAACCCCGCTCGCCGGGTAGAGCAGGCCCAGCTTCTGGATCTCCTGGTGTGCAGCCAGCAGATTGCCTTCCACACGGTCGGCAAAAAACTGCAGCGTGCGCTGGCCTTCCTCGCCTGCGGCCACGCGCTGGCCCTGCTGCTGCAGGCGTTGCGCGATCCATTGCGGCAAGCCGCGGCGGTCGATGGGGTCGAACTTGACGGTGGTGCCGAAACTTTCCAGCGCGCCGAACCAGGCGCCCTTGGTGGTCATGCTGTCCAGGCGCGGCAGCAGTACCAGGGTCAGCGTGCTGTCGTCACCCTGGGCCCGCTCGGCAATCTGCTGCAGCGCGACCGAGCCGTCCTTGCCGGGTTTGCCGCTGGGAATGCGAATTTCCACGATTTGCTTGTCGGCGAACAGGCTCAGCGAACCGCCGCTGGCCAGCACCTCGCTCCAGTCAAAATGCGCGCCAGCCACCGTGTGCACCGTGCGCTCGGTGTAACCCTGTTCGCGCGCCGCGGCCCGCAGCGCATCGGCAAACTCCTGCACCAGCAGCGGCTCGTCGCCATGCAGGGTGTAAAGGCTTTTTATTCCGCGTTTGAGGTGCTCTTGGAGCTGCGAAGGGGCCAGGTTCATGGTGGGAGTTTAGTACCGGTGTTCGAATCAAAGCTTGCTGGTGGACAGCAACAGGCTGGTTTCCGTATTGGCAATGCCTTCAAGCAGCCGGATGCGCCCCAGCACGCGGTCAAAGGCCTCCAGGCTGTCGGCGCGCAGCTCGGCCACGATGTCCCAGCGGCCATTGGTGGTGTGCAGGGCGCTGACGGCCGGGTCACCGCGCAGCGCGCTGAGCACATGGTCGATGCGGTTGCCATCCACGGCTACCGTCATCAGGGCCCGGATCTGGTGCGCTTCGGCCTGCGGCCGCAAGCGGGCGGTGTAGCCCACGATAGTGCCGTCGGCTTCGAGCTTGCTCAGCCGGTTTTGCACCGTGCCGCGCGAAACGCGCAACACCTTGGCCAGCGAGGCCACCGAGGCGCGGGCGTTGTCGCGCAGCAAAGAGATCAGCTGGCGGTCGGTGTCGTCCATGGTCTGATTTTAGTGACTAAACGCCAATTTTTTCTGACGATTTGTGCATTTTATTCGCATAAATGAACAGCTTGCTGACTATTCTTTGGCTCTGCCACTCAACACAATGAATTCGAGGCTGACCCAATCCAATGAGTGTCAGCACGGCCCGTCAGACATCAGGAGAGCCCCAATCATGGTTGAGTACATCGGAATCGAAGACATGCAGCGCATCGTCGGGCGCGTGGGACCGGCCGCTTTCATGAAGGGTTTGGCTGCGGAAATTGAGGCCGACTATCGGCGCTGGAGCGAGTTCGACAAATCGGCGCGGCATGCGATTCATTCGCCTGGCGGGGTGATTGAGCTCATGCCCACCAGCGATGGCCGGATGTACTCCTTCAAGTACGTGAACGGCCACCCCGGGAACACCGCGCGCGGCCTGCTGACGGTGACGGCGTTCGGGGTACTTGCCGATGTGGAAACCGGCTATCCGCTGTTGCTGTCGGAACTGACCGTAACCACCGCACTGCGCACCGCCGCCATGTCAGCGCTGGCCGCGAAATGGCTGGCCAGGCCAGACAGCCGCGTCATGGCCCTGATAGGCAATGGCGCACAAAGCGAATTCCAGGCGATTGCGTTTCACCACATGCTGGGCATCCGTCGCTTCAGATTGCACGATGTGGACCGTCAGGCCACCGATAAGCTGATGCGCAACCTGCAAGCGCTGGGTTTGCCAGGCTTGCAGCTCACCGCGTGCAGCTCGGCCGCAGAGGCCGTGCACGGCGCCGACATCGTGACAACGCTCACCGCGGACAAACGCAACGCCGTCGTCCTGACACCTTCCATGATTGCGCCGGGCATGCACATCAACGCAGTGGGCGGCGACAGTCCGGGCAAGACCGAACTGCATGCCGACATCCTGCGCAGGAGCGACGTGCGGGTGGTTGTGGAATACGAGCCGCAGTCGCGCGTTGAAGGGGAAATCCAGCAAATGCCAGCCAGCTTTGCGGTGACAGAGTTCGCCGAAGTACTCACTGACGCCGCACCCGGCCGCACCTCGCCAGCCGAAGTGACGATTTTCGACTCGGTGGGTTTTGCGCTGGAAGATTATTCAGCGCTGCGTTACCTGCGCAAGCTCCAGCTCGACAACGCGCAAAGCCGCCGGCAGATCGATCTGATTCCCCAGCTCGACAACCCCAAAAACCTTTTTGCCTTGCTGACCGGTGCGCAAACCGGCCCAGTCCGGCAAAATGACTGCATGCCCGCCCCACCGGAAACAGTCCCAGGATGAGCATCCCGGCGCATCTTCCCGTCGATCTGATCGGTGCACCCACCGACATTGGTGCGGGCAGCCGCGGTGCATCGATGGGGCCAGAGGCTCTGCGTGTGGCGGGTATCGAGCAGACACTGCGAGCCCACGGCCTGCAGACGACGGACCTGGGCAACCTGTCGGGCCCGACCAACCCCTGGCTACCCCCCGTCAACGGCTACCGCCATCTGCACGAAGTGGCCACCTGGAACCGGACCGTGCATGAGGCCGTGTTCCAGAGCCTGGCACAGGGCCATTTGCCGATCCTGCTGGGTGGCGATCACTGCCTGGGCATAGGCTCCATCAGTGCCGTGGCGCGCCATTGCCGGCAGTCCGGTAAAAAACTGCGCGTGTTGTGGCTGGACGCGCATGCCGACTTCAATACCAGCGAGCTCACGCCCACCGGCAATGTGCATGGCATGCCTGTGGCTATCTTGTGCGGCCACGGCCCGGCCGAGCTCACCGGGATAGGCGGCACGGCACCGGCGATGAACCCTGCGGAAGTCCGGCAGATCGGCATCCGCAGCGTGGACGAAGGTGAAAAGCGTTTTCTCCGGCAATCGGGCCTGGAGGTGTTTGACATGCGCTACATCGATGAAATGGGCATGAAGCGCACCATGGAAGCCGCACTGGAAGGTGTTGACGACAACACCCATGTGCATGTGAGCTTCGACGTGGATTTTCTGGACGCCTCCCTGGCACCGGGCGTCGCCACTGCCATCAAGGGCGGTCCCACCTACCGCGAAGCACAGCTCTGCATGGAGATGATTGCCGACACCCGCCGCATGGGCTCACTCGACGTGATGGAGCTCAACCCCGCGCTGGACGTGCGCAACGGCACGGCCGAGGTGGCTCTGGAGCTGATTGAAAGCCTGTTCGGCAAAAGCATACTGATGCGCCAGTAGGCCGGTGCAAGGCCTGCTATTCCAGGCTTTTCACCGCCGCCAGCCGGCGCAGGATCTGCTGGACGATGTCGCTTTGCATGTCGCGGTACAGCAGGGCTTCCTCGGTCTCCTTGGCTAGCACGGCGGACTCGTTGAAGCTGATGTCGCGCTGCAGCACAATCTCGTCGGGAGGAATCAGCAGCTTGCCCTTGAGCGTGCGCAACTGGAACCTGAAACGCGTACGCAACTGGAACTCGCGCACCTGGCCGGAGGCATTGACGCCGACCACGGTTTTCTCGCGCTGGTCAAGCAGCACATCGAGGATCACTTCCGCCTGCTCGATCAGCCGCGCATCACGAATCACTTTCACCGTTCCACCGGCCTCGAGGTTGCGGTTGAGCTCGGTCCCCAGCGTGGAACTTTCGGCCACAGCGCTGTAAATGGTCTTGAACGCATAGTTGGGTGCCTTGCGCAGTGCAAAGCCGCAACCGCCCAGGCTCGCCGCCGCTGCGGCGGTCAACAGAAAAACGCGACGTTGCATGGTGTTTTCCTTCAGACGACGATATTGACCAGGCGGCCCGGCACCACAATGACTTTTTTTGCCGGTGCACCTGCCGCCTGCTTGATAAAGGCGTCCGAGGCCAGCGCGGCCGCTTCAATCGCGGCCTTGTCGGCACCGGTAGGCACCGTGACCGAACCACGCAGCTTGCCATTGATCTGCAGCACCAGCTCAATTTCATCCTGCACCAGCGCGGATTCATCGACTTCCGGCCAAGGCGCGTCGAGCAGGTCGCCTTGCTCCTGCGCAAAGCCGAGTTCGGACCACAAGGCGTGCGCCACATGCGGTGTTGCAGGGTAGAGGCAGCGCAGCAGGATGCCCATGCCTTCGCGCAGCGCGAAGGCTGCACCCTTGGAAGGCTGGCCTTTGAAGTCTTCGAGGGCATTGAGCAGCTTCATGGCACCCGACACGACGGTGTTGTACTGCATGCGCTGGTAGTCGTAGTCGATCTGCTTGAGCACCGTGTGGATCTCGCGGCGAAGAGCCTGCGCTTCCTTGTCAAATACGGTCCCAGCCCTTTGCGGACGGGCGCCATCAGCTCCTGATTGCATAGCATTCAGTTTGACGCCAAAATTCCACACACGGCGCAGAAAGCGGTAGGAACCCTCGACGCCGGCATCATTCCACTCCAGCGTGGCCTCAGGCGGCGAGGTGAACATGGTGTACAGGCGCGCGGTGTCGGCGCCGTATTTTTCGATCAGGTCCTGCGGGTCCACGCCGTTGTTCTTGCTTTTGCTCATGGTGCCCACGCCTTCGTAGGTGACCATAGAGCCGTCCTTGCGCAGCTTCGCCCCGGTGACCTTGCCGTGGTCGTCGTGCACATCGTCCACGTCCGCCGGCCAGAAGTACTCGACGCCGCCCTTGGCGCCCTTGCGCGAGTAGATGTGGTTGAGCACCATGCCCTGCGTCAGCAGCTTGGTGAAAGGCTCGTCCACCTTCACCAGGTCCAGGTCACGCATGACCTTGGTCCAGAAGCGCGCGTACAGCAGATGCAGGATGGCGTGTTCGATGCCGCCAATGTACTGGTCCATCGGCATCCAGTAGTTGACGCCCCCGGCCACCATTTTTTCGTCGTTCTTCGGGTCACAATAACGCATGAAGTACCACGAGCTGTCCACGAAGGTGTCCATGGTGTCGGTCTCACGGCGCGCGGCCTTGCCGCACACCGGGCAGACCACGTCGGCATGGAAGCCTTCATGTTTGTGCAGCGGGTTGCCGGAGCCGTCGGGCACGCAATCCTGCGGCAACACCACCGGCAGATCCTTCTCGGGCACCGGTACCGCGCCGTGTTCCTCGCAGTGGATGATGGGGATCGGCGTGCCCCAGTAACGCTGACGGCTCACGCCCCAGTCACGCAGGCGCCAGGTGGTTTTTTTCTCGCCCAGGCCTTTGACCACCAGGTCGGCCGCCACAGCATCGACGGCGGCCTTGAAGGCCAGGCCGCTGTACTTGCCGGAGTTGATAACCACGCCCTGTTGCTTGTCGCCGTACCAGTCGGCCCAGGCTTCGGTGCTGTAGGTCTTGCCGGCAGCATCGGTCACCTGCTTGATGGGAATGCCGTATTTTTTCGCGAACTCGAAATCGCGCTCGTCATGCGCCGGAACCCCCATGACCGCGCCGTCGCCGTAACTCATCAGCACATAGTTGCCGACCCAGACCTCGACCTTGTCGCCCGTCAGCGGGTGCGTGACAAACAGGCCGGTGGGCAGGCCTTTTTTCTCCTGCGTGGCCAGTTCGGCCTCGGTGGTGCCGCCGGACTTGCAGTCTTCGATGAAGGCCGCGAGTGCCGGATTCGATGCGGCCGCATGGAGGGCGAGCGGGTGTTCGGGCGCGACGGCGCAAAAGGTCACGCCCATGATGGTGTCGACGCGGGTGGTGAAGACATACATCTTCCCGTCGCCGATCAAGGTGCCGGAAGCGTTCTTGATGTCGTGGGTGAAGGCAAAACGCACGCCTTCACTTTTGCCTATCCAGTTTTCCTGCATCAGCTTGACACGTTCGGGCCAGCCCGGCAGCTTACTGCTGACGCTGTCCAGTAACTCTTCGGCGTAGTCGGTGATCTTCAGGTAGTAGCCCGGAATCTCGCGCTTTTCCACCAGGGCGCCGGTGCGCCAACCCTTGCCGTCGATCACCTGCTCGTTGGCCAGCACGGTCTGGTCCACCGGGTCCCAGTTGACGACCTGGGTCTTGCGGTAGGCAATGCCTTTTTCCAGCATCTTCAAAAACAGCCACTGGTTCCACTTGTAGTAGCTCGCGTCGCAAGTGGCGACTTCGCGGCTCCAATCGATAGCCAGTCCCATCGCCTGCATCTGCTTTTTCATGTAGGCGATGTTGTCGTAGGTCCATTTCGCTGGCGGCACGCCATTTTTCATCGCGGCGTTTTCCGCCGGCAGGCCGAAGGCGTCCCAGCCCATGGGCATGAGAACGTTGTAGCCCTTCATGCGCAGGTGGCGCGTGAGCATGTCGTTGATGGTGTAGTTGCGCACGTGGCCCATGTGCAGCTTGCCGCTGGGGTAAGGCAGCATGGAGCAGGCGTAATACTTCTTTCTGGACGTATCTTCGGTGACGCGGTAGGCGTCTGCGGCCGTCCAGTGGGCTTGCGCAATGCGCTCAACGTCGAGATGCTGGTATTTGTCTTGCATGGCGCAGGGAAAAAGGGAAAAAGAATGAAGCAGCCACTGGCTGCCGGATGCAGGGATTTTAGGCGCTGGCCCGGATTGGTCCGGTCGGACCGCCTTCAGGGTCGGGCGGGAGGCGTGTCGGCCACAAAACCGATGCGGTTCAGGCCGGCTTTTTGCGCGATGCCCATGATCTCGACAATGCGGCCGTAAGGCACCGCTTCGTCGGCACGCAACTGCACTTCCGTATCGGGATTCAGCGCGGCGCTTTGCTTGAGGCGCTGGTCCAGCTCGGCACTGGAAACAGGCTGGTCGTTCAGGAAAGCCTGGCCGGCCTTGTTGACCGCCAGCGTGACATGAAGCGGCGCCTCATTCGGTCTGGCGGCTTCACTTTTCGGCAAATCAAGCTTGATCGAACTGGCCAGCAACGGGGCGGTGATGATGAAGATCACCACCAGCACCAGCATCACATCGACCAGTGGGGTGACGTTGATCTCGCTCATGGGCTGCGCGCCCTGGGTGCGCTCCAGGCGGCCGAAACTCACGAAGCCCTCACGCCGGTGTCCGGCAACTCTTCGCGGTGCTCCGCGGTTTGGCCGCTGGAACCGCCTGCGGTCAACAGTTCCCGCAAGTCATAGGCAAAACCTTCCAGGTCGGCCTCGATGCGGCTGATGTTGCGGCCAAAGATGTTGTAGGCCAGCACGGCGGGTATGGCTACCGCCAGGCCGGCGGCGGTCATGATCAACGCCTCGCCCACCGGGCCGGACACTTTGTCGATGGTGATCTGGCCGGCAGCGGAAATACCCACCAGCGCATGGTAAATGCCCCAAACGGTACCCAGCAGGCCCACAAAGGGCGCCGTGGAACCGACGGTTGCGAGCAGCACCTGCCCATATTGAAGTTTGTGCAGCACCGCATGCAGCGCATCGCGCAAAACACGCGTCAATTGCCAGGACTTGTCACCGGCCGAGGCCAAGGTGCCCTGTGCCTGGGCCAAGGTGGCGGCAATCAGGGGCAGCACCAGCGCTTCCCGGTCGAAGGCCGCCACTTTCGGCCGGGCAGCCTCCAGGGAGGCCGACTGCCAGAACACCGCCGTGCTGCGCGCCACGTCGCCTGCCGCCCGCTTCAGCAGCCAGGCTTTCCAGAGGATCACCACCCAGCTGGCCACCGACATCGCCAGCAGCAGCACCGCGACAAGCGCGGTGACGGCATCGCCCTGCGTGATCAGCGTAAGCATGAGACCCCCACGCTTCCCACTTCGTGAGGTTCGCTGCCCCCCGAGGGGGCGCTGCGCCAGCGGCCCGGCAAAGCCGGTTCCGCGGCCCTGACTGGAGAATACGGGAATCTCATGCCCGCCGCAGCGCTCATTTCAGATTCAGCACATCGAACATGTCGAACAGTCCGGAAGGCTTGCCGGCCAGAAAACGTGCGGCGCGCAAGCTGCCCTGAGCGTAAGTCACCCGGCTGGAAGATTTATGGGTGATTTCGATGCGTTCGCCGGTGCCGGCAAACAGCACGGTGTGATCGCCCACGATGTCGCCGCCGCGGATCGTTGCGAAACCGATCGACGAGGGATCGCGTTCGCCAGTGACCCCTTCCCGGGCATACACCGCACAGTCTTTCAGGTCGCGGCCCAGGGCACCCGCAATCACTTCCCCCATTTTCAGCGCGGTGCCGGAGGGCGCATCAACCTTGTGCCGGTGGTGGGCTTCAATGATTTCAATGTCGTAGCCGGTAGACAGCGCCTTGGCGGCCATCTCCAGCAGCTTGAGCGTGACGTTGACGCCGACGCTCATGTTGGGCGCCATCATGATGGCAATGTCTTTGGCGGCCGCGGCAATCCCGGTTTTTTGCGCATCGCTAAAACCGGTTGTACCTATCACCAGCTTGACGCCGAGCTCTCGACATTTGGCCAGATGGGCCATGGTGCCTTCGGGCCGGGTGAAGTCAATCAGCACCTCGGCGCCGGCCAGGCCGGTGGCGAGGTCCGAAGTGATCTTCACGCCGCTGCTCTGCCCCAGAAAGGCCGCCACATCGGTACCCAGCCCGGGGCTGTCGGCGACATCCAGCGCGCCGGTCAGCTCGCAGTCACCACTGGAGCGGACGGCCTCGACCAGCATCTGGCCCATGCGGCCACCGGCACCGGCCACTGCAATGCGAAGAGCCCGCTGCGGTGCGCTCACCTGGCCGGGCTTTCCAGCGGCGGGTAGCTGGCGGTGGACGGCAGGGCCACCGGTGGTGGCACCGGCGTGGCGCCTGCGCTGGCTGCCGGTTTCTTTTCGACGGCCTTGAGCTGTTCTTCTGTCAGCTCCAGCACCGGCACCTTGCCGAACTTGCGGCGGGTGTCAAGCTTGGCCACGAAGTCCGCCTCGCTGGGCATGGTGTCGCCTTCAAAGCGTTCCAGAACGTCGTCCTTGAAATAGACCGTGAGCCTGAGCGATTGCGGCTCGGTGTTCTCTCGCTTGAGGGTGAAAACGTAATCCCAGCGGTTCTCGTGAAAAACACTGGCCAGCAGGGGGGTACCGAGCACTTCGCGCACCTGGGCGCGCGCCATTCCCGGCTTGAGCAGCTCCACCTGTTCCTTCGAGACAAAATTGCCCTGCACAACTTCCACCTTGTAAGGCGTGATCCAGTTGACCGGGTTGACCTTGCTCTCGCTCAGCCCGCTGGTCATGCCCTTGATGCTGCCGCAGGCTGCCAGTCCAGCGCAGGCCAGAACTGTGAGAGCGGTTTGGATGCCGTAACGGTATTTTGCAGACAGGGCTGACATAGTAGGGAGGTGTAGCGATATGATCGGTCATTGTAGCGGCAGGGGGTGCCGTCGCGCGCAAGCACCTGACCCCGAATGGCCAAGCCTGCACAGGCCCCGCCTGCGGCCTCTTTTTCTCCAGGAAGCCTCCCAATGAGCAATATTGACGAACTCAAAAATACCGGATTGAAAGCCACCCTGCCGCGCCTGAAGATCCTCGAGATTTTCCAGGCCGGCAAACAACGGCACATGACGGCCGAGGACGTCTTCAGGGTGCTGCTGGAAGACCGCTCCGACATCGGCCTGGCAACGGTTTACCGGGTGCTGACCCAGTTCGAGCAGGCCGGCCTGCTCAACCGCAGCAACTTCGAGTCCGGCAAGGCCGTTTACGAAATCAACGAAGGTCAGCACCATGACCACCTGGTATGTCTCGATTGCGGCAAGGTCGAAGAGTTTTACGATGCGGAAATCGAAAAACGCCAGCATGCCGTCGCGAAAGCCAAGGGTTTCACAATCGCCGATCACTCGCTGTCGATGTACGCCAACTGCACCAAGGACAAGTGCCCGAACCGGCCCACGTCGCCACGGCATCCGCACCACAACTGAGCCGCCAGGTCTGCGAGTAGATCTTCTACTGAAATCCAAGTCAAAAGAGACTCCAGCCCTTTACTGGCGGACATTGTCCGCTATCAATAAGTTAGCGTAACGTGTGGCCCCCAATTCAAGCAGGGGCCGCGGAACCGGCTTAGCCGGCCCGCAGGCGCAGCGCCCCCTCGGGGGGCAGAGAGCTACACGCAGTGAGCGAACGTGGGGCTCTATTTTCTACCCGCCACGCTCCATGGCCTGGCGATGCCGCTCGACAAATTCCTGGTAGGTGTCGATGCCGCGGAACTGGAGAATCACGTTGCGCACGGCCGCCTCGACCAACACCGCAATGTTGCGGCCGGCCACCACCTGGATGATCACCTTGCGTACCGGAATGCCGAGCACGTCCTGCATCAGCGGTTCGTAGGGGATGCGTTCATACTCTCGTTCCAGCGTTTCGCGCCGCACCAGGTGCACGATGAGCTTGAGCCGCATCTTGCGCCGCACCGCCGTCTCGCCAAAGATCGCCTTGATGTCGAGCAGGCCAATGCCGCGGACTTCAAGCAGGTTTTGCAGCAGTTCCGGACAACGGCCTTCGATAGTGGTCTGGTTGATGCGGTAGAGGTCCACCGCGTCGTCGGCCACCAGCCCATGGCCGCGCGAAATCAGCTCCAGCCCCAGCTCGCTTTTGCCCAGGCCGGACTCGCCGGTGATCATCAGGCCCACGCCCAGAATGTCCATGAACACGCCATGCATGGACGTACGGTCGGCAAAATGTTTGGACAGGTAAGCGCGCAACACGTCGATCACGAAGGCGGCGGACTCCTTCGTGGCAAACATCGGGATCTGTGCGCGCTCGCACATCGAAAGCAGGGTATCGGGTGCCACCTGGCCGTCGGCGATGATCAGCACCGGGGGCTCTAGCGTAACAATGCGCGAAATGCGCCGGGCGCAATCTTCGGGGCTGCCGGTGCTGAGGTAGGAGACTTCGCGTTCGCCTAGCAGCTGGACCCGGTAAGGGTGGATGTAATTGAGATACCCCACCAGGTCGGCGCCGGAGCGGGCAGCGCGCACCGCCACTTCGTCGAAACGCCGCTCCGAAGCACCCAGCCCAGCCACCCATTCCCATTTGAGTTGGGCACGATGGTCCTCAAAAAGGACGTCGGCACTGACGACAGTGGGCTTCATGCCCTCATTTCCGGGAAACCCTGGATCACGGCCACGGGGCGCTCAGGGGCTGACGGCGTGGCTGGACTGCCAGGAGGCAATCAGCTGGTACAAGGCAGCGGCATCGGTGCTGGCCTTGAGCTGCTCGCGCAAGGCACTGTCGCTGAGCAGCTCGGCAATTTCGGACAGGATTTCCAGATGTTTCTGGGTGGCCGCCTCGGGGACCAGCAGAAAAATCAGCAGCCCCACCGCTTGCTCGTCGGGGGCATCAAAGCCGATCGGGACATGCAGCTGGAAAACTGCCGCCATGGGGGATTTCAGACCCTTGATGCGTCCGTGTGGAATCGCCACCCCATGGCCCAAGCCGGTCGAACCCAGGCGCTCGCGCGCAAACAGGCTGTCGGTGATCAGGGCGCGGTTCAGTCCATGCTGGTTCTCAAACAGCAAGCCGGCTTCTTCAAAAGCACGCTTCTTGCTGGTGGCCTCAACACTGACCAGAACCTGGCTGGCAGGCAAAATTTGCGAAAGACGGTTCATAACGGGGTTTTGGTCGCCGAATTATGCACTTTCATAAGCAAGGAGACCACCCAGCCCATAAAAAAGCCGCCCGACTACCGGGGGCGGCCTTGAACCCAGCCCGGACCACAGCGCGGTTGGTCCGGCTGCAGCTACTTACATCTGCCGTTTGGCAGCCACGTGGTGGTGGTCCTGGGTTCTTGTCTTGTAACGCCCGACCTGGCGGTCGAGCTTGTCAGCGAGCTCATCAACCGCAGCATAAAGATCAGCATGCGAACTCTCGGCAAAAAGATCACGTCCTTTGACATGTACATTGCACTCGGCTTTCTGGCGCAACTCCTTTTCTTTCATGTTATCCACAGTCAACAGGACTTTGACGTCCACCACCTGATCAAAATGCCGGGTAATCCGGTCCAGCTTGCTGGTCACATAGCCGCGCAGGGCGGGGGTAACTTCAAGGTGGTGGCCGCTGATCGTCAAATTCATAAAGAGACTCCTTTTCCATGACTGGATGGGGGTTTAAAAACACCGCTTCGACAGGGGGTATGCGAAGCGATGGACGGGCAACTCTCTTGGTTTCACTATGCGCCCGAAGCCGGGCAAAGGCAATCCTGCCCCGCAACAAAAAGATGAAACGGTCTGAAAAGGGTCTTGACGGACGCGTCGGGAAAATCAAGCCGCGATGACGGGTCGCGCCAGCCAGGTGCGGAGCGTTGATTTGTATGTTTTTTTTGGACCGCCAGAGGATCAGCGCCAGGCCAAGCACGCGCACTGCACGCTCGCACCGCTTCAAAAAAGCCTGTGCTTTTACTCAGGCATTGCCCGCCCGTCTTTGTCGGGGATCAACATCAATGCCCGGCAGCGTCCATCCATCCGGCAATGGAGCCGGCCAGCCGCTCGATGTTTCTGGTCTTGTCGATCACTTCCGGCACACCGACCTCACGGGCGCGGGCCCGCAGCTCCTCGCTGATGTAGCCCGAGCTGATGATCACAGGCAATGTGGGCCGGATCAGCTTGACCTGCCGCGCCAGCTCCGTGCCCGCCATGCCGGGCATGTTCTGGTCAGTGATGACGAGATCGAAGGCTTGCGTCCCCGCCAGCAGGTCGGCCAGGGCGTCCTCGCCGCGGGTATGGAGGGTGACCCGGTAGCCGGCCGTACGCAGCACTTCGCTCACCAGCTCGCCCATGGCGTCATAGTCGTCGACATACATGACGTGCCGGCCCAGCCCGTCGGCAGGCATCGGGGTCGGCGCTTCCACCACCGGCAACGCGTGGGGAACCACCGCCGGCAAGTAAACGGTAAATGTCGTCCCGCCGGACACTGCGCTTTCAACCGTGATGGCGCCGCCATGCGTCTTGACAATGCCGTGCACCACGGCCAGGCCTAGCCCGGTGCCCTGTCCGGCAGGTTTGGTCGTGAAAAAAGGCTCGAAAATGCGGGCTTGCGTGCCCTCGTCCATGCCGTGCCCGTTGTCCTTGACCTGCAGGCGCACATAAGGGCCGGCAGGCAAGCTGGCTGGCCCCTGCCCGGCCTCCAGTACAAGCTCATCGAGTGCCACTTCAATTCGCGGGGCAATACCGCTGGTGGCATGCCAGGCATTCGTGCACAAGTTCATCAGCACTTGCGAGATCTGGCCGCCGTCAACATTGACATAGGTCGGCGTCGCATCGGGAATCGTCACCACCAGATCGACTCCCGCTGGCAGGGTTGAACGCAGCAGCGACAGTGCCTCGACCACGACCGCGCGCATGGACTGGACAACGAACTGCTGGGGTTGCTTGCGACTGAAGGAAAGAATCTGCTTGACGAGCTCCTTCGCCCTCGCCCCTGCCCGGTCCACCTGGTCGAGGTTATGGCGCAACTTGTCGGGAAACGCCAGGTTCATGCGCGCTAGCGAAGTATTGCCCAGCATGGCAGCCAGCAGATTGTTGAAGTCATGCGCGATACCGCCGGCCAGCCTGCCCAGCGACTCCATCTTCTGCGCCTCGCGCAGCCCGGCTTCCAGCGCTGCGTGTTCCTGCTCGGCGGCAATGCGCCGGCGCATGTCGCGCTCGAGGTCGAGATTGAGCTTGCGGATTTTTTCCTCGGCCATCTTCTGGCTGGTCACGTCCTGAAGCGTGCAGAACCAGCGCATCTTGCCGTCAGCGCTGGGCGTGCCATGCAGGGGCTCTATGACCTGCCGCATATGCAGCCAGGCGCCACCGGCATGCCGGAGCCGGTAATCCAGGTCAACGCGGCGGCCCGACACACCGGCGCTGATGGATATGGCGCGGAAGTGATCGCGGTCTTCCGGATGCAGAATCTCCAGCCAGGCCCGGGTACTGGCGGGCACATGGGCGGCATCAACACCGAGCAGTTCCAGCAACGATTCGGAATAACTCTCGAACGAGCCGTCCGGCCGCGTGATGATGTGAGCGAGCCGGGCCAGCAACTGCGCCCGGCGCAAGCCCGCTTCACTTTCGCGCAGGGCGTTTTCCGCCGCAAGGCAACTGGGTGCGTCGCCCCCGCGCCGTTGCATGGCCTCGCGGATGGCGGGAACCAGCCGGCCCAGGCCGGTCAGCGTGAGGTAATCTGCGGCACCGGCTTTCATGGCCGCCACCGCGGCCTCCTCACCAGGGACACCGGAAACAACCAGCACAGGCAGGCGAGGCGCCTGTGATTGCAGCAGCGCAAGCGCGGGAAAGCCGCTGAAGCCGGTCGCATGATAGGCACAGATGGCGACATCCCACGACTGGCTTTCCAGCGCAGCCCTCATGGCGGCCAGGCTGTCAGCGCTACCCGGCCTGAAAGCAAAAGCGGCCTCCGCCAGCAAACCCGGAACTCCGGCCAGGTCCCTTTCCGCGTTGTCGATGAGCAAGACTTCGAGCGCTGCTGGCATCTCTTGCCTTTGGTGGCTGCCGCCCCCCGCGGCAGTCATACGTAAACCCAGGGTCACGGCGACCGGGGGCTGGGCAAGGGGACCATGGCAAGTGCCATATCTGTCCCCTGCGTGGAAATAGTGCGCAGTAGGCACATCAGGGACTGCCTTTGCACAACCCGTACCAGCCTCTCCTGAGAAGAACATACTAACGACCTTCATCAGCCTTGTCATCCTTCGAAAGGAGGGGACTGCCGGAAAAAAGCGGCCCTAGAATCAATGCAGCTCCAGCCACCACATCTTTCTCTGGAACTCAGGATGGAACTTCCTCCGCGCCATGTCGCTTGAAACGATTATTTCCAACAGCCTGACGCGTCTCGACGAAGACCTCAAGGGGCTGGTGCTGATGGGCGGCGGCGCCCGCACTGCCTATCAAGCCGGCGTGCTGCAGGCGCTGGCCCGCATTCTCGGGCTGCAGAGTGGCACGGGGAGCCAGCGTTTTCCGTTCCAGATTCTGGCCGGCACTTCGGCCGGCGCGCTCAATGCCTGTTACCTGGCCAGCCGTGCCAACGAAGGTCTGGCGGCCTTCGGGCAGCTTGCCAGCTTCTGGACCACACTGCGCTCGGCACAGGTTTACCAGCTCAAGGTGCCCGGCTGGATACGCTCGAGCCGTATTGCTGCTGCTCTGTTTCTGTCGCAGCAAGTCAGGAGGCAGCAGGCCTTTTTGAACAACACGCCGATGGTGGACACCCTGCATCGGGTTATCTCGCTGAGCAACATCGAGCGGGCCCTGCAGGACAAGACCCTGCTGGCGCTCGCGGTCACTGCATCGAGCTACACCAGCGGCGTGCATTGGACCTTCTGCCAGACCGCGCCCGGCACCGCCACCGGCTTGTGGAACCGCCCCGGCCGGCGTGCGGAGTTTCAGCCCATCACCATCGAACACCTGATGGCTTCCAGCGCCATCCCCTTTCTCTTTCCGGCCACACCCCTGTGGGTCGATGGCCATCGCGAATTTTTTGGCGACGGATCCATGCGCCAGAGCTCGCCGCTGTCGTCGGCCTTGCACCTGGGCGCCAGCAAAATTCTGGTGATTGGCGTGGGTCAACCGGAGCGCGCCGGACTGACGGGCAATACCGGCGGCCCGGCCATTGCGGGCCGGCCCACCCTGGGCGCCATCGCCGGCCACGCCTTGGCCAGCGTCTTTCAGGACACCCTGCAGGCCGACGTCGAGCAGGCCCAGCGTGTCAGCAAGACCCTGCTTCAGATGCCGCGCGAAATCGCAGCCCTCATGCCTTACCGGCCGGTGGAAGTGCTCGCCATCGCCCCGTCCCAGTCGCTCGATGCCCTGGCCCAGGCTCATGCGGGAGAGTTGCCCGCTGCGACCTACAACGCCCTGGCCGGCCTGGGCGCGCTGGGCGCCAAGGGCAGCCCCGGCGGCGCGGCGCTGGCCAGCTACCTCCTGTTTGAACCGGGTTTTATCAAGGCGTTGATGGACTTGGGCGAACGGGACGCCATGGCCCGAAAAGGCGAACTCATTGACTTTTTTATGTGACACGGGCGATGGATCGCCCGGGGTTGAGATGTCATAATCGCCGCTTATTCATCACGGAGAAATCCTTGGAAAGCAGCCCCAGTCGCTAGCTTTCAGCACCGCAGACTGACGCCAGAGTCGTCCCGGGGTTGAAAGCGATGCCACCATCCACAACCCCGCCGACGCCCGCCAACCGATGTGTGGTGCCGGCTCCCCCAAACCGATTGGGAGCCAGTCATGCTCAATATCTTCACGCTCGCCAACGGGCGCCTGTTCCAGGAAGAGATCGAATCGCTCGAGGAACTCTCCCGCTTCCAGCCCATCTGGGTGGACCTGGAGTCGCCGACGCTGGAAGAAAAGCGCTGGATCAAGCAGTATTACGGCCTGTCGATTCCCGAAGACGTGATGGACGAGGACATTGAGGAGTCCGCGCGTTTTTATGAAGAAGACAACGGCGAGCTGCACATCCGCTCCGACTTCCTGATTGCCGATGACGACGAGCCGCGCACCGTGCGGGTGGCGTTTATCCTGAACCTGGTCAACGACGACCTCAAGAGCAAAGGCGTGCTGTTTTCGATCCACGACGAGGACGTGCCGGTGTTCCGTCTGCTGCGCATGCGCGCGCGCCGCGCCCCGGGGCTGATTGAAGACGCCAAGGAAGTGTTGCTCAAGCTGTTCGATGCCGACGCCGAATATTCGGCCGACACGCTGGAAGGCATTTACATCGATCTCGAAAAAGTCAGTACCAAGGTGTTGTCCGGCGATGTGACCGACGTGATGGCCGGCGAGGTGCTGGGCGCCATTGCCCGCCATGAGGATTTGAGTGGCCGAATTCGCCGCAACGTGATGGACACGCGCCGCGCCGTGAGTTTCATGATGCGCAGCAAGATGCTCAACGCTGAACAGTTCGAGGAAGCGCGCCAGATTTTGCGCGACATCGACTCGCTGGACTCGCACACCGCCTTTCTCTTCGACAAGATCAACTTTCTGATGGACGCCACGGTGGGTTTCATCAACATCAACCAGAACAAGATCATCAAGATCTTCTCGGTGGCCAGTGTGGCCCTGCTGCCGCCCACGCTGATTGCCAGCGTGTACGGCATGAACTTCAAACTCATGCCCGAGCTCGACTGGGCGCTGGGCTATCCCTATGCCTTGCTGCTGATGGCCGCCAGCGCGGTGGTACCGATGTGGTACTTCCGGCGGCGCGGCTGGTTGAAGTAGCCCCCCACGGTCGCTCACTTCGTGTAGCTCCCTGCCCCCTGAGGGGGCCGCTGCCCTGCGGGCCGGCGAAGCCGGACCCACGGCCCCGGCTGGTCTGAAGAGCGCCGCCGGCCGCAGTAATTCGTTCGTACCGCATTTACCAGTCAAATCCGCAGAAAGCCCTTGCAGGACGGGCGCGAGTAGCTATCTTATTAATAGCGAAAGTAGAAATCGCTCCATGATCGCCTGCGCGTACAAGCTGGCTACATCCTTAACGAACACCGGAAAATCCACATGCGCCGTGTCGTCGGCGCGATCCGAGATTGTGCGCACGGCGGCAAACGGCAGACCGTAGTCAAAGCACACTTGCGCCACTGCCGCACCCTCCATTTCCACAGCCAGCACCTCGTGGCCGCCCTGCTTCAAAGCCGTGCGCAGATTCCGGGACTCCTGCATACCGGAAACAAAGCGGTCTCCGCTGGCCATCAGGCCATGATGCAGCAAGGTCTTCGCGGGTAGCGCGAGACTCTCAAGCCCTGCGCGGCTGGCTTGAAGCAGCCGCGCGGTCAGCGCTGCGTTGCAAGGAAATCGGCTCCGTCCGTATAGCGGGACTTCGTAACGCGGAAAAATCGGTGATGCGTCCAGGTCATGCTGAACAAATTCAGTAGCCACCACCACATCACCCACCTGAACCCCGTCACCCAATCCGCCGGCCACCCCTGTGAAGACGATCCGGTCCACATTGAAGCGCTCGATCAGCGCGGTGCTGGTAGTAGCTGCCGCCACCTTGCCGATGCGTGAAAGTGCAAGCACCACGGGCTGACCATGCAGGCGCCCCTGCCAGAAGTCACGTCCGGCGTGGTTGGATTTTTGGGGCTGCTGCAGGAGTTCGAGCAGACCCTGCTGCTCTTCGGCCAGCGCGCTGAGGATGGCGGTAATCGTCATGGCCGCGAGTTTGCCCGAAATGCCAAGAATCAATAAAAAAGGCGGCCGAAGCCGCCTTTGCTGCAAGACGTGGCTTGCGCCTACTTCTTGTCACGCAACTCGCGGCGCAGGATCTTGCCCACCGGTGTTTTCGGCAGTTCGGTGCGGAACTCCACCACCTTGGGCTGTTTGTAGCCGGTGAGGTTGGTCTTGCAGAACTCGCGCACTTGGGCTTCGGTGAGGTCCGGGTTTTTCTTGACGATCACCAGCTTGACGGCTTCACCCGACTTGTCGTCCACCACACCGACGCAGGCGCATTCCATCACGCCGTCCATGCTGGAGACCACGTCTTCCACCTCGTTCGGGTAGACGTTGAAGCCGCTGACGAGAATCATGTCTTTCTTGCGGTCGACGATCTTGAAGAAGCCGCGCTCATCTACCACGCCGATGTCGCCGGACTTGAAGTAGCCGTCCGGCGTCATGACTTTCGCGGTCTCGTCAGGACGCTGCCAATAGCCGGCCATGACCTGCGGGCCCTTGATGGCGATCTCGCCGGGCTGGCCCGGTGGCACTTCGTTGCCGTCGTCGTCGAGCAGCTTGAACCAGGTGCCGGGAATCGGCACGCCTATGGTGCCGGTGAAGGCCTTGCTGTTGGTCGGGTTGCAGCTGGCCGAAGGCGAGGTTTCGGACAGCCCGTAGCCTTCACAGATCGGGCAGCCAGTTTTTTCCAGCCAGAGCTTGGCAACAGCGCTTTGCACCGCCATGCCACCGCCTAACGAAATTTTCAGGTGCGACCAGTCCACGGTGTTGAAGTCGGGGTGGTTGGCCAAGCCGTTGAACAGCGTGTTGACGGCCGGGAAGCTGTGCACTTTGTGCTTGGACAGTTCCTTGAGCACGGCCGGCAAGTCGCGCGGGTTCGGGATCAGGATGTTTTTGCCGCCAGTGCGCATGCCCAGCATCATGTTCACCGTGAAAGCGAAGATGTGATACAGAGGCAGCGCGCAAACATAGGTGGGCTGCACGTCAGACGTCATGCTGGACATGGCCGGGCCGTTCCAGGCCTCGGACTGCAGCACATTGGCGATCACGTTGCGGTGCAGCAGCACGGCGCCCTTGGAAACACCCGTGGTGCCGCCGGTGTACTGCAGGACAGCCACATCGTCGGGCTTGATATCGGGCCGCTTGAGCGTGCCGCGTGTGCCTTGGGCCACGGCGTCATTGAAGCGTACGGCGTTCGGCAGGTTGAAGGCCGGCACCATCTTCTTGACATTTCGAACCACGTAGTTGACCAGGGCACCCTTGAGCATGCCCAGCTGGTCGCCCATGGCGGTCAGGACCACATGCTTGACCGGCGTGTTGGCAATGCACTGCTCCAGCGTATTGGCGAAGTTCTCGATGATCACAATCGCTTTGGCGCCGGAGTCCTTGAGCTGGTGCTCCAGTTCGCGCGGCGTGTACAGGGGGTTGACGTTGACCACCACATAACCGGCGCGCAGGATGGCCGCCACCGTGACCGGGTACTGCGGCACGTTGGGCATCATGATGGCTACGCGGTCGCCCTTGGCCAGTCCCAGCCCCTGCAGATAGGCGGCAAAAGCCAGCGACAAGCTGTCCGTCTGGCCGAAGGTGATGTCCTTGCCCATGAAGCTGTAAGCCACGGCAGCAGCATTCTTGGCGAAGCTTTCTTCCATCAGTGCGACCAGTGAAGCGTATTGCGACGCGTCGATGTCGGCTGGCACGCCCGGGGGGTAGGCGCTCAACCAGGGACGATCGAGGGTGGATGCATTCATGTTTGTCTTCTCCAGATGACGATTGAACAACTGCCACGAATTTTCGTGGCGCACCCTCTTCGGGGCTATTGCGTTTTCCCCTAGGAAACTGGGAAATCCGGAGGGGAAGCCCCCTAATTCATGTTTTTCAGCAACCCGAAAGTGTTATCGCCGCGTGTCACTCAATGGCTTTGCCCATGTCCTCGATCACTTTTTTGGCGTCGCCGAAGACCATCATGGTCTTGTCCATGTAGAAAAGCTCGTTATCCAGTCCGGCATAACCGGCCGCCATCGAGCGTTTGTTGACGATCACGGTCTTGGCCTTGTAGGCCTCCAGAATGGGCATGCCGTAGATGGCGCTGCCCTTCACATGAGCGGCGGGGTTCACCACATCGTTGGCGCCCAGGATGATGGCCACGTCAGCCTGGCCGAACTCGGCATTGATGTCTTCCATCTCGAACACCTGGTCGTAGGGCACTTCGGCCTCGGCCAGCAACACGTTCATGTGGCCGGGCATGCGGCCCGCCACCGGATGGATCGCGTATTTGACGGTCACGCCTTTTTCAATGAGTTTTTGCGCAAGTTCCTTGACCGAGTGCTGCGCACGTGCAACCGCCAGGCCGTAACCCGGCACGATGATCACGGTTTCTGCATTGCCCAGGATAAACGCTGCATCGTCGGCTGATCCCGACTTCACAGGGCGTTGCTCCTTGGCACCCGCCGCAGCGGTGCCCGCCTCGCCGCCGAAGCCGCCAAGGATCACGTTGAAGAAGGAGCGATTCATCGCCTTGCACATGATGTAGGACAGGATGGCGCCCGACGAACCCACGAGCGAGCCGGCCACGATCAGCATGGCGTTGTTCAGCGAGAAACCGATGCCGGCCGCGGCCCAGCCCGAATAGCTGTTGAGCATGGACACCACCACCGGCATGTCGGCGCCGCCGATCGGGATGATGATCAGAACGCCCAGTACAAAGGACAGCGCCAGCATCGCGAAAAATGCCGTCCAGTTGCCGGTGAACATGAAGGCCAGGCCGAGGGCCAGCGTGGCGATGCCCAGCACCAGATTCAGCATGTGCTGACCTGAGAAGGTCACGGGCGCGCCTTGAAACAGGCGGAATTTGTATTTGCCGCTGAGCTTGCCGAAAGCGATGACCGAACCACTGAAGGTGATGGCGCCGATGGCCGCGCCCAGGAAGAGCTCAAGCCGGTTGCCGGCCGGGATGGCCGCCGTCGGCAGGCCCGCGGCCACGATGCCGAAAGCATCAGGCTCGGCCATGGCTGCCACGGCGATGAACACCGCCGCGAGACCAATCATGCTGTGCATGAAAGCCACCAGCTCGGGCATCTTGGTCATCTCGACGCGTTTGGCCATCAGCGTGCCGACGGCACCACCCACCACCAGCGCGGCCAGCACGTAAACCATGCCAACGGCCTTGCCACCCGAGATCTCCACAATCAGCGCGCCGGTGGTGACCACCGCTATCGCCATGCCGACCATGCCAAACAGGTTGCCGCGGATCGAGGTGGTGGGATGCGACAGGCCCTTGAGCGCCTGGATGAAACAGACGGAAGCCACCAGGTACAGCAGCGTGACAAGATTCATGCTCATTTGGCGGCTCCCGTGCCCGCTGCATCAGCCGCAACGACTTTCTTTTCTTTCTTTCTGAACATCTCCAGCATGCGCCGGGTCACCAGAAAACCACCGAAGACATTGACCGCGGCCAGCGCCACGGCCAGCACGCCCATGGTTTTACCCAGCGGCGTGACGGTCAGTGCAGCGGCCAGCATGGCGCCGACGATGACAATCGCCGAAATCGCGTTGGTCACCGCCATCAGCGGCGTGTGCAGGGCCGGCGTGACGGTCCACACCACGTGGTAACCCACGTAAATCGCCAGCACAAAGATGATGAGGTTGATGATGGTGGGGGAAACTGCTTCCATGATCGCCTATTGAGAAGTTGATGAATTAACGCGGGGAGCGAAGGCCAGGGGAGGAAGGGTCATGTTGCCGCTCATGGAGTAGAGGCTGCCCTTGACAGCTGCAGCCAGCTGGCGCGCCCACACGAGCTGGCCGGGCTTCAAGGGTGCCGGAAGGGTTGAAACTTCCTCGCCTTGCAAACCGAGAAAGCTCGGCACCGCAAGCAAATTAACGTGCATGCTGGTACCGCCGAAGCTGCCTACCGTCACACCAATGGCTTGCATGGCTGGCGGCACGGCCATGTGCCTGGCTTCCATGGCGTTCAACACATCGGGCATGGCAAGCTTGAGATATTGCTCCGCCTTCAAAGGGACTGACATCCGGACGCACTCGAGCGCGTTGGGGTTTTTTGTCAGATTCAAGGCAAGGACGCTCTGGGTGCTCGTGCAGGTATTGATCCAGTTGACCTCCAGCCCCCCGGCCTTCGATGAGTTCACGTAAAGAATGGCCATCACGCGGCCATCCGAGATAAAGGCAAATGAGCGGGTTTCGGTAGGCAGCGCACCGTCCGCGCTACCGTCGCTCGCCTTGTCTTGGCCGTTGCTGGTCGCCAGCGCTTTCCAGTTTCCTTCCGGCAGTTCGATGCTGGCCCTGCCCACCTTGACGGTTTCGGCATGTGCAGGCGAAACAGCCATTGCGGCTGTCAACGCCACCAGCGAGAACAACCTTCCAGTCATTTTTTCTTTACCTCACCGCCCTGCGTCATCAGGCAAGCGGCGACGATGTCGTCTTCCAGGTCGACCTTGAGCTCACCCTCTTTGGTGATGATGAGCTTGAGGAAGTCGAGCAGGTTGCGCGCGTAGAGCGCGCTGGCATCGGCTGCAACGAGCGCCGGCACATTGGTTTCGCCAATCAGGGTGACGCCGTGCTTGACCACGGTTTTGCCGGGTTCTGTCAACGGGCAGTTGCCGCCCTGTGGTGCCGCCAGATCAACAATCACGCTGCCGGGCTTCATGGCCTTGACCATGTCCTCGGTCACCAGCACCGGGGCAGCACGGCCCGGAATCAGCGCGGTGGTGATAACGATGTCGGCCTGGGCCACGCGTTTGGCGACCTCCGCCTTTTGCCGTTCCAGCCAGCTGGCCGGCATGGGTTTGGCATAACCGCCGACACCGACGGCGGCTTCGCGCTCCTCGTCGGTCTCGTAGGGCACGTCAATGAACTTGCCGCCCAGCGATTCGACCTGCTCCTTGACGCTGGGGCGCACGTCGCTGGCTTCAATCACGGCGCCCAGGCGCTTGGCCGTGGCAATGGCCTGCAGGCCGGCCACACCGACGCCCAGAATCACCACCCGGGCGGCCTTGACGGTACCGGCGGCGGTCATCAGCATCGGGAAAAAGCGCTGGTAGCTGTCGGCTGCCATCATCACGGCCTTGTAGCCGGCAATATTGGCTTGCGAAGACAGTACGTCCATGCTTTGCGCACGGCTGGTACGCGGCGCGGCTTCCAGCGCAAACGCCGTCAGCTGGGCGGCGGCCAGGCGCTGCAGGCCGGTGGCATCAAAGGGATTGAGCATGCCGACCAGCACGGTACCGGCTTTGGCCAGGCCCATTTCGCTGTCCAGCGGGCAACGCACCTTGAGCACGATGTCACTGGCGTAGGCACCGGCCGCATCGGTAATTTCGGCACCCGCGGCCACGTAGGCCTCATCCGGAACGCTGGCGGCCACGCCGGCACCCGACTGGATGCA
This sequence comes from Polaromonas sp., assembly GCF_039930745.1. Taxonomy (GTDB): domain Bacteria; phylum Pseudomonadota; class Gammaproteobacteria; order Burkholderiales; family Burkholderiaceae_C; genus Polaromonas. The sequence continues at coordinate 4,524 of NZ_JBDTTH010000037.1, read as the reverse complement.
CACGGTGTGGCCCTGGGCCTTGAGTTTTTTGGCCGTCTCGGGCGTGACGGCAACGCGTGTTTCCCCCGCCGTGATTTCGGCCGGTACCCCGATTCGCATGGGTGTCTCCTCGTTGCGTGTAGGTAGTTCTACGTGATTTTTGAAGCTGTCGGCTAGCTTACATGACTTTCATGTGATTTTTGCCACACGGTAACCAGCCGGGTACAGCCCTGCGCCCCACGGATAATGCGGGCCATGAATACAAGATGGAAACCCAGTGTCACAGTCGCGGCCATCATCGAGCGCGAGGGCAAGTTCCTGCTGGTGGAAGAACACACGCAGGACGGCCTGCGCCTGAACAACCCGGCCGGCCACCTCGACCCCGGCGAAAGCCCGGCGCAGGCCTGTATGCGGGAAACGCTCGAAGAAACCGCCTTTCATTTCAACCCCGAGGCGCTGGTCGGCATCTATATGTCACGCTTCGAGCGGACGGTGCCTGGCCAGGAAGCCCCACTGGACATCACTTACCTGCGCTTCGCCTTTTGCGGCACGCTGGGTGCAGAGGTGGCCGGGCAGGCGCTGGATGAAGGCATCGTGCGCACCCTCTGGCTCAGCCCCGAAGAAATCCGGGCTTGCGCGCACTTGCACCGCAGCCCCTTGCTGCTGACCTGCCTGGAAGACTACCTGGTAGGCAGGCGCTTCCCGCTTGATCTGGTAACCACGGACGCCAGCGTGCATGCGCCGTTGGGCCAGCGGTAGGAACCATGGGTTCTTTGAGATAGCAGACGCTATCGCATTTGCGTTTGGCGCTGTGGTCATGGATGATTGCCGGGCGCCAACGGTGCAGCCCATTTTCCGCTGACAGCCAGCGCAGGCTTCAGTAAAGAATCCGCTGCGCCACAGGCGGCGGCGTCCATTGGTACAGCCAGGTTTCCGTCAATGACTGGCCGTCGGCCTGCAAATACATGCGCAGGTTGATGGGTGCCGTGCTGTCGCCATCGGGGCGTACGTCGAACATGGCGCGCCACCCCTTGATGGCGTCCAGCGGCCGGGCCGACGTCAATTCAATCGTGCCGCGCGAGGCCGTGATCACGGCTTTGACCTGGGCCCCGGGGTTCAGTAACGCAAAGTCGCCGCCTGCAAAATCGACCGCAAAACGCCAGGTGAAGGCCGTGCGCTTTTTCCCCACCACGCCGCCGAGACCGGTGCGTGTGGCCACGCAGCGTGCCAACGGTATTTGCACAATGGGCGGCTGGCCACCCCAGTGCAGCCGGTAGGAAAACAACAATTCCTGCCCTGCCTGCGGTTTGTCCCTGGGGTTCCAGAAGGCCACGATGTTGTCAAAGGTTTCGTCCACGGTCGGGATTTCCACCAGCTGCACCGAGCCTGCGCCCCAGCCCGCCTTGGGCTCGACCCACAGGCTCGGGCGTTTTTCATAGAACACGCCGTCGTCCTGGTAATGATCAAAGTTCCGGTCGCGCTGCATCAGGCCAAAACCGCGCGGGTTGTCGTCCTGGAAGGCGTTGAACTGCAGTTGCGCCGGGTTGGTCAATGGGCGCCACAGCCATTCGCCCGTGCCGCTGTGCATGGCCAGGCCATCTGTGTCGTGGATTTCGCCGCGCCAATCCCAGCCCATGCGTTTGTCGTTTTCGCCGGTCTGAAACATGCTGGTGCACGGTGCGATGCCCAGGCGGGCGATGGTTTTACGCAGGTACAGTGCCACGTCCAGGTCCATGATCTGCGTGTCGCCCGGCGTGATCACAAAGCGGTAGGCACCACTGACACTCGGTGAGTCCAGCAGGGCGTACACGGTCAGTGAAGCTGATTTCGGGTCGGGCTTTTCGAGCCAGTAGCCGATGAAATCCGGAAACTCCTCCGGGAAAGTTTGCGCCGTGTCGATGGCCAGGCCCCGTGCCGACTGGCCATACTGCCATTCGCCGCCCACCGCGCGAAAGTAGCTTGCGCCGAGGAACGCCGCCACGTCACGCACCGGATCGGTATGAAAATTCAGGCGGAAGCCGGCAAAACCGAGATCGGCGGGCAGCTTGTCGCCCCGCACGCCGCTTTTCCCGTAATCAAACATCGCCGGGTCATAGGCCAGTTCCTGTGCCTGGCCGTTGCTCACTTCGTGCATGCGCACAGGCGTCTTGAAGTACAGGCCGAGGTGGAAAAACTTGGCCACAAAGCGCAGCTTGTCATCGCCCCATAAAGCATGGTCGTCCCGAAAGCGAATGGCCTGGTGCTGGTCCCAGGTCAAGTCCGAAATACCGGCCGGCAACGCCATCGACCGGTACCGGTAGGGCTTGGCCGACAGGTCGCGCGCCTGGCCCTTGAGCACCGCGTAGTCGAAGGGCTGGGCCCTGCCCACGGGTTTGAGGCCCGCGGCCTGGGCCAGCGACGAAAGCCATGGCAGCCCGGTGGCCACGCCGGCAGCCGTGATGGCCTGTCCGGTGCGGGAAAGAAATCGACGTCGTTGCAAAGTGGCGGTTCCTGCAAAAATGCGAGCATTTCATTGTGCTGGAAATGTGCTGAAAACGGCCGCGATGGCGCAGTGCAGCCATCGACAATAGTCCGAATGGCTCTGCAAACCCGGTGGGTTGCCCTGACGAGCACCGGCATCCGGCCGCATGGCCAGCAAGGCCGGCGGACCCCGAGCAGGCGCAAAAGCTTTCGCCTTTTTACAATGGAGCCATGGGCAACCAACAAATCAACACACACAGCCACGACGGCAAGCGGCAACGGATCGTCGTCGGCCTGAGCGGCGGGGTGGACTCCGCCGTCACCGCCTGGCTGCTCAAACAGCAGGGCCATGAGGTTATCGGCATCTTCATGAAGAACTGGGAAGATGACGACAACAGCGACGATGACAGCAAATACTGCTCGTCCAACATCGACTTCGTGGACGCCGCCGCCGTCGCCGACGTCATCGGCATCGAGATCGAACACGTCAATTTTGCGGCCGACTACAAAGACCGCGTCTTTGCCGAGTTCCTGCGCGAGTACCAGGCCGGCCGCACGCCGAACCCCGACATCCTGTGCAACGCCGAGATCAAGTTCAAGGCCTTCCTCGACCATGCGATGCGCCTGGGTGCTTCGATGATCGCCACCGGGCACTACGCGCGCGTGCGGAAAAACGAAGCCACCGGCCTGCATGAACTGCTCAAGGGCCTGGACCCGGCCAAGGACCAGAGCTACTTTTTGCACCGGCTGACCCAGGCACAACTCTCCAGAACCCTGTTCCCGGTCGGGGAGCTGAAGAAAACAGAGGTGCGGCGCATTGCGGACGAGATCGGCCTGCCGAACGCAAAGAAGAAGGACTCAACCGGTATCTGCTTCATCGGCGAGCGGCCTTTCCGTGAGTTTTTGAACCGCTACATCGCCAAGGCGCCGGGGCCAATCAAAAACGACCAGGGCCGGGTGCTGGGCGAACACGTGGGCCTGAGCTTTTACACGCTGGGCCAGCGCCAGGGCCTGGGCATAGGCGGGGTCAAGGCGCGCGGCGCCGAACTCAAGGCGGTGCAGGCGCGCGGGCAGCGCGGCGTGGGCGAACACGAACCCTGGTTTGTCGCGCGCAAGGACATGGACAGCAACACCCTGTGGGTGGTGCAGGGCCACGACCATCCCTGGCTGCTGTCCACGGAGGTGCAGGTGCAGGACTGCAGCTGGGTAGCCGGCGCGCCGCCCGCGCCTGGGGCCATGGCGGCCAAAACCCGTTACCGCCAGGCCGACGCAGCTTGCGAACTGACAGCCCCGTCGCCCACCGACGCCGAACTGCGTTTTGACGAGCCGCAGTGGGCCGTCACGCCGGGCCAGTCGGCCGTGCTCTACCAAGGCGAGGTCTGCCTGGGTGGTGGCGTGATTTCAGCCAGCAATGTGCAAAATTTGCCCCGTTGACTGATTTTTCTCTCTTTTACAAGAGAAATCGGTCTCCAGCCCTTTGCGGGCGGGCACAACCAGCTCCTGTTTTTATAGCGTCCGGCAGCCGCCTCAGGCGATCCGGATTTCCACCGCGGTCCGGCCTGGGCGGCTTTCAATGGCAATGGACACACCTATCGCGGTCGCGCGCTCACGCATGGCCAGCAGGCCCTTGCGCGGCGGCGCGGCGGCGTCAAAGCCGCGGCCGTTGTCCACCACACGCAGGCAGACACCGGAACCGGCCATCTCCGCTTCGATCGTCAGCGTGGTCGCGTGTGAATGCTGCAGCACATTGGACAGCGCCTCAAACACCATGAACTGCAGTTGCCGCATGGCATTGGCGTCCATGCGGGCCACCGGCTCCAGGCTGCCCACCACCCACTGCAGCTCGATGTCTGAGGCCGCAAAACGCGGCTCCAGCCGGTAGCGCAGGTTGGCCAGCAGGGAGCTGATGTCGCCCGGCAGCAGATGCATGGCGTCGATGGACAGCTTGAGCTGGTCCAGCGTGTAGCGCAGTGTCTGCAGCACGTCCTCGCTGCTGGCCTTGCCGGACTGCAACTGCCGGATGGCGGCGCTCAGGTGGGCGCCCACGCCGTCATGCATGTCGCGCAGGATGCGGGTGCGCTCGCT
>NZ_JBDTTH010000036.1:0-38367 GCF_039930745.1 Polaromonas sp. | reverse complement strand
CGAGGGGGCCGCTGCGCCTGCGGGCCGGCAAAGCCGGACCCGCGGCCCCTGCTTGCACAGAGACACGGCGGTTGAGCTCGCGGGGTCGGTCAGCGTTTGGCTGCGTTCGTGATCGCCGACAAGGTGCCGCGCGTGCTGATGACTTCCGGGTCTAGCATGATCTCGATCAATGCCCCTTCCTTGCCCTGCAGCGCCTGGCGCATGACCGCTTCAAACTCTTCGGTGCGCGTGATGCGGGTGGCTGTGTAGCCATAGGCCCGCGCCAGCGCGCAGAAGTCCGGGTTTTGCAGACTGGAGCCGCTGACGTGACGCGGGTACTCGCGCTCCTGATGCATGCGGATGGTGCCGTACATGCCGTTGTTGAGCAGCAGAATAATGCTTTTGGCGCCGTGCTGCACGGCCGTGGCCAGCTCCTGGCCATTCATCAAAAAATCGCCGTCACCGGCAATCGTGAAGGCTGTCCTGCCGGTCGTGATGGCGGCCGCAATGCCGGCCGGCACGCCGTAACCCATGGCGCCCACGGTGGGCGCCAGCTGCGTCTTGAAGCCCTTGACCAGCCCGTGGTGCTGAAAGAAGCGATGCACCCAGCTCGCGAAGTTGCCGGCGCCGTTGGTCAGCACCGCATCTTCCGGCAGCAGCTTTTTCAGCGTGGCGACGATGGCCGGCATGTCGATGCTGCCCGGCAGCACCACACCGCCGTTGGCCGGGTCAATATTGGCGAGGTAGTCGGCGTGGGCCGACTCCGCCCACGCCTGCCAGGGCAATGCGCCAGGCGCCGTCAGTACCTCCAGCGAACGTGCCGCAGCATTCATGGTCGCGTGGATGGCCAGGTCGGCCTGGAAGACGCGGTTGAGCTCTTCGGCGCTGGCGTGGATGTGCACCAGTTTCTGTTTGGGCCGCGGTGCCTCAATCAGGGTGTAGCCGCCGGTGGTCATCTCGCCTAGGCGCGGGCCAATGGCAAGAATCAGGTCCGCCTCCTTCACGCGCGCAGCCAGCTTCGGGTTCAGGCCAATGCCGACATCGCCCGCATACAGCGGGTGGTGGTTGTCGAAGGTGTCCTGGAAGCGGAAGGCATTGCCCACCGGCAGCGACCAGTTCTCGGCAAAACGCTGCAGCGCCTGCGCCGCCTGGGGCGTCCAGCCGCCACCGCCGGCAATCACCAGCGGACGCTGCGACTGCAGCAGCAGTTCGCGCAGCCGGCGCAGCGAGCCGGGGTCGCTCCAGGCCTCCACGGCCTCCACGCGCGGTAGCGGCTCCACATCCACCATCTGCGTCAGCATGTCTTCGGGCAGTACCAGCACCACCGGTCCAGGCCGGCCGTTCATGGCGGTGGCGAAGGCGCGTGCCACGTATTCCGGAATGCGGCGCGCGTCGTCGATGCGCTCCACGCGTTTGGCCATGCCTTTGGTGGATGGACCGAAGAAGCTGCTGTAGTCCACCTCCTGGAAGGCCTCCCGGTCGCGCGTGTCGCTGGCCACGTCGCCAACAAACAGGATCATGGGCGTCGAATCCTGGAAAGCCGTGTGCACGCCGATCGAAGCATTGGTGGCGCCCGGCCCGCGTGTCACAAAACAGATGCCGGGCCGGCCGGTCAGTTTGCCGTGGGCCTCGGCCATGAAGGCTGCGCCGCCCTCCTGCCGGTTGATGATGAAGCGAATCTGCTCCGGGTAGGCGTGAAAGCCGTCAAGTACCGCAAGATAACTTTCACCAGGGACGCCAAAGGCATGGGTGACGCCTTGGGCAATGAGGCATTCGACAAGAAGATGGCCGGCAAGTTGTTTGGTCATGTCAATATTGTGCCGCTGTAGCAGAGCCCGAGCGCAGCGCCGGAGCGCGGATTGTTCTTTACCAGCGGGGGCCGCGGGACTCGCTTTGCCAGACCGCAGGCGCAGCGGCCCCCTCGGGGGCAGGAAGCTACACGCAGTGAGCGACCGTGGGGCCAGCTATTCCGGTGTCTGGTTGTCGCCGTCGTCACCACCGGCTTCCAGCGCCTGCCGGGCCAGTTCTTCATCGCTCAGCGGCGGCGCATCTTCCAGGGCTTTCAACTCTTCGAGGAATTCGGCCGTGGGCGTCTCATGTTCGAGCAGCACTTCTTCCAGTTTCTGCTGGCCGGTCTCCCTATGCGCAGAAGGTGAATGCAACTCGGTCGGGGGCACCGGGAATTTTTCACCCAGCGTGAATTTGAGAGCCTCGGTCTTCTCATCAACCCAGTGAGTGAAGTCGCCGTCTTTGGGGGTGTCCGAATCCGTCATGACCATCTCCTTGCATGTCGGCACCAGCGCGGCTGGCCGGTCCCTGCTTCATTATGGAGGTACGCTTGGTCAACGCTGCCAGTCAATCATCTCGTCAGCCGTGAATCTTGCTTTAATTCACCAAACAGTTAAATTATCAGCCATGCCAAGCCCCAAAAGCAAAACCGCCAAACCCGTCGAACCCCGCTCGCGCGATGCCGACCGCTCGCAGCAGGCCATCCTGCTGGCCGCCCGCGACGAGTTCGCGCAGCACGGGCTGGGCGGTGCGCGGGTGGACCGCATCGCCGAGCGCGCGGACGTCAACAAGCGCCTGATCTACTATTACTTCAAAAGCAAGGACGAGCTGTTCCTGGCGGTGCTGGAGCAGGCCTACGCGCACATCCGCGAGGCAGAAACCAGGCTACACCTGCGTGACATGCCCCCGGCCCAGGCCATCCGCCGGCTCACCGAGTTCACCTGGGAGTACTACATTGCCCATCCCGAGTTCCTGACCCTGCTCAACAGTGAAAACCTGCACCAGGGCAGGCACCTGGCGATGTCCGGGCGAGTGCAGGAAATGAACTCGCCGCTGGTGCAGACCCTGGCAGAGATTCTCGAGCGCGGGCGCGCCGACGGCCTGTTCCGCGGCGGCATCGATCCTGTGCAGCTGTACGTCTCGATCGCCGGCCTGTCCTACTTCTACCTGTCGAACAATTCCACGCTGTCCGCCATCTTCGGGCGCGACCTGATGGGCAGCAAGGCGCTCAACGAACGCCTGTCCCACATGTGCGATGTCATCCTAGGGTATGTCCTTAGAAACTGAGCCGACCGCTTGATTGACCCATGGAGGGTCATTTTCTACAATTCACCTTTTAGTGAATTAATAACGAAGGAGACCCTCATGAAATCTGTTCTATCCATTCGCGGCCTGCTGATTGCAGGCCTGTTGTCCATCAGCGCCACCGGCGCCATGGCGCAGTGGAAGCCCACCAAGCCCATCACGCTCATCGTGCCCTGGGCACCCGGTGGATCCACCGACCAGGTGACGCGGGTCACCGCCGCCGAGCTCGAGAAATACCTCGGCCAGAAAATCATCATCATGAACCAGCCCGGCGCTTCAGGCTCCGTCGGTACCAAGAACGCGATGGAAGCACCGCACGACGGCTACACCTGGACGTCCGGCGGCGCCAAGGACCTGGGCACCTACAAAGTGCTGGGCATGCTGGACACCTCGGCCAAGGACTGGAACCTCTATCTCAATGTGGCCCACATCGCCGTGGTCGGCGTCAATGCCGACACGCCTTACAAGACCATGCCAGAACTGCTGGCTGCCATGAAAGCCAAGCCGGGCGCGATTTCGGTGGCTACCGCAGGAGTCAACTCCAGCGGCCACTCGGCCATTGAATCGATTGCGCGTGCAGCCGGCGTCAGCTACAAACACGTGACCTACGATGGCGGCGCACCGGCCGCCGTGGCCGCAGCTTCCGGAGAAACCCAGGTCACCACGCAATTGGCGGCGGAGCAGACCGACATGATCCGCGCCAAGAAAATTCGCCCCCTGGCCGTGGTCGGTGACAAGTCCATCGAAATCGAGGGCTACGGCACCATCCCGCCGCTGTCGCAATTCATCCCCGGCTTCAAGGACCCGATCAACTACTTCGGCATTTTTGTACCCAAGGGCGCACCGCCTGAAGTGGCACAAACGCTGGACAAGATCTGGGCCACCGAAATGGTCAAGAACGAGGCTTTGAGAAAATACGCCCAGGCACGCGGTGCAATGTTCGCGCCCATGGCCGGCGAGGAAGCGCAAAAAGCCGTCTTCCCTGCCATCCAGTCCTATGCCTGGACACAGCAGGCCGCCGGCAAGGCCAAGGTGTCACCCGACACCGTCGGCATCCCGAAACCCTGACCGCACAGCACGGGAAAAAACATGAGCGATGGCGGTAACACCGCCCGCTCCGACCTCAGGGGCGGAGCGGGATGGGTCGGTTTTGGCCTGTTGATTGTGGCGGAATCCCTGCGCATGGACCGCTTCACGGCCATGGGCGCCGAGCTCTACACCATGCCGGGTTTCGTGCCGGGCATGATCGGCTGCGTCATTGTGTTGCTGGGTGCCATCCTGATGCTGCGGGGCTGGCGCCGCGGCAACATCGCCGCCGCGGCACCGGGCGGTCCGGCGCCGCCGGTGCTGAACCGCAGGGTGCTGGCCACGCTGGCGCTCAGCCTGGTGTATGCCGCCGGCCTGATCGGGCGCGCGCCCTTCTGGCTGGCCACGGCGCTGTTTGTGGCGGCCTTTGTCTGGTGTTTTGCGCCGCCGGAACAGGCGCGCTCCAGGCGCCTGCTGGCTGCGCTGGCAGCCGGTGCGCTGACCACCATCGTCGTGACGCTCGTGTTCCAGTACGTCTTTCTCGTCCGTCTGCCCTAAAAAGAAGCTCCCATGTTTGACGGATTCATCATGTTTGGCCAATCGCTCGTGCGCTTTGGCACGCCCGAGGTCATCTTCTACGCGCTGTTGTCCTCCCTGGTCGGCGTCATCATGGGCGCCCTGCCCGGCCTGACGGCCACCATGGCGCTTGCGCTGATGACCACGCTCACGCTCAAACTGCCACCCAGCCAGGCCTTGTTGATCCTGATCTGCACCTATGTCGGCTCCATTTATGGCGGCTCGCGCTCGGCCATTCTGCTCAACATTCCGGGCACGCCGGCCTCGGCCGCTTCCTGTCTCGATGGTTATGCGCTGGCCCGCCAGGGCATGGCCGGCCGCGCCATGGGCATTGCCACAACGGGCTCGGTCATGGGCACGCTGATCGGCATGTTCTTCCTGGCCGGCTTCACACCCATCCTTGGAGGGCTGGCCCTCAAGTTCGGTGCTTATGAATTTTTCTGGCTGGCGCTGTTCGGGGTGATCATTGCCGGCACGCTAACGGGTGACGACCCGCTCAAGGGCTGGATCGCCGGCATTGCGGGCCTGTTCATTGCCGGCATTGGCCAGGAGCCGCAATATGGGTACGAGCGTTTCGCCTGGGGGGTGCGCGATCTCGCTGGCGGCATCCAGCTGGTGCCGGCGCTGGTCGGCGCCTTCGGCTTCGCCGAGCTGCTGACGACCATGAAAGAGCGCCAGGCACCGGTCAAGATCAGCCCTTTCGACACCGTCATCCCCAAGTTTCGCGACGTCACGCAATACTGGCGCACTATCCTGCGCTCGGGCCTGATCGGCACCGGCGTGGGCATTGTGCCGGGTGTCGGGGAAGACGTGGCGGCCTGGTCATCCTACGCCGCCGCCAAACGCGCCAGCAAGGAAAAACACATGTTCGGCAAGGGCTCGGTCGAGGGCCTGATGGCAGCCGAGACCGGCGACAACGCCTGCGTCCCGGGCGCGATGATTCCGGTGCTCACGCTTGCCATTCCGGGCTCGGCGCCGGCCGCAGTCCTGATGGCCGCAATGATCATTCACGGTGTCAAGCCGGGCCCGCTGATCATGGTGGAGAACCCCCAATTCGTCTACGACGTCGTCGCCATGATGCTGTTTGCAACCATCGGCATCCTGATCTACGGCATGGTGCTGACCAAGGCGCTGGTACAGGTGCTGCGTGTGCCGCAGCACTTCATCGTGCCCATCATTTTCGTGCTCTGCTCGGTCGGCAGTTTTGCCATCTCCGGCCGGCTCTTCGATGTCTACGTCATGCTGGCCTTCGGCATTCTGGGATTTTTCCTGCGCAGTTTTGGCTACCCGATGGCGCCGCTGGTGCTGGGCATTGTGCTGGGCGACCTGCTTGAGAAAAACCTGCGCCGCGCGCTGATTCTCTCCGATGGCGACCTGAGCCCCTTCTTCACACGCCCCATTTCTGCGGTGGTCGCGGCGCTCATCTTCGGCACCATCGGCTGGAAGATCTACAGCCTGCGGCGTTCCGGAAAAACCGCTCTATGAAACTCTCGCTGTGCAATGAGGTGCTGCATCCGCTGCCGTTTGACCGGCAATGCGCAATGGCCGCCGCTTATGGCTACGCCGGCCTGGAACTGGCGCCGTTCACGCTGGCAGACGACCCCCAAACGCTGGATGCCGCAGCCGCGCGGCGCTTTCGAACCACCGCGCAGGATCACGGCCTGGCCATCTCCAGCCTGCACTGGCTGCTGGTCAAACCCGACGGCCTGTCGCTCGTCAGCATGGACGCCACCGTGCGGCAGAAAACCGTGTCCCTGCTCAAACGCCTGATCGATGTCGCCGCCGTCTGCGGCGCCGCCGTGCTGGTGCATGGCTCGCCGAAACAACGCTCACCCCTGCCCGGCCAGAGCCTTGCCGACGCGGTGGAACGCCTGCATGACGCGCTGGCCGAACTCGCCCCTCATGCCGCGGCGGCGGGCGTGGTTTACTGCCTGGAGCCGCTGTCACCCGCAGAGACGCCGGTGATCAACACCGTGGCACAGGCCGCAGCCATGGTGGACCGCATCGGCTCGCCGGCGGTGCGCACCATGCTCGATGTAAGCGCCGCTTCACAGGCCGAAAGCGCACCGGTACACCAGGTGCTCGCGCACTACCTCGCCAGCGGCCATATTGCGCATGTGCAACTCAATGACAAAAACCGCCGCGGACCCGGCCAGGGCGACACGCCGCAACAACCGGTGCTGCAGGTGCTCAAAGCCGCGGGCTACACCGGCTGGATGGCGGTCGAACCCTTTGACTACCAGCCCGACGGGCCGGGTTGCGCCGAGTTCAGCGCCCGCCATGTCAAGGCCATCTGGAGCGCACTGTCATGAGCGCGGTTGTCATCCGTTCGATTTCCCTGTTCGAACGGCCGGTCACGCTGCGCCTGCCCTTCCGCTTCGGCGCGGCCACGGTCACGCGCTGTCCGCAGGCTTTCGTGCGCGTCGAACTCGACATCTCCGGCCGTACCCTTGAAGGCGGCAGCGCCGAACTCATGGTGCCCAAGTGGTTCGACAAATCTGCCGAACTCACACATGAGCAGAACTTCGAGCAGTTGCGCGAGGCCCTGCGCACAGCGCGCGATGCCTATGCCGACGCCGGGACCGGGCAAAGCCCACATGACCTGTCCCAGTCGGCCGGGGCGGCGGCCGTCACCACCTCGGTGGCACGAGGCCTGCCGCGGCTGGCGGCGCAATTCGGGCCAGCCCTGCTGGACAAGGCCATCGCCGATGCGGCCCTGCGCGCCGCCGGCCTGTCCTGGGTCGACGGCCTGCGTGCTGGCGTGCTCGGCGACCCCTGGTCGCCCTTGCTGGCTTTGGTCAAGCAGCGCTCCGTCACGCTGCGCCACACGGTGGGCCTGGCCGACCGCCTGACCGCCGGCGATGAGGGCATCGATCCTGACGACGGCTTACCGGCCACTCTCGAAGCCGCCATCCAACGTTATGGGCTGCACCACTTCAAGCTCAAACTATCGGGCCGCCTGGAGGCCGACATGGACCGGCTCTCGCAGATCACCGCCGTGCTGGACGCGCGGGCCGCCAACTACCGCGTCACGCTGGATGGCAACGAAACCTTTGCCGATGCGCAGGTGCTGGGCGCATTCTGGCAGGCGCTCACGCAAGCGCCGCAGCTGGCCGGCCTGCTGCGGCGCACCCTGCTGCTCGAGCAGCCGCTGGCACGCCGCGTCGCGCTCGACCGGTCCATCGCCGGGCTGGGCATTGATGTCCCGGTGATCCTGGACGAATCCGACGACCAGCCCGACGTGCTGGAACGCGGCATGGCACTGGGTTACCGCGGCATCTCGAGCAAGGCCTGCAAGGGCATCTACCGCTCGCTGGCCAACGCGGCGCGCATTGCACAGCAACCGCAACACCTGCTGCTGTCAGGTGAAGACCTGACCTGCCAGGCCGGCCTGGCCGTGCAACAGGACACCCTGCTGGCCGCCAGCCTGGGGGTGACGCACATCGAGCGCAATGGCCATCACTATGTCGACGGTTTCGGCATCGCACCCGATGCAGAAGCACAGGCTTTTGCCACCGCCCACCCCGGCTTTTACGAGACCCATGCCGGCCGCCTGCACCTTGCCGTGCACGGCGGCGAACTGGACCTGTCTTCGCTGCACGTCCCCGGCTTTGCCAGTGCCGCGATGCCGCACTGGCACAGCCTGCAACCCATTTCCTGACTCAACCCAAACCACTTCAAGAGAACTTTCATGGCTATACAACGACTAGGACTCATCATGCACGGCGTCACCGGACGCATGGGCATGAACCAGCACCTGATCCGCTCCATCGTCGCGATCCGCAAACAGGGCGGCGTCACGCTGTCCAACGGCGACAAGGTGATGCCCGACCCGATCCTGATCGGCCGCAACGCCGAGAAAATCGAAGCCCTGGCCGAGGCTCACGGCATCACGCGCTGGGGCACCGACCTCGACGAGGCGCTGAAGAACAAGGACGACAGCATCTTCTTTGACGCCGGCACCACACAGATGCGCCCCACCCTGCTGGCCAAGGCGATCCGCGCAGGTAAACACGTCTACTGTGAAAAGCCGATTGCCACCAACCTCAACGAAGCGGTCGAGATTGCGCGCCTGGCTGAAAAGTCCGGCCTGAAGCATGGCGCGGTGCAGGACAAGCTCTTCCTGCCCGGCCTGCGCAAGCTCGACATGCTGCGCCGCGCCGGCTTCTTCGGCAAGATGCTGTCGGTGCGCCTGGAGTTCGGCTACTGGGTGTTCGAAGGCGACCTGCAACCCATCCAGCGTCCAAGCTGGAACTACCGCACTGAAGACGGCGGCGGCATGATCCTGGACATGATGTGCCACTGGCGCTATGTGCTGGACAATCTGTTCGGCGAGGTCAAGTCCATCTCCTGCATAGGTGCCACCCACATTCCCGAGCGCTGGGACGAAGCCGGCAAGCCCTACAAGGCCACGGCCGACGACGCGGCCTACGCCACGGCCGAGCTGATCGGCCATAGCGGCGAGAACGTGATCGCCCAGATGAACATGTCCTGGGCCACACGCGTGAACCGCGAAGACCTGGTCACCTTCCATGTCGATGGCACGCACGGCTCCGCAGTCGCCGGCCTGAGTTCCTGCAAGGCCCAGTCGCGCGTCAACACGCCGCGCCCGGTCTGGAACCCTGACGAGAAGCAGACCATGAACTTCACCGACCAGTGGCAGGACGTGCCGGACACCCAGGTCTACGACAACGGCTTCAAGATCCAGTGGGAACACTTCATCCGCCACGTGGTGGAAAACGAGCCCTACAAGTGGACGCTACCCGAAGGTGCCAAAGGCGTGCAACTGGTCGAGGCTGCGCTGGAAAGCTGGAAAGAGCGCCGCTGGGTGGACGTTCCTGCGCTACAGGTTTGATAGCTGCTTGCGCCCGCCGCATAAGGGCCAACAGCATATTTTGTATATGAAAAGGTAGACTCCATGGCTTTGACCCTTCAGTTGCCCGTTGCCGCGGGCGGCCTGCAGCCCTACACGCTGCAAGGAAGCACACCCGTGCGTCCTCCTGCAGGCGTCAAATTCAATCGCATCGCCTATTCGGCGGCGCACGTGGTGGCCGACCCGCTGGCCGCGGTCGATCCCTGGATAGCTTGCGCCATTGACTGGGACGCCACCATCGCCTACCGCCGCCACCTGTGGTCGCTGGGCCTGGGCGTGGCCGAAGCCATGGACACCGCGCAGCGCGGCATGGGCCTGGACTGGCCAACCTCGCTGGAATTGATTCGCCGTTCGCTCGATGCGGCCAAAGAGATACCCGGCGCGCTGGTCGCCTCGGGTTGCGGCACCGACCATCTGGTGCTGGAGAACGTCAAGACCGTTGACCAGGTCATCGCCGGCTACGAAGAACAGATGGCCGCGATTGAAAAACTCGACGGCAAGCTCATCGTCATGGCCAGCCGCGCACTGGCCCGTGTGGCGAAATCGCCTGCCGACTATGAACGCGTGTACGACCGCATCCTGAGCCAGGCCAGGCAGCCCGTCGTCCTGCACTGGCTAGGCGACATGTTCGACCCCGCACTGGCCGGCTACTGGGGCAGCAGCAATGTGGATGCCGCGATGGCCACCGCGCTGGGCATCATCAATGCCCATCCCGACAAGGTGGACGGCATCAAGATCTCCCTGCTCGACAAGGACAAGGAAATTGCGATGCGCCGCCGCCTGCCCGCAGGCGTGCGCATGTACACCGGTGACGACTTCAACTACGCCGAACTGATCGCCGGCGACGGCCAGGGCACCGAACTGTTTCACGGCCAGAGCGACGCATTGCTGGGCATCTTCGACGCGATAGCGCCCGCCGCAAGTGCAGCACTCGGCGAGCTGGCGCGCGGCAATGTGGAGAAATTCCACGCCATCCTCGGCCCCACCGTGCCGCTGTCGCGCCACATCTTTGCCGCACCCACGCGCTTCTACAAAACCGGCGTGGTCTTCATGGCCTGGCTCAACGGGCATCAGAGCCACTTCACCATGGTCGGGGGGCAGCAAAGCACACGTTCACTGCAGCATTTCGCCGAGCTGTTTCGGCTGGCGGATGCGGCCAACCTGCTGGAGCACCCCGAGCTCGCCATGCAGCGCATGAAAACGCTGCTGGCATTGCACGGCGTTGAGCATTGACTCCCGTTTTGTACTCCCTCGCCCTCCGGGAGAGGGCTGGGGTGAGGGCTCCCGGATTCCAGCATCCCAAGCCCAACCCCCTCACCCTAGCCCTCTCCCGCCAGCGGGAGAGGGTATAAATCCATAACAATTCATGCGCGATTTCTCTCAAGACCACCGCTGGCTCTCCATCAACACCGCCACCGTGCGCAAAAGCTGCGGCGTCGAGCAGCCGCTGACCGACATCATTGAAGCCTGCGCACGGCGCGGCATCAAGGCGATCTCGCCGTGGCGCGACCAGGTCGCGGCCGCTGGCCTGCCCGCGATTTCGAAACTTGTCAAAACCCACGGGCTAGAGCTCTCTGGCTACTGCCGCGGCGGCATGTTTCCTGTCGTCGATGCAGCGGGCGCCAAAGCCGCGTATGAAGACAACCGCCGCGCGGTGGACGAAGCCTGCGAACTGAACGCCGCCTGCCTGGTGCTGGTGGTCGGCGCCCTGCCCGGCGCGCTGTCGGGCCAGGCCGCGCACAAGGACATCGCGCTCGCGCGAAGTCAGGTCAGCGACGGCATTGCCGCTTTGCTGGAGTACGCAAAGTCCAGCGGCATGCCGCTGGCTATTGAACCGCTGCACCCGATGTATGCCGCCGACCGCGCCTGCATCAACACCCTGGAGCAGGCACTCGACGTGTGTGACGCACTCGACCCGACCAAAAGCGGCGCACTCGGCGTGGCCGTGGACGTCTACCATGTCTGGTGGGACCCGAAGCTGCAGCAGCAGATAGAGCGCGCCGGCAAGGAACGCCTGCTCGCCTTCCATGTCTGCGACTGGCTGACACCCACCACCGACCTGCTCAACGACCGCGGCATGATGGGCGACGGCGTGATCGACCTCCCGAAGATCCGCGGCTGGGTCGAAAACCAGGGCTTTGCGGGTTACAGCGAGGTGGAGATTTTCTCCACCGGCAACTGGTGGCAGCGCGATACTGCCGAAGTGCTGGATACCTGCATCGCCAGGCACAGCAGCGCGGTATAAATCGCCGGTGCTTCAGGGTTTGTGGGCGATCATCCGGCCCGCCACCGTAAAGCGGCCGCCGCCCTGCGGCGTCAGCACCACCATCTCGGCGGTGGCCGGCGATACGCCGGTCAGTGCCACGATGGTCGAGCCGTGCGACACCATCACCGTGTTGCCACTCGCCGGCTTCTGGCCGGCCAGAGGCCGAAGGTCGGCAAGTTGCCGGCCAGCCTCCCCGCTGCGGCCGAACAGGTTGCCCAGGGCCGGCGTCAGATCCGGCGTTTTACCAAAAGCCAGTTTCGCGGTTTCGATGGACCGGCACCACGGGCTGGACAGCAGGCGCCCAACAGCAATGCCGCGCTCGCGGAAGACCTCGCCCAGCTGCCGCGCATGCGCCCGGCCCTCGTCGCTCAGGTTGCGCTGCGTGCTGCATTCTTTGAGCTTCATGCCCTCCGGGTCACCCACGCCAGGCGTGGTCAAGGCATGCCGGATCAACACCACCTGCCCGCCCCCCTTGAGCAAGGTCCACAAGGCGTCATCCGCTACCGTGAACGGTGTCCACGCCAGCGCCGCCACCAGGGCAAGCAGCCGTTTGCGGCGTTTCGTCAACACAGGCGATCTCCAAGGGTTTGCCGCCATGCTACGCCGCGCCATTTGGCCCTGTGATACGGTAGGGCAATGAGACGCCGCGACCTGCACCTGCTGTTGCAGTTTTTCCCCGCCTCACGCGGGAGCACAACGGCCTGTCGACAGCGGCACCGCCGTTCGAACTGCTGCCCGCGCCCGGCCGCCCACGTGTGGTCAGCGGACCGCGCATCGGCATTTCAAAAGCGATGGAGCAGCCCTGGCGCTTCGGGCTGGAGGGCTCGCGTTTTGTGAGCCGGCCTTTCCGCTAGAAGCCAGTTTCCTGTCAGGCTGATGCCATGGTTGCCAGCGGTGTACGACGCACGCGCCGCACATTGAAAGCGCTGGCAATCAAAATGCCCAGCATCAGCGCCAGGCCCAGCAGCACGCCGCGGTACATCTGGTGGTCCATCATCACGCCGAAGATCAGCGGCGACACCGCCTGGCCGATGTCCAGGCCGGCATACACCACGCCGTAGACGCGGCCCGATGCGTTTTCGGGTGTCGAGCGCTTGACCAGCAGGTCACGCGAGGGCCCGGCAATGCCGGATGAAAACCCCATGACACCAAACAGCACCGGCACCACCCATGCCGGAAAACTGCCCAGCGCCAGCACCAGCGCAATGACGGCGGCCACACCGAAACCGGCGCCCACAATGCGTTCGCAGCGCGCCGGGTCCGAGGCGAGAAAGCCGCCCACCACCATGCCGCCGGCGCTGCACACCATGTAAATCGTCAGGCACATGGCCACCAGGGCAAGGGGCACGTTGTGCAGCTGGCGCGCGGCCTCGGGGGCAAAAGCCTGCACCACGCTGAGCACAATCGCGTACCAGAAGAAAAACGCAAAACACATCCACACCGCGGGAATGCGCAGGAAGGCCAGCGAGCTGTCGGCTGCCGGCGCGCCTTTGACTGGCACCGCCACGCTCAGCGTCAGCTTGTCGCGGTTCAGCACCAGCACCGCCAGCACAACAAAGGCCAGCGCCCCGGCAGCGGCCAGCGCCACCCGCCATGAATAAGCAAAGGTGAGCGTCACCACCAGCGCCGGTGCCAGCGCCCAGCCCAGGCTGCCGGTGATGCCGTGCACGCTGTAGGCGTGGCCCAGGCGCGGCGCACTCACCTTGCGGTTGATCAGCGTGTAGTCCACCGGGTGGAACACCCCGTTGCCGATACCGGCCAGCACGGCAAAGGCCGCCATCATCCAGTAGCTGGTGCTGAAGGCATAACCAAAGGCGGCCAGCCCGAGCAGGCTCAGGCCGGCAAACAGGATGGGCCGCGGGCCGAAGCGGTCCACCACAAAACCCGACAGCGCCTGCACCGCACACGAGACGACAAAAAAGATCGTCATCAGGAAACCCAGCTCCGCATAACTCACGCTGAACTCTTCCTTCAGCCACGGGAACAGCGGCGCCAGCAGCAACTGGCTGAAGTGGCTGATCATGTGCGCCAGCCCGACCAGGCCGATGACCCCGGCATCCTGGCGCAGGCTGACGGCATTGAAAGGAGGCGTGGAGGCGGTGCTTGTGATGCTCATTGGGTGATCTCCGCGCTACGCGCTTCGTTATTCGTCCTGGGAACGGCCCGGCGACTCATGCAGCTATCGTAATATCCGGGATACATTCCTGAATGCGACAGAAAGACATCATTTAGCGAATTTCAGCCAAAGCATGCGACGCCGCCCCACCCCACCCAAAATCAGCACCCTCCTGGTCTCTGCGGAGGGCATCGCCGCCTTCGTCCCGAGCCGCCAGCGGCCGGTTCGGGTGCGCACCCGCAACATGCCGGCCGACACCCACTTCGAGCCGCACCGCCATCCCTGGGCGCAACTGGCTTATTGCGCCACCGGCATCGTGCAGGTGACCGCGTCCACGCCGGAAGAGGTGACCTACATCGTGCCGCCCTCGCGCGCGGTCTGGATCGCGCCCGGCGCGCTGCACACCATCACCGTGCTGGAGGCCGCCGAGTTCCGCACCCTGTACATCGACGCCAGTGCCAGGCCCGCGGGCTGGGACAGCTGCCGCGTGCTGGTGGTGTCGCCGCTGCTGCGCGAAGCCATTCATGCACTGGACAGCCCGCGAGAAGCCCTGAGCGTGACGCGTGAACAGTTGCTCACCGGCCTGGTGCTCGACGAACTCGCGCGTGCCGACACCCAGGCGCTGGGCGTGCCCATGCCGAACGCGCAAACCGGCGACAAACGCCTGCGCGCCCTGTGCGAAGCGGTGCTGCGCGCACCATCGGAACGTGCCACCCTGGCCGGATGGGCCACCGACATGGGCGCCAGCGAACGTACCATGGCGCGGCTGTTCCGGGAAGAAATGGGCACCAGCTACCAGCAGTGGCGCCAGCAGGCCATCCTGGCGCATGCGCTTCCCCTGCTGGCACGGGGCACGCCCGTCAGCCAGGTGGCCGCCGCCAGCGGCTACGCCAGCGACAGCGCTTTCTCCGCGATGTTCAAGGCGGCGATGGGGCAATCGCCGAGTCATTTTCAGAACAAAAACAGCCTCTAGCCCAATAAGAGTGGGCGCAAGCAGCTATCAAACAAGTAGCAATCTGGCAATCTTCTCCGCCTCGACAGCAGGGGTTTGGTGCGGTGTTAGCATGAACAGCCCTGTCTCAAAGCACGCTTGCGCGCCGACCACGGACCATGAAAATCCCCGCTCCCGGCCTGTTGATGGCCCTTCTCTTTGCCGCTGTGGCCGCCGGTGGTTTTTACTGGTGGCAGCAAGGCATGAAACCCGCACCCCTGGCAAGCGATGCTCCGGCGCCGACGGTGCCCGCCGCCCCGGCGTCGGCTTCCACCGGCCCGTCCATCCAGTACCCGATCGACGCAGCAAAGGGCGACAGCGATGCGCCGCCTGCGGCATTGCCCGCGCTCGCAGAAGCCGACGCCTACGTGGCTTCTGCACTGGCCGACTTGTTGGGGCGCGAGAAGGTCCAGACCTTCCTGCACCTCGAAGGCTTCGCGCGGCGCGTGGTGGCCACCACCGACAACCTGGCGCGTGACCATGCGGCACCCGCGCTGTGGCCTGTAACGCCCACGCCCGGGCGTTTTGCCACGCTGGACGGCGGTGCGGCCACCTCGAGCCCCACAAGCATCAGCCCCGACAACAGCCAGCGCTACACCCCCTTCGTGCTGTTTGTGGAATCGATAGACACCGCGCGGGCCGTTCGCCTGTACGCACGCCTCTACCCGCTGTTCCAGCAGGCTTACGAAGAGCTGGGTTTCCCCGGCCGCTACTTCAACGACCGGCTGGTCAGCGTGATTGATCTCCTGCTGGCCACCCCGGTACAAACCGGCCCGCTCGGCGTGAGCCTGGTGGAAGTCAAGGGCCCGCTTCCCTCTGTGCGGCCCTGGGTGCGCTACGAGTTCACCGACTCCGCGCTTCGCTCGCTGTCGTCCGGGCAAAAAATGCTGTTGCGCACAGGACCGGTGAACCACAGGCGGCTGAACGCCAAGCTGATGGAAATCAGGCGCCTGGTCAGCGGCGGCCAGCTGGCGCCCACGGCCGGCACAAGCCGGCCCTGACCGGACAGACGCGAAGCCGCCGGGACAAGCCCGGTAACGATGCGTCGTTATCATGGGTTCATGAATGGCATCGGGATGGGCATGAAGGTGAAGGCGCTGGGCGCGTGGGGAAGCGTCGCGGGATGCCTGGCGCTGGTCATGCTGGCTGCTGCCGGGCCGACACTCGGCCAGGCCACCGCGCCAGGCCACCCGCCGCTGCTGGGCGCGCTAAACGCGCTGCGCAACCAGGGCTGCGTCAAGGGTGACCGATCCGTGGCTGCGCTGCGGGAAAACATGGCGCTCTCACGTGCGGCTGCACTTGTCGCCGGCGGCCGCAAGCTCGATGACGCGCTGAAGGCCGCTGGCTACCGCGCCGTGCGTGCCGCACAGATCACCGTGCGCGGTGCCACCGGCACTGCCGCGCTGACGCGAACCGCGCTGGGAAAAACATGCAGCACGGCGTTGCACAGCGAGCTGACCGAGGCTGGCTTTCACCAGCGCGGCCAACAGGTCTGGGTGGTGCTGGCCGCGCCCTTCTCGCCGCCTGCCGCCACGCAGGCCGGTGAGGTGCAGGCGCGCGTTCTGGCCCTGGTCAACCAGGCACGCGCGCAGCCTCGCCGTTGTGGCAGTGAATCCTTCGCGGCGGCAGCGCCGTTGCAGCTCAACGCCACCCTGCAGGCGGTTGCTGCCGCACATGCGGCCGACATGGCGGGCTACAGCTACTTCAGCCACACTGGCCGGGACGGCAGCGGCGTGGACGACCGCGCCAGCCGCGCCGGCTACCCCTGGCGCGCCATCGGCGAGAACATTGCCGCCGGCCAGATGCAGGCCGATGCAGCGGTGCAAGGCTGGATCAAGAGCCCCGGCCACTGCGCCAACCTGATGGCGCCGGCCTACACCGAGATGGGCGCCGCTTTTGCGGTAAATGCCAGCAGCAGCGCGGGAATTTATTGGGTGCAGGTGTTTGGCACCACCCGCTAACCGGCGTTCCTGCAGCACCTGGCAGGCGTCATCGCTTCATGAAAAACAGGGCTTCAGCCCTTATGCGGCGGGCCCCGGAAGCTATCAAAAGAAGAGCTAAATCTCCGGCATCCCAGCAACTTCCCTGCTGGCCGGCGCATCGTTCCGGGCTCGAGCCTGCGGCGGAAAGTACAGCCAAGTCGCAACGGCCAGCAGGCCAAACAGCGAGTAGCCGACGGCAAACACCCACCACGGCGCCTCGTAATACAGGACGCGCTGCAGCCAGTATTCGATGAAGCCGCCTCCGTAGCCGGCACCACCGGCCCGAGCACGCAACCATGTCTCCAGAGTGGTCAACGGACACACCATGCCCAGCCAGGTTTCAGCGATCACAAAGAGGATGGCGCCCAGGTGGGCCAGCCTGAACCAGAGCGCATTGACCCAGCGCCAATGCAGGAGGTTTCCGCCAATCACCAGCAACAGGCCACCCACGACAAAAGCCACCACGGCAACATGCAGCGTCAGCACGGTGTCTGCGAGCAGGGAATAGGACATGTCGATGCGCTTTTACGGGTTCGAATTCAAGGGGCTGGCGCCACCCCGAGCGCCACAAACTCGCCTTCGAGGCGCCCCGCCACCACGCCACCAAAATGCAGCACCGACGCCACCGTGATGCGCGCCTTGCCCTTGCGTTTGAAAACGCGCAGGAACTGGTGCCATGCCTGGTCACCGGGCGCCGCTGCCGTCGCGGTGAAGCTTCCCACGATGGGCTGCTCGTACTGCATGGTGTTGCGCTGGATCACCAGGCGGCTGGCCAACCCCTCTGCCTCCAGGCGCGTATGCAGCAGCGACCAGGCAGCGAGGATGGCCAGCGCCGATGCACTGCCGCCGAACACGGTTTCGCGGTGGTTGATGTTGGGCGCCAGCGGCGCGCTCAACACCACCTCTCGCGGCGAGGCCTGCACCACGCTGACCTGCATGGCTTTGGACAGCGGAATGTGCGCATGAAGGTAATGTTCAAGATTGCTGGGGGACATGGTGGCTGTTTTGGTGAGCTGCAAACGGGAAGAATATCAGCCCCCGGCCCGGCGGCGCTTCCGCCGTGCCCTCAGCCGGCGTTTCGCACCGGCATCACATGCACCAGCGCCCAGTCCAGCCGCACGCCGATGTGCTGCCCGGGCGCCAGCCGGTGGTATTGCGGGCCGACAGCGTGAGGCGCAGCAAAGCACCCGGCGCCTGCGGCCTGCTGACCTCAACCACCAGCTCCCGGCTTGCTACGACATTCATGGGCGGCGCACCAGGTGGGCCGACGCCACAAAAGAGAAAACCACGGCCAGCAGCAAAAGCAGCAAGAGCAGCAGCGACCTCTGGTTGGCCGCGGCCAGGTTGAAGCCCTGCACCTGCTCGTAGATCGCAATCGCGATGGTGCGGGTTTCGCCGGGAAGTGCTGCTACCCACCACGCCGAACTCGCCCAGCGTGTGCACAAAGGTCAGCACCAGGGCCGACAGCACCGCGGGCCAGACCAGCGGCAGCTCTACCAGGCGAAAGGTCTGCCAGCCGCCCAGGCCGCTGACGGCGGCGGCCTGGGCCAGGTTGCGGGGCGCGCCTCAAAAGCGCGTTGCACCGGCTGCACCACGAAGGGAATGTTGACACCAGCGAGGCAATCAGCCCGAGAAAACTGAAGGTCAGCGCCACACCCAGCCACTGCTGCACCAACCGCCCGACGGGCGAGCCGGCGCCCAGCGACACCAGCAGGTATACCCCAGCACGTGGGCGTGCGCTCGATGTCCGTGTCGCGCTAACAGACAGAGTGAATGCA
Organism: Polaromonas sp.; assembly: GCF_039930745.1. Taxonomy (GTDB): domain Bacteria; phylum Pseudomonadota; class Gammaproteobacteria; order Burkholderiales; family Burkholderiaceae_C; genus Polaromonas. The sequence continues at coordinate 19,687 of NZ_JBDTTH010000036.1, read as the reverse complement.
GTCAGAAATGCAGCCCGTCGTTGAACACCAGGCGTGCTTGTTCTGGAGGAAATTAGGGAACCCGTTTCCAAACACCATTTTTTACCGCCAAAAGAAACCGAGCTCGACCATCAAATCCAAAATGATCTTTTTCGGTGTACTTCAGCACCCCTTGCGGAACCACCACCTCTCCAACGTTCTCAATTGCGTCCCTGAGAGCCAATCTGAATTCAGGCGTACCTGGCCTGGCCTTCTTGAGCGCTATTAGAATCGCCTTTTCGAGCAGCAATTTTCCGCCCCAAACATTTGCTGCGAACTGGTTATAGCTACCTGCGCCAAACTTACCTTCATAAAGCGCAATGAATTCCATCGCGACCTTTTTGGAAGGATGAGAATCAAGTAATTCCGAGGGGGATACAGCCGGCCCTGAAAATCCCAAGGTGCCTTCCACATCTTTTCCGCCCAATTTGATAAGGTCGGGAGCGACGGCACTGTAGGTCTGCCAGAGCTTGCCTTTGTAGCCGCGCTCAACAATTGCTTTCTGCGGCATGACAGCACCACTACCAGACGCAACAATCATGACTGCGTCAGGATTGGCCGACAACACCTTCAATGCTTGCGCAGTGACGCTGCTGTCGTTTCGACCAAATCTTTCGACCGCAGTGACTTTAATGCCCGCCGCTGCACCAAACTTCGTCAGCTCCTGAAGCCAGCTTTCACCATAGGCGTCTGAGTAGCCTAAAAAGCCCAATGTCTTCACTCCAGCTTTCTTCATCTCGTCAATTGAACCTTCAGCCATCAGTGCAATGCCTTGAGGCAGGCGAAACGTGAACGCATCCTTACCTTCGGCCAAGACAATTGGAGCGGCAGCAAGCTGAACAACTGAATTTGCTCGTGCAAACTCAGCAATAGCCAAAGCCGGCGGGCTCGCCGTGGAACCGAAGATCACATCCACCTTTTCATCAAGCAATAATCTTTGCGCATTCTTCACCGCTAATGTGGAGTCAGTAGCATCGTCAAGCACGACAATTCTGACTTTTTCACCCGCGATCGTTTCGGGGAAAAGTTGCATTGTGTTTTTTGGCGCGATGCCAATCGCTGCGGCTGGTCCGGTGATGGAAAAGCTGGCGCCAATAACGATCTCAGCCTGCGAAATGGTTGCGGCAAGGACGCACGTAGCAGCAATACCAATTTTTACAATACTCGTCTTCATGTTGTCTCCTTGGATTGGTAAGCCTCGAAAATTAAGCAACGGTTGCGGCCGCCTTTTCCTCCTCGTACATCTCATTGAGCATTCTGCGGAAGATTGCCAACCCCTTGTCGGCAAGAATCATTTGCATCGGCGCTTGATTCGACAAGTTCAACATTTTTTGCTGAGCCTCAATGATTCGCCGGTCCTCTTCAAAGGCGGTGCACAGGCTCTGGTAGATCGATTCAGTGATCGTTGCGTCGTCTTGTCTGAATTTATGAGCCTGCATGTAGAAATAATGCGTCGAGCTTGCGGTCTCCGGCGTTAAGGCCTGACAACTGTCGAATTGCAACGCGCCTGTCATGTCATCCTCGGCAGTTTCCACGGGCTTTACTTGCGCATGCAACAGCAAGATGGCGGGCAGCATGAACTCGTAGCGAAATTTCCGATGCACCTTTCCGCCAAATTGACCTAGTCTTCGGTGGTACGGAGCGGGCAAGGTGTTGCGCACATCCCTGCTTACTTGAAGCCCTCGGGGAATTCTTTCAATGGAGGGCGCGACTTCGGCAATATTGGGAGACCCGCCCAGCGTTTTTTCATGAACGTAAGAGAGATGGGAGAAGTCCAGCAGGTTGTCGCAAATGAGCTGGTAATCAGCCTGATAGTGCATGTACCCTGGTCGATACTTCCACTCCGGATGCTTGAGAGTTGGCGTCGGAGGAATGAGGGCCGAATCCGCGAGCGCGGGATCGCCCATCCAGATCCATATCCAGCGATCTTGCTCAATGACGGGATATGTTCTTACACACATCTTTGCCGGGATGGCAGGCTGTCCAGGAATTTCAGAACAACGTCCGTTTGCTTCGAACTTTAGCCCGTGATACATGCAACGTATCGCGTCGCCTTCGCGCCGGCCCATGGACAGTGGAGCTCCCCGGTGCGCGCATCGGTTGTCGATGGCTATGGGTATACCGTCGCTTTTGCGGTAAAGCAGAATCGACTGCTCAAGTATGGTTCTGGGCAAAAGCGTGTCCCCCAGCAACTCATGGTCCCACGCTGCCACATACCAGCAGTTTTTCAGCCACATCCAATGTCTCCAAAATGATTGGACCTCGACAATAGACTCCGGCAAAATATCTTTCAATACTATTTAGTACAGAAACGATATCTGTGGAAACGATAACGCCGGAATTCGACTACAACCTCCTGCGCATCCTCATCGCACTTGACCAGACCCGGAACGTCTCAAGCGCTGCTGAATTGCTGGGATTGAGCCAATCGGGCTGCAGTACGGCATTGGCTCGTCTGCGTCAAAAGTTGAATGACCCTATTTTTGTCAGAACTCCCGGGGGCATGGTTCCCACACCGCGATGCGAGCGCATGCTCCACACAGCAAGATCAGTGGTAACCCTGATAAAAGAGGGGATCCTGGAGCAACCCGCCTTCGATCCATCAACCTCAACAGCGACATTTCACCTCGCGATGACGGATGTCGCTGAAATCGTTTTTTTGCCTCGTCTGCTTCGCCATCTGCAGGACATTGCGCCGTCGATCAAGGTGACTGTGGGCAACTACTCAACGGACACCTTGAAGACCGCACTGGTCAGCGGAGAAATCGATTTGGTTGCAGGATACTTTCCCGAGTTATCTGGCAACGGGGTTTTCAAGCAGCGGTTTTACACGCACACCTATGCCTGTATCGTGAGAAAGAACCATCCCGTCATCAAAGGGAAGCTAACCATCAAGGAGTATTTGTCGCAAGGACATGCGATGGTCACCGCGCCAGCCAGATCCATCATCTTCCTTGAGAAACAGATGGAAAAAAAGGGGATCTACAGAAACATTGTTCTAAGAACGCCGCACTACCTCAGTCTGCCTGCGATCATCGAGACAACCGACCTGATTGCAACCGTCCCACTCGCAGCATGCGCCAGCTTTGCCCTGAGAGGCCAGCTACAGCTCTTACGAACGCCATTTACGCCCCCCAGCTTTCCTGTCCAGCAGCATTGGCATCGGAAAGTGCATAACGATCCAAGACACAAGTGGCTCAGGGCACAGATGGCACTGCTGTTTAACGAATCGGAAGATGAATGGCGCGCAATTGAATCCGAACTCTACGGAAAAAATTATCGGGGTTCGCAGCTCCGATAGCCACTTGAGATCGGCTTCTGTTCAACTATCTTCGACCCTCAAATCACCCGCTTGAGCAAGCCCATCACCTGGTCAAAACGCTTGCCGTAAGGCGGGTAAAACAGATCGCCCCGTGCCCACTTCGACGACAGCAGCACCGGCTTCTGCTGCGTGAAGCGCAGAAAGCCGGTTTCACCATGGTAGGCACCCCAGCCGCTGTCGCCCACGCCGCCAAAGGGCAGGTTCTCATGGGCGATGTGCATGAGTGTTTCGTTCACCGTCACGCCGCCACTCACGGTTTGCGCCAGCACGGCGTCGCGCGCAGCGGTGTCGGTGCCGAACCAGTAAAGGGCCAGGGGCCGCGGGCGCTCATTGATGTAGCGGATGGCTTCGTCCAGCGTTGTGTAAGGCAGCACCGGCAGGATGGGGCCGAAGATTTCTTCTTCCATCAGCTTCATGGCCGGCGTGGCACCAAACACCAGCACCGGCGCCATCTGCCGGGAGCCATCGGCCGAAGCACCGGAGTTCAGCACCTGCAGCCGCGCGCCCTCGCCTTCTGCCTGCGCCAACAGCGCCTGCAGGCGCTCGTGGTGCCGCGGGCTGATGATGGCGGCGTAGTCAGGGTTGCCGGCGATGGTGGGAAACAGCTTTGCCACCGCGCGCGCAAAAGCCTCGCCAAAAGCCGCTTCCCGCCCCTGCGGCACCAGCACATAGTCGGGCGCAATGCAGGTTTGTCCGGCATTGAGCAGCTTGCCGTGCGCGATCTTCAGCGCCGCGCTGTCGAAGTTGCAGGAGGCATCGACGATACACGGCGACTTGCCGCCCAGCTCCAGTGTGGTCGGCGTCAAGTTGGCGGCGGCCGCCTCGGCCACCTTGCGCCCGGTGGCGGTGGAACCGGTGAACACCAGGTGGTCAAAAGGCAGCTGCGTGAAAGCGGCCGCCAGCGCGGCGTCGCCTTCCACCACACAAAACTCGTCGGCCGCAAACGCTTTGCCAATCAGCTCGCCCATGAGCGCCGACGTGCGCGGTGTCAGCTCACTCGGCTTGAGCATGACACGGTTGCCGGCGGCCAGGGCGGTGATGACCGGCGCCAGTGCCAGCTGCAGCGGGTAGTTCCACGGCGACACCACGCCAACGACGCCGACCGGCTGACGCTGCAGCCAGGCGCTTGACGGCTGCAAATACAGCGGCGTGGACACCTTGACCGGTTTGATCCACCTGGGCAGATGCTTGAGCGTGTGCGAAAGCAGCGCGCGTAATACGAACATATCGGCAATTTCAGTGAGCTGCGCAGAGCGCACACCGAAGTCTTCCTGCACCGCCTGCGCCAGCGCGCTGCCGTGTTCGTCGAGCAGGGCACGGATGCGCAGCAGCCTGTCGCGCCGCACCGCCAGCGGCACGGCTATCTGCGCACGGCTGGCGCGGTACTGGGCATCAAAGAGGGAACGCAGGGAAGGTGTGCTGGAAGTCATCCGGCCATGATAGGCTGCGGTGCGTCCGTACAGAAGGGGATTCAGTCCAGAGACTGTGGCCGGGTGTCAACAGTCTTCCGGTGCCACGTCTTCATTTTCAAGTAAAAACTGCCTCCAGCCCTTTCCGCACCTTCGCCACCAGCTACTATTTCAATAGCAAGACAGAGAACCATTCCTCACCCGCGAATGCACCAAGGCAAGCACCCATGAGCACAGGCACTTCCACCCAGAGACTTGAGGCGGCGCTCGCCGCCATCACCGCCGCCGGCGACGAAGGCCGGCACGTTTTCACGCGGCTGCATGCCAACAAGGCCCGTGCGGCGGCGCGGGCCGCCGACCGGCGGGCTGCCAGCGGCCAGCCGCTGGGCCCGCTCGACGGACGCATTGTTTCCATCAAGGACCTGTTCGACGTGGCCGGAGAAGCCACTACCGCCGGCTCGACCCTGCTGCTTGAAGCCGCGCCCGCAGAACATGATGCCGTGGTGGTCAGCCGCCTGCGCGCGGCAGGCGCCATCATCATCGGCAAGACCAACATGAGCGAGTTCGCCTTTTCGGGTGTCGGCATCAACCCGCATTACGGCACACCCGGCAACGCGCTGGACGTTACCCGCATTCCCGGTGGTTCTTCTTCCGGGGCTGCCGTGTCGGTTGCACGCGGCATGGCCGAGATCGCTATCGGCTCGGACACCGGCGTGCTGGCCGGCATCGCGGATGAGCCCCTGCCGCAGCGCGAGCTGCGCCTGGGCGTGCCGCGTGGCCTGCTGTTCCGCGAAGCCGACGACGAGGTGCTGGCCGGTGCCGGCGCGCAGTCCGGTGCGACTTGTTCGTCAGGCGTCGGCCCTGTCAGGTTTGACAAGAGGACATGCGCCGTTTCTTGACGTCTCCATGGCACACCTCTACACTGATCTTCATAGCGAGCCTGGTTTGGTCAGGGAAGGAAAACAATGAGTTGGATCACCAATCTGCCGACGTTGCAGCAGTGGGATGCTTCCATTGCGGCGGCGACGGACAGCGTGGGCGACAGGTACGCCACCACGTTCCTTTCCAGCCCCGGCCTGCAGATGCAGGTCCACGCGACCGTCACCGGGAACCTGCTGCATGCGCAGCTGCGCACAAAGCTCACCGCTTGCCACGCCGCCACCAAGGTCAACCTGCCGCCGCGGATCGCCGAGCTGGACAAGCTCATCGTCGCGATCGACGAGTTCCTGAGACAGTACACCAACTTCAGCACCAACGCACGCGCCAAGACCTGGATCACCAATACCGCCCGGCATGCTCTCGTGCGCAGGCTCGGGGAGACGGCGGCCGTCAAACGGCGCTACCTGGAGATGGTACGCCAGGGCCTGGAGCAACGCGCCGTGGGCGCGGCCCTGATCGTGCAGATCGTGAACCGCCGCTTCGGCTTCTCCGGGCCGGGGCGCACGCGGCTTGTCGGCCTGGACAAGTCGTACTGGATCGAGCGCGACCATCCGATGCACGGCACCACCCAGGTCAATCGCTCGCTGGGGGCCCTGTGGGGTGAATGGGAGCGGCTGGTGCGCGAAAATGCAACGGCGTTGCCTTTCTTTCTCTGGCTGGAGGAGGTGGACTATTCCTTCAACAACAAGACCGTCAACGAGCCCGAGGTGTTGGTGGAGTACCTGCGCCAGGGCGATCTCGCCGCGTATGCACTGACCAGCCACGGCGGGCGTGTGCTGCGCCCGCGCAGCCGCACGGACCTGACCCGTGTGCGCTACGACACACAGGCATTCCACGACGGCATGGCGACTTTCGTGATCGCCCCGCCCGTGCAAGCGGCCCAGCCGGTCGTTTATTCGGAACAGCACGAGCGCGGCCTGTTCCATCACTCCAGCTTCATGGCCGGCGAGCAGGTGGTCAGCGCCGGCATGCTGCGCTGTCATGATGGCATCATCACCGCCCTGTCCCCGAAGTCGGGCCACTACAAGCCGGGCTTTCGCGACTTCATGACGGCCATCGGCATCTTCAGGGCGCAGAACCTGATCAATGACGGCACGGTGATCGAATTGGACCAGTTCTACGAGTCGCTCTACAAGACCAAGGAGCTCAAGGGACTCGACGGCGCGCTGTACTTGGCCAGGGTGCAGGAGTTGGGGCTGCGGCGGCCGATCAACCTGTCGCAGGACGAGTTCGCCGCGTGGGCAGCCGAAGTGGTGACGGAAGCGACGGCTGCCGCGGTGCTCTTCCACGCGCAGGCCCAGGTGCAGCACCAGCAGTCGTTGACGCAGGCAGCCGCGGAGCTGGCGATGGTGCGCCTGAGATACCCCAAAGTCCTGCGGCGTGTCCAGCTCCTGGCGGAAGGCACAACCTCGGTGACCGAACTGGCCAGGCAAGCCAAGCTGAGCGAAGAGTGGAGGGCTGCCATTGCGCTCGGACGCGGATTCACCGAGGAAGTGGGGATGCGCGTGGTCCGGCTGGTCTCGCGCAGGGCGAAGAAAAGCGCCGTGATGTGAATCTTCACAGCGTCCGCTCACCGGTCGGATCAGAAACTATTGAATTTGTAGAAAATCCGCCGCGCGTCGCGGTTTATTGCTGCGCTGCGGGTGGGTAATCCCAGATTCCTTTCCATGCGCCAGGAACTTGCGCTAAGGTAAGCACCCATGAGCACAGGCACTTCCACCCAGAGACTTGAGGCGGCGCTCGCCGCCATCACCGCCGCCGGCGACGAAGGCCGGCACGTTTTCACGCGGCTGCATGCCAACAAGGCCCGTGCGGCGGCGCGGGCCGCCGACCGGCGGGCTGCCAGCGGCCAGCCGCTGGGCCCGCTCGACGGACGCATTGTTTCCATCAAGGACCTGTTCGACGTGGCCGGAGAAGCCACTACCGCCGGCTCGACCCTGCTGCTTGAAGCCGCGCCCGCAGAACATGATGCCGTGGTGGTCAGCCGCCTGCGCGCGGCAGGCGCCATCATCATCGGCAAGACCAACATGAGCGAGTTCGCCTTTTCGGGTGTCGGCATCAACCCGCACTACGGCACACCCGGCAACGCGCTGGACGTTACCCGCATTCCCGGCGGCTCGTCCTCGGGTGCCGCCGTGTCGGTCGCACGCGGCATGGCCGAGATCGCCATCGGCTCGGACACCGGCGGCTCGGTGCGCATTCCTTCGGCGCTCAACGGCCTGGTCGGCTTCAAACCGACGCAGGCGCGGGTTCCGCGCGAAGGCGCTTTTCCGCTCTCGTTCACGCTGGACGCCATCGGCCCCCTGTGCCGCAGCGTGCGCGACGCAGCCGCCACCGACAGCGTGCTGGCCGGCATTGCGGATGAAGCCCTGCCGCAGCGCGAGGTGCGTGGCCTGCGCCTGGGCGTGCCGCGCGGCCTGCTGTTCCGCGAAGCCGACGAGGAGGTGCTGGCCGCCGTGGAAATTGCACTGGCACAGCTGGCCGGTGCCGGCGCGCAGGTCAGCGACGAAGCCCTGGACGACCTGCTCGGCGAGCCCTTCCACCTGCAAAAACGCGGCACCCTGGTCGCCGCCGAAGCTGCATGGGTTCACCGCGACTGGATCGACAGCCGGCCCGGCGAATACGATCCCATCGTGCTCGGGCGTATACGCCGCGGCCAGGCGCTGGACGCCCCCACTTATGCCGGCATCCAGCAGGCACGTGCCGCCCTGCTGCCGGCGCTCGATGCGCGCATGCCAGCCTTCGATGCGCTGGTGTTGCCCACCGTGCCGGTGCTGGCGCCGCCCATCGAAGCAGTGCGGTCCGAAGAGGCCTTCCTGCGTATCAACGCCCTGCTGCTGCGCAACCCCTCGGTCTTCAACTTCTTTGACCTGCCGGCTTTGTCCTTGCCGCTGCCGCGCGGCGGGCTGGCAGTCGGGCTCATGCTGGTTGGCCGCCGCGGACAGGACAGGGAGTTGCTGGCGCTGGGCGCCGCAGTCGAGCGCTTGCTGGGCAGCCCCTGATTCCTGGAATGAGTCATCTCAGGCTTGGCCAGGACTGCGTCACCTGTCTGCGGACGCCAGACGCTGATCGTTCGCCACTGCTTTCTGCATCCAGTCCCTGAAAACACTCATGGCCCGGGTGACCGGCCTGGACTTGAGCCGCGCCAGCCAGTAGCCGCCGTTTTCAATTTTCAGCGCGAACGGGCACACCAGGCGGCCACCGTTCAATTCGCGCACAAACAGGTTGACCGGCAGCAGCGCCACACCCGCGCCCTGCGCTGCGGCCTCTGCCATGGTCAGGGAGGAATCAAAGACCATGCCTTTGACCACCGGGCTTGCCACGCCAGCGGCGGCAAACCAGTTCACCCACTCGTCGGACCGGTAGGAACGCAGCAGCGATTCCTCCACCAGATCCGCCGGTTCCCGCAAACGTGCCGCCATGGAAGGCGCACAAACCGGCGACAGTGGCGAGCCAAACAGCGGCTCGGCATCCACCCCGTGCCAGGCGCCATCACCAAAGCGGATGGCGTAGTCCAGCCCTTCCCCCGCGATGTCCACCCGGTTGTTGTTGGTGAGGAGCCGAAGGTCCACAAAGGGATGCGCCTGCTGGAAATCCGCAATGCGCGGAATAAGCCAGCCCACCGCGAAAGTACCGACACTGCCTACCGTCAGCACTTCGCGAAAGCGGCCGTCGCGGAACTGCTCCAGCAACAAGCCGATACGGCCGAACGATTCGGCCAGCGCCGGCAGCAGGGCCAGCCCCTCATCCGTCAGGGCCAGGCCGCGCGGCAGGCGCCGGAAAAGCAGCACACCCATCCGCTCCTCCAGGTTCTTCACCTGCTGGCTGATCGCTGTCTGCGTGACATTCAACTCAAGGGCGGCGCGGGTAAAGCTCAAGTGGCGCGCGGACACTTCAAAAGCTCTCAGGGCATTCAGGGGAAGCTGCATGTTCAAGGCCAGGTTTTTCTGATGGGTCGCCTCAATTATCGTGAATTGTGAAGCGTGATTGATCTTGCTATCGTCGCCCCTCTTTCTTTTACTTTCTTTCAATTTCACAGGAAAAACATGCACAGAAGACAATTCACCGGCCTGTTGGGCGCCACCCTTTCAGCTACAGCACTTTCGGGTTGTGCCCAGAATTTCTTGGGCAAATCCACGGCCTTGGTCGATAACGAGCTCAGGACCATTGAAAGCCGGAGCGGTGGCCGGCTCGGGGTGGCCATCCTCGATACCGGCAACGGGATGTCTTACGGCCATCGAGCCGGGGAGCGCTTCCCCATGGCCAGCACCTTCAAGTTTCTGGCCGCCGCCTTCGTCCTGCACCGGGTGGACGCCGGCCAGGAAAAACTCGAAAGGACCATCGCCGTCAAAACGTCCGACCTCGTGGACTATTCGCCGGCCACCCAACCACGCGCCGGCGGTGCTCCCATGTCGATGGCAGAGCTGTGCGCAGCGGCCGTCACCCTCAGCGACAACACGGCCGCGAACCTGATGCTGGCGAGTTTTGGCGGGCCGGCCGGACTCACGGCCTACGCCCGCTCGCTGGGCGACACCATGACCCGGCTGGACCGCACCGAGCCGACGCTGAATGAAGCCACACCCGGAGATGTGCGCGACACCACCACACCGGAAGCCATGGTGGCCACCATGCACAAGCTGGTGCTCGGCTCCGCCTTGAGCGAGCCCTCCAGAAACCAGCTTCGCCAATGGCTGCTCGACAACAAGACCGGTGATACCCGCCTTCGCGCGCTGCTGCCCGCCGGCTGGCGCGTCGGCGACAAAACAGGCACGGCCGCCCATGGCACGGCCAACGACATCGGCGTGATCTGGCCGCCAGGGCGTGCACCCATCGTGGTTTCCGTCTACCTGACGGAAACAAGCCGCCCCATGGAACAGCGCAATGCCGCGCATGCCCAGGTGGGGCAACTGCTGGCCTCGGGGAAAATCTGAACCGCCAAGCCGGCTTCGCTTTGACTCAAGTCGTTCTGCGTTCTGGCCTTCAAGACCACAGGGCGCGCATCGCACCCACAAAGTCTTCGGCCAGACGCGGCCAGCTGTCCACCTTGCCGCCGCTGACCACGCGCCGGCCCGCCACAAACACCTCGCTGAAACGCGCGTCCGGGCTGGAGAACACCATGGCGTCCAGCAGGTGATCGGCGGGAATGCCCAGCAGGGCTGGTGACGCGGTATCGACGACGACAAAATCCGCGCGCTGGCCGGGCGCAATGCCGGCCAGTGGCAGCGAGGTAGCCGCATGCCCGCCGGCCAGCGCGGCATTGAAGAGGTTGTCCGCCGTGCTTGAGCTGGCTGGCATGTGCGCCGCGATGTTGCGCCGGCGCAAGCTCAGGCGCTGCGAATATTCAAGCAGGCGCAGCTCTTCCTGCCAGCTGCGCGTGACATGGCTGTCGGAGCCTATGGACCAGTGGCCGCCCGCTGCCGCATAAGCCGGCAGGTCAAACACGCCGTCGCCCAGGTTCGCCTCGGTGCTGGGGCAGATCACAATCGCCGCCCCGCTCTTGCGCACCGCCTGCAATTCGGCCGGGGTGGACTGGGTCGCGTGCACCAGGTTCCAGTGCGCATCCACCGGCGCGTGCGACAGCAGCCATTCGACCGGACGCTTCCCATGCGCCGCCACGCAGTCCTGCACTTCCTGCACTTGCTCAGCAATATGGATGTGGACGGCCATGCCCCTGGCTTTGGCCGCTGCAGCCACCTCGCGCAGCGCCGCTTCGTCCACCGCGCGCAGCGAATGAAGGGCCAAGCCGGTGTTGATGTGGCTGCCGCCCTGCTGAAGCACGGCTTCGGCCAGGTGCAGAACGGAAGTGGGCGTGGAGGAAAAACGCCGCTGGTCCTCGCGCAGGCCGGTGGCCGCAAAGCCCGAGCGCATGTACAGCGTGGGCAGCAGGGTCAGGCCCATGCCCACACGCTGCGCTGCACGCACCAGCGCCAGCGACATGGCCAGCGGGTCGGAATAGGAATGGCCATCGGTGTTGTTGTGCAGGTAATGAAATTCGCAGACCTGGGTATAACCGGCCTGCAGCAGCTCGGCGTAAAGCAGTGAAGCCACGGCTTCGAGCTGCTCCGGTGTGACGCGCAGCGCGGCGCTGTACATGCGGTCGCGCCAGCTCCAGAAATCGTCGTTGCTGCCCTCCGAACGTTCGGTCAGCCCGGCGATGGCGCGCTGGAAAGCATGGCTGTGCGCATTGACCAGGCCGGGCAGTACCGGCCCGTTCAGTTGTACAGCACCTTGCCGCGCTTCCTCCACCGCATTGGGCTCGATGCTGAGCCAGTGGCCGTCAACACCGACCGCCAGCAACACGTCTTGCGTCCATGCACCGTCCACCCAGGCTTGGGGGGCGAAATAACGTGTGGCCTCAGCGGTCATAAAGTTTGCGGGCAGCAGCCAGGCTGTCCGCAACCATGTTCTTCAGCACCGGCTGAATTTTTTTCCCCAGCGCTTCGTCATAGGCAAAAGGCGACGCCTCCTGCATGTACAGGCTCTGGCATTTTTCGAGCTGTACCGCATGCACATGGTCGGCCGGTCGGCCATACTGCCGCGTGATGTAGCCGCCCTTGAAGCGGCCATTGACCACGCTGCTCACACCTGGCACACCGGCGCAGGCCGCCGCAGCGGCATCAGTGATGGCTGCATCGGCAGCCGCACCGCTGGCTGTACCGATGTTCAGGTCCGGCAGGCGTCCTTCGAACAGCCACGGGATCTGCGAACGGATGCTGTGCGCGTCCCACAGCAGCGCAAAGCCGTGCTGCGCCTTGAGCCGCGCCAGCTCATGCGCCAGTGCCGTGTGGTAGGGCTGCCAGTAAGCCTCCAGCCGGCGCAGACGCTCGGCCGGCGATGGCGCCCTGCCCTCCCTGTAGAGCGCGTCACCGTTGAAAAAATGCGTGGGGCACAGCTCGGTGTTGGAGGCGCCGGGGTACATGGGTGCATCGTCGGGCGGGCGGTTCAGGTCGATCACATAACGCGAGTAACGTGGCGTGATAAGGCTGGCGCCCATGGCGGGCAGAAAATCATAGAGGCGCTGCAAATGCCAGTCGGTGTCTTCCAGGCCCAGCGCGCGTTCGGCGTAGTCACCCTGCAGCTCCGGCGGAATTTCGGTGCCGGTATGCGGCATGCTGACCAGCAGGGGAACGCTGCCGCGGTGCAGACTGAAACTCATACCACTTCACCTTCAAAAACTGTTTGCAGGCGGGGGTTCGCGCCCATGGCATAGGCCAGTTGCGCGGGATGGGCCACATCCCACAACACAAAATCAGCGCGCAGGCCCGCCGCGATGATGCCGCGGTCGGACAAGCCCAGCGCCTTGGCAGCATGGCGCGTCACACCCGCCAGGGCTTCTTCCGGGGTCAGCCGGAAAAGCGTGCAGGCCATGTTGAGCATCAGCAGCAGCGAGGTGCAGGGCGAGCTGCCGGGGTTGCAGTCGGTGGAGATGGCCATGGGCACGCCGAGCTCGCGCAGCAGGGTCACCGGCAGCAGTTTTGTTTCGCGCAGAAAATAAAAAGCCCCGGGCAGCAGCACGGCCACACTGCCGGCAGCCGCCATCGCGGCCGCGCCTTCTTCACTCAGCCATTCCAGGTGGTCGCAGCTGATTGCGCCGTAACGCGCGGCAAGCTGCGCACCGCCGCTGTCGCTGAGCTGCTCGGCATGTAGCTTGACCGGCAGGCCCAGCGCATGCGCAGCCTCAAACACACGTTCGGTTTGCGCCGCACTGAACGCGATACGTTCGCAAAATGCGTCCACCGCATCGACCAGGCCTTCAGCATGCAGCAGGGGCAGCATGCGTATCACCTCGTCCACATAGTCATCGGCGCGGCCTGCAAACTCGGGCGGAACCGCATGGGCGCCAAGAAAGGTCGTGCGCACATCGACCGGATGCAAGTGGCCCAGTGCGCGCGCCACACGCAGGGCCTTGCGCTCATGCGCGAGTGCCAGGCCGTAGCCCGACTTGATCTCCAGCGTGGTCACCCCCTCTGCCAGCAGGGCTTGCAAACGCCTGAGGCTCTGCGTCTGCAGCTCATCTTCAGAGGCGGCACGTGTGGCTTTGACCGTCGAGGCAATGCCGCCGCCGGCGCGCGCCACGTCTTCATAACTCGCGCCCTGCAATCTCAGCTCGAACTCATGCGCACGGTCACCGCCGTACACCAGGTGGGTGTGGCAATCAATCAGGCCCGGTGTGATCAGTGCACCACCGGCATCGTGTTCACGCGTGCAACGTGCCGCCAGGTCCGCAGGCAGCTCGCCGCGCGGGCCGACCCAGGCGATGTATTCGCCCTCCAGCACCAGGGCCGCGTCATCGATCAGGCCGTAAGGCGCGGGATGCGAGGGCTGCAGGCTGGCCACGCGGCAATTCCGCCAGAGCTGCACGGTCATCGCGCCATTTCCATCCAAAGCGCTGTTGCCGCCTCGATGCGTACCGAAGCGCCGTCGGCCAGGGCGCGCCAAGCCAGGGTATGCGGCGCCAGCGTGAAAAATTTCTTGTTGACCTGCACGGTCACCGGTTCGTCCCAAGCGTAAACGGCGACACGCGTGCCGGGCTTGACCTCCACATCCAGCGCACCCAGAACGCGAACCAGGCGGGCATGGGCATGGCCGTGCTTGAGCATCAGGTTGAAGTCTTCGGTGGGACCGTCAATCAGCTCGCAAGCGCAGGCCTTGGCGCCGTCAAAATGCAGCGGCGCACTTTGCGCGGTGAGTTCATGGGTTTTCCCGTCCAGCGTCAAGCGCACACCCGCGCCGCCCAGCACGGCAAACCAGCGCTCAACATCCTCATAGCGCGAGAACGGCCCGTTTTTTTCGACTTCAGCCACCGAAATCCGCCAGTCCCAGTCCTGCGCCGTAGGCCAGGCGAGCAGTTCGCGGGTGATGCCGCCGCCATTGCGCCAGGGCGTGGGGGACACTTCTTCGAGGGGAATGGTTTGCCAGCTCATGGGGTAATCTCCGCTTGGGGTCGTGTCCGGAAAGGATATCCACTCATGCCTGAAATTGTCCCGCAAAGCTGTAACGCGTGCCAGGGTAAATCAAGCGGGCCACGCTGGCCACATGGGCGCCGCTGACGGTGCGCCGCATCATCGCCAGGCAGGGCTCGGCGCGCTTGATGCCCAGCTGTTTGGCCTCTTGCGCCGTTGGCAGGCAGGCTTCGATCGAATAGCTGGCCTCGGTCAGCGGCGCGTGCAGCAGCAAGTGGTGGGTGGGCGTGGTCCGGGTGAAGTCGGTTTCCAGGAAATCGGGCGCCGCCGCCGGGTTGACGTAGCGGTCTTCGTATTGGATGGGTATGCCGTTTTCCAGATGCACCAACAAAGTGTGAAAAACGCGGGCACCGGTGCGCAGGCCCAGTGTTTTCGCCAGATCTGCGCTGGCTTTCTCGGCCTCTACCTTCAAGACCCGTGTGGTGTGCACATGGCCGCGCTCGGTCACTTCTTCATGAATGTCGCGAATTGTGAGCCGGGACGAAATGCGGTGCAGCTCGGCCACCCGCGTGCCAGAGCCCTGCACCCGCGTCACCATGCCTTCGGCGGCCAGTTCGCGCAGCGCGCGGTTGACCGTCATGCGGCTGATGCCGAACTGCGCCATCAGCGCCGTTTCGCTGGGCACCGGGTCGCCGGGCTTCCAGGTGCCGGCACTGATGCGCGACTTGATAAAGGCCTTGACCTGCTCGTAGGCAGGCAATAAAACTTTTGCCATCGCCCTAGATTAACCCAGTTGACACAAGTTGTATAGACAACTACGATTTGCCGGAATAAATTGTTCTGGTTTTTCCGCATCCGCAGGAGTCCGCCATGTCAGACCTTTCACAAACCCCCTTCCTCCACAGCAAGGCCAGGCCAGTACGCGCACCGCGCGGCAGTACCCTGACCTGCGCCAACTGGCAAATCGAAGCGGCCTACCGCATGATCCAGAACAATCTGGACCCGGAAGTCGCCGAGAACCCCGATGAGCTGGTGGTCTATGGCGGTATCGGTAAAGCAGCGCGCAATTGGCCGGCGTTTGACGCCATCCTCGACTCGCTGCGCAAGCTGAAAGCTGACGAAACCCTGCTGGTGCAGTCGGGCAAACCGGTCGGCGTGTTTCGCACCCACCCCGGCGCACCGCGGGTGCTGATTGCCAACTCCAACCTGGTACCCAAGTGGGCGACCTGGGAGCACTTCAACGAACTCGACCGCGCTGGCCTGATGATGTACGGCCAGATGACAGCTGGCAGCTGGATTTACATTGGCACACAAGGCATCGTCCAGGGAACCTACGAAACCTTTGTCGAAGCGGGCCGGCAACATTTCAATGGAGATTTAGCCGGCTGCTGGGTGCTGACCGCCGGCCTGGGCGGCATGGGCGGCGCGCAGCCACTGGCCGCCACTTTTGCCGGCGCCTGCTCTCTCAACATCGAATGCCAGCAGTCGCGCATCGATTTCCGCCTGCGCACCAAATATGTCGACAAGCAGGCCAAAGACCTCGACGAGGCGCTGGAACTGATCAAGCACCACACCAGCCGCAAGGAAGCGGTGTCGATTGCCCTGTGCGGCAACGCGGCGGAAATCGTGCCCGAACTGGCGCGCCGCGCCGCGGCCGGCGGCATGCGCCCCGACCTGGTGACCGACCAGACCTCGGCGCACGACATCATCAACGGCTACCTGCCTGCGGGCTGGAGCGTCGCGCAATGGCAGGCTGCGCAAAAGGACCCGGCGCAACATGCGGCGCTCACCAAAGCAGCCGGCGAATCCTGCGCCGTGCATGTGCAGGCCATGCTGCAATTCCACGCCATGGGCATTCCCACGGTGGACTATGGCAACAACCTGCGCCAGGTCGCCAAGGACTTTGGTGTGGGCAACGCGTTTGACTACCCGGGCTTTGTACCGGCCTACATCAGGCCGCTGTTCTGCCGGGGCGTCGGCCCCTTCCGCTGGGTGGCGCTTTCCGGCGACCCGGAAGACATCCGCAAGACCGACGCGAAGATGAAAGAACTCTTTCCGGACAACAAGCATTTGCACCGCTGGCTGGACATGGCCGAAGAACGCATCAGCTACCAGGGCCTGCCGGCGCGCATCTGCTGGATAGGTCTGGGCGAGCGCCACCTGGCCGGCCTGGCTTTCAACGAGATGGTGAGGTCGGGCGAACTGAAAGCGCCCATAGTGATCGGCCGCGACCACCTCGACAGCGGCTCGGTGGCTTCCCCGAACCGCGAGACCGAAGCCATGAAGGACGGCAGCGATGCGGTGAGCGACTGGCCGCTGCTCAACGCCCTGCTGAACACCGCCAGCGGCGCGACCTGGGTCAGCCTGCACCACGGCGGTGGCGTCGGCATGGGCTACTCGCAGCATGCGGGCGTGGTCATCGTCTGCGACGGCACACCTGACGCGGCTGAGCGTATTGAACGCGTGTTGTTCAACGACCCGGCCACCGGCGTCATGCGCCATGCCGACGCTGGTTATGACATTGCCAAAACCAGTGCGAAAGAAAACGGTTTGAACCTGCCCATGATCGGCTGACCCGTTCCCGTTCGACAACCGCCCGCCACCCAAGCCCCATGCCCGACAAAGAACTCCTCATCCCCGGCCAGCTGTCCATGGCGCAGCTGCGCCGCCTTTGCGCGCCGGTGACCCTGCCCGTCCGGCTGGACGCCGCCTGCCGCGCGGGCGTGCGCGCGAGCGCGGCGCTGGTGCACCAGGCGGCCAACGGTGGCGCCGCGGTTTATGGCGTGAACACCGGTTTCGGCAAGCTGGCCAACACACGCATCGCCAAAGAAGACCTGGCCATCCTGCAGCTCAAGCTGCTGCGCTCGCACGCCGTCGGTGTGGGTGAGCCGCTGCCGGCGCGTGTGGTGCATCTGGTCCTGCTGCTCAAGGCGGCCAGCCTGGCGCGCGGCTACTCGGGTGTGCGCGAAGAAGTCATTGATGCGCTGTTGGATCTGCACAACCACGGCATTTGCCCCGTCATTCCCTGCCAGGGTTCGGTCGGTGCCTCGGGCGACCTGGCGCCGCTGGCCCATTTGTGCCTGCCGCTGATTGGCGAAGGCGAAGTTTTTTACAAAGACGAACGCCAGCCGGCTGCAAAAGCACTGTCGCAGGCCGGCCTCAAGCCCCTGCAGCTTTCAGCCAAGGAAGGCCTGGCGCTGATCAACGGCACACAGGTCTCGACCGCGCTGGCCCTTGATGCGCTGTTTGCCACCGAGCGGCTGTTTGAAACGGCTGTGATCTCGGGCGCACTGACACTGGACGCCGCGCGCGGCAGCGATGGCCCGTTTGACCCGCGCATTCATGCGGTGCGCGGCCAGCCCGGGCAAATCGCCTGCGCGGCGGCCTATCGCGCGCTCATGGTCGGTAGCAAAATTCGCCGCTCCCACCTTGAAAACGACGACCGCGTGCAAGACCCGTATTGCCTGCGCTGTCAGCCGCAGGTGATGGGTGCCTGCCTGGACCAGATGCGTTATGCCGCCGGCGTGCTGGCCATCGAAGCCAATGCGGTCACCGATAACCCGTTGGTGTTTGCTGACGAGGGCAGCCTGCTCTCCGGAGGTAATTTTCACGCCGAGCCGGTCGCGCTGGCCTGCGACGCGCTGGCCGTGGCAATCGCAGAAATCGGCGCCATCACCGAGCGCCGCATCGCCATGCTGGTCGATACCGTGGTCTCGCGCCTGCCGCCTTTCCTCACACCCGATGCCGGTCTCAACTCGGGCTTCATGATTGTGCATGTCACGGCGGCCGCGCTGGCGTCCGAGAACAAGTCGCTGGCGCACCCAGCCAGCGTGGACAGCCTGCCCACCTCGGCCAACCAGGAAGACCATGTGAGCATGGCCACCTTTGCGGCACGCCGCCTGCAGCCCATGCTGCGCAACACCAGCTACATCGTTGGCATCGAGTTGCTGGCCGCTGCGCAGGGCATTGAATTTTTGCGCCCGCTCAAAAGCTCGGTACCGCTTGAGCGTGTGTTGCGCCTGATCCGCATCGTCTCGCCCGCCATGATGGAAGACCGCAGCCTGGCGCGTGACATGGAGGCGGTGCACCATCTGGTGGCAAGCGGGGACATGGCTGCAGCACTTGATGCCGATATGCCCGAGCTGCACGCCCTTCGTTTGGCAAATACCGCGTCTGCTGCCCCAAGGCTGGCATGAACACTGCATACCTTTCCGTCACCCTTTCATTCACCCGTCAACCCCAGGAATCCTCATGAAAAAGCTGCTCACCCTGTCCCTCCTCGCCCTGGCCTGTGTCTCCGCACAAGCGCAGGAAACCAAAATCACCTTGGGCATGTCAGGCTGGACCGGCTTTGCGCCGCTGACCCTGGCCAAGGAAGCCGGCATCTTCAAGAAGAATGGCCTGGATGTGACGATCAAGAAAATCCCGCAGAAAGACCGTCACTTGGCCATCGCCTCGGGTGACGTGCAGTGCGCCGCCACCACGGTGGAAACCTGGATCGTCTGGAACGCCAACGGCGTGGCCACCACGCAGATCTTCCAGCTCGACAAGAGCTACGGTGCCGACGGCATGGTGGTCAAGCCCAACATCAGCAAGATCAGCGACCTCAAGGGCAAAACCGTGGCTGCCAGCGCACCCGGCACCGCACCCTGGTTCACCCTGGCCTGGATGCTGAAGAAGAACGGCCTGAGCCCCAAAGACGTGAAGATCGTCAACCTGGAGCCGCAAGCCGCCGCCAACGCCATGATTGCCGGCACCGACGGCATTGACGCCGCCATGACTTACGAGCCTTACCTCGGCGCTGTGCGCGCCAAGCCGGAAGCCGGCAAGATCATTGCCACCACGCTGGACTACCCGATGATCATGGACACCGTGGGCTGCACGCCCAAGTTCCTCGCCGACAACCCGAAAGCCGCCAAGGCCCTGGCCGACAGCTACTTCGAAGCGCTCGAGATGATCAACAAGGATTCACAGAAGAGCTTTGAGATCATGGGTGCCGACGTCAAGCAGCCGGCCGACAAGTTCGAGGCCAGCCAGAAATACCTGCGCTGGCAGGACCGCGCGGCCAACCAGAAATTCTTTGCCGGCGAACACGC
>NZ_JBDTTH010000035.1:0-39261 GCF_039930745.1 Polaromonas sp. | reverse complement strand
TTGCAGGAGCAGGCCAGCGGGCTGTCCCAGGTAGTCAGTGTGTTCCGGTTGGACAGCAGCCAGGCGGTGCATTACGTGGCGCCGCCCCAGCGCACGGCACCGGCCCGGCAGCACGCACAGCCACCCAAGGCCAGGCAGGCGATTGCAGCACCGCGCAGGTCAGCCCCATCGGCACAGCCCCAGCTGGTTGCGGCGGGTGGTGAATGGGAAGAGTTTTGAGGCGGTGGCAAGATGCCTGCGCCGTTGCGGGGTGCTCAAGTCCTCAAGTTTTTCCTGAGGCTGCCGTTAAGCATGAAGGGGCTGTCATGAAGAGCGCCCTGTGCAGTTTGTTGCGCTAGAGGAACCAGGTTTTTATGTCAAACAACATGTTTTATACCGGACTGAGCGGCTTGAATGCCGCGCAGGCGGCCCTGGTGACCACCGGCCACAACACAGCCAACGTCAACACGCCCGGCTACAGCCGCCAGTCAGCACAGGTGGCCTCCGCCGGCGGCTCTTACAGTGCCGGGGTCGGGTTCTTCGGCAATGGTGCGAAGGTGGTGGATATCTCGCGCAGCTACGACCAGTACCTGGCTTCGCAACTCAATCAGGCCCAGTCGGCGAACCAGGCTCTGGACACCTTTTACACGCAGATCAGCCAGATCGACAATTTGCTGGCCAACCAGAAAGCAGGGCTGGCGCCGCAGCTCCAGACCCTGTTTACCCATGTGCAAGCACTCGCGAACACGCCGGCAGATCCGTCGGCCCGGCAGCAGTTGATCAGCTCCAGCCAGGCGTTGGCCAACCAGTTCAGGACCATGGACAGCTACCTGGGCAGCCTGAATGCCAGCGTCAACGACCAGGTGGCCGGACACGTCGAGCAGATCAACGCCTATGCCGAGCAGATTGCCAGCCTCAACACGCAGGTGGCCAGGCTCAGCAATGGCACAGGTGGCCAGGCGCCCAACGACTTGCTGGACCAGCGCGACCAACTGGTCAATGAACTGGGCAAACTCGTGGGTACCAAGCTCGTCGTGCAGGATGGGCAGTACAACGTTTTTATCGGCAATGGGCAGACGCTGGTGTTGGGCGACAGGGCCACGCGGCTGGCCGCGGTCAGTTCTGCAAGCGATCCCGGCCGCACGTCGCTGGCGGTGGTCAATGCTGCCGGCAATGCCGTCGAGCTGCAGGAGAGTGTGATTTCCGGTGGTTCGCTGGGCGGTTTGCTGCAGTTTCGCAACGAAACGCTGGCGACGACCCAGAACTCGCTGGGGCGCATGGCCATTGCCCTGTCGGACGCCTTCAATGCCCAGCAGCGGCTGGGCGTCGATCTGAATGGCGCGCTGGGCGAAGACTTTTTCTCGCAAGCTGTTCCCGGCGTGTTGTCGAACGCGAGAAACACCGGCAGCCTGGACCTGACAGCGTCGTTTTCCGACATCAGCCAGCTGACCACCAGCGATTACCGGCTGGACGTCAAGGCCGACCTGTCGTTCTCGGTGACCCGGCTGTCGGACAACAAGGTCTTCAGTGCCGCGGATCTGGCGGCGTCCGTGCCTCCCAATACCTTCGACGGCGTCACGCTCGCATTCGCAGGGGCCGCTGGTGCCGGCGACTCCTTCCTGATCCAACCCACCCGCACAGGTGCGCGTGATCTTGCCGTGACCCTGACCGATCCCGCCAAGGTGGCTGCAGCTTCGCCCATCATCACCGGCAACACCGCGGGCAACCAGGGCAGCGGGGCCATCAGCGCGGGTTCGGTGGATGCGGCTTATCCGGCAACACCCCTGGGCGCCACGGTGACTCTGACCTACAACAGTGTCACCAACGAACTCTCGGGCTTCCCGGACGGCAGCACGGTGATTTACTCTGCCGGCGCGCCCCTGAGCTTCGATGGCATCACGGTGAGCATCAGCGGAGCGCCCTCGGATGGCGACACCTTCACCATCGGGAAAAACACCGGGGGTGTCTCCGACGGCAGCAATGCCTTGCTGCTCGGCGCGCTACAGAACAAGAAAACTATGGGCAACGGAACAGCGACCTTCAACGACGCTTACGGACAACTGGTCAGCACCGTGGGCAACAAGGCCCGACAGGTCCAGATTGCACATACCGCCCAGACCAGCCTGACCACGCAGATCCGTGCGCTCCAGCAATCGGTGTCGGGTGTCAACCAGGACGAGGAAACCGCCAACCTGCTGATGTTCCAGCAGATGTACCAAGCCAATGCCAAAGTGATCCAGACCGCCTCGACCATGTTTGACGCCGTGCTCGGCATCCGCTGACAGGCACTGTTTAATCCCGGAGTTCATGATGCGCATCAGCACCCAAACCTTTTACGAGCAAAGCCAGGCCGCCATGGGCTCGCAGCAAAGCAACCTGCTTCGTGTGCAACAGCAGCTCGGTGCCATGAGCAAGATTCTGACGCCCTCGGACGATCCGCTGGGAGCCACGCGCGCATTGGCCGTGTCCCAGTCGATCGCGCTGGGCGCCCAGTATGCGGCCACGCGGAGCCAGGCCACACAGACGCTGTCCATGGAAGAAAACGCCCTGCAAAGCGTGACCACGGTCCTGCAGAACATCAAGGCCTCGCTGGTGCAGGCGGGCAATGGCACCATGACCGATGCCGACCGTGCCTCCATTGCCACCACTCTGCAAAGCAACCTGGACCAACTGCAGGGCCTGGCCAATACCGATGACGGCAATGGCCAGTTCCTGTTTGCCGGGTTCAAGAGCGGCAGCGCGCCGTTTGTGCGTCAGGCCGACGGCAGCATTCAATATGCCGGTGACCAGGGCAAACGCCTCATGCAGGTCGATGTTTCGCGCCAGATGGCCGGAACGGATGACGGCCGCAGTATTTTCCAGACGGTCCAGGGCGGCGCAGGCTACATCACCGCCTCTTCTGCGGGCAACGCCGGCAGCGGGGTGTTCAGCATGACATCGGTGCTTGACGTGACCGACCCGAACTACGGAAAAGACTTCGTGATCAGTTTCCCCACCCCGACGACGTACCAGGTGGATACGAACACGACGCCACCCGTCACCCTGGCGGCCGCTGCCTACACGTCGGGCGGCGCCATCAGTTTTGGGGGCTTGCAAATCACCATCACCGGAACACCGGCCGCCGGCGATACCTTCAGTGTGGCCGCGGCGAAAAATGCGGGAGCAGATGTTTTTGCCGCCATTGGCGACGTGATCAAGGCGCTCAATACCAAGATCGATGATGCGGGGCCGGAGGGCAAGGCCAAGGTGCTCAATGCCCTGAGCACGGCCAACCGGAAGATCACCAACGCGCACGACAACGTCCTGACCGTGCGTTCGTCGATAGGCTCGCGCCTCAATGAGCTGGATGCACTGAAAGTTACCGGCGACAGCCGGACGCTCACGGACAAAAGTTACCTGTCTGATCTGCAGGACCTGGATTACGCCACCGCCATTGCGGAGTTCTACCAGCGCCAGACGGCACTGCAGGCGAGCCAGCAAACCTTTGTCCGCATCCAGCAGATTTCCCTATTCAACTACCTGTAGGGCGCGCCCGGTCCATGCAGTTGGATAAAAATGCTACTGATTTGATAGCTGCTTGCGACCGCTCTATAAGGGCTAAGACCTTAAACCGCTTAGAAACTCCAGGATGGCCGCAAAGCCGGCCGCAAAACGTGGCTCCATGAAGGGCGCGATGTACTGCATCAGCATTTGCAGCATGCCCATGCCCGCCAGCAGTGTGATGGGAAAACCCACGGCAAAAATGCTGAACTGCGGTGAAACGCGGTTCAGGATGCCCATGGAGAGGTTGAGAGTCAGCAAGGCCGCGATGAGCGGCAAGGCCAGCATGAGCCCCCCGGAAATGACCTGGCCACCCGCGGACACCAGCAGGAACCAGCCGCCAGCGGCCAGCGGTGCGTCGCTGATAGGCAGGGTGCGGAAACTCTCGGCCAGCGTCATGATCAGCATCAGGTGGCCGTCGATGGCCAGGAAAATCAGGACCGCCATCACGTTCAGCAAACGCGCCAGAACCATGGTGTTGCCGCCGCTGGTGGGGTCGAAAAAAGAGGCGAAAGACAGGCCCATCTGCAGGCCGGCGTATTCGCCTGCGGCCTGAACAATCGCAAAGACCAGGCGCATCGAAAACCCGATGGCTGCACCGATCAGAATTTGCTGCACCAGGATCCAGAAGCCGGCGGCAGAAACCAGTGGAACCGCGGGCAGGGGGCCGAGGGTGGGGGCGATGGCGATAGACAGCAAGACGGCCAGGCCCACTTTGGCCGAGCGCGGTACAGCTTTTTCACTGAAGACCGGGGCTGTGCTGATGAGCGCCAGCATGCGGATAAATGGCCAGAGAAAAGCCACGATCCAGACGCCCAGCTGCTCCGAGGTGACGGAGAAGACCGGTGGCATCAGCCCACCAGCTGCGGAATCGAGGAGAACAGGGTACGCATGTAGTCCAGCACCAGGCCGAGCATCCAGGGCCCGGCAATCACCAGGGTGGCGAACACGGCCAGTAGCTTGGGAATGAAGGACAGCGTCATCTCGTTGATCTGCGTGGCAGCCTGGAACAGGCTGATGAGCAGGCCGGTGACCAGTGCCACCAGCAGCAGCGGCGCGCCCAGCATCATGGAAAGTTTCATGGCTTCATAACCCATGGCCATGACTGACTCGGGTGTCATTTTTGCTGCTCCTTTCGCTTGTCTTGCTGCATGGCCGGGCTCAGGTGTAAAAACTCTGCGCAAGCGCGCCTATCAGCAACTGCCAGCCGTCCACCAGGACAAAAAGCATGAGCTTGAACGGCAGCGAGATGGTTGCCGGCGGCACCATCATCATGCCCATGGACATCAGCACGCTGGCCACCACCAAATCGATGATCAGGAAAGGAATGAAGATGGTGAAGCCGATCTGGAACGCTGTTTTCAGTTCGCTGATCACAAAAGCCGGCAGCAAGATCCGTAGCGGCACCTGTTCCGGGCCTTCCATCTTTTCAATGTTGGCGAGCCTTGCAAACAGCGCGAGGTCGGCCTCGCGGGTTTGCTTGAGCATGAATTGCTTGAAGGGCTGAATGCCGCGTTCCATCGCCTGCTCGGCGCTGATCCTGTTTTCCGAAAACGGTTTGTAGGCTTCGCTGTGCACCTTGTCGAAAACCGGCGACATGACAAAAAATGTGAGGAACAAGGACAGACCCACGAGGATCTGGTTGGGTGGCGAAGACTGGGTGCCAATGGCTGTGCGCAGCAGGCCAAGGACGATCAGGATGCGGGTGAAGCTGGTCATGGACAGCAGCAGCGCCGGCAGGAAGGACAGCGAGGTCAGCAACACCAGCGTCTGCACGCTGAGCGACCAGGTCTGGCTGCCGCCCGGGCCGCGCGTGCTGACGATGCCCGGCAGGCCCTGGGCGAATGCCGTGGCCGGCCATGCCGCCAGGATCAGCAGGCACAACGTGAAGAGGGCGAACGGCAGCGAAGAGGCCGTGCGGCCGCGCAGGTGATGGAGGGTCCGGCTCATCAGTCCTGCTTTTTGAGGTGATTGAATTTGCCGAGAGACTCCAACAGCTTCCGGGAGAAAGCGGCAGCGGGTGTCATGCTGTCCAGCCCTGATGCTGCCTGAACCTCAGGCTGCTGTTCGGCCGGCATGGTGTGCAACGCGCGAACCTGACCGGCCGCGACACCGAGCACCAGCCATGAGCCACCGATTTCCACCACCACCACGCGTTCGCGCTGGCCGACCATGGCGCTTGACACCACCTTGAGCAGGCGTCCGCTGCCGGACTGGCGCAGGCCAAGCCGGCGGGCTGCCCAGCCGCACAGGAAGATCAGCGCGAGTACGGTGGCCAGGCCAAAAGCCGCCTGCAGGAACCCGCCCATGCCAAAAGAGCGGACGGGTTCTGACGCCGCGGTGGGTACCGTGGGAAGCGCGGCGCCGGCCGCCAGGCTGATGCTGGCCAGCAGAGCGGCGGCCAGCCTGGGAAGCTGCAGCCGGATCATCGGTTCAATTTCTGGATACGTTCGGAAGGCGTGATGATGTCCGTCAGGCGGATTCCGTATTTTTCGTTCACCACTACCACCTCGCCCTGCGCAATCAGGTAGCCGTTGATGAAGACGTCCATGGGGCCGCCCGCCAGGCCGTCGAGTTCGACGACGGAACCTTGCGACAGCTGCAGGAGGTTTTTCAGCGTGATGCGGGTGCGGCCCAGTTCCGCCGTGAGCTGCACGGGGACATCCAGAATCCTGTCGATGTCGCCCTGGGCAATACCCGCTCGGGCGTCGCCCTGCAGTGGTTGAAAAACCCTCTCGCCCGCCTGTTCGGGCGCTGCCGTGGGAGGGGCGTTGGGAGCGGTGGCCTGCGCCTGTTCGGCCAGCGCGCTGCCCCAATCGTCAGCCATGTCTGCCGCCGGATCGTCCTTGCTGTCTTCACTCATGGTCGCGTTCCTTGCCTGAATCTCTGTCTTGGTGGTTGATCATCTTCTGTACCCGCAGGGCATAGTGGTTGTTGGATGTGCCGTAGCCGCATTCCATGACGGGAACGCCGTTGACCTGGGCAACGATCGTCTCGGGAATTTCGACAGGCAGCACATCCCCGACCTGGAGCTTGAGCAACTGGCCGATGGTGGATTGAAAGCTCAGAAAGTGGGCCTTGAGTTCCACGTCGGCGCTCTGGATCTGCTGAGACAACTGCTTGACCCAGCGCTTGTCCACTTCAACTTCGCCCTGCAGGGGATTGGACAGCAGGTCCCGGATCGGTTCGATCATGGAATAGGGGATGCAGACGTTCAGAGCTCCGCCGATCGGGCCGAATTCGATGTGGAAGGTCGTGTTGATGACGACCTCGTTGGGGGACACGATATTGGCCAGCCGGGCATGCATCTCCGCGCGCACGTATTCGAAATCGAGCGGGTAAACCGGCCGCCAGGCCTGGCCATAGCTGTCCAGCGTGAGGTTCAGCAGCCGTTTGATGATGCGCTGCTCGGTCTGTGTGAAATCCCGGCCTTCGACGCGGACGTGGTAGCGGCCGTCGCTGCCGAAGAGGTTATCCACGACCAGGAACACCAGTTTTGGGTCGAACACGAACAATGCCGTGCCGCGCAGGGGTTTCATCTGCATCAGGTTGATGTTGGCCGGCACCGGCAGATGGCGGATGAATTCGCCGTACTTC
The DNA here is from genome assembly GCF_039930745.1 of Polaromonas sp. Taxonomy (GTDB): domain Bacteria; phylum Pseudomonadota; class Gammaproteobacteria; order Burkholderiales; family Burkholderiaceae_C; genus Polaromonas. The sequence continues at coordinate 32,145 of NZ_JBDTTH010000035.1, read as the reverse complement.
TGGATCTGCACCGCCCCGACCGAGATGTCCGCGCTGCGGCGCATGAAGGTCAGCAGCGAGCCGCGCAGGTGCCGCGCAAATCGCTCGTTGATGACTTCCAGCGTATGCATGCGGCTGCGCACGACATGCTCATCAGTCCCGAGGTTGTAAACCGGCAGTCCCCCGGATACCGGCGACGGTGCGCTGGCGACGTCGGCGTCACCGGTGACGCCCTGCAGTAGCGCATCTACCTCGTCCTGCGACAGTTGCTGTTCATAGGCCATTGACGAATCTCATTGGGCAGGCTTACTGCAGCATGAAAGTGGTGAACATCGCGCTGGATATCGCGGCGGAAGGCAGGTTGGCGGCAAAGGGCCGGTTCAGGACCGCCAGAATTTCAGTGGCCAGCAGGTTTTTTTCTTCCACCGTGACCAGCGAGTCGGACGCCCGGTTGGACAGCGTCGTGAGAACCCGGCTGCGCACTTCGGGCATGTATTGGACCAGCTGGCTCTGGGACTTGGTGTCGCTGACTTTCAAGGTCACGGCGACATGCAGAAAGCGGTTTCGGCCGTTGGGCTGAAGATTGACCGTGAAAGGTTCGAGTGCAACAAAAATCGGGTCTTGCGGCGGTTTGACCGCAGCCTTCGCGGTAGCGTCCTGGCTGCCGCCCAGGTAGTAGTAGGCCGCGCCCGCCGCCCCCGAGGTAACCACCAGCGCCAGCAGGATGAGCAGCACGCGGCGGAGCTTTCTGCTCGGGGCGGGAGGAGGTGATGGTGGCACCGGAACCGTTGTTGTAGCCATGGCTTTGCTGCGTGAATGTGAAGATTGATTGTTGGGCAGAAGGTCCGGAGCGCATCGCTTGATAAGCAGGTGGAAAACGCTTTACCTCCGGCATTTGCGGCTGGCGATGCCCTCCGGCGGAAACGCCGCCTCAGGCGTAGGTGTCGACCGTGATGCCATGACCTGACCTGCGTGGTTCGATGACCGTTCGCTCCGCGATGGTTGGGGAGACGCCGACATCGGCGCGAGCATGGCCGCGCTGGCCGGACTGCTGCCCGCCTTGCCCCTGGTTCACATCGGCCTGCGGCCGGCTTTCGGCGCCGACAGAGGTGTCCCCCAGGCTGATGCCGCTGTCGGCCAGTGCGGCACGTAACTGCGGCAATGCGGCTTCGACCGCCGCACGGACCGACGAGTGAGCGGATACAAACATGGCCTGGACCTGATGGTCATTCATGCTCAAGGTGACCTTCAGGGGCCCCAGCCCTGGTGGATTGAGCTGGAGTTCTGCCACTTCCTGGCCGCCCTGACCCATCTGGACCAGGTGCTGTCCTAGCGCTTTGCCCCACTCGCTGCTGCCGACTTCTTGCGGCAGGACAGGCGTGATCACCCCTGGTGGAAGGCCGGGGCCTGCAGGGTTTGCGAGCCCCTGCAAGGCGGCACCCGTAACGGACGACGCCATGACCGCGCTGGCTTCCATGCCGGAAGCCGGAGTGGACGTGCCGGCAACTGTTGCCGCGGCCAGGCCCTCAACGCTGGGCAGTTGCGCCTCGGGCGCCTGGCTGGCTGCGTTGCGTGTCGGTGCCGATCGGGAGGCTCCGGTTTCACTTGCGTTTTCGGACGCCTCAAGCGTTTCGCTGCCTGGACTTTCAGCAGCCTGTGAGGAAGGGCGACCAGCAGGTGCTGCGTCCTGCACTGGCGGTGGGGCCGGAGTTTTTGTGCCCGACGGTGCGGCGGCTGCCAGCGCGTCTTGGGGGGAGGCATCGGGCCGGGTATTCAGGGAGCTTGCCTGGCCGCGTTCCTTCGGGCTCGCGGCGGCCAGTACCAGCGCGGGCGCCGCCGGCGCATCCAGGTCGGTGCCTGCATCGATCAAGGCCACGGAGCCGTCTGCTGGCAGTGAAACACCTGTCTGCGGCTGGGCCAGCGAATCCGCGGCAGGCGGCAGGCGAGGATCGCCCCGCGTTGCCATGACGGCGCCGTCAGGCAGTGCCGCCGGTGGGCGCCTGCCTTCGGTTGGGATAAAGCCCGCACCCAGGAGATTGACCAGCTCGGCTCCTTCTTCCGCGTCGGTTTCCGGGTCGTCGTCCGGGCCTCGGGCCGGCGAGCTGGCTGAAGCTTTTTCGGCAGGTTTTGTAGCTGCCTCACCGCTGGGCCGGGCCGCACGCGCGAGGACTTCTCCAAAACTGCCGGGGCTGTTTTTTTCCGGATCGCCGTTGCGTGCCGCGGCGCTCGCGGGGGGCTGGGCAGCCGAAACAGGTGCACTGAGGGATGGAAGGCTGAAAGACATGGAGTTTCCGTTCTAATCGGCCAGGGTGGCGGAACGCAGGTAGAACTGCCGTGCGGAACGTTCGTCACTGTCCCGCTGGTCCCGCTTGTTCATTGCCAGCAGGTCCTGCTGGCGAACGCGGTCGGCCAGGGTGTCGAAAGAGCTTTGGCGGCGTTTGCTGAATTGCCAGTCGGTTCGTCCGTGTGCCAGACGGGTATCGGCCTGCGATGTCAGCATGCGTTGCTGTTCGATGGCCTTGTCAAGCGTGCTGATGAAGTTCTGGAAATTGCGCAAATGGGCGGAGGGCAGGCCATCGCGCATTTGCAGGTTCATCTGGTCGATGTATTCCTGGCGGTATTGCAGCAGCATTTCCAGTTTTTCGGCGGCACTGGTATGGGCGTTTTGCAACTGGCCGAGCCGGCGGGTGGCTTCGTCAGTCTTGCTTTGCGCCAGTTCAATCAGGGTTGTCAGTGGTAGTTTGTGGACCATGTGTGTTCTCCGGTAAGTGGATGAGGCTGTTAGCCGGCCTGGAACAGGCCGTGCAACTGACTCACGGATGCGGCGTAGTCGGTGCGTTCATGCATGGTTTGCTGCAGGAAGGCTTCAATCCGGGGATAAAGCTCGATGGCCCGGTCCAGCTGCGCGTCATGGCCGGGCGCGTAGGCGCCGACGCTGATGAGGTCGCGATTGCGCTGGTAGCGCGACAGCATCTGTTTGGCGCTTCGCACGGCTTCAAACTGTTCCGGCGCGATCAGTGCCGTCATTGCACGGCTGATGGATGCTTCGATATCGATGGCCGGGTAGTGGCCCGATTCAGCCAGGCTGCGCGAGAGCACCACGTGGCCGTCCAGGATGGCGCGTGCGGCGTCAGCGATGGGGTCCTGCTGGTCATCACCTTCCGTCAGTACCGTGTAGAAGGCAGTGATGGAACCACCCTGGCCGGCAGCGTCGCGGGCGCCATTGCCGGCGCGCTCCACCAGTGCCGGCAGCTTGGCAAACACCGACGGCGGGTAACCTTTGGTGGCGGGAGGTTCGCCCACAGCCAGCGCGATTTCCCGCTGGGCCATGGCATAGCGGGTCAGCGAGTCCATGATCAGCAGGACATTTTTCCCCCGGTCGCGGAAATGCTCGGCCAGGCAGGTGGCGTAAGCGGCGCCCTGCAGCCGCAGGAGGGGCGAGGTATCGGCGGGCGCCGCCACCAGAACTGCGCGGGCCATGCCTTCTTCGCCCAGCGTGTTCTCGATGAAGTCCTTGACCTCCCGGCCACGCTCGCCTATCAGCCCGACCACGATCACGTCGGCGCTGGTATAGCGGGCCATCATTCCGAGCAGGACACTTTTGCCGACGCCGGATCCGGCAAAAAGCCCCATACGCTGGCCGCGCCCTACCGTCAGCATGGCGTTGATGGCGCGTACGCCGACGTCGAGCACTTGGTCAATGGGGGCCCGCATCAAGGGATTGATGGGCTCCGCGGTCAGCGGCACTTCCCGGGAAAATTTGAGCGGCCCCAGGCCGTCCAGCGGCCGGCCTGCGGCGTCAACCACGCGGCCCAGCATGCCGTCGCCCACCGGCAGCCGTTTGGTTCTGGCTCCCATGCCATGGCCTTGACCGGCGGGAGAGTCCAGCGCATAAACGCGTGCGCCGGGCAACAGGCCGTCAACAGCGCTCAAGGGCATCAGGAGGATACGTTCGCCGGCGAAACCGACCACTTCTGCTTCGGCTGTTTTCTGGGGGTAGCCCGGGGGCAGTTCGATCAAGCAGTCGCTACCCACCGGCAGGCGCAGCCCGACCGCCTCCAGCACCAGCCCCACAGCGCGCGTCAGCCGGCCGTAGGTACGGATCGGGTCGATTTTGCCGACGGCTGTACGAGCTTCGCCCAGCGCTGCTTTCCAGGCCTGCAGGTGCGGGTTTCCTGCGGCAGCTTCGGAAAGCTCAGTCATGGGCTGTGCCGGAAGGGGCAGGGATATTCCGTGCTAGTGCTGCGGCAACCCGATCCCAGCGGGTTTCGAGGGTTGCGTCGCGTTCGCCGCTGCTCGCCATGACGCGGCAGCCACCGCGCAGGATGTTGGCATCGGGTCGTATGCGCCAGCCGATGGCCAACAATTCTTCCGCCAGATGTTCACTGACCAGCTGAGCGTCGTCCGGATGCAGGAAAAGCTGGGGCGAGCCAACCAGCGCCGGCTCGGCCTGGAGCAATTCATGCACCACGGCCAGCATGGCCTGCGGATCCGCCGTCAGGGCCCGGCCCAGCACCTGGCGAGCCAGGTCCATGGCCAGTGCGAGCAGGTCATCAGCGACACCGCCTTCGGCAAGGTGCAGGGCAGGTGGCAATGACAGGGTGAGTGCGCGCAACTGCCTGGCCTGTTCGTGAACGGCCGCCATGGCGGCTGCATGTCCTTCGGCCTGTCCCTGCGCGTACCCCTGTTCATAACCGGTTTTTTCTCCAGCCATCTGGGCCTCCAGCCGAAGGCGGTCCAGATCGGCTTCATCGATTTTCGGGGCCGCTGATGGTGGTTCCGGCACGGCGTCGGGGATGGCTTGCACCTGAGATGGGGGGAACGGCGCTTCATGCGTGAAGGAGGTCATTTCCCAGCGCTTCCAGGCGGCGATCCGGTCCTTGGGGTCCATGACTCGCTGCCCGGAGCGCGGCCCTGGCGAAAGCCGGTCGGCATCGGACGCGCGTGACAGGGAAGCGGGGTTATACATAGGAGTCGTCGCCCTGGCCGCCCAGCACAATCTCGCCGGCATCCGCGAGGCGGCGCACGATGGCCAGGATGGCTTTCTGTTCGGTTTCGACCTGGGAGACGCGCACCGGGCCCCGCATTTCCATGTCTTCGCGTAGTGTTTCGGCGGCACGCTGCGACATGTTTTTCAGGAACTTCTCGAGCAGTTCCTTTGGCGCACCCTTCAGTGCAATGATCAGCGATTCGGACTCGATTTCCTTGAGCAGCAACTGGACGCTGCGGTCTTCGAGTCCAAGCAGATTTTCGAACAGGAACATCTCGTCGATCATTTTTTGTGCCAGCATTTCGTCGTGCTCGCGAACATGTTTGATCACGCCTTCTTCCTGGGCACTGCCCATCATGTTGACGATTTCCGCTGCCACCCGTATGCCACCCAGCTTGCTGCGCTTGCCGCCTTCGCCCGACAGCATGTCGTTGAGCACCTCGGTCAGTTCCTTGAGGGCGGCGGGCTGCACGCCACCGAAGGTTGCCACCCGCATCACCGCGTCGTGGCGGACTCGTTCGGGAAGCTGTTCCAGCACGTCGGCCGCTTTGTGACGATCCAGATGGACCAGCAGTGTGGCGATGATCTGTGGGTGCTCGTCCCGGATGAGTTCGACAACTTCGGTGGCTTCCAGCTGATTCAGCCGTCCGATGCCGCTGGCCGAGTCGCTGGACTCCATGATGCTCTCGAGCAGGTTCGCGGCTCGGTCGTTGCCCAAGGCCTTGTTCAGCACGGTGCGCAGATAGCTGCCCGAATCCAGGTGAAGAGCCGAGTACTGCTCGGTTTCGATATGGAATTCTTCCAGTACCTGGCTGACTTCATCGCGTTTGACCTGTGACAGGCCGGCCATGGCTTCACCCATGGCTTCGACCTGGGCCTGCGACAGGTGCTGGAGCACGCTGCCGGCGCCTTCCTCGCCAAGCGACATCAGCAGGATGGCGCTTTTTCTCGTGCCTTCATCCATCGTTTTTCTCCATCCAGTGCCGGATCAGCATGGCGACCATCCGCGGGTCTTTGAGGGCGGCTTCCCGCGCATACTGGATGTTGTCCAGGTGGCGCTGGGTTTGCCGGTCCTGCGCCTGCGCCTCGGGGTCGGCATTCTCGGCAGAGCTACTTTCGGTCGTCGCACTTCCCGCCGGGGCGCGTTCCGGCTGCAGGTAGTTGCGCAGCAGGGGCCGCAGCACGGCAAACCACAGGTACAGGGCAAGCATTCCCAGCAGCAGGTATTTGCCGACTGTCTTGGCCGTCTCGATGTTGTCCGGCTGGCGCCATACCGGCAGCTCGGGTGTTTCCGTGATTTCGTTGGCGAAGGGGCTGTTGACCACGTTGAGCGTGTCGCCGCGCTCTCGGCTGTAGCCCATTGCCTCCTTGACCAGGTTTTGTATCTGCTCCAGCTCGGTGGCCGACAGTGCCTGCGCTGTCTGCTTGCCCTGGCCCTTGCTGCCGCGGTAGTTGACCACCACCGCCACCGACAGGCGCTTGATGCCGCCCGCACCCTGCTGCACATGGCGAATCGACCGGTCCAGCTCATAGTTGGTGGTGACGTCCTTTCGTCCGTTGCCGGGGGGTGTGCTGCGCGGGGCGCTGGCGACGCTGCTCATTTCCGTGCTCATCCTGAGCTGGCCCGGAGCCTGCGGTTCGGGCTTTTTCTGTCCAGGAACGTCGGCGACGATGGGCGCAACGGGGGTGGCGGGGGGCTGGTTGGTGAGCGCGCCCGGAACGCCGCCGGGCAAGAGCGCGCCTAGCTGGCTCGACTCGCTCGATTGCTGGCTTCGAATGGCCGCGCTGCCGGCGTCCTGGTTCGGGCGGTATTTTTCGTCAGTGTTCTCGATGGTGGAAAAATCGATCTCCGCGGCGACCTGCGCATGGACATTCGCGGTGCCGACGATAGGCTGCAAAATTGCTTCGATGCGCCGGATGTAGGTCTGCTCGATCTCCTGCGTATATTTCAGCTGGCTGACGTCCAGGCCGCGGGTGCCGGCGTTGGCCGCAGACAGCAGGTTACCGGCCTGGTCCACGACGGTGATGCTTTTGGCGGACAGCTCGGGCACGCTGCTTGAAATCAGGTGCACGATGGCGCTGACCTGGCCTTCGTCGATGCTGCGTCCGCGATGCAGGGTGAGGACCACCGAGGCGCTGGGTTTTTTCTGGTCACGCACAAACAGCGAGGGCTTGGGCAGCGCGAGGTGAACCCGTGCCGACTCCACAGCGGATATGGAATTGATGGACCGAGCCAGCTCGCCTTCCAGCGCGCGCTGGTAGTTGACCTGTTCGGCAAACTGGCTGGTTCCGAATTTCTGGTTGTCCATCAGTTCAAAGCCGACCGTGCCGCCTTTGGGCAGGCCCTGGGAGGCCAGCCGCAGGCGCGCCTCCGGTACCTTGTTGGCGGCCACCAGCAAGGCTGCGCCACCGTCGGTGAACTTGTAGGGAATGTTCATCTGCTGCAGCGAGGCGATGATGGCGCCGCCGTCGCGGTCTGACAGGTTGCTGTAGAGCACGCCGTAGTCGGGTGCCCGGTTCCAGAGCCACAGGGCAGCAATGACCGCCACGGCAGCGGAAACCCCGATGGCCATGGGCAGGCGCGGATTGGCACGCAGCTGGTCAAGCAGTGGCCAGGCTTTGGCCGTTGCCGGGGCTGCGGCGGTGGTGGCTGAACTCATGCGTTCACCCGGTTACCGCCGCGGCACGCCAGCCGTTCGAAGGCATGCGGGGCCGGTAGTGGGCTGAAAGAACTGAAACGGCTGATGACATACGACAGTAGTAAAGAGGAGAGATTGGCCTGCCACGTGCGGCCAGGGTTTCCCGGCCTCGTGAGCAATTGTCAGAGCGCAGCCTGGCGTTTGATCGGCCGAATAGCCGGGGGTTTTGCCGTCTTTTGACGCGTTGCGCAGGCTGACCGGCTGCTACGCTTGGAGCCCTCAATGAAGCAACGGGCACGTGTATTGCCCAGGGAACCACCATGGCTATATCGTCAATTGAATCAGTGCTGCAGCAGATGCGGGCCATCAACCAGGCCACACAGGCGGGAGAGCGCGGCGGCGCCCTGTCGGGCAGCGGAGCTGTCGGCGGTGGCTTTGCCGGCGAGCTGAAGAAATCGCTGGATCGCATCAGCGACTCGCAGCAACAGGCCTACGGCCAGGCCGAGGCATTTGAGCTTGGCAAGCCGGGCGTGGCGCTGAACGACGTGATGGTAGACATGCAGAAGGCCAATATCGGCTTCCAGATGAGCCTGCAGGTGCGCAACCGGGTGGTGGCGGCTTACCAGGAAATCATGAACATGCCCGCCTGATTCCATTTCTAGGGAAGCGCTGAATAAGTCCTTGCGGAGGCGCGGCAGCCGGATCGGGATGGGATGCAAGGCGAATTTCGCAGCCAATAGCTGGCTATTGGCAAGAAATTCAACGCTGCAGACCGCCCGAGCCCGGTTGATCGCGCGCCACAGGGGGCTTACTCAGCGCTTGCATAACATCCGTGCAATTTGTCAGCTTCGATAGTGTCCTGTCCCGTCGTCGCTTCGACTTCGCGTTCACGAATGGCGTAGAAAAGGAATGGGGAAGGCGGGTTTGCTGCGGCGTATGGGCAGAACTTTCAAAAAAAAGTTTTTTTTGCCCGGACCCCTAAAGGTTTTTCAAGCACCCGCCGATAACCTGAATAACGGTGGCTTGCACAGTGTCCAGGCAAGCAAGGCCAGCGTGACGGCAAGAAGCCGGAGTACACCAACTTTGAAATTCAGGAGTTCCTCATGGGCCAAGTCATCAACACCAATTCGCTTTCCCTGCTCACGCAGAATAACCTCAACAAGTCGCAAGGCGCGCTGAACAGCGCGATCGAGCGTCTGTCGTCCGGCATGCGCATCAACAGCGCCAAGGACGATGCAGCCGGTCAGGCCATTGCCAACCGTTTTACCGCCAACATCAAAGGCCTGACCCAGGCCCAGCGCAATGCCAATGACGGCATCTCGCTGGCACAAACGACAGAGGGCGCCCTGTCCGAAGTCAACAACAACCTGCAGCGCATCCGCGAACTGGCAGTGCAGTCGGCCAACGGCAGCAACTCCGCCGCCGACAAAGCCTCCATCCAGGCTGAAATTACCCAGCGCCTGTCCGAAATCAACCGCACCTCGTCGCAAACCGACTTCAACGGTGTCAAGGTGCTGGCTGCCGACCAGAGCCTGTCCATCCAGGTCGGTGCGAATGACGGCGAAAGCATCTCGATTGCGCTGAAGCAGATCGACTCTGGCAAGCTGGGTCTGACCGGTTTCAGCGTGTCGGGCCTGTCTGATCCCATCACCCAGTTCTCGACCACAACAGGCGGTGTCACGACAACGGCTGTGGTTGACTTTGCCGCAGTTGCCAACGGCCCGGAAGCCGCTGTTACGGACCTGACCTTGCGCGGCTACGGTGCTTATACAGCATCGACCGACACGTATGCCGAATACGCGCTGCAGGACAAGGCAGGTAATCTGTACAAGATCGCTGCCGGTGACATCGACACCGCCACTGGCGCCGTGACGCATGACTTCACCGACGCGGCCGGCCTCGCCACTGCGAAAGCAGATTACGAAACTGACGCTGCCGCCGGCCTGACGGCTACCGCGAATCCGCTCGCCGCCATTGACGCCGCCCTGAAAACGGTTGACGACCTGCGCGGAACGCTGGGTGCGGTGCAAAACCGTTTTGATTCGGTGATCTCCAATCTGGGAACCACCATCAACAACCTGACTTCTTCACGCTCACGCATTGAAGATGCTGACTACGCGACCGAAGTGTCGAACATGAGCCGCGCACAGATCCTGCAGCAAGCCGGTACCTCCGTGCTGGCCCAGGCCAACCAGACCACGCAAGGCGTCTTGTCCCTGCTGCGTTGATCGGGTGAAAGGGCGGGCGCTGCGGCGCACGTCCTTTCCGGTGCTACACCTTCCAGCCAGGCGGCTCGTCCGCCTGCATTAGGCCGTCACGCTTGACTTCAGGCGTGAGCGCCTAGTGTCCTGTCCCGTTAATAAGGTGATGAAATGAAATTGTCCAGTCAGTCGCCAGGCAAGGCGCGAGGAGGCGACATAGCCGTAGCTATAGCAACGACGAGCAACGCCGCGTGCCGGTTGACTGGACGATTTCATATCGCCTTATTTGCGGGACAGGACACTAGCGATTTATCAGGAGAGAGCCAGTCATGACGATTCCCATCAGCATCCTGTCGGGCAGTCCGCGTCGCGAACTTGTGGCGCCGCTGGCGCTTACCGTGCCGGCCGTGACGCCCATGGCACCGTTTTCCCGGGAAACGGAGCCGATGCGCCAGGCCGCGGTTGCCCGCGGCGAAGCTCCGGAAACCGAACCCCTGCCCACCTGGGAGAACGCCACGCTGGCCGAGATCAACCAGACCCTGAGGCTCGCGTCCATCGGCGTGCAATTCGAGTTTGACAAGGACACCGACATGATGATCGCCCGGGTGGTGGATGTGGAAACCGGCAAACTGATCCGCCAAATGCCCTCTGAAGAAGTGATGCAATTGTCCAAAGCGCTGGGAAAATTGCATGATCTCCTGGTGCACCAGGCGGTTTGCCGCAAGGCGCAACTGACGGATCAGACCCAGGCACCCGCGCCCGCGCGCTGGAGCAGCCCCTGGGTAACGGCGGTTGCATCGGGCCAGGACGCCAGCGCTTTCAGGTCGGTCAAGGTTTAAAGGATCGAGGGGTCAGCATGTCCTTAATTTCAAGCTTGGGAGTCGGGTCCAACCTCGATTTGAGCGGTTTGCTTGACAAGCTCGCTGCGGCGGAAAGCCAGCCGCTGGTGGCGCTGCAGAAGCAGCAGGTCAGCTACACCGCCAAGCTGTCGGCCTACGGCACTTTGCAAAATGCCCTGAGCACGTTTCAGGCCGCCGCGAAGAAACTGGCGGATGCCAACCTGTTCAAGGGCGCCAAGGCAGTTTCGAGTGCGACCGATGTGCTGTCGGCTACCGCTTCGGCGACTGGCGCAGTGGGCAATTACGCGATTGACGTGGCGCGGCTGGCACAAGCGCAGTCACTGGCGGCGACGGGTGTGGCCGATGCCAAGGCTGCGGTTGGCCTGGGTTCGGTGACGATTGATTTCGGCACGATTTCGGGGGGAACCCTGGATCCGATGACCGGCCACTACAGCGGCGCCGCCTTTTCACCTGATGCCAGCCGCACGGCGCAGGTCATCGTGGTCGCCAGCAGCGACAACTCGCTCGAGGGCCTGCGTGATGCCATCAATAAAAATTCCACGCTCGGCGTGACGGCCAGCATCATCAACGATGGCGGGACTTCTCCCTATCGGCTGGTGCTGAACTCCCCGACGGGCGAGACCTCCAGCATGCGTATCGCCGTGACCGGCGACGCGAGCCTGCAGAGCCTGCTGTCCCACGATCCCTCGGCGGCGCAAAACCTGCAGCAGACCACGGCCGCAGCCAATGCCGCGCTGACGGTCAATGGCATTGCCGTGATGTCCAGCACCAACACCGTGCAGGATGCGGTGCAAGGTGTGACCATGACGCTGGCCAAGACAGGCACCAGTACCCTGACCGTCAGCCGCGATAGTGCTTCGGTGGAAACGGCGGTCAACGCTTTTGTTACTGCTTACAACTCCTTGCAATCCACGGCAGTCCAGCTCACCAAGTATGACCAGGAAAAAAAGGCGGGTGCCGCGCTGGTGGGTGATTCCACCTTGCGCACGGTTCAAAGCGGGATCCGCGCAGCGCTTAATACGCCACAGGCAGGAGAGCTCAGGGTGCTGTCGCAGGTCGGCGTGACTTTCCAGAAAGACGGCACGATTGCCTTCGACGCCGCCAAGCTGAAGACTGCATTGGCCGCCGACCGGGAAGCAGTGGTGGAGCTATTTGCGGGCACGGGCGGCAATACAGGTTACGGCACCCAGGTGGCGGCCCTTGTTGACGCGTTTGTCGGGACCACCGGTGCGATCAGCAATGCCAAGGCCGGTGTCAATGCCACGCTGAAATCACTGGACACCCGCTACGCTGCTACCGAAGTCAGCGTGGAGGCCAAAGTGGCACGTTACCGCGCACAGTTCACGCAGCTGGATTTGCTGATGTCCAGAATGAACTCGACCACGAGCTATCTGACGGCGCAATTTGACGCCATGAACGCCAGCAAATAACAAGGAATCCTTCCGTGTACACCCCCCCTCATGCCTACAACACCGGCGCCACCGCCTATGCCACCATCGGCAGGGAAAGCGGCGCGATGAGTGCCTCGCCGCACCAGCTGATCACCATGCTGTTCGACGGCGCCAAAACGGCCATTACCATGGCGCGCCACCATATGGCCAACCATGACATCAGCGCCAAAGGCAATGCCATCTCCAAGGCAATCAATATTGTCGACAACGGATTGAAGGCCAGCCTGGACGCCGAGGTTGGGGGCATGGCCGGTGCCGAACTGGTGGCCAACCTCTCCGCGCTTTATGACTACGTCAGCCAGCGCCTGCTTTACGCCAACCTGCGCAATGACCCCGCCCTGCTGGACGAGGCGGACCGGCTGCTGGACAGCATCAGTTCGGCATGGCGCGAGATTGATCCCCAAAAGCCAGGCCCAGTGACGGAGGCCCCGGGGGCCCCGGGGGCCTCTGCGGCAAGCCGCGTTTCGACAGGGGCCTGAGATGGGCTCGCAAAGTGAAGTCATGCACTGCTACGAGCAGATTGCGCCGCTCACCGAGCGCATGCTGCTGCTTGCGCGTACCGGTCAGTGGGGCGGTTTGCCGGCGCTCGAAATGCAATACAGTGAAACGGTGGACCGGCTGAAACTGATCGAGCCGCTGGAAGACCTCAGTGAGGCTCAGTCGGCGCGAAAGCACCAGTTGCTGGTCCGGATCAAGACCAACCAGGACGGCATTCATGACATGGTGTCGCCGCAGCTGGCACGGCTGGGCGCCATACTCAGGAGCCTGGAGTCGCAGCAAAACCTCCACCATGCCTACGGCCCCACGGACGATGCCAAGTTATGAGCGGTGTCACGCCTCTGGTTGATACGCTTCTGGCCACGCGGCTGGCCCAGCGTCCGGACCTGGTTCCGTTGAAATCGCAGGCGGCCATCGCCGGCCCGGGCGCGCCGACTCGTGTCGAAAAAGTTGTCAATGATGTTCGCCTGCCATCGCGTGCGGCGCTGGATCAGCAGCTTGGTGTTGGCCTCGCCCATGGCGATGCCGGCAAACCCGATGCGCCGCGTTCAGGACAGCCCGGCGAAACCGTTACCTTGAGCGCCGCGGCCCGAACAGTGAGCGCCATTCTGGAGCCGTCTCGTGGCGCGCCGCCCAAAATCCAGGGCCACCAGCCGCTCTGGCCCCATCCGCCGCCGCCTGTGGCGCAACGCATGAGCGCGACCTTGGCTCGTACGGTGGCTACCTCCGGCTTGTTTTACGAATCGCATTTGCAGCAATACGTGGCGGGTACCCGCACTTTTTCTCAGCTGGTCCAGGAACCGCAGGCGCATCTGGAAACTGCGGGGAAAGTCTCAGGGGAGATGCCCGGTACCGGCGCGCAAGACCCGCTGCGGGACCAGGTACCGGGCAGTGCGCTCCGGACAGCGGTGTTGACCCCTCCTGTGCTGGACGCCCGTCTTCCTGATGATGCGGCGGGGCCGGCCCGAACCTCCGCCGCGCAGGCGTGGCACGATGCCGCGGCCGATGACGGGGTTGCTGGCAGCGGCCCCGCATTGATGGATGAGATGGGTCCAGAAGGGCTCCCGGCCGAGGAGCCGGATACACGCGCGGCGGATGCGCCGAGCGGCAATACGCCGTCTTCCGCCGGTCTCGGTGTTCATCCGGACCTGGTGGCTTTGGTCCGTCAGCAGCTCGAACTGCTGGCGGTGCCTGTGTTCCGCTGGACCGGCGAAGCATGGGCTGGCACGCCTGCGGAATGGGAGATACGCGAAGAGCGCGAGGAGGCTGCCGGAGATCAGGAGCTGCAGGGCAGCTGGAGCACCCGCCTGTCGTTGTCTTTGCCTTCGCTGGGCGCGGTGGAGGTGTATTTGCGCCTTGCCGGCACGTCGGTCAGGGTGGATCTTGCGGCGCAGGAAGACGCCACCGTGGCCTTGCTTCGTGGCTCCAGCGGCGAATTGCCGAGCCGCCTGGGCGGCTTCGGGCTCGAACTGACGGACATGCAGATCGGGCCGGTGACAGGTGAGCCGGCCGTGCGGGCCGGACGGGAAGATGCTGATGGCACATGAGCACATCAACATGAATGAAGGGCCGGGGCTTGGGCAACATCGGCCGGCGGCCGTAGCACTGTCCCATGGCGCCGGCGACAGCGCACCCTTTGTCGTGGCCAAGGGGTACGGGTCTGTCGCGGAATCCATTGTCCGGCGCGCAAAAGAAAGCGGCCTGTACGTCCATGCGTCGCCCGACCTCGTCAACCTCCTCATGCGGGTCGATCTGGACACGCGGATTCCGCCGGCCTTGTATGTCGCAGTCGCCGAAGTGCTGACTTGGCTACACCAGTTGGAAGCCCAATCCACCCCGGAGTTACCACCATATGGGTCAAATGATTGATTTTTATCATTTAATTTAATTAATTCGTTTAAATGTGGCTTTTAGTGCAATTTTTCTCCTCTATTTGCATTGGTAAATGTAGAAATTTGTGTCAAATGTGATAAAAATGAGCCCAAGGGGTTGGCGATTTTGTAGGTCTGAATGCCCCGATGTTTGCGGAACAAGTTTTTTGAGGCTGCCGCAAAGGCTAATTTTTTGAAAATTTAGGAGTTCATCGTGTCTGAAATCGGTAATAGCAACGAAATTGGTGATTTGAATCTGACTTACCTGTTGCTGGCGCAGCGGCTGGTGAAAGAAGATGCCCCCACAGCCATGTTCCGCCTGGGGATGAGCAAGGAGCTGGCTGACCTGCTGGGCAACCTGTCTTTGTCGCAAATTGTGAAGCTGGCCTCTTCCAGCCTGCTCCTGTGCCGCTTCCGCTTTGACGACCATCCGATTCTTTCGGCTTTGACCCGTGACGGGAAAAACCTGTCCCTGCAGCAGGCCCATACCGCCATTCTTCTGTCCGGACAACATGTCGAGATGGCTCGGTGATGTCCTTCAACCTCGGCCGCATCGCGCGTTCTCATTTTTTCTGCCGTCTGGATCGTCATGGCCACTAAAAGCGTTATCCGGGAGGCTGGTGAGATCCATCTGGCCATCGACCTGATCAAACTGGGCGCCCGCCTGCAGTTCCTTGAGGCGGAAACCAGCCTGAGCCGTGATCGGCTGATCAAGCTGTACAAGGAGATCAAGGGAGCGTCACCGCCCAAGGGTTTACTGCCATTTTCGACCGACTGGTTCATGACCTGGATGTCCAACATCCATTCGTCCATGTTCTACAACATCTACCGCTTCATGATGACCCATGGCGGCTGCACGCGGATCACGGCACTTATCAAGAGCTACCAGCTATACCTGGAGCAGGTACAGCAACAAGGCGGCGAGCCTGTTCTGGACTTCACGCGGGCATGGACGCTGGTGCGCTTTTTCGACAGCGACATGCTGCAACTGAGCACCTGCACCCGCTGTACGGGTCTGTTCGTCGCGCATGCCCATGACCCGCAGGGCAGTTATGTGTGCGTGCTGTGCAGGCCGCCATCACGTGCCGGAAAAACACGCAAGAGCAGCCCCGATATGCCGCAAGCCGCCCCTGTTGCCATCGGGGGCAGCAGCGCCAGTGCGTCGTCGCAGTGGCTGGCCGATGTGATGAGTGCATCGCGGGCCTGACGTGATGCAGGTGTTTGTGGTTTGCTGTTGATCCAGTTTTCTTAAAAAAAAGGGAGGACACGGTGCTGGTAATTGTTGGCTATGTGCTTGTGCTGGCGTCCGTGTTTGGCGGCTATGCGCTGATGGGCGGGCATTTCGGCGCACTTTACCAGCCGCTTGAGCTGCTCATGATCGGTGGCGCCGCGATAGGCGCATTCATTGTCGGCAATGACGGCCACACCATAGGCGCCACGCTGCGGGCGATTCCCAAACTTTTCCGCAGTTCGAAGAAGCATGACAAGGAGCTCTACATGGAGATTCTTGCCCTGCTTTACGTGCTGCTCTCCAAAGGCCGCAAGGACGGCATGCTGGCGCTGGAGTCGGACGTCGATGATCCGCAGACCAGTGCCATTTTTGCGCCTTACCCCATGTTGCTGGCCGACGCGCCGCTGATCGAGTTTCTGACCGATTACCTGCGCCTGATTGTCAGCGGCAATACCGACCCCTTCGAAATCGACCAGCTCATGGAGCATGAGCTCGACACCTATAAACACGAAGCCGAGGCACCAGCGCACGCCTTGGCCAAGGTGGGTGATGCCTTGCCGGCCCTGGGCATTGTTGCCGCCGTGCTCGGCGTGGTGCATGCATTGGCGTCCGCCGACCTGCCGCCGTCCGTCATGGGCGAGCTGATCGCCCACGCCATGGTGGGAACTTTCCTGGGTGTTCTGCTGGCTTATGGTTTTGTTTCACCGCTGGCTTCCCTGATCGAACACAAGGTGGGCGATTCCCTGAAGGTCTACCAGTGCATCAAGGTGACCTTGCTGGCAAGCATGAACGGCTATGCACCGCAACTGGCGGTGGAGTTCGGCCGGAAGATCCTGCGTTCCACCGAACGTCCTTCGTTTATCGAGCTGGACGGGCATGTCCGCGAAGTCAAGAACCGCTGAACCGGGCCGCCTGCCATGCCATGACTGAAGCTGCACGCCGCATCATCATCAAGCGCCCTGTCAAGGCTGCCGGCCACCATGGCGGGGGCTGGAAGATTGCTTACGCCGACTTCATGACGGCGATGATGGCGTTTTTCCTGGTGATGTGGCTTCTCTCCAACTCATCCCCGAAACAACTGGCAGGGATCGCCGAGCATTTCAAGACACCTCTGAAAGTGGCACTTTCAGGAGGACCTGCAAGCAGCCTGAGCAGCAGCGTGATTCCCGGCGGCGGCGCAGACCTCACCCGTGCAAAAGGGGAGGCCGAGAAGGCAGAGAACGAGAGTGATCCCGATGACGTCAGCCGGCTGGACGAACTCAAGAAGAAGCTGGACAACATGATCGAGTCCAGCCCGATCCTCAAACAGTTCCGGCCGCAGCTGCTGATAGACATTACTCCGGAAGGGCTGCGAATCCAGATCGTCGACAGCAGCAACCGGCCCATGTTCGACCGCTCCAGCGCCGTGGTGGTGTCCTATATGCGTACCATCCTGCGCGAGATTGGCCCGGTGCTCAATGCGCAGCCCAACAAGATCACCCTGTCCGGGCATACCGACGCAACCCAGTATGTACAGGGCGACAAGTCCTACAGCAACTGGGAGCTGTCCTCGGACCGGGCGAATGCTTCGCGGCGGGAATTGATAGCGGGTGGCATGCAGGAGAAAAAGGTCTTGCGGGTGATGGGTGTCGCCTCGAGCATGCATTTGAACCAGGACGATCCGTTCGCACCCATCAATCGCCGTATCAGCGTGGTGGTTCTCAACCACCGTGCGCAGGCGGAAATCGAAAGGGCCAATGCGGCCAACCCGGTGAATTCGTCCAGTGCGGCCGAAGCTGGCGGCAAACTGGGTGAAGCTCAGCACAGCGACGGCCGTCGAGCCGCAGCCACCCCTTCACCGGGCCAATCCGGAAGCAGGACATGATGAAAAACAGAACCATTCTGGTCGTTGATGATTCCGCGGTGATGCGGCAAATGATCTCGGCCATCCTTGAGGAAGCAGGCTACAGCGTGCTGCTGGCCGAGGGGGGCGAGGCGGCCCTGACACACCTTGGCAGGGCGCAGGTTGATCTGGTGCTGACGGACTGGACCATGATTCCAATGGATGGGGGCGAACTGACGCGTCAACTGCGTCTGCTTGCGGACTATGCCCATGTTCCTGTGGTGGTGCTGAGCACCATCAGCAGTGAGGCCGGAAAGTCGGATGCGAGGAAAGCCGGTGCCAATGGCTGGCTGTGCAAGCCGGTCAAGCCGGAAACACTGCTGGATGTGGTGGGCAGCCTGCTGCAGATGGGACGGGCATAAGGGCCCCAGGCCGCGCGCTGGACGCGCTCAGGAATGGTGCCGACCGGATAGGACACTCCAGAACAATATTGACCAACCCGTTGCCTCGACAAGCAGACCGGCAACAGGAAACCCAACCAGAGATGACACGAGATGGACATTACCCAGTTTTACCAGGCCTTTTTTGAAGAAGCCGATGAGCTGCTGGCGGAGATGGAGTTGCTGCTCCTGGGGCTGAACCTCGAGGCGCCGGACAGCGAGCACCTCAACGCCATATTTCGCGCTGCGCACTCCATCAAGGGCGGTGCTGCCACCTTTGGCTTTCTGGCCCTGACCGATACCACGCACCTGCTTGAAAACCTGCTCGACAGGGCGCGCCATGGCGACCTGAAACTGACCACCAAGATGATGGATGCCTTTCTGGAGACCAAGGACGTGCTGCAAAAACAAATGGGTGCGTATCGCACCGGCGGGGAGCCTGATCCCGAAGTGGTTGCGCGTATCTGCGGCGTCCTGCAGCAGCTGGCGCTTGAAGCGGGGGGCGCTCCGGCCGGGGCAGTGCCCGCGCCCCTCGCGCCGCCTGTCGCAGCCGCCGCGCCGCCTCCCGCCCAGACTGCAAACGTGTCGCTGAAAGTGCGTTTTCTCAAGGTTGACGAAGGTGACCGCAAGCTGCTGGCTGAAGAGCTGGGCAACCTCGGCCAGGTCACCGCCCAGACCCAGACGGAAGACAGCCTGACCCTCTGGCTGGACACCACCTGCGATGCCAACGACATTGTGTCGGTGTGCTGTTTCATCATTGAAGCAGACCAGATTGAAATCACCAAAGAAAGGGCTGAAGCCCCGGCGGCTGTGTCGGAGGAACCTGCTGTGCCGGCGCTGGCGGAGACGCTTCCCGCAGGAACACCGGCTGCAGCGTTGTCGGGTACATCGCCCCTGCCGCCTTCCACTGCCGCGTCGGCTGCGTCGACCGGCGCCAAGGAGTCGGGCTCGATCCGGGTGGATGTCGAGAAGGTGGACCAGATCATCAACCTCGTTGGTGAGCTGGTAATCACTCAGTCCATGCTGACACAAACCGCCTCCCTGCTGGATCCAGTGCTGCATGAACGCCTGCTCAGCGGCATGGGCCACCTGGAGCGCAATGCCCGTGATTTGCAGGAGTCCGTGATGTCTATCCGGATGATGCCGATGGACTATGTGTTCAGCCGCTTTCCGCGCCTGATTCGCGACCTGTCGGCCAAGCTGGGAAAACAGGTGCAGCTCATCACGGTCGGCAAGGAGACCGAGCTGGACAAGGGCTTGATAGAGCGCATCATCGATCCCATCACCCATCTCGTGCGCAACAGCCTGGACCATGGCATCGAGAGCCCGGAGCGGCGCGCTCTTGCGGGTAAGGACCCGGTAGGCAGGTTGACGCTTTCAGCCCAGCACCAGGGTGGCAGCATCGTGATCGAGGTCAAGGACGACGGCGGCGGGCTGGTCCGCGAGAAAATCCTGGCCAAGGCGATCCAGCAGGGCATGGCGATCAGCGAGACCATCACGGACGACGAGGTCTGGCAATTGATTTTTGCGGCGGGATTTTCCACGGCAGAAGAGGTCACCGACGTTTCAGGCCGCGGCGTGGGCATGGATGTGGTGAAGCGCAACATCCAGGAGCTGGGTGGCCATGTGGAGATCACTTCCGTGCAGGGCCGGGGCACGACCATCCGCATCGTGCTGCCGCTGACGCTGGCCATCCTCAACGGCATGTCGGTCAAGGTGGGCGAGGAGGTTTACATCCTGCCTCTGAACTACGTCATCGAATCCCTGCAGCCGCAGCGCGCCGACATCCACTCCATCACCAGCCATGAACATGTTCTGCATGTCCGCGGCGAATACCTGGCGCTGGTCGAGTTGCACAGGCTGTTCGGGGTGGCCGGTGCTGTGGAAAATCCCACGCAGGGCATTGCCGTGATTGTCCAGTCCGAGGGAACGCGTTTTGCATTGCTGGTGGACCAGTTGGTCGGCCAGCACCAGGTAGTCGTCAAGAACCTTGAAACCAACTACCGCAAGGTGCCCGGTATTTCGGCCGCGACGATTCTGGGCGACGGGAACGTGGCGCTGATCATCGATGTGGTGGCCATGCAGCGGATCAACCGCGAGAAGGCCGCCCGGCGGGCATTACCGCAGCGGCAGGAATTACTCCTGGTGCCTGCGCCGGCCCCGGCCCTGCAGCGCGAATCCCGGCAGGCTGTTGAAGAGGAAACCGTTCCGGCATGAGGATGCCGTAGTCAGAAAATATGATGAAAAGTGGCCTCAGCCCTTATTCAATGGGCGCGATAAGCTATCAAAAAGAGAGCGGTTTTGATGCCAAACACCGTCATGAGCAGCGATCCCAACACATGCAGCGCGGCGGTGCCCAGCGCCAGGCCGTAGCGTTCTTCCATCAGGAATACCACCACTTCTGCTGAAAATGAAGAGAAGGTGGTGAGCCCGCCCAGGAAGCCGGTCACCAGCATCAGGCGCCAGACCGGGTCCAGATGCGGCATGGACTGGAAGGCGGCAATACACACGCCTATGAGGTAGCCGCCGATCAGGTTGGCAGCCAGCGTGCCCCAGGGAATGACGCCGCCGGGCGTGAGCCACAGGGCCAGGCCCCAGCGCGCCAGGGCGCCCGCAGAGGCACCCAGGCAGATGGCGAAAACCGAATAGATCAGTGGTGGCATAAGGGCTAGCGATTCATCTGCTGCGGCAGCCAGGTCACGATGCCGGGAACCGCATAAATAAGAGCAATGGCACCGCACATCAGCGCAAACATCGGCAGGGTGACTTTGGCAATCCATGGCAGTTCCTTGCCGGTCATGCCCTGCAATACAAACAGGTTGAAGCCGACGGGCGGCGTGATCTGCGCCATCTCGACCACCAGGACCACAAAGATTCCGAACCAGATCGGGTCGATGCCGGCTTTCTGGATGGTAGGCATCAGCACGCCCATGGTCAACACCACCATGGAAATGCCGTCGAGGAAGCAGCCGAGCAGGATGAAGAAGAAGGTCAGCGCCAGGATCAGCTGTCCCTGGCTCAGGCCCAGCGAGCCTATCCACTCGGCCAGGTGGCGCGGCAGGCCGATATAACCCATGGAGAGCGTCAAGAACGCCGCGCCAGCGAGGATCAGCGCAATCATGCAGTAGAGCCGGGTGGCGCCCATCAAGGCGTCGCGGAACGTGGCCCAGCTCATGGACCCCTGCATGGTGGAAATCAACAAGGCACCCACCACACCAATTGCCGCCGCTTCAGTGGCCGTGGCAAGGCCGGTGTAGATCGAGCCCAGCACCGAGAGGATCAGCAGCACGACGGGAATCAGTGCGCGCGAGGCGGAGAGTTTTTGTAGCAGGGTGAATTTCTCGTCCCGCGGCGGAATCTGGCCCGGGTTGCGCAGGGCCCAGACCATGATGTAGCCCGAAAACAGCAGCGCCAGCAGCAGGCCAGGAAACACGCCGGCAATGAAGAGTTTGGCAATCGACACCTCGGCTGCCACGCCATACACAATCATGATGATGGAGGGCGGGATCAGCAGGCCCAGCGTGCTGGCGCCCGCGAGCGTACCCACGATCATGTGCTCGGGGTAGCCACGGCGCTTCAGCTCGGGCAGGGTCATCTTGCCGATGGTGGCGCAGGTGGCCGCGCTGGAACCCGACACCGCCGCGAAAATCGTGCAGCCCACCACGTTGGTGTGCAGCAGGCGGCCGGGCAGGGCCTGCATCCAGGGCGCCAGGCCCTTGAACATGTCCTGCGAGAGGCGGGTGCGAAACAGGATCTCACCCATCCAGATGAATAGCGGCAATGCGGTCAGGGTCCAGCTGGAGGCCGAGCCCCAGATGGTCACGGCCATGGCATCGCCAGCCACGCGCGAAGTGAACAGCTGCATGCCTATCCATGCCACGCCCGACAAGGTCAGGCCGATCCAGACGCCAGTGCCAAGAATAAAAAACAGAGACAGCACCAGCAGTGCCATGATTCCAAGATCGCTCATGGGGTCCTTGGGTCCTTATTCGTTGCGCAGGGCTTCGCTGCTCGCCACAGGCGCAAGGCGGCGACCCATGATTTCGAGCACCAGTTCATCGAGGAAGGCGATCAGCAGAATAAGCGCTCCGAAGGCCATGGCCAGCTGCGGCAACCACAGCGGCGTCGCGTCGCTTCCGGTGGAGATGTCATTGAACACCCGCGACTGCCACGCCAGCTTGCAGCTGTATACCGCAAACAGCAGGGCCAGCAGGGTGGCAACGGCCAGTGCCCAGATTTCCATGGCTTTTTTGGCACGGCCCTTGAGTGCATTGACCAGCAGCGTGACGCGGATGTGCTCGCCGCGCTTGAGGGTGTGGGCCAGTGCCAGGAAGCCGCTGGCCGCCATCAGGTAGCCGGCATAGGCGTCGGTGCCCGGCACATGAAAATGCAGCTGGCGGCTCACAATGGACAGCAGCACCATGACCAGCAGGCCTACCAAAAAAAGCGCCGCCACGGCGGCGGCGCTGTTGTAAAGGCCGTCTAGCAGCTTGCGCATGCCGGCGTTTACTTGCGGAAGGTGTCAACAATCGCCTGGCCTTCGGGGCCGGCCTTGTCGATCCATTCCTTGAGCATGGTGTCGCCGACTTTTTTCAGGTCGGCCTTGAGCGCGGCCGATGGCGGCAGCACCTGCATGCCGTTGGCCTTGAGGGTCTCCAGCGTCTTGGTATTGACGCCGCGGCTGGCTGTCCAGCCACGGGTTTCTGCGTCTGCTGCAGCCTTGAGCACCGCCTGTTTGGTTGGAGCGTCCAGCGCGTCAAAGGCCGCCTTGTTGACGATGACGGCGTTCTTGGGCAACCAGGCCTGGGTGTCGTAGTAATACTTGAGGTGCTCGTACAGCTTGCTGTCCACACCGGTGGCGCCCGAGGTCATGGTGGACTCCACCACGCCGGTAGCCAGCGCCTGCGAGAACTCGGCCGCCTGCACCGTTACAGGCTGGGCGCCGACCAGCTCGGCGATGCGTGAGGTGGAGGGGCTGTAGGCGCGCCATTTGATGCCTTTGAGGTCGGCGGCAGAGTTGATCGGTTTCTTGGAGTAAATGCCTTGAGGAGGCCACGCCACGGCGTACAGCAATTGAAGCCCTTGTTCGGCCAGCTTCTTTTCGAGCGCGGGCTTTTGCGCGCTGTACAGCTTCATGGAGCTGTCGTAGCTGTCCGCTAGGAAGGGCAGGCCGTCGGTACCGAAAATCTGCCATTCGTTCTGGAAGTTGGCCAGCAGGATCTCGCCGGCCTGCGCCTGGCCGCCCTGCACGGCGCGCTTGATTTCGGGTGCCTTGAACAGCGAGGCGTTGGCGTGGACGGTGATTTTCAGCTTGCCGCCACTGGCCTTGTCGACATCGTTGGCGAACTGCACCAGGTTTTCGCTGTGAAAGTTGGTGGCAGGGTAGGCGGCCGGCAAATCCCATTTGGTTTGGGCAAAGGCGGCAGTGCCGACGCTCAAAACGGCGGCGATCAGTGCGAGTTTGAATTTCATGGCAGCTCCTGGACAATGGTGATGATAAGTATGGATAGGATAGACGCAAATCCCGCGCCAGATCACCCGGGCATACCCCAAAATCCTGACAAGCCCTCCGGGGTACCCCACCATGAACCTCCGCTTTGTTGAAGCTTTTTACTGGGTGGCCACGCTCAAAAGCATTTCGCGGGCCGCGGAAAAGCTGTACCTGACGCAGTCCGCGATGTCCAGCCGCATCGCCACGCTGGAAGACGAACTGGGCGTGTTGCTGCTGGACCGGCGCGACAAACAGTTCAAGCTGACGGGCGCAGGTTCGCGCTTTTTGCAGTACGCAGAAAAGCTGCTGGAACTGCAGCGCGAGGTCAAGCAGGAGATGGGCTCGGGCCAGCCCATGGCGGTGTCGATGCGTATAGGCGCCATCGAATCGGTGCTGCATTCCTGGCTGATCCCGTGGCTGGAAAAACTGCGGGCCGACTATCCCGGCCTGGAGCTGGAGCTGACCGTGGAAACCACGCCCATCCTGATTGACCAGATGCAGCGCGGCACGCTGGACCTGGTGTTTGCGGTGCTACCTGCCTCGGCCGAAGGCGTGCGAAACCATGCGCTTCCGACCATGGAGATGGTGTTTGTCGGCCACCCGGACCTGCACAAGAAAAGAAATTACCGGCTTGACGAGCTGGCCGGCATGGAATTGCTGACCTTCCAGAAGGGCTCGCAACCGCATGTCACCCTGCTGGACCTGTTCAGGATGCACCGCATGGAGCCCAAAAAGGTGCACGCCATTTCATCGATTTCGGCCATGGTGCAACTGGTCCAGGGCGGCTTCGGTGTGGCCCTGCTACCGCGTGCAGCGGTCGAGCGGCTCACCGGTTTTGCCCGCCTGAAGCCATTGACCTGCGACGCGAAATTGCAGTCTTTGCCCATCCACGCCAGCTACCGCACAGACCCCAGTTCGAAGACGGTGGAAACAGTTGTGCAGTCGGCGCTTGCCTTTGCCGGCAACCGGAAAAGCGCACCAAAAGGGCGTCAAAAAGCCTCGTAAAGGTAAACCCTTATCATCGAAAAATTCGATGACGTAAGCAAAAAATTTTGAATTTGCTGAAGGTTGCCGACACTCACACAATTCGCCCATCGTCATGAAAGTGACATACGCAAACGGGGAATTTTCTGGTGAGCACATCGACTGAATCGGTACTCTCGGTTTTCGGCGCAGGCGGCATCAACAATTCCGCGCACGTTCGCAGCGTCATCCGTCAGGGCCGCTGGGCTTCGCAGACGAGCGGCTTGGCCAACGGCCATGTGCAGGGCAATGTGGTCATTCTTCCGGCCGCTGAAGCCGGGGACTTTCTGCGCTATTGCCAGCGCAATCCGAAACCCTGTCCGGTGCTGGCCGTTTCCGAGCCTGGCCACGCGGAACTTCCTTCACTTGGCACCGATATCGACATTTGCACCGACCTGCCGCGCTACCGCGTGTGGCGCCATGGTGAATTGGTCGATGAGCCTACGGACATCAGTGCGCTGTGGCGCAAGGACATGGTGACCTTTGTGCTGGGCTGCTCATTTTCTTTCGAGCAGGCCTTGCAGGAAGCGGGTTTGCGCATCAGGCATATCGATCAGGGCAGGAATGTGCCGATGTACCGCACGACTACCGCTACCGAACCGGCAGGGCCCTTTCACGGCCCCATGGTCGTCACCATGCGGCCCTTCAAGGCGGCGGATGCAATCCGCGCTGTTCAGATCACCTCGCGTTTTCCCGACGTGCATGGCGCGCCGGTGCACATCGGGGATCCCGCGCAGATTGGAATTGCGGATCTTTCCAAGCCCGACTATGGCGATGCTGTCGAGGTGCTGCCGGATGAAATACCGGTCTTCTGGGCCTGTGGCGTGACGCCTCAGGCGGCCATCATGCAGGCGCGTCCGGAGTTCTGCATCACCCACGCGCCGGGCGCGATGCTGATCACTGATTTGTTGAACCACCACCTGGCCATTCTTTGAGGCCCCATTTTTAACTGGAGATCATGATGAAAAAACTGCTTGTTTCCCTGGCCGCCCTGGCCACTGTCAGTGCCTCCTGGGCCCAGACCAAATGGGACCTTCCCACCGGCTACAGTGCCAACAGCTTCCAGACGCAGAATGTGCAGCAGTTCGCCAACGAGGTAGACCAGCTCACCGGCGGCAGGCTCAAGATCACGCTGCATCCCGGTGGCTCGCTGTACAAGGCCAATGAGATCAAGCGCGCGGTGCAAACCGGGCAGGTGCAGGCGGCAGAGTTCATCCTTTCCGGCGCAGCCAACGAGAACCCGCTGTTCGGCATTGACTCCATTCCCTTCCTGGCCACCAGCTATGGCGATGCCAAACGCCTCTACACGGCGGCCAAACCCGCGCAGGACAAGCTGCTGGCTTCCCAGGGCGTCAAGGTTCTGTTTACCGTGCCCTGGCCCGGTCAGTCGCTGTATTCGCTCAAACCCATCAGCACGCCCGCTGACTTTGCCGGCACCAAGATGCGTGCCTACAACCCCGCCACCACGCGGATTGCGCAACTGCTCAAGGCGCAGCCGGTGACCATCCAGCTCGCCGAACTCGGTCAGGCCCTGGCAACCGGCGGTGTGCAGAACTTCCTGACTTCCAGCGCCAGCGGCGTGGAGAGCAAGCTGCATGAGCAGGTCAAATACTTCTATCCGGTCAGCGCCTGGTTGCCGCGCAATGCCACGGTGGTCAGCCAGAAAGCGTTTGACGCGCTGGACAAGCCGGCACAGGACGCGCTGCTCAAAGCTGCCGCTGCCGCTGAAGAGCGCGGTTGGGCGACCAGCGAGAAGCTCGACGGCGAATACATCAAGGAGCTGGGCGCCAAAGGCATGACCATCAGCGCGCCTTCGGACGGCGTCAAGAAGGAACTCGCCGCTATCGGCGAGACCATGACGTCCGAGTGGCTCAAGACGGCCGGTGCCGAAGGTCAGGCCGTGATCGACGCTTACCGCAAGAAGTAAGCCTCTCCCCCGCGGCGAGCAGGCCTGCGCGACGCAGGTCTGCGGGCAGAAGCCCGCCGCTTTCTCTTCATTCTCTCCCTTTTTTTTGATCGATGCAGGAGCACGTGATGGGCAAACTCGTCCAGAATTTTTACAAACTGCTGATGGGTTTGTCCTGCATGGCCATGCTGGCGGCCTTTGGCACTGTCATGCTGGGTGTTCTGGCGCGCGAGGCGAACTGGGACATTCCCGGTCTCGACGCGTACGCCGGTTACGCCATTGCGGCGGCCCTGTTCCTTGCCTTGCCCGGCACGCTCAAGCACGGCGACCACATCCGTGTGACCCTGCTGCTTGATCGCGTTTCGCCCAGGGTACGCGGCATTCTTGAATGGTGGTCCCTGGGCGCCGGGCTGGCCTTGACGGCTTACGTGGCCTGGTATGCGGTGCGGCTGGTCTGGGTGTCGTACAGCACGCACGACATCTCACCGGCCGCAGACGCCTCGCCCCTGTGGATTCCACAGCTTGCCATGGCGCTGGGCTGTATCGGCTTTGCGCTGTCTTTTGTACAAGCCCTGGTCGAACGCCGGCGCGGCGGCAGCTTTATTGCTGTCTCCGGCGAAGCCGCCCACATCGAATAAGCCCTCGAAAGAAAAAAATGGACGTCGTCATCGCCTTCGGGCTGATTGTGCTGCTCTTCGTGGCGCTGGGCTCTGGCCTGTGGATAGGCCTGTCGCTGCTCGCTGTGGCCTTGCTCGGCATGGAGCTGTTGACCGCTCGCCCAGCTGGCGACAGCATGGCGCTGACCATCTGGGGCTCCACCTCCAGCTGGACCCTGACCGCGCTGCCGCTTTTTCTGTGGATGGGCGAAATTCTTTTTCGCAGCAAGCTGTCTGACAGCATGTTCAAGGGGCTGGCACCCTGGCTGGACCGCTTGCCAGGCCGGTTGCTGCACGTCAATGTGGTGGGTTGCACCATCTTCGCCGCCATTTCGGGCTCGTCGGCAGCCACCTGCGCGACCATCGGCAAGATCACCCTGCCCGAGCTCAAGAAGCGCGGCTACCCCGACGACATTTCTGTCGGGACTTTGGCCGGCGCAGGCACGCTGGGCCTGTTGATTCCGCCATCCATCATCATGATCGTGTATGGCGTGGCAGCCAACGTGTCTATCGCCAAGCTGTTTCTGGCTGGTGTGATTCCTGGCCTGATGCTGGCTGCGCTGTTCATGGGCTACATCATGGTCTGGGCCCTGCTCAACAAAGACAAGGTGCCGGTGGCTGATGCGGCCATGAGTTTCAGCCAGAAAATTTACGCCTCCCGCCACCTGATTCCGGTGATCTCGCTGATCGTGGTGGTGCTGGGTGGCATTTACAGCGGCATTGCGACGGCCACCGAGGCGGCCGCGCTAGGCGTGGCGGGTTCGCTCGTGCTGGCTGTCATTGAACGCTCACTGACCTGGGACAAGTTCAAGGAAGGGCTGGTTGCCGCCTGCCGCATCTATTGCATGATCGGCCTGATCCTGGCCGGCGCGGCCTTTCTGACCCTGTCCATGGGTTTCATCGGCCTGCCGCGGCACCTGGCCGAGTTCATAAGCGCCTTGCACCTCTCGCCTTTCATGCTGATGCTGGGACTGATCGGCTTCTTCATTGTCCTGGGCTGCTTCCTCGACGGCATATCGGTTGTCGTGCTGACCATTGCCGTGCTGTTGCCCACGGTGGAAGCCGCCGGGTTTGACCTGATCTGGTTCGGCGTCTTCATCGTGCTGGTGGTCGAGATGGCGCAGATCACGCCGCCCGTGGGCTTCAACCTTTTTGTCATCCAGGGCCTGACAAGGCGTGAAGTGACGTGGATCGCGCGCACGGCTTTGCCGCTGTTCCTTCTCATGATTGTTGCGGTGCTGGTCACTTACTTCGTTCCCGACGTGGTGCTGTGGCTGCCGCGTCACATGTAGTCCAACAACAAGAAGTCACCGCTTCTTTTCAGGAGTTCCCATGAGCAAGCTTTTGATCACCGCCTTGTGCGCGGTTTCGCTGGGTCACGCCTCCACCGTGATGGCCCAGACCACTTGGAAGCTGGCGACGGGCTATAGAGTCGAATCCTTCCACACGCAGAACATCATGCAGTTCTCGCGCGACATCGAGCAGGCAACGGCCGGCCAGCTGAAGATTGAGGTGCATCCCAACAACACGCTGGTCAAGCTGGGCGAGATCAGCCAGGCGGTGCAACAAGGCAAGGCCGAGGCCGGCGAGACCATCATGACCAGCATGGTCAAGGACATCCCGATAGCGGGCGCTGATTCGATTCCTTTTGTGGTTGGCTCCTACAAGGACGCCGAGCGCATGTGGAAACTGCAGCGGCCGGGCATCGAAAAGCATTTTGCCCAGCGCGGCCTCAAGCTGTTGTATGCCGTGCCCTGGCCACCGCAGGGCCTGCATTCGAGCAAGCCGGTGCGGGGGCTAGCCGATTTCAAGGGCACACAAATGCGTACCTACAACTCGACGACCTTGCGCATTGCCGAAATGCTGGGTGCCAAACCGGTGGATGTCGCCATGGTGGATGTGGGCAAGGCGCTGGCCGAAGGACGCATGGACAACATGATCACGTCAGCGCTGACCGGTGTTGAAAACAAGGTCTGGGGTCCGATCAAGTACTACTACGAGATCAATGCCTGGTTTCCCAAGAACGTGGTGTTTGTGAGCAGCAAGGCCTTTGGGGCGCTCCAACCTGCAACGCGTAACATGGTCATGAAAGCGGCAGCGGACGCCGAAACCCGCGGATGGCTGGCCAGCCAGGCACTGGCAGGCAGCGCCACCGAAGAGCTGCGCCAGAACGGCATCAAGATCGAACGCATTCCCGCGGAGCTGGAAGTGGAGATCAAGCGCATGGGCGAGAAGTTCTCGCGCGAATGGGTACGATCCGTGGGTAACGAAGCCAATGATATTTTTGTGCCGTATTACATCCAGCAATAGGCGAGCGCCGGACCTTGTTTTTGACTGCACTGTGCAAAAGGCACTTTGCTTGCCATCACGTCGCAGGTCACGGGGGCCGTGCCTGCTGCTCAAGTTAACTATCAGATAAAAAACCATGCAAGACAATATTTCCAAACCGGGCGGTGATCGTTGGCAGTTCTGGATAGACCGGGGCGGCACTTTCACCGATATCGTGGCGAAGAAACCGGATGGTTCGCTGGTCACGCACAAGCTGTTGTCCGAGAACCCCGAGCAGTACCGCGACGCAGCGGTTGCCGGCATACGTCACCTGCTGGGCCTGAAAGCCGTCGAGCCGATTCGCGCTGATCAGGTGGACTGCGTGAAGATGGGCACCACGGTCGCGACCAACGCGCTGCTCGAACGCAAGGGCGAGCCGACCCTGCTGGTAACCACGCGTGGCTTTCGCGACGCACTGCGCATTGCCTACCAGAACCGGCCGCGCCTGTTTGACCGCCACATCGTGCTGCCCGAATTGCTTTACAGCGCCGTGGTCGAAGCCCAGGAGCGAGTTGGCGCCCAGGGCGAGGTGTTGCAGGCGCTGGATGAAGTGCTATTAAAACAGGAGCTACTTGTCCAATATCAGCAAGGGCTGCGCAGTGTTTCTATTGTTTTTATGCATGGCTACCGCTATACCGACCATGAAAAGGCGGCGAAGCGGATTGCGCAGGAAGTGGGTTTCACGCAGATCAGCACCTCGCATGAAACCAGCCCGATGATGAAGTTCGTCAGCCGTGGCGACACCACGGTGGTTGATGCCTATCTGTCGCCCATCCTGCGCCGTTATGTGGAGCAGGTGGCGGGTGAGATGCCCGGCGTCAAGCTGTTTTTCATGCAGTCTTCGGGTGGGCTGACCGACGCGCATGTGTTCCAGGGCAAGGATGCGATTCTGAGCGGGCCGGCCGGCGGCATTGTCGGCATGGCACGCACCGCCGCGATTGCCGGCATCGAAAAAGTCATTGGCTTCGACATGGGAGGCACCTCCACCGACGTCTCGCATTACGCCGGTGAATTCGAGCGCGAGTTTGAAACCCAGGTGGCCGGTGTGCGCATGCGCGCCCCCATGATGAGCATTCACACCGTGGCGGCAGGTGGCGGCTCCATCCTCAAGTTCGACGGCGAGCGTTTTCGCGTCGGGCCGCAAAGCGCCGGCGCCAACCCCGGCCCGGCCAGTTACCGCCGCGGCGGGCCGCTGGCCGTGACCGATGCCAATGTGATGGTCGGCAAGGTGCAGCCGCGCTATTTCCCCAAGGTGTTTGGCCCCGGCGCCGACGAGGCTCTGAGCTACGAGGTGGTGCAGCAGAAGTTCAACGAACTGGCCGGCGAAACCGGGCGCAGCGCTGAAGTGGTGGCCGAAGGTTTCATCAACATCGCGGTGCAGCAGATGGCCAATGCCATCAAGAAAATCTCGGTGGCGCGCGGCTATGACGTCACGCGCTACACCCTGCAGTGTTTCGGCGGCGCCGGCGGCCAGCATGCCTGCCTGGTGGCCGATGCGCTGGGCATGACCAAGGTGTTTGTCCATCCGCTGGCGGGTGTGCTGTCGGCCTACGGCATGGGCCTGGCGGACCAGAACGTGATCCGCGAGCAGGCGGTCGAACTCAAACTGTCGGAAGCGGCCTTGCCCGAGATTGCGGCCAAGCTCGATGGCCTGGCCGGCGCGGCCGAGGGCGAGTTGCAGAGGCAGCAGGTCAGCACCGGCACCATCACGACGCACCGGCGCGTGCATGTGCGTTACGAAGGCAGCGACGCCGCGCTGATCGTGCCTTTCGGCAGCCTTGCGAAAATTGAAGCCGGTTTTGAAACCGCTTACCGCCAGCGTTTTTCCTTCCTCATGCAGGGCAAGGGACTGATTGTTGAAGCGGTATCGGTGGAGGCGGTGGTGGCGGGCGACGCGCCGGCCGAGCCGCGCCATGCGACGCACGAGCCGCGCGAGGTGCCGCGCCGTGAAACCGTACGCATGTATTCGGGCGGCCAGTGGCACGACGCTGCGCTGGTGGTGCGTGAGGACCTGCAGCCGGGCGACATCATCAGCGGCCCGGCCATCATTGCCGAGAAAAATGCGACCACGGTGGTGGAACCCGGCTGGGAAGCCGCGCTGACGGCGCTGGACCACCTGGTGCTGGACCGGCGTGCTGCCCGTGCCGTCAAGTTTGCGGCCGGCACCACGGTGGACCCGGTGTTGCTGGAGGTCTTCAACAACCTCTTCATGAACATTGCCGAGCAGATGGGCCTGCAGCTGCAGAACACCGCCTATTCGGTCAACATCAAGGAGCGGCTGGACTTCAGCTGCGCGTTGTTCGACACAGCCGGCAACCTGATTGCCAACGCGCCGCACATGCCAGTGCACCTGGGCTCCATGGGCGAAAGCATCAAGACGGTGATTCGGGAGAACACCGGCAAGATGCAGCCGGGCGATGTGTATGTGCTCAACGACCCCTACCACGGTGGTACGCATCTTCCCGACATCACGGTGATCACGCCGGTCTATCTGGGCACCGGCGAGACCCCGACCTTTTACGTGGGTTCGCGCGGTCACCACGCCGACGTGGGCGGTACCACGCCGGGCTCCATGCCGCCGTTTTCCACACGCATCGAGGAAGAGGGCGTGCAGATCAACAACGTCAAGCTGGTCGAGCGCGGCGTGCTTCGCGAAGCCGAGATGGTGGCGCTGCTGAAAAGTGGCGAATATCCGTCGAGGAACCCGCAGCAGAACATGGCCGACCTGAAAGCGCAGATTGCCGCCAATGAAAAAGGCG
>NZ_JBDTTH010000034.1:0-39457 GCF_039930745.1 Polaromonas sp. | reverse complement strand
AGCGGCAGCGCGCCGACTCCAGGCTCCACACCTGCGTCACCTTGAAGCGGCGGCCGAAGCGCTCTGATGCCGGCTGCAGCGTGCCCTGCACGATCACCAGTTCATCGTCCTTGAGCAGGTTGCGGTTGGCGTTGAAGGTGGCTTCGTCCACTGAGGCTTCCAACGTGTCGGTCTTGTCGTCGAGCTTGAAGATGATCAGCTTGCCGCGGTTGCCGTTGATCACCCGCAGGTCGCTGACGATGGCCGCCAGCAGGGTCTGGTCGCGCGAATCGATCAGGTCGTCGATCTTGCGTTTGACGAACTGCCTGACCTCGGTTTCAACCTCATCAAACAGATGGCCGGACAGGTAAAAACCAATCGCGGTTTTTTCCTGCACCAGGCGTGCTTTCACGCCAAACGGCATGGCCTCGACCAAGGGCGGCTCCTGCGTACTGGCCGCATGGGAATCCATGTCGAACAGACCGCCCTGGTTGACGTTGGCTTCGGCTTGCGCGGCAAACTCGAAGGCCCGGTCCACCGACGCAAGCAGCGATGCGCGGTTCAGCTGCAGGTTGTCGAAAGCGCCGGCCTTGATCAGCGCCTCGACCGTGCGCTTGTTCATCTTGGTCTTGTCGACACGCAGGCAGAAGTCGAACAGCGAGGTGAACGGACCATCTGACTCGCGCGCCGCCACGATGGCGGCAATTGCTTGCTGGCCCGTGCCCTTGACCGCGCCCAGGCCGTAACGAATGCTGGTATTGCTGATCGGCTCGAAGCGGTAGTGGCCGCGGTTGACGTCGGGCGACTCAAAACTGACGCCCATCTTCTGCGCGTCACCGAACAAAATTTTCAGCTTGTCGGTGTCGCCCATTTCCACCGTCATGTTGGCGCAGAAGAACTCCGCCGTGTAATGGCGCTTGAGCCAGGCCGTGTGATAGGCGAGCAGCGCATAAGCGGCCGAGTGCGACTTGTTGAAGCCGTAGCCAGCAAACTTCTCCATCAAGTCAAAAACTTCGTCGGCCTTTTCCTGCGACAGACCATTGACGCCGGCGCCTTTGCGGAAAACTTCCCGCTGCGAGGCCATCTCCTTCTCGTCCTTCTTGCCCATCGCGCGGCGCAGCATGTCGGCGCCGCCCAGCGAGTAACCGCCCAGGATCTGCGCCGTCTGCATCACCTGCTCCTGGTAGACCATGATGCCGTAGGTCTCTTCCAGGATGGGCTTGACGCGCGGGTCCGGGTACTCGGGCGTCTCCTTGCCCTGCTTGCGCGCGATGTAGGTCGGGATCAGGTCCATCGGACCCGGCCGGTACAGCGCATTCATGGCGATCAGGTCTTCCAGCCGGTTCGGCCTGGCATCGCGCAGCATGCGCTGCATGCCGATACTTTCAAACTGGAACACGGCCTCTGTCTTGCCTTCGGCAAACAGCGCATAAACCCGCTGGTCGTCGAGCGGCAAGTTCTCGAATTTGAAATCCTTTTGCGCCGGATGCCGCTGGACGATGAACTCGCGCGCCAGCTCCAGGATGGTCAAGGTGGCCAGGCCCAAAAAGTCGAATTTGACCAGGCCGATGGCCTCGACGTCGTTCTTGTCGAACTGGCTCACAGCCGAGCTGCTGCCGGGCTGCAGGTAGAGCGGGCAGAAATCGGTGAGTTTGCCCGGCGCGATCAACACGCCGCCGGCATGCATGCCGACGTTGCGCGTCAGACCCTCGAGCTTGCGCGCCAGCTCCAGCAGCGTGCGCACGTCTTCTTCCTTGGCCTCGCGCTCGGCCAGCACCGGTTCGGCCTCCAGCGCATACACCATCTTGTCGTTTTTCTTGCGGTCGGCAGGCACCAGCTGCAGGGTGACGGCCTGGCCGGGCTTGTTGGGCACCAGCTTGGAGATGCCGTCGCAAAAGCCATAAGAAAAATCGAGCACCCGGCCGACGTCGCGAATCGCCGCGCGGGCGGCCATGGTTCCGAAGGTCACGATCTGGCTGACCGCGGCGTGGCCGTACTTGTCTTTCACATAGTCGATCACGCGGTCGCGGTTGGTCTGGCAGAAGTCGATGTCGAAGTCGGGCATGGACACCCGCTCCGGATTGAGGAAGCGCTCGAACAGCAGGTTGTACTGCAAGGGGTCCAGGTCGGTGATCTTCAGCGAATAAGCCACCAGCGAACCAGCGCCTGAGCCCCGGCCCGGCCCCACGGGGCAACCGTTGTTCTTGGCCCAGTTGATGAAGTCGCCCACGATCAGGAAGTAGCCCGGGAAGCCCATCTTCAGAATGGTGTTGATCTCGAACTCCAGCCGCTCCACGTACTGCGGCCGCTTCTCATCGCGAACCTTCTCGTTGGGGTACAGATGCGCGAGCCGCTCTTCCAGCCCCTGAAAGGAAGCGTAGCGGAAGTACTCGTCGGGCGACATGCGCGCGCCGTTGACCTCCGGCGTTGGATACTCGGGCAACATGG
Source organism: Polaromonas sp. (assembly GCF_039930745.1). GTDB lineage: Bacteria > Pseudomonadota > Gammaproteobacteria > Burkholderiales > Burkholderiaceae_C > Polaromonas. The sequence goes on along the minus strand of NZ_JBDTTH010000034.1, from coordinate 37,030 downwards.
GTTTGCCAAGGTCGAGCTTGAGGTTGCAGCGTTTGGCAATTTCCAGCGTGTTCGCCAGCGCCGAAGGCAAGTCGGCAAACAGCTCGGCCATCTGCGCCGAGGACTTGAAATACTGCTCGCGCGTGAACTTGCGAACACGTCGCGCATTGCCGAGGATCTCGCCCTCGGCAATACAGACACGTGCTTCATGCGCCTCGTAGTCCTCGTAGCCCAGAAACTGCACCGGATGGGTCGCCACCACCGGCAGCTTGAGGCGGGCGGCAAGCTGCACCGCCGCCGCCACATGCTGCTCGTCGTCGGCACGCTGCGCGCGCTGCAGTTCCATGTAAAAACGGTGCGGAAACAGGCCCGCAAAATGCAGCGCACATTCCAGCGCGCGCGGGCCGTCGCCCTGCACCAGCGCCTGCCCTACCGCCCCGCCCTGCGCTCCCGACAGCGCGATCAGGCCCTCGCCAAGTTCCTGCAGCCATTCCAGGCTGATGATGGCCTGGTCGCGCACCACGCCACGGGTCCAGGCCCGTGTGATGAGCTCTGACAGGTTCAGGTAGCCCTGGCGGTTTTGCACCAGCAGCAGCAGCCTGGCCGGTGCGGCGCCGGCTTCCTTGCCCGGCACCTGCACCCACACGTCTGCACCTATCAGCGGTTTGACGCCGGCGCCCCGGGTCTCCTTGTAGAACTTGACGGTGCCAAACAGGTTGCTCAGGTCGGTGATGGCCAGGGCGGGCTGGCGGTCGGCCGCGGCAGCAGCCACGATTTCATCGATGCGGTTGGTACCGTCGACCACTGAAAATTCAGTGTGGATGCGTAAATGAACAAACATGGAAACATTCTAGGCCCCACGGTCGCTCACTTCGTGTAGCTCCCTGCCCCCTAGGGGCCGCTGCGCCTGCGGCCCGGCAAAGCCGGTTCCGCGGCCCCGGCTTGAATTAAGAGCATCCTCCTACAATTCGGGCAACATGAAAGTTCTGAATATTGCAGCCTACAAATTTGTCCAGCTGAATCAGCTGGAAGCCTTGCAGCAGGCCCTTGTCCAGACCTTGCGCCAGTTGGAACTCAAAGGCACAGTGCTGCTGGCAGAAGAGGGTATCAATCTGTTTCTGGCTGCGCCAGCGCCGTCGATTCGTGATTTTCTGGTCGGCTTGCGGCGGGACAGCCGCTTTGCCGACCTGCAGGTCAAGGAGAGCTGGTCGCACGCCCAGCCCTTTCGCAAACTGCTGGTGAAGATCAAGCCGGAAATCATCCGCATGGATCACCCGGCAATCCAGCCCGCGGCTGGCCGGGCCCCGGCGGTAAGTGCCGCGACGCTCAAGCGCTGGCTGGATGCCGGCCACGACGATGAGGGGCGCCCCGTGGTGACGCTGGATACGCGTAACGACTTCGAGGTCGATGTGGGCACCTTCCGGAATGCCATTGACTGGCGCATCACAAAATTCACCGAATTCCCGCGCTTGCTGCTGCAGCACCAGCAAGCGCTCAAAGGCAAAACCGTGGTGAGCTTCTGCACCGGTGGCATACGCTGCGAGAAGGCCGCCATTTTCATGCGCGAGGCCGGCGTCGAACACGTCTTCCAGCTCGATGGCGGCATCCTCAAATATTTCGAGGAAAGCGGCCACGCCCATTTTGAAGGAGAATGTTTTGTCTTCGACGAGCGGCGCGCGGTTGACCCGGCATTGAAACCCCGGGTCAATGTCGGGGCATTGTCTGACAGCCCGGTACCGGAAGACATGGAAAGCTGAACAGGTTTTTCGGGGCATGCCGCCCTTCTACCCTCTTTTTTGCATCGAGCCGCCATGCCCACACCCACTGCCGCCCGCCACGCCGCCGCCGGGACTTCCAGCCTGGCTCAGCGCTTTCAGCAAGTCCGTGGCCAGACCGAACGCCTGGCACAGCCCCTGAGTGCCGAGGACTGTCAGCTGCAGTCCATGCCGGACGCCAGCCCCGCCAAATGGCACCTGGCTCATGTCACCTGGTTTTTCGAAACCTTCATCCTCGAGCGCTTCGAGAAAGACTTCCAGCCCTTCGACGCCGGCTTCCGGGTGCTGTTTAACAGCTACTACAACGGCGTAGGCGCCAAACACCCGCGCCCCCAGCGCGGCATGATCAGCCGTCCGTCCCTGGAGCAGGTGCTGGCCTACCGTGCGCAGATCGACGAGCGCATGCAGAACGTCCTGGAGCGGGTACAGGCCAGCCCTGTCGGCGACGAACTGCAGCAACTGGTCACGCTGGGCCTGCAGCATGAGCAGCAACACCAGGAGCTGCTGCTGACCGACATCAAACATGCTCTCTCGTTCAACCCGGCGCGGCCGGGCTATGCGCGGCAGTGGCCGCTGGCCGGCATCAGCCCCCAGCCGCTTCAGTGGCTGGGTTTCGCCGGTGGCCTGATCGAACATGGGTTTGAGTCCGCCCTGGACGGGCAATTTGCCTTCGACAACGAGACGCCACGCCACAAGGCGTATCTCGCTCCGTTCGAAATTGGCAGCCGCCTGGTCACCAACGGCGAAATGATGGCGTTCATGGCCGATGGCGGCTACCAGCGCCCCGAGCTGTGGCTGTCCATGGGCTGGGACTGGGTGCAGGCCAGCGACGCAAGCATGCCGCTGTACTGGCAGGCGCCCGCAACACCCGGGGAGCCGCATGGCAACTTCACCCTGCAGGGCTGGGTGCAGGTGGATCCCCACACGCCGGTATGCCACCTGAGTTATTTCGAGGCCGATGCCTATGCGCGCTGGGCAGGCGCGCGCCTGCCGACGGAGTTTGAATGGGAGTTGGCCGCGCGCAGCGTGCCCAACCAGCCAGGGCTGCGGGCCGAAGGCAACTTTGTCGAAAGCAGCGCCTACCACCCGATCGCCCTGCAACACCGCAGCACCGGCCATCCGGCCCAGATGTTTGGCGATGTGTGGGAGTGGACCCAGTCCAACTACAACCCTTACCCCGGCTACAAACCCTGGGAAGGCTTGGTCGGCGAATACAACGGCAAGTTCATGTGCAACCAGTTGGTGCTGCGCGGCGGCTCGTGTGCCACGCCGCAAAACCATGTGCGCGCCAGCTACCGCAACTTTTTTCCACCGGAAGCGCAATGGCAGTTCAGCGGGTTGCGCCTGGCGCGCGATTGCGCGTGATGCTGATGCGCTGACGCTGTCCCTGTTGCAGGGGGCATCAGTCCGGAATCAGTCGGCGTTCAGGCAAGGGAATCAATTCGGCATCTCCTGGCACCTGACCCATGGCCTGCAGCTCCCAGTCGTGTGCGGCCTGCGTTATCCGCTCCTTGCGGCTGGACACAAAGTTCCACCACATGAAGCGGTGCCCGTCCAGCGCATCGCCGCCTATCACCATCAGCCGGACCGCACGAGTGGCCATAACAGCCGCCGTGGCCTTCGGCGCCAGCAAGGTCAGCGTATGTGCCTCCACCTGCTCGCCGTCAACCACCACCGGGCCATCCACGGCATACAGCGCCAGTTCCGGGGCCAGTGGCGGCAATTCGAAGACGGTACCCGCGGCCAGTTGCACGTCCAGGTAAACCGTTGTCGAGAAGGTCTTGACCGGTGAACGCAGGCCGAACGCTTCGCCAGCCAGTACCCGGACCCGTGCGCCGCCCACCAGCGCCTCGGGAATAGCGCTTGCCGGTGTGTGCACAAAGTCCGGCGCAACTTCTTCCTGCGCACGCGGCAAGGCCGCCCACAGCTGGACGCCGTGGTTGACGTATTCCCTGTCCGTCCATTCCTCGGGCGCGCGCTCCGAATGCACAATGCCGCGCCCGGCCGTCATCCAGTTGATGGCGCCGGGTTCTATGCGCTGGCTGAAACCCAGGCTGTCGCGGTGCATGATGGCGCCTTCGAACAGGTAGGTCACCGTTGCCAGGCCAATATGCGGATGCGGCCGCACATCATGCGCCGCCCCGGGGGCCACCGTGATCGGACCAAAATGGTCAAAAAACAGGAAGGGCCCGACCGATTGCCGCTGTGCGGCCGGCAGCAGGCGGCGCACGCGGAAACCGCCCCCCAGGTCCTTCTCGTGTCCGCTCAGCTTCAGTTCAACAGGCATGGCCGTGTCTCCAGAGGGTTGTTCCCAAACAGGGATCAGGCGTGAAATCTGGCGGCCACATCGGCCACGCGTTTGCCGAACAGCCTGGCCGTTTCGAGGTCGCCCGCGGCCATCTCGCTGGCCCCCGCATCGGAGGGCGATTGCGCGATTGCGCCGCTGTACGACACCAGGTAGTTGATGTCATCACGCTTTGCCGCCTTGGCATTGGACGGCATCAGGCCCTGGCTGACCCACAGCATGCCGTGCTGCATCGCCAGTGTGAACAGCGTGATGAGCGTGCCCTGCTTGTCGCCGTTCATACCCGCGCTGTTGGTGAAGCCGGCTGCCAGCTTGTCCTTCCACTCCTGGCTAAACCAGGGCTTGGACGAATCGTCGGCAAACTTCTTGAACTGCCAGCTGACGCTGCCCATGTAAGTGGGCGAACCAAAGATGATGGCGTCGGCAGCCTTGAGTTGTTCCCAGCCATCAGCCGGGAGGTTCCCATCGGCGTCAATGGCAAGCAAGGTGGCATCTGCGCCCTCGGCCACGGCCCGTGCCATGCGCTGGGTATGTCCATATCCGGAGTGGTAAACAACTACAGTGCTCGTCATGAGGTGCCTTTGGTTTTATTGAAATAAAAAAGAACAGGCCGACCTTGCGGCCGGCCTGTAGAAGCATCAGAAGCTGTCGGCCTCTGGCTCAGCTTTTGGTCTGGCCGTCCACGCTCCAAGCGCCTGGGCCCCAGGCGGCAATGGTCAACAGGCCACCCACCACGGCGATGTTCTTGAAGAAAGCCTGTTGCTGCATCATGACCTGCTCGGCAGGTACCGCCCAGAAGTTGTGGAAGATAAACGTGATGACCACGGTAAACAGCGCAATGCCCAGCGCGGCCCAGCGTGCCTGGAAACCAACCAGCAACAACAAGCCCAGACCCAGCTCAACGCCGATGGCTGCAGCCGCAGCCACTTCAGGAAGCGGCACACCCTTGGAGGCGATATAACCCGCCGTTCCGGTGAAACCGGCAATCTTGCTGAATCCCGCGGGAATAAACAGCAAGGCAATCAGCGCGCGGCCAATCAGGGAGAACGGGTTCTGGAGTGAATTGAGCATGATGAATCCTTTTTATTGAAGTGATGAAAGAAAAATAATGAACCGAAGCGCCCGGCGGTGCAAGTGCCGGGCCCTCCCGTTCAGTTTGCGAGATCGAACACCAGCACCTCGGCCGCCTGGCCATGGGACAGTTGCAGTCGGCTTTCGGCTTCCAGTTTGAACGCATCGCCTGCACTCAGAGGCTGGCCATTGACCTGGAGTTCCCCGCGCACCAGGTGCACATAGGTCTTTCGCTGCGGATTCAGTGCCATTTCAGCGGTTTCATTACCATCGAACAGGCCCGCATACAGCCTGGCATCGGCATGCACCGTCACCGAATCCATGGCCCCGTCGGGGGAGGCCACCAGCCGCAGTGTGCCGCGCTTTTCGCTTTCGGGAAAGGTCTTCTGTTCATAGCTGGGCGGTATGCCCGTCACATTGGGTTCAATCCAGATCTGCAGGAAATGCGTGGTCTGGCCTTCGGCATGGTTGAACTCGCTGTGCTGCACGCCAGTGCCGGCGCTCATACGCTGCACGTCACCGGGCGGGATGCCCTTGATGTTGCCGATGTTGTCCTGGTGCGCCAGCTCGCCGCTCAGCACATAGCTGATGATTTCCATGTCCCGGTGGCCGTGTGTGCCAAACCCGCGGCCGGCAGCAATGCGGTCTTCATTGATCACACGCAGGTTGCCAAAGCCCATGTGCGCCGGATCGTAATAGCCGGCAAACGAAAAGGAATGAAAAGACTTGAGCCAGCCGTGGTCGGCATAGCCGCGTTCGCCGGAAGATCGTTTGTTCATCATCGTGTGCTCCTTTCAGGGTGCGCTTGCAATGCCTCCAATGTAGGCGCCCGTGCGGCGTTATCCATTGCGGCTGTTTGATGGCATCATTCAAATTATTTGAACTTCGGACATGGCAATGATCAACAACCGGGTGCGCGATGCCCTGACGCCTGAAACCATAGGCCTGATTGGAACCGTGCACCGTACCGGCAGCATGGCAGCAGCGGCGCGCGAACTGGGCGTGGTTCCCAGCGCGCTGACCTACCGCATCCGGCAGGTGGAAGACGCCTTGGACGTGCTGCTGTTCGATCGCTCCTCGCGGCAGGCAAAGCTCACCGAAGCCGGCAAGGAACTGCTGCGCGAAGGCAACCGCCTGCTGGCCGAACTTGACGCGGTGGCCAACCGCGTCAAACGCGTGGCGACCGGCTGGGAGCCGGAGCTGACCCTGGCGGTGGACAGCGTGATCTCGCGCACCACCGTGATGGAGCTGTGCGAAGCTTTTTTTGCATTGAACCCGCCGACACGCCTGCGGCTTCGGGAGGAAGCCCTGTCAGGCACGCTTGAAGCCCTCACCTCGGGCCAGGCCGACCTGTCCATTGGTGTGGCGATTGAGCCGGGCATTCACAAATCGGTCCAGAGCAAGCCGCTGGGCAGCATTCATTTCATCTACGCCGTTGCGCCGCACCACCCGCTGGCCAAAGCCGCCGAACCTGTCACCGACGCGATGCTGATGCCGCACCGCGCCGTGGCGGTCGCCGATTCGGTGCAGCGCGGCAGCGGCATCACCGTTGGCCTGCTGGGCGGGCAGGACATCTTCACCGTCCCCGGTATGCAGGAAAAACTCGATGCGCAGCTGCGTGGCCTGGGCGGCGGCTTTCTGCCTGAATACCTTGCGCGGCCGCACATCGCCACGGGAAGGCTGGTGGAAAAACGCGTGCAGCGGGCCGAGCGCGTCATCCCCGTCAGCTACGCCTGGCGCCGCGTGGCCGCTGGAAGTGAAGGCCGTGCCCTGCAATGGTGGCTCAACCAGCTGGCCAAACCAGCGACAAGAAAGGCGCTGCTGGAGCGCGAACATGCGGTTTAAAAAAGCTGATGCCTGGCGCCGCACCGGCGCCAGCGTGTAGAGTGTCACCATGATTTGTATTCATCTGGATGCCGGGCTGCGAAAATGGTGCGAAGCCCGCCATGCAAAACACATGAACGCCCCTCTTCTGACCAACCGATAAAAAGTACAAGACATGACAAAAAACCCCCGCCCTGCTTCCGCTTTCGTGAAACGCCATATTGCCGTGGTGGGTGCGGGCATGGCCGGCATTGCCTGCGCACGTACGCTGATGCAGGCAGGCCACCAGGTGACGGTGTTTGAAAAAAGCCGCGGCCCCGGCGGACGTATGTCCACCCGCAACACCGAGTTCGGAGGGTTTGACCACGGTACCCAATACTTCACCGTGCGCGACACACGTTTCGAAAAAGCCCTGGCCACCAGCCCGGGCCTGGTGCGCCCCTGGAGCGCCAATACCGTGCGCATCCTCGACGAAGCAGGCCGCGTGGTGGCCGCCTCGCTGCCGCCCAAGGAAGCACACTGGGTGGCCACACCAGGCATGAACGCGCTGCTCAAGCAATGGGCCCAACCACTGGATGCGGCCGGCGCACTGATGTTGGAAACCCAGGTGATCCGGATGGAGCGCGACAAGCTGCACCCCGAGCGCTGGCAACTGCAAACGGAAGGCCCGGGCGCCAGCAGCCGGGTGTATTCCGGCTTTGATCACGTGGTGCTGGCCGTGCCGGCACCGCAGGCCCACGCCCTGCTGCTGAGTTCCCAGCAGGGCAAGGCCTTGATGCCCGTGCTGGGAGGCATCGTCATTGCCCCCTGCTGGACCTTGATGCTGGCTTTTCCGCAGGCCATGCAACCCACCTTGCCGCATCTGGGGCCGCACTGGAATGCCGCACGCAGCACCCACCACCGCATTGCCTGGCTGGCACGCGAATCATCCAAACCGGGGCGCAGCGCCATCGAACGCTGGACCGTGCAGGCCAGCCCGGAATGGTCCGAGCGCCACCTGGAAGATGACGACGAACGCGTCAAGGCCAAGCTGCTCAAGGCCTTCACCGAAGTCACCGGCATCCGGGCTCTGCCCAGCCATGCGGCCGTGCATCGCTGGCGTTATGCCCAGACTACCGAACCCTTGGGCCAATCCCATCTGTGGGACGACAAGCTGGGCGTAGGCGCCTGCGGCGATTGGTGTCTGGGCCATCGGGTCGAAGACGCCTTTATTTCCGGCCTGGAAATGGCTTTGACCATCTGCTAGCGCGGCTGGTGAGCGTCCTTCGACAACTCAGGACGAAGTGATGAACGAGGTGGCACGCGGGGAGACTCGCCCTTCACCGGCAGGGGCCGCGGAACCGGCTTCGCCGGGCCGCAGGCGCAGCGCCCCTCCCTTCTTCGTGCAAGGGGCAGCGCACCACCGAAGGCACACGCCGTGACAAACGTGGGGGCTCAATACACAGGGCGATTTGCACCCTCGCCAACTGGGCCGCTGCATGCGGGCTCTCTCGTTGCGGCACTAGCCAGCTGGCTGGACGCGCGGGCGCACGGCGGGCAGTGGCTGGTGCGCATTGAAGATATCGATACGCCGCGCTGCGTGCCCGGCGCGGACGCCGTGATTCTTCAGCAACTCGCCGCCTGCGGACTTGTGCCGGACCAGGCACCGCTTTACCAGTCGCAGCGTAGCGCCCTTTACCAGGCCGCACTGGACCAGCTCATCGCCACCCATCTCGCCTACCCTTGCGCCTGCACGCGGCAAGACATTGAGCGGGCACTGGCCGAACGTGGACAGGTGCGGTCGCGCCACGGCGAGCTGGTCTACCCCGGCACCTGCCGCCTGGGCCTGCGGGGCCGCCCTGCGCGCGCCTGGCGCTTCTTTACCGGAAATATTGAACGAAATAGGCCTCCAGCCCTTATGGGGCGTACGCAAACAGCTCCTTATTTGATAGCAAACCAGCCGCTTCACTGGCAGGATCATCGCCTCGGGCCGCAGCAACAAAACATCGAGGAAGCAGTGGGCGATTTTGTTCTCAACCGCGCCGACGGCTTGTGGGCTTACCAGCTGGCGGTGGTTGTAGATGACGGCACACAGGGCATCACCGACGTGGTTCGCGGTGAAGACCTGGCCGACAACACGGCGCGGCAGATATTGCTGCAGGGGGCCCTGGGCCTACCCTTGCCGCGTTATCTGCACACACCGCTGGTGCTGGGTGTGAACGGAGAAAAGCTCTCCAAGCAAAACGGCGCCATCGCCCTGGACACGACACAACCACTCAGGGCGCTGGACGAAGCCGGGCAGGTACTCGGTCTTCCCGCAGGCTTGTCTACGCGCGCGCCCGCTGACTGGCTGCAGCAAGCCGTGGCCCTCTGGGCCAGACGACTAAAATTGACCGGTGATTGAATCCCCCACCACCCCGCCGCCCACCCCGCCAGAAGGCGCCTCCCCTGACGCCAGCCACCTGCGTACCATTCGCAGTTTTGTCCTGCGTACCGGCCGCACCACCGCCGGCCAGGCCAGGGCCTTTGCTGACGCGGGGCCGAAGTTTTTGCTGCCATATTCGGCAGCGCCGCTCGACGTCGAAAGCGCCTTCGGACGCGTCGCACCGACGATTTTGGAGATCGGCTTCGGCATGGGCGAAGCCACCGCACAGATTGCTGCCTTGCTGCCGGAGAAAAACTTCCTCTGCTGCGAGGTTCACACGCCCGGCGTTGGCGCACTGCTCAAGCGCATCACCGAGCAAGGGCTGGACAACATCCGCATCCTGCAGCACGACGCGGTGCAGGTGCTGGACCACATGCTGCCGCCCGGCAGCATGGACGGCGTGCACATCTTTTTTCCCGATCCCTGGCACAAGAAAAAGCACAACAAACGCCGGCTGATCCAGGGGCCACTGGTGTCCAAACTGGCGGCCCGCCTGAAACCCGGCGGCTACCTGCATTGCGCTACCGACTGGCAACCGTATGCCGAGCAGATTCTGGAGGTTCTTCGTGCCGAGCCGCTGCTGAAAAACACGGCCGTCAGCCACGACGGATATGCCACCAAGCCCGACTACCGTCCATTGACCAAATTTGAAAACCGCGGCATCAAGCTCGGGCACGGTGTCTGGGACGTGGTGTTCGAACGCGTGTGAGAGCCAAGCCCCCGCTCGGCGGATTGCCCACGCGCGAAGGTGTCAGCCCGAGTTGCGTCAGCCTGCCTGCCGGCACCTGGCTCACAATCACTGATTTCCTCGTTCAGCGTTTCCCCGCCATTTCACGCGAGCTCTGGCTCACGCGAATGGCAAATGACGAAGTGATCGACGAATTTGGCGAGCGCGTCACCGCGGCGCGGCCTTACCGCGGGCACATGCGGCTGTATTACTACCGCAGCTTGCCAGCGGAGACCCTCATCCCTTTTGACGAAGAGCTGCTGTTCCAGGACGACCATCTGGTCGTGGTCGACAAACCGCATTTTCTGCCGGTCACACCCTCGGGCCACTACCTGCAGGAAACCCTGCTGGTGCGCCTGAAAAACCGGCTAGGCATTCCAGGGCTCAGCCCCCTCCACCGCATTGACCGCGAAACCGCCGGGCTGGTTGTATTTTCTGTGCGGCCGCAGGAACGGGCTGCCTACCAGGACCTGTTTCGCCAGCGCACCGTGGACAAGCGGTATGAAGCGATTGCGCCTTGGCGCGCCGAACTCACCTTTCCGCGTGTGCGCCGCAGCCGCATTGCCGAAGGTCAGCCGTTTTTTCGACAGGCCGAGGTGGACGGGCCGCCCAACAGTGAAACGCTGATCGAACTGCTGGAAACACGCGGGCCGCTGGCGCGTTACGGCCTGAGCCCGATCACCGGCAAGAAACACCAGCTGCGCGTGCACATGTTCTCGCTGGGCCTGCCCATCATGAATGACCGGGTGTATCCACCGCTGGACCCAACGCCTGAGGACGACTACCGCTACCCCTTGCAGCTGCTGGCCCAAAGCATCGCCTTTGACGACCCCTTCACCGGCGAGCGCCGGCAGTTCAGCAGCAAGCGGCGATTGACGTTGCCCTGAGCAGGAGCCGGCCCCCCCGGACGTTGTCCCCATCAAAGCGAGCGACGGCGGGGGCTCTTCAGTTCAAGCCGGGGCCGCGGGTCCGGCTTTGCCGGCCCGCAGGCGCAGCGGCCCCCTCGGGGGGCAGGGAGTTACGCGAAGCGAACGACCGTGGGGGCTAAACCTCTTTCGCCGTGATCTGGTACTTGAAATCATCCGGCGAATAAGAGTCAAAACGGCCTGCCGAGTTTTCGCCCACCGGGTACATGAAAAAGCCCAGCTTCTCCAGCTTCGAATTCGACAACGCGATGTCGTGCGCGGTGTTGTAGGCCATCCAGTTGCCTTCCCAGCCGCCGAACAGCGCTTTGTTCACGGGTGCGACCACCGGGTCGGTGGTGTTCTTGATCCAGTCGGCCGTTTCCAGGCGCATGACCTTGGCCACATCGGCCGGGTCCATGGCCACCCAGCCATAACCCTTGAGGAAAACTTCCGAGCGGCAGTGCTGCGCGCCCTTGAGGCTGGCCGGGTTGCCACTGAGCTCTTTGTAGCCAAAGGCTGAAGGCACCAGGCGAATGCCATACACGTCGCGCGCCGGAATGCCAACAGAGCGGCACAGGCCAACGAAGAGCGCATTCAGGTCGGCGCACTTGCCGCCCAGGTTGCCGGTCTCCAGCATGGTCTTGATGTCGCCTTCGCCGCAGCCGCGCACCTTGGGGTCGCGGTAAGTGTTGGCCACGATCCAGTCGTAGATTTTTCGTGTTTTCTCGACGTCGGTTTTTGCGTTGCCGATGGCTTGCTGCGCCGTGGTGCGGACGATGCCATCGGTGGGCAGGAATTTGGTCGGACGCGTGAAATAACGCAGGGTATCTGCGTCTTCCCGCACCGCGGTTTTGTGCGCCCAGTCGATGGCGCGACCCTGGGTCTGCACCCGACTCGTGAGCTCTACAAAAGGCTGGGCCAGGCCTGCAGGAAACTCGACGTACAGCATCTTGGCGCCGTCCACGCCGTCGTCGGTCAGGTTAGTAGCGCCATTGCTCGAAAAGCTGTTGCCCTGCGAATGCTGGTAGTCGCTGTTGACCGAGGGAATGGGCAACCAGACCTTGGTCACGCCTTCAGGCTTGACGATGTCAACACGCGTGGTCACGTCAAAGGTGCGCCAGGCACCGCTTTGCGGCGCAAAGTTGCGGCGCGAGGGTGCTTGCGCAAAATTGATCGCGGGAAAGGCGCCGGCCAAAGCAGCGGCAGCGGTGTTTTTCAGGAAAGTACGGCGTACGGTGGTCATCAAAAGAGCTCCGGGTGAAGGGTGGGTAGACGTGACCGGTACATGTAAAGGTGCCCCGGGATGTCCATGCGGGAGGGCAAAAAATGCCCGGGCCGCGGCGCAATTATCCCTGCTTTCACCGGATGCCGGCCGGCGCCGTCAATGCGCCGGCATACGCGGTTAAGCGTCGGTTATATTTATCCGGCAGCCTTGCGCCGTTCGCAGGTCGGGCTGCATGCTCCCACGACAAGCAATACAACAAGCCGGAGAAGATCGCATGGGCGGATCGGGCATACAACGGGCGGAGCCTCAGGGCATACGGATTCGCGAGTCCGGCGGCGGAAAAATCGCGGCCGTGGGCAAAACAGTTTTGTCCCGGCTGGACGCGCTGGAGCTGGAACACTGCGTGCGCAGCTCCGAGAGCATTGATAGCGCCGGCAGCTACATGCAATTCAGCATCGATCCGGCGCACGCACAGCGCTGGGCACCGGGCTATGACACTCTTGCGCTAAGCAGCACATTGCAACTTGGCAGCCTACCCTCTTCCGCGGCCCTGACGCGCGAGATCGTGGTGGCCATGTTGATGGGTCCGGTCGCTTTCGAGTTTCCATCCATCAACGAACTGGTGTCGGCGGTGCGTATCCGCCACAACATTGCGCGGGCTGCCAGCAAGACGACACTCGCCTTCCACACCAGTCAGGCGGAAAGACCCGAAGACTGCTGGACCTATAGGGAAGACGCCGGCTTTGTCATCCGGTCCGGTGTTTCGCTGATCACCGCCCTTGCCAAGGCAACGCAACCCGAGGTTTCCGGGGCTTTGTATTCGTTCTCCTGCTACCGCGCCACGGAATACGTCATCCTGCTGGGGATTGCCGAAGAACTGGCAAGCTGCAACCCAGCCCTGCTTGGGCAACTGCAGGCCTTCTGGAATGAGCGGCCCATCATGTCAGGCCAGTTTCACGATGTTTTCCTGCGGGAACAGGGCTCTATGGAAGAACCCTTGCCTCCCCGCTATTTCGTGCCGGGCGACAGGACCTGGTTTCGCAACCCCCACGAGCCGTCGGCCGATGCATCGGGTTATGAAGGCTCCTGGGTTATTTATTTGGGCGGCGGGTTGTTCAGCAATTTCTGGAAACGCGAGCAGCCCTTTACCCTGACCGACAAATGCCTGGAGATTTACCACTGGCGCAACGCGATCTACCTGGACGCCAACGGCGACAAGCGCATCAACGAGGAAAAAGTTGAGGCGCTGGTCACTGCCGCACGCCAGGAGGCCTCCGAGGTCGAGCGAATACTCGCGGTCATGCTGCGTTACCGCGAACCGCGTGGCGTGTACCGCCATGGTGGCTGCCTGGACACCACGCGTGAATTTGCGCGCTGGGTCTGCCCTGGAACGGCTGATCTCATCCTGCCGAAGGAATAAGGCCCCCACGCTCGGCACTTCGTGTCCTCGCTGCCCCCCGAGGGGGCGCTGCGCCTGCGGACTGGCAAAGCCAGATCCGCGGCCCTGGCTGGTCCGGAAAAGATCCCACGGTCGCTCACCTAACCAAGGTCGGTTCGCCTGGTAGGCTGAATCGCGGCGATGGGCGGCCGAGTGACAGTGAATTTCAGTGATTCAGCCTACTACTGCCTGAGCAAGGCCTCGATCCACCGCGCGGCTTCGGCGCCGGTCCAGTCAACCTCACCCTGCACCCGCTGGCGCGGCCGCCCCTGACGGTCCACCAGCATTGTGGAAGGAAACACCTTGACTCCCCAGGCGCGCGCGGCCTGACCTTGGGGGTCCAGCAGAATGGGCAGGCTCAAACCCGTGCTGGCCGCAAACTGGATGGCACGCGCCGGATGTTCCTTGAAATTGATGGCCAGCACCAGCAGCTTGTCGGCACCGTACAGGTCCGCAACTTGCTGCAGCGTGGGCATTTCTGCGCGGCAGGGTTCGCACCAGCTGGCCCAGAAATTGAGCAACACGGCGCGGCCTTTGAGGTCATCAAGCCGCCAGGTTTTGCCGTGGGTATCCACTGCCTGCAGCGGTGGCACGGTGCCCTGCCAGGGTGACAAGGTGTAGGCAGCCTCGTTGGCAGCCAAGGCTTCCAGCCCCAGCGATGTGCCGGCAGCCAAGGCGGCGTTCTGCAAAAAAAGGCGCCGGGACGCCAGGGGATGTAAGAAAGAGGCCATGGATGCGACCAAGCTTAGCAGGGCAGAATGAACCTCGCGACGCACGGGGGCATCCGGAAATTTCTGGCGCAAGCCAAAAAATCAAGCGCAGCTCCCCCAAGGTGTGCAAAGAGAAACTGTCCTACAAACGCAGGCAAGCCACTGAAGTAAATTGACGAACCACATGCAGCTTCTGCTGAACCGATTTTGAACGCTCCTCTCAAACGACCCAAGCTCGATCTCGCCCCTGCGTCACCGCAGTTCATCAACTGCTACCAGGCGTCCGCGCAAAGCCCGGCGCCCGATGCGGCGCGCGAACTGGCCGAAGGCCTGAACGCCGTGGCCGCTAGCGTGCCGCCCAAGTATTTTTACGATGCGCTCGGCTCCCAGCTGTTTGAAACCATTACCCAGCTCGACGAGTATTACCCGACACGCACCGAGGCCAGCATTTTCGACGCGGCCTACCAAAGCATTGCTGCGACGGTAGCCGGTGCCGGCATCAAACAGCCCTGCCTGATTGATCTGGGCGCCGGCAACTGCGCCAAAGCTGCGAAGCTGATTCCCCACCTGAAGCCGAAGCAGTATGTGCCGGTCGATATCTCGGTGGACTTCCTGCGCGATGCTGCCGAGGAGATGCAAACCACTTTTCCCGCCCTGGATATTCTGGGGATAGGCATGGACTTTTCCGCCGGGCTGGCTTTACCGCCGCAGGTTCAACGCCGCGACCGGGTCTTCTTCTACCCGGGTTCCAGCCTGGGAAATTTCTCACCCGGCCAGGCCCTGTCTTTTTTGCAGCAGATGGTCGACCCGGTGCAAGGCGCTGCACGCGGCCTGCTGCTGGGCATCGACCTCGTGAAAGACAAGGCCACCCTCGAAGCGGCCTATGACGATGCGCTGGGCGTGACCGCGGCCTTCAACAAAAACCTGCTGCGCCACGTCAACACACTGCTGGGCAGCGACTTCGATGTGCGCCAGTGGCGCCACCTGGCACTTTTCAACGAAGCGGAGTCCCGCATCGAGATGCACCTGCAGGCCCAGCGCAACCTGATGGTGCACTGGCCCGGAGGTGAACGGGCTTTCCGCGGCGGCGAACGCATCCATACCGAAAATTCCTGCAAATACACGGTGGCGTCCATGACGGCGCTGCTGCGGCGCGCCGGCTTCACGCAGATCAGTTACTGGACCGATCCGAAAGACTGGTTTGCGGTGTTCTGGGCTTCGGTTTAGCAGTCTTTTTCTGCCGTTCAGGCTGGGCCCGTCAGAGCCTTCTTTGGCTTCAACGTTTGTGGTTGGCAGGCAAGCCCCGGCTTGACGGCACATCACAGCAATCAGAACAACACCAGCAGTCAGCAGCCCGAATTTTTGAACGAAATCGGCCTCCAGCCCTTATTCACCGGTCGCAAGCGGCTATCAAACAGATAGCAAACTACGCATCTTATTCAACCCGCGAAATCGCCGCCGGTTTGAAGCCCAGATCGGCCGCTTTGCCCTATCATCGGCGGGCGGCTCGGCATTTTTCAGGCTGCGGATCTCCAGCGTTTCGCGAAGCTGCCGCCGTACACGTCACCCTCACCTCACCACTACCCTGCTCCCTGCTGTCATTCCGGCGAAAGCCGGAATCCATCCCGGTCCCGACTGCGATCGCAGTCGGCTGCAACGTTTCTCGCAAAAGTTACAGTCCTGATGAGGAGTATCAGAAAAGACTTGAGGCGGAAAAGAAACCCGCAGTAAGATTCGCTTCTGTCTTGACCCACTACCGGAGGTGCCCATGGAAAGCGACATTCAAACCCCGCCCCTAGCACTCATCCGGCTTGTTGCGTCACCCACCGCGCTGTAGTTCACACCGCAACACGCAGACCCCCAAGCCGCCTTGAGTTCCTAACCGCCACCGCGCAAGCGCTGACGCGGTTCCTGTGTTCTCGTTCATCAAGGCACCCATGTTTCATACCCCCAGAATGCCGGCCGGCATCGAGATCCGGCTTTTCGATCCCCTAACTGCTTCGCGCCGAGAATGGGCGCAACTGCATGCCTACCGGCGCACCCGCCACCAGGAAGACCACCCCGGCGAGCAGTTGCCGCCCGAAGCCGACTTCGAGCATGAACTGATGCAGCGGCATCCGCTGTTCGAGGCGCGCCGGCTCATGGTCGTTCGCGATGGTGTCTACGTCGGCAACCTGCTGCTGGGGTTTCGCCGCGACGGCTCCCTCGGCTGCGAAGACCACGCAGCCTTCGTCGACGCCGGCGGCGGCGTGCTGGGCGGCCTGCGGCGTCTGGGCATCGGCACAGCATTGCTGGCCGCGCTGCATGCCTTCATGCAGGACAGCGGTCGGACAGTGGCGACACTGAAGATTCACAGACCTGAGGGACACGCCTTCATGTCCGCCATCGGTGCACGGAAGAGATACAGCAGCGTCGAAAATCGTCTTGCGATGGAGGGGCTGAACTGGGTGGAGCTTGCCCAATGGCAGGCTCACGTCGCTGCATCAGCAAATGGACTGCGATGGGAGACGCATGCGGGCCGTGTGCCGTTCGACCGCCTGGCGGGGCTCATGGAGCCGCTCTCAGTGCTGATCAACGAGCAGCCGCTGGGTTCACTGGAAATCCCCCGGATTCGCTACGAGCTGCAGGGCTATGAAAGCTGGTACGCGGCGATGGATCGGCGTGGGGGCGATCATTTCCTCGTCATGCTGCTACATGGCGATGACGTGGCAGCTGTGTGCGACGCAAGCTGGGACGCCCGCTTTGCGGATCGGGTCTATCAACAGTTGACGGCCGTGGCTCGCGCCTGGCGCGGCAAGGGGCTGGCCAAGGGTGTCAAGGCGGCCATGTTCGATCTGGTTCGCAGGCTGCATCCTGACGTCCGCACCGTTGTCACCAACAACGCCAATACCAACGTCGCCATGCTGTCGATCAACCAGCGACTAGGTTTCACCATGCACCGTCAGGACGCGACCTACCAGATCAGCGTCGATGCCTTGCGGCGCCGGCTATCCGCTCCCCAGCAGACCTCGGGAGATTTATAGGGAACGGCCCTTCTTCGATTGCGCGGCAAAACTATTCCACCCGCGATACCGCCGAAGGCTTGAACCCCAGATCCGCCGCCTTCCCCTTGCGCGCACGCGCAGCACGGGCGTTGTTCAGGCTGCGGATCTCCAGTGTTTCCTCGCGCACCTTGCCGCCGCGGCCAATGCCTTCGACCTTCACGCTGCGGGTGTAGGCCGCCGCGCCGGCCAGGGTGTCCTTGGCATCCAGGTCGATCAGCATCAGGCCGCGGCCGCCGGCCGGCTGGGTCTTGAGTTCGCTGATCTCGAAGGTCAGAATGCGGCCGCCGGTCGACGCGCAGGCCACATGCGTGGCCGGGTTCAGGGGCGCCGCGCCGCTGCTGCCAGAGACATGCGAGGGCTTGCAGATCGCTTCGCCTTCACCGCAGCTGATGAAGGCCTTGCCTGCTTTCAGGCGCGTCGTCATGTTCTCCACCGTGGCCAGGAAGCCGTAACCACCGCTGCCGCTGAGCAGCAGCGTGGCGCTCGCCGGTCCGGCAAAATAATGCGCCGGGTGCGTCCCGCTTTCAAGCTCGATCAGCGTGGTCACCGGCTGACCGTCGCCGCGTGCGCCGGGCAGCATGGCCACCGGAATCGAATACACCCGGCCCGTGCCCTTGGCCGCGGTGCCAAACACCAGCAGGCTGTCCACCGTGCGGCATTCGAAGGTGCCATACAGGCCATCTCCCGACTTGAAGGCGAAGCTGGCCGCGTCATGGCCGTGGCCACTGCGTGCACGTACCCAGCCCTTGGCACTGATCACCACGGTCACCGGCTCGTCGATCACCTTGACTTCGAGCACGGCTTTTTTGTCGGCCTGGATCAGCGTGCGGCGCGGGTCGGCAAATTGTTTGGCATCGGCCTCGATTTCCTTGATCATCAGGCGACGCAAAGCTGCCGGGCTGCCAAGAATTTCCTCGAGCTTGCCCTGCTCTTCGCGCAATGTCTTGAGCTCCTGCTCGATCTTGATGGCTTCCAGCCGCGCCAGCTGGCGCAGGCGGATGTCAAGGATGTCATCGGCCTGGATTTCTGTGAGCTTGAAGCGCTCGATCAGCGCCGCTTTGGGTTCGTCCGACTGACGGATGATGGCGATCACTTCATCGATGTTGAGCAGCACCAGTTGCCGACCTTCAAGGATATGGATCCGGGCCAGCACCTTGTCCAGGCGGAACTGCGAACGGCGCTGCACCGTGGTCTGGCGGAACTCGATCCATTCGAGCAACATCTGGCGCAGTGACTTTTGCGTGGGCCGTCCGTCCAGCCCCACCATGGTGAGGTTGATGGAAGAGGAGCTTTCCAGGCTGGTATGGGCCAGCAGGGTGTGGATCAGCTCGTTCTGCGCTATCTTGCTGGTCTTGGGCTCGAACACCAGGCGCACAGCGGCATCCTTGCTCGACTCGTCGCGTACCACGTCCAGCACCGACAGCACGGTCTGCTTGAGCTGCACCTGCTCCTGGCTCAGCGCTTTCTTGCCGGTGCGGATCTTCGGGTTGGTCAGCTCCTCGATCTCCTCCAGTACTTTTTGCGTGCTGACACCGGGCGAGAGCTCGTTGACGACGAGCTGCCACTGGCCGCGCGCCAGGTCTTCGATCTTCCAGCGGGCGCGCACCTTGAGGGAGCCGCGGCCGGTGTTGTAGGCGGCAGCGATTTCTGCGGCGCTGGAGATGATCTGGCCGCCGCCGGGATAGTCAGGGCCGGCCACCATCGCGTAAAGCTCGTCGTCTGCCAGCTTGGGCGTCTTGATGAGCGCGACGCAGGCACCGGCGATTTCACGCAGGTTGTGGCTGGGGATTTCCGTCGCCAGGCCGACAGCGATGCCGCTGGCGCCGTTGAGCAAGGCAAACGGCAGGCGGGCCGGCAACAGCTTGGGCTCCTCCGTTGTGCCGTCATAGTTCGGCATGAAATTGACGGTACCTTCGTCGAGCTCGTCGAGCAGGAGGCGCGCAATCGGGCTCAGGCGCGCTTCGGTATAACGCATCGCGGCCGCGCCGTCGCCATCCCGGCTGCCGAAGTTGCCCTGGCCGTCAATCAGCGGGTAGCGCAGGCTGAAATCCTGCGCCATGCGCACAAGCGCGTCATAGGCAGCGGTATCGCCATGCGGGTGGAAATTGCCCAGCACGTCACCGACCACCTTCGCGCTCTTGCGCGCCTTGGGACCCGAGGGCGCGGCGTTAGTGAACGACAGGCCCATGCGGTGCATCGCGTACAGGATGCGGCGTTGCACTGGTTTTTGGCCGTCGCACACATCGGGCAGAGCCCGGCCTTTGACCACACTCAGCGCGTATTCAAGGTAGGCACGCTGGGCATAAGCGGCCAGCGATTCCTGGTCGGGCAATTCGGGGCTGGCGAGCGGGTCAGGTGTAAAAAGATCGTCCATCGGGTTCAAACGGCAAAAGTATCAGAAGGGAGAAGGAGAAAGGAGGAAATTTGGCCTGGCCGCCTGTCCGGCGGACCGTCGCAGGGGATTATGGCCTCGGCGCTGGAGCTTCCTCGAATCACGGAGGCCCACGCGAGCGGAGCGAAGCCTAGTCGCGTTCGACCTTGAACTCCGGCGCGACCGGGCTTTGCACCACAAGCGCCGGCAACTGGTTGCCGCGTCCGATGGTGCCTCCGGCAGTCGGGCTGGACGGCGCTTTGCTGCCGCCCATCATTTCCAGCCTGACGCGACCAGAGCCGGAGCGGCGCGCATCGCCAATCATGCTGGGCGGTGTCAGGTGGCCATACAACTGCATGACGGTTTTGACGTAATTTTTGGTTTCGGGGTAGTTGGGGATTTTGTTGCCCGCACGCTGGACCGCGCCTTCACCGGCGTTGTAGGCCGCGACCGCCAGTTCCAGCTGGCCGGGGAACATGTCGATCAGGTAACGCAGGTAACGCGAGCCGGCGCGGATATTGGTCTTCGGGTCGGTCAGCTTTTTTTCGATCGGCGAATGCTTGTCGGCCCGCACGCCGTAACGCTGGGCCGTGGGCGGCATCAGCTGCATCAGGCCAATGGCCCCCTTGGGCGACACCGCATGGGTGTTGAAGCCCGACTCCGTGGCAATCAGCGCCTGCAGCAGTTCATAGTCGATGTCGTTGACCACCGCGGCTTCCCGCAGCAAATGCTTGACCGCCTTGTAGTTCGGCGAAACATCGAAAAAGGCCAGGAGCTTAGGCGGTGCACCGGGGCTGCCGCTGCCGAACGCGCCCGAAACGCCACGCCCTCCACGGCTGGTGTCAAGCGTTTCGCCGCCGCGAAAAAACAGCTGGTAGCGCTCATCGAGCCGTTCGGCCGAGAAATGGGCCACGCCCTTGTCATCCACATAGCCCCATACATCGGCGCGAGCCAAGGGCACAGCCAGCAGCATGGCGGCAGCAACCATCAAAAATGATAGCTGCCTGCGCCCGTGCCACAAGGGCTGGAGCCATTTTTTATGCATCAGGCAGCCCATGCTGCAGAAGTCCGCGGATCGCGCATGAAGGTCCTTTAAATATCGATCTCCACGGCATCACCGTGAAGTTCCATCAATTCGCGCCGCGCCGCGGCTTCGCCCTTGCCCATCAGTTTGGTCACCAGACTTTCGGTCTGGGCAAAGTCGAAGTTGCCGAGTTGCACCGGCAACAGCCGACGGGTATCAGGATTGAGTGTGGTTTCCCACAATTGTTCCGCATTCATTTCACCCAGGCCCTTGAAGCGGCTGATGGCCCAGGCCCCCTCACGCACGCCTTCCTTGCGCAATTTGTCCAGAATGGCGATTAACTCACCTTCATCGAGCGCGTACGCCTTGGATGCAGGCTTCTTTCCACGGGCCGGCGCATCCACCCGGAACAGCGGCGGCCTGGCCACAAAAATATTGCCGCTTTCGATCAATTTGGGGAAATGGCGGAAAAACAGGGTCAGCAGCAAAACCTGGATGTGGGAGCCGTCCACGTCCGCATCGCTGAGGATGCAGATCTTGCCGTAACGCAGGCCGCTGAGGTCGGGAGAATCGTTGGGGCCATGCGGATCCACGCCGATGGCCACCGCGATGTCGTGAATCTCGGTGTTGGCGAACAGCCGGTCGCGCTCGACCTCCCAGGTATTGAGCACCTTGCCGCGCAGCGGCAGGATGGCCTGGCTTTCCTTGTCGCGGCCCATCTTGGCGCTGCCGCCGGCGGAATCACCCTCGACCAGGAAGACCTCGTTATGCGCCAAGTCCTTGCTTTCACAGTCGGTCAGCTTGCCCGGCAGCACGGCCACGCCCGAGCCTTTGCGTTTTTCGACTTTCTGGCCGGCCTTCTGGCGGGTTTGTGCCGCCTTGATGGCCAGCTCGGCGAGTTTTTTGCCGTAGTCGACATGCTGGTTCAGCCAGAGTTCCAGCGTCGGACGCACAAAGCTGGAAACCAGCCGCACCGCATCGCGTGAATTGAGACGTTCCTTGATCTGGCCCTGGAACTGCGGGTCCAGCACTTTGGCGGAAAGAACATAACTGGCGCGGGCAAACACGTCCTCAGGCAACAGCTTGACGCCCTTGGGCAGCAGCGAATGCAGCTCAATGAAACTCTTGACGGCCTGGAACACGCCATCGCGCAGGCCGCTTTCATGCGTGCCGCCAGCGCTGGTCGGGATCAGGTTGACGTAGCTCTCGCGCACCGGCTGGCCGTCCTCGGTGAAAGCCAGGCACCACTGGGCACCCTCGCCTTCGGCAAAGCTGTCGTGCGCCGCATCAGCGAAACCCTCCCCTTCGAACAGAGGAATCACCGGGTCGGCACTCAGCGTCTGCATCAGGTAGTCACGCAGGCCGCCCTTGTAAATCCAGGTCTGCACCTCTTTGGTTTTTTCGACCACCAGCGTCACCGTGACGCCGGGCATCAGCACTGCCTTGCTGCGCAGCAGGTGGGTCAGCTCGGCCATGGGCAGGGCCGAGGCTTCAAAATACTTGCTGTCCGGCCAGGCACGTACCGTGAGACCGGACTTGCGGTCGCCCTCGGCTTGCTTTCGCAGTTGCAGCTTCTCGATGACGTCACCGCCGCTGAACACCAGCGCGGCGGCCATGCCGTCACGGTAAGAGCTCACCTCCAGGCGTTTGGACAAGGCATTGGTGACACTGACACCAACGCCATGCAGGCCGCCGGAAAAGCTGTAGGCCCCGCCCTGGCCCTTGTCGAACTTGCCGCCGGCATGCAGGCGGGTGAACACCAGCTCGATCACTGGCGCTTTTTCCTCGGGGTGCATGCCATAGGGAATGCCGCGCCCGTCGTCCTCGATGCTGACCGAGCCGTCCGCATGCAGCGTGACCTTGATCTTCTTGCCGTGGCCGGCCAGCGCCTCGTCGGCCGAGTTGTCCAGCACCTCCTGGATGATGTGCAAGGGGTTGTCGGTGCGCGTGTACATGCCCGGACGCTGCTTGACGGGCTCCAGGCCCTTGAGCACGCGGATCGAGCCTTCGGAATAGTCGTTGGGTAGTTTGGTCGCCATGGGAGGGTGGATTGTAGACCCGGAGGATTTTAAGACTGGATAAATATACAGTTTTTTCCGAAACCCTCCTTAAACCCATGCCCAGTTCGCATCAATGGCAGCAAAAACTTTCAAAAGCAGAAAGCGGCACCATTGGGTACATTCGCTGAATGCAATCTCCCAGCCGAAACCTCTCCATGGCCCAGGTGCTCATCTGCGGCGCCACCATCGTCACACTGTCCATGGGCATACGCCACGGCTTCGGCCTGTGGCTGCAGCCGATCACCCAGGCCCAGGGTTGGACGCGCGAAACCTTTGCCTTTGCCCTGGCCGTACAAAACCTGTCCTGGGGCGTGTTCGGCATTTTTGCCGGCATGCTGGCCGACCGCTTCGGCGCCTTTCGCGTCATTGCGGGTGGCGCGGTGCTGTATGCGCTGGGCCTGGTGGGCATGGCGTTGTCGCCCAGCGGGCTGCTGTTCACACTGACCGCCGGTGTGCTGATAGGCGCGGCGCAGGCGGGTACCACCTATGCGGTGATCTACGGTGTCATCGGCCGCAACATTCCCGCCGAAAAGCGGTCGTGGGCCATGGGCGTCGCCGCGGCAGCCGGCTCCTTCGGCCAGTTCCTGATGGTGCCGGTGGAGGGTTTCCTGATCAGCGGCCTGGGCTGGAAGGAAGCGTTGCTGGTGCTGAGCGCTGCGGTGCTGCTGATCGCGCCGCTGGCCATCGGCCTGCGCGAAACCCGCTTTGGCCCGGGCCAGGCGCCGCCGCGTGAACAAACCATCCTGCAGGCACTCAAGGAAGCCTTGAAGTACCCGAGCTTCCAGTTGCTGATGGCGGGCTATTTCGTCTGCGGTTTCCAGGTGGTGTTTATTGGGGTGCACATGCCCAGCTACCTGCGCGACAAGGGGCTCTCGCCGCAAGTCGCCAGCTACGCGCTGGCGCTGATTGGCCTGTTCAACGTGTTCGGCACCTATGCGGCCGGTGCATTGGGTCAAAGGCTGGCGAAGAAAAACATCCTCGCCTTTATTTATTTCGCGCGGTCCATTGTCATTGCCGTGTTCCTCGCTGCACCCTTGAGCCCGGCCAGCGTCTATATTTTTTCCAGCCTGATGGGCCTGCTGTGGCTGTCCACCGTGCCGCCAACGAACGCCGTCGTGGCGCAGATTTTCGGCATCCAGCACCTGTCCATGCTCAGCGGCTTCATCTTTTTCAGCCACCAGATCGGCTCCTTCATGGGCGTGTGGATGGGCGGCTACCTGTACGACCGTACCGGCAGCTACGACATCGTCTGGTACATCGCCATCGGGCTGGGTGTGGTGGCCGCCCTGGTCAACCTGCCGGTACGCGAAGCGGCTATCCAGCGGCCGGTCGGCCGCTTGCCCCAAGGCGCCTGAACATGACTCGCAAGCTCGCGCTGTATCTACTCGCCGTCGCGGCCACGCTGGGCGTGTTTGCGCTGTATTTGCGGCCTGAGTTTTTGTTGACGCTGGCTGACCAGATCTGGGCCTGTTTCTAAGCCTCCATCTCAGTCTTCGTCACGCACCCGGTACTGCCCGGCCAGCTGCTGCTGCACCGGCGGCGGCACGGCCTCGTAGTGGCTGAAGGCCAGCGTGTAAGCCCCCTGCCCGCCGGTCAGCGCATTGAGCCGCGACTGGTACCCGCTCAGTTCGGACAGCGGCACCTGGCCCAGCACGGCCAGCGTGCCCAGCTGCAGGCCGCGCGTGCCGCTGACCTGGCCGCGGCGCGCCGACAGATCGCCCGTGATGTCGCCCATGGACGCCTCCGGCGCGGTGATCTCGACATTGACAATGGGCTCCAACACCACCGGTGACGCGGCACGCACGGCCTCGATCACCGCCTTGCGCCCAGCCGTTGCAAAGGCGATGTCCTTGCTGTCCACGTTATGGTGTTTGCCGTCGTACACCACCACCCGCACGTCGCGCACCGGAAAGCCCGCCACCACGCCGCCGTCCAGCGCCTGACGCACGCCTTTTTCAACTGCAGGAATGTACTGACCCGGAATCGTGCCGCCCTTGACCTGGTCAACAAACTCGATGCCGGCACCGCGCGCGAGCGGCTCGATGCGCAGGAACACCTCGCCGAACTGGCCGGCGCCGCCGCTTTGTTTTTTGTGGCGGTGATGGCCGGCGGCCGGCGCGGTAACCGTTTCGCGGTAGGCGATGCGCGGCGGCCGCGTGTCAACTTCGCATTTGTAGACCTCGGTCAAGCGCTCGATCAAGCTGCGCAAATGCAACTCGCCAAGGCCGTAAACAACCGTTTCATTGGTCTGCGCCACATGCTCCAGCCTGAGGCAGGGGTCTTCATCGACCAGCCTCTGCACCAGGTCCCACATGCGCTGCTCGTCGCCGCGGCGCCTGGGCGCCAGGGCCAGCCCATGCACCGGCACCGGAAACCCCAGCGGCTTGAGGTGCATGTGCTCATCCTCGGCGGCGTCGTGCAGCACCGCGTCGAAATGGATCTCGTCCACCTTGGCCACCGCGCACAATTCGCCCGGACCGGCGCTGGCAATTTCCACGTGTTCCTTGCCCTGCAGCCGGAACAGGTGGCCCACCTTGAACGGCCGGCGCCCATCGCCGATGTAAAGCTGACTGTCACGCGTGACGGTGCCCTGGTGCACCCGAAAAATCCCCATCCTGCCGACGTAAGGGTCCACCGTGACCTTGAAAACATGTGCCAGCACATGCTTGGCCGGATCAGGTTCGGCCCGCACGGGAACCGCAGCCTCACCCTCGCCACGTAAAAATTGCGGCGGATTGCCCTCGGCCGGATTCGGCAACAGCCTGACCATCACCTCGAGCAGTTCGGCCACGCCGGCACCGCTGCGCGCCGACACGAAACAGACCGGAATCAGGTGCCCCTCGCGCAGCGCCTGCTCCAGCGGCGCGTGCAGTTCCTGTGGATCGACATCACCTTCCTCCAGGTAACGCTCGACAAAGGCCGGGTCCACTTCCACCACTTGTTCGACCAACGCGCGGTGCGCCAGCGCAACGCTGGAAAAATCGGACTCGCCCGCGGGGTTGAAGAAACAGTCCACCACGCGCGTGCCCCCTGCTGCGGGCAAATTCAGCGGAAGGCACTCCTTGCCGAATGCGGCCTGGATGGCGGCCAGCAGGCCGGGAAGGTCAATACCCAGCGCATCGATCTTGTTGACGATGACCATGCGGCACAGGCCACGACTGGCCGCCCAGTCCATCATGCGGCCGCTCATGAGTTCCAGGCCGCTAGAGGCACTGACCACCAGCGCTGCCGTTTCTACCGCTTCCAGCGCGGGCAACGCCTGCCCCAGAAAGTCCGGGGCGCCGGGCGTGTCGATCAGGTGGATGCGTGTGTCCTGATGCTGCAGATGGACCAGGGCCGAGTGAAGCGAGTGCTGGGCGCGACGCTCCAGCGGGTCGAAGTCACTGACCGTGGTGCCGCGCTCCAGGCTACCTGGCGCACCGATCGCCCCCGCCTTGTGCAGCAAGGCCTCGACCAGCGTGGTTTTGCCGCCGGCTGCTGCGCCGACCAGGGCGAGCGTGCGCAAGGCGAGGACGGCCGGATGAACCGGCGAGGAGGAAGGGGACATGGCGCGCTCCTGGGTGCCGGACGCGGCGTCTGCGCCCGATGGGTTGGCCTGACTCAGATGCACAGGTTAAGGGATTGCCCGGCGTCCGGCAAGTGCCCGAATGGCGTTGCAAACGGTGGTAGTCTTTCGACTCGCTCAACAGGGATAGCAACAGAGGACAGCATGGCCATGAAAACCGTTGTGATCACCGGTGCTTCGGACGGCATAGGCGCCGAGATGGCGCGCCAGCTGGCGCAGCGCCACGGCGCGGCGGTGGCGCTGGTGCTGGCCGCACGCAATGAAGAGGCGCTCGGCAGCGTTGCCGCCCAATGCCAGGCCAGCGGCGCGGCCACGCTGGTGGCAAGAACCGACGTCTCCGACCCGGCCGCATGCCGCGCGCTGATCGCCACCGCGGTCCAGGCCTTCGGCCAGATCGACGCCCTGATCAACAACGCCGGCATGTCGGCGCAGGCGCTGTTCGAAGAGGTCAAGGCCGACGACCTGGGCTGGTATGAAGACCTGATGCGCACCAACCTGTGGGGCAGCGTCTGGTGCACCCATGCCGCCTTGCCTTATTTGAAGCAAAGCCGAGGCAGCATCGTGGCGGTGTCCAGCCTGGCCGGCCTGGTGGGCGTGCCGGGCCGCACCGCCTACAGCGCCAGCAAATTTGCCATGACGGGGTTCTTTGAAGCACTCCGCGCCGAGCTGAAGGGGGTCGGCGTCAGCGTCACCACGGCTTATCCCGGCGTGGTGGCCACCCAAATTCGCCATCGCGGCTTCAACGCGGCGGGTGCGCCAGCCGGCGCCAGTGGCCTCAAGGAAGACGATGCCATGAGTGTCGAGACCTGCGCCCGGCTGATCCTCGAAGGCATGGACAGACGCGAGCGCGAGGTCGTCATGACGACCAAGGGGAAATTCGGACGCTGGCTCAAGCTGCTGGCACCCGGTGCCGTGGAGTCCATGGCGCTGGCAGCGCTCAAGGACGAGGTCAAGCCCCGTTGAACACCGATCACAGGCCCATGAGTCCGCACGGAACCGAAGCTCCATCTGGCTGGGTGCAGCGCTGGTCGCATCTGGTGCGGCCCGGCGGGCGTGTCCTCGACGTGGCCTGCGGCCAAGGTCGCCACGCGTACTGGTTTTACAAGAGAAATCACCCTCTAGCCCTTGTGGACCGGTCACAAGCAGCTATTGATTCCATAGCAATTCCGGCGGACAGCTGTGAGAAGGTGATCGCTGACATCGAAGCCGGCCCCTGGCCTTTTGCCGGCCGTGAGTTTGACGCGGTGGTGGTGACCAATTACCTGTGGCGTCCCCTTCTGCCCACGCTGCTGGCCAGCCTGGCGCCCGGCGGCGTGCTGATTTATGAAACCTTTGCGCAAGGCAACGAAACCGTCGGCAAGCCGTCGCGGCCGGACTTCCTGCTGCGCCCCGGTGAGCTGCTGGAGGTATGCCGCGGCTTGCGGGTCGTGGCTTTCGAGGATGGCTACCAGGATGCACCGGCGCGCTTCGTGCAGCGGATGGCAGCGGTCCGGGAAGCGCCGTCACCTGAAACAATCCCGCGTTATGTTCTGGACGGGGGATACGCTGAAAAATCATTGCCGCGCGCGGCCTGAGCCGCGCGGGCCCACCCCGGCGCACTGGGTAGAATGCGGGATTGGCTTTATGGGCCGGCCTGACCGCCATCCCGCCCCACCTGACACACAGACATGAAAACCATTACCGGCAGCATTGTTGCACTGGCCACTCCCCTGCATGAAGACGGCAGCGTTGACTACCCGAGTTTGCGCAAGCTGGTGGACTGGCACATTGCCGAGGGCACGGACTGCATCGGTGTGGTCGGCACCACCGGCGAATCGCCCACGGTCAGCGTCGAAGAACATTGCGAAATCATCCGCGTTTCGGTAGAGCAAGCCAAGGGCAAAGTTCCCGTCATGGCCGGCTGCGGCGCCAACTCCACCGCCGAGGCCATCGAGCTGGCACGTTTTGCCAAAACCGTGGGCGCGGATTGCCAGCTGCAGGTGGTGCCCTATTACAACAAGCCCACGCAGGAAGGCCAGTACCGGCACTTCAAGGCGATTGCCGAGGCGGTCGACCTGCCCATGGTGCTGTACAACGTGCCCGGGCGAACCGTAGCCGACATGCTGCATGCCACCGTGCTGCGCCTGGCGCAGGTTCCGGGCATCGTCGGCATCAAGGAAGCCACCGGCAACATCGAGCGCGCCCAATGGCTGATCAAGGAAGTTCCGGCCGGTTTTGCGGTCTACTCCGGCGACGACCCCACCGCCGTGGCCTTGATGCTGTGCGGCGGCCAGGGCAACATCAGTGTGACCGCGAATGTGGCGCCGCGCCTGATGCATGAGCTGTGCATCGCAGCCGTTGCAGGCGATACCCGCAGTGCCATGAAAATACAGCTGCAGTTGTTGCCGCTGCACAAACACCTGTTTGTCGAAGCCAACCCGATTCCGGTGAAATGGGCCATGGCCCGCATGGGACTGTGCGGCGGCACGCTGCGCCTGCCCATGACACCACTCGAAACTGCCAACGAAGCCACGGTAGAAAACGCCCTGCGCGTTTGTGGCCTGATCTGATTTTTAAGGGACCCCCAGTGATGACATTGCACACGCTCAGCGCCTTCAGACCTGTACCTGCCCAGCGGCTCGCCGCGCCCCTCCTGCTTGCGCTTGCCGCGGCGTTCGTCCTGTCCGGTTGCTCCTCGTTTGAAGCCCTGCAGGGCGACAAGGTGGACTACAAAAGTGCCGCCAAGGGAACCACTCTGGACGTCCCCCCCGACCTGACCCAGTTGTCGCGCGACACCCGCTACGTGGTGCCGGGCAGTTCCGTGACCGCCAGCGGTTACCAGGTCGGCCAGACGACGCAGTCCGTGCCAACGGCAGCCAGCACCGTCGGCGACGTGCGGATCGAACGCGCAGGCAACCAGCGCTGGCTGGTTGTGAATCGCCCCGCGGACAAATTGTGGGGCCCTGTGCGCGAGTTCTGGCAGGAAAATGGCTTCCTGCTCGCCCTGGAACAGGAAAACCTCGGCATCATGGAAACCGACTATGCGGAAAACCGGGCCAAGCTCCCGCAAGACTTCATCCGCGCGACCCTGGGCAAGCTGCTCGACAGCCTGTACTCCACCGGTGAACGCGACAAGTTCCGCACCCGCCTGGAACGCACACCAACGGGCGGCACCGAAATCTACATCAGCCACCGCGGCATGGTGGAAATGCTCTCCGGCACCATCAAGACACCGCAAAAAGCCGACGGCACCGTGTGGCAGCCGCGTCCTGCCGATCCCGAACTCGAAGCCGAATTCCTGCGCCGCCTCATGGTCAAGCTCGGTGTCAGCCAGGAACAGTCGAATGCACTGATCGCCAGCGGCCCGGCCCGGCAGACCGCCCGTGTTGCCAGTGTCAACAACATGCCGGTGCTGCAGATCGACGAAGGTTTTGAGCGCGCCTGGCGTCGTGTCGGCCTGGCCCTGGACCGCACCGGCTTTACCGTTGAGGACCGTGACCGCGCTCAAGGCACTTACTTTGTGCGTTATGTGGAACCCACCGCCGACAAGAAGGAGCCCGGCTTCTTCAGCAAACTCTTCAGCAGTTCGTCGTCAGGCGTGCCGCCCCTCAAATACCGCATTGCCGTGCGTAGCCAAGGCGAAGTAACCACGGTGTCCGTGCTCAACGCCCAAGGCAATCCCGAAGCCTCGGCCAATGCCCAGCGCATTGTGCAGGTCATTGCCGACGACCTGAAATAAGGCACAACATGGAGCCTGGCCGGTGCTGAGGTTCAAAAGCCTGGGCAGCGGCAGCACAGGCAATGCCACGCTGGTGGAGGCCACTGGCCTGTGGCCCACGCGCCTGCTGGTGGACTGCGGCCTGGGGATCAGGCAGCTCTCGATGCGGCTGGCTGAAGCCGGTCTTTGTGAGGCAGACATCGACGGCATCTTCATCACGCATGAACACAGCGACCACATCGGCTGCGCCCACAAGTTCGCATTGCGCCACCGGGTTCCGGTCTGGATGAGCCGCGGTACCAGTGAAGGCATAGGCCGGCCCGATTTTGACGGCCTGCTCCATACGGCACGCGACGGACAGGCGATTGAGCTCGGCAATCTGCAGTTCACGCCTTTCACGGTTCCGCACGATGCCCGTGAACCCCTGCAGCTGACCTGCACCGACGGCGCCTCCAAGCTGGGCTTGCTCACCGATCTTGGCCACGCCACTTCCCACCTGCTGGCACACCTGGCGCAATGCCATGCCTTGCTGCTGGAATGCAACCATGACGCCGACCTCCTGGACCAATCCAGTTATCCACCCTTCCTCAAACGGCGCGTTGCCGGCATGTATGGCCATCTGTCCAACGCTGCTGCAGGCGAGATTGCACGCTCGGTGCGCCACGGCGGTCTCAGGCAACTGGTCGCCGCCCATCTGAGCCAGCAGAACAACCGGCCGGAACTGGCCAGGCAGGCCATGCTGGATGCACTGGGAAGCAGCACGGACATCGAGGTGGCAGATGCCGGCGCGGGAACGCGCTGGCTCGCCGTGTAGCCGGCAGCGGCGCCTCCGCCTGTCCCGGCGCCAGCGTAGAACGGGCACAAAAAAGCCGCCCACAGGCGGCTTTCAGGCAGGCGCAGAGAATTACTTCGCGGCGCTGGCAGCAGGAGCAGGCGACACGGCTTCAGCAGGAGCGGCCGGCGCAGTGGTCGCAGGAGCGGAAGCTGCTTCAGCTGGTGCTGGCGTTGCTGCGGGTGCAGGTGCCGGCATGACAACGACCGGAGCAGGTGCTGGCGCTTCTTCTTTTTTGCCGCAAGCGGCCAGGGCAACAGCAGCAACGATGGCGGCCAGGACGAGTGACTTGTTCATATCGAGAGATTCCTTGATGAATGAGAGAAATTACTTCTGGAAACTGACAAAAACAGTGACCTGTTTTTGACTGGTGGCGCGCAATGCAACCCCATACCTTTTCCAATATGGGAGTATATGCGGGTTTTTACGGCGGTAAAAACCCTAAAAACCACCGGCAATGCGTGAAGGCCTGCAAGTTCGCTGCAGCGCAATCGGTCGTCAAATTCCCAGTGTTGTTGCCGGGAAAGCCGGACTGCTGCGCTGCAGTTTTTCCGCCAGCCGCTCCTTCAGCGCAACCCGGCGCGCGGCTTCCGACCCCGCTACCCCGGTGCTGCGAACCAGGTCCAGCCGTTCAAAAACCCAGCCCGGGCTCCAGAAGGCGCTGGGCAAGTCGCTGGCCGCTACCGCCCCGCTGCCTCGGCATTCGATGATGTGCGACCAGGTGCGGCGCCAGGTCACGAAGCGCGCGTGACGACGTATCACTTCATCGTAATTTTGCGCGAGCATGGTCAGCGTGCGACCGGATTTGGCCCAGTCGTTCAGCGCCTGCACCACGACGCGTTCCCCCAGGGGCCAGTCTTCAAACGTGGCGTCGCAGAGGATGATGTCGCGCCAGCCCTGCGCTGCAGCTGCAGCAAAAGCCTCCCGGACTAAAGCCGCAAACGCAAGACGGCCTTCAAAGCGCCCCTGCAACAGTCCGGGCAAAAAAGGTTCGGGAGATGGATGAAGATCGTTCATGGTCTGCTCCTTGGACACATTTCAACAGGCGCTCCCTGGATGGGCCAGCCAGCCAGCCTCATGCCAGTCTGCCAGCAGGTCCAGTGCCGATGCCCCGACGCGTCGCATGTCGGCCGGGGACAGCCGACGCTGATCGGCCAGGCGCCGCATCAGGATCGCATCCGCACCGCGAGCACGGTAACTTTCCCCATTGATGAACACATGGTTCGCGTCGTACATCATCCGGGTCCGCGCGTCCAGGTACAGACCCTGTGCGTGGGCCGGGTCCCAGGCGCCTGAAGGGCCCTCAAACCAGACGGAGTCCTTGGGTTCGGTCAGGTACTCGCCGAGGGCGCAAGCCAGCGCCAGGGGATCTTTCAGCGCATCGTGCACGGCCTTTTGTGCAAACTGGAGCAGCCCCTCGGGCACGGCGCCGGGTGTTTGCGTCGCGGCCTGCGAAGGATCGCGGTAAAGGGCCGGTCGGTTTTCGGGCTCCCCTTCATCTTCACCAAAATCGGCCAGCCGCTGCAGCAGTTCCCCGGCCAATTCGGCGCGCCTGGGCGCACGAAAGCCAATGGAGTAAGTCATGCAGTCTGCCGGCTTGCCATCATCGCCGACGCACAACTCAGCCAGTCCGTCATGGGCATAACGCGGCGGCAGGTAAAGCATGTCACCGGCCTCCAGCACAAACTCCTGCTCGGGCTCAAAGTTCTGTAGGATTTTCAGCGGCACGCCTTGCTGCAGCGTCAGGTCTTTTTGCCGGCCAATTTTCCAGCGCCGGCGGCCGCTGGCCTGAAGCAGGAAAACATCGTAGCTGTCAAAGTGCGGCCCCACACCACCACCCAGCGTGGCAAATGAAATCATCAGATCGTCCAGCCGTGCATCGGGCACAAAACGGAATTGCTGCAGCAACTCATGCGCGCGGCGTTCGTGCAGGTCCACACCCTGCACCAGCAAGGTCCATTGCTGCCGGCTCAAGGCCGGCAGGCTACGCGGTCCAAATGGCCCCTGTTTCATGCGCCAGCCGGCAGCCTGCTGCACCACCAGGCGCGACTCCACCTGCTCCTGCGCCGCAAGCCTGAACAGCTCTGTGCGGCTGAGCAGGGGCTTGAAGCCGGGGATGGCCTGGCGCACCAGCAAAGGCTTTTTTTGCCAGTGGCGACGCATGAATTGCGCGGGGGCCAAACCGGCGAGAAGGGCGAGGGGTTGATTGACA
Organism: Polaromonas sp.; assembly: GCF_039930745.1. Classification (GTDB taxonomy): domain Bacteria; phylum Pseudomonadota; class Gammaproteobacteria; order Burkholderiales; family Burkholderiaceae_C; genus Polaromonas. Next base: position 3,862 of record NZ_JBDTTH010000034.1, on the reverse strand, counting down.
TCCATGGGACAATTGTCGGATGAAAATCACCCCGCAATGCGTTGTTGCCCTGACCTGGACGCTGAAAGATACCTTGGGCGAAATACTGGACGAACTTGACGAGCCGGTCGAGTTTCTGCTCGGTGGCAATGACCTGCTCGCGAAAATCGAGGAGCATCTGCAGGGCCACGAAGCCGGCGCAACCGTCGAGTTGCATCTGGAGCCCGAACACGCTTTTGGTGACTACGACGAAAACCTGGTTTTCCTGGAAGCACGCAGCCTCTTTCCGGCCGAACTGGAGGAAGGCCTGACCTTTGACGGCGCGGCCTTGCCTGCGGGCGTCAACCCCGACACGCCGCGGGACCACATTTACACCGTGACGGAAATCTATCCGGAACATGTGGTGCTCGACGGCAACCACCCGCTGGCCGGCATTGCCATCCGCCTGAGCCTGAAGATCGATTCGGTGCGCGAAGCTACCGAAGCAGAAATCGGCCAGGGGTCCTTGGGCACCGGCTTTTTCAAGCTTGAAGCGCAGGCACCCGGCAACAACACCCTGCACTGACAAACTCCAACAACAACAAAAAACCGGCATGCTTCAGGAGCATGCCGGCCCGAACTGACGCGGATACAGATCAACGCATGCGGTACAGCTGGTTGTTTTCAATCTTCACACGGTCACCTACACGCAAGTCCCCGTAGGAAGGCACGTCGTAGGCGCGCGAACCACCATTGTCCAGTTGCACGGAAACACGGTAGCTTTCATTCACGGGCTGCGTGTTGCGATTTCTTTCGACGGCATTGCCGGCCACTGCGCCACCCACTGCACCGATCACCGTGGCAGCGGTGCGGCCGCTACCACCGCCGATCTGGCTGCCGACAGCTGCACCGGCCACACCGCCCAAGATAGCGCCAACCCCCGAGGTCCTGGCTGGCTCCTGCGCACGCAGCACCTCCACGTTGCTCACGCGCCCGTATTCGATGTAGTTCCCCTGCGGTTGTTGCGCAGGGTAAGTTGCCGGGTAATTGGACACCGGAGCAGGCTGGTTCATGGGTGCTGCGCAGGCGGCCAGCCCTGCAACAACAACCACGGAGGAAACAATTGATAGAAAGCGGCTGGGGTTATGCATGGAATCTCCTGTTTGTAAAGGTCATGGGAGCCTGATTCCGGTTCTGGCCACCGCTAAGGGGCACAGAATTTTGCGAAGCCGACTTCCAAGACTTGATTACAGGGGTTCCGCCGTCGCCCCGGCGTGGGGCCTCAGGCTGTCTGGGGGTGGGAGCCCGATAGAAGCCCCTGTAGGAGAAACCTGACGGATCAGGCTTTGCCGGTTGAACCGTAGCCGCCTTCGCCGCGCTGGCTGGCGACAAATTCATCGACCACGTTGAACTCGGCCTGCACCACGGGCACGATCATCAGCTGCGCAATGCGCTCCATGGGCTCTATCGTGAAAGCCGCATCGCTGCGGTTCCAGGCGCTGACCATGAGCTGGCCCTGGTAATCGCTGTCGATCAAGCCCACCAGGTTGCCCAGCACAATGCCATGTTTGTGGCCCAACCCCGAACGCGGCAGGATCAGGGCTGCGTAATTCGGGTCATGCAGATAAATCGCCAAACCGGTCGGCACCAGTTGCCAGGCGTTGGGCTGCAATGTCAGCGGTGCCTCCAGGCAAGCCCGCAGGTCCAGCCCCGCACTGCCCTGTGTGGCATACGCGGGCAGGTTGCCGCGCAGGCGCTCGTCGATGATTTTCACGTCGATTTTCATGTCACTTGCCTTGCTTGAATTCTTTGGCGGCCTGTTCGGCCAGTTCGCGCAGACGCCCGGTCAACAGCGCGGGCGGGGATTTTTTAAAGCGGTAAATGGCCCAGGCGGCGAAAGCGAGCAGCAGTGGCACCGAGAACATGCCGGCGCGCGGAAGCAGGACCGAGAGCAACTGGAGTGCGACCCAAGCCATCAGCACCCATTTGCCCACCGTCCACAAGGACGGCCCGGCAGGCCGGGCGGGTGTGGCGCTTTGAGCAGCCTCGCGGCGGGCCGGCCTGGCGGCCGCCGGCACCGCGTTGCGGCGGGCTTGTGCGTCGGTGGTCGCCTGTTTTGCCAGAACCGCCACGGCAGAGGCGGCGCTCAGTTTTTCCACATACCGGGCAAAGTCGCCGTCGGATGGAGTGTCAGAAGGCAAATGCATCTTGCTTCACCCTACCCGCTTGATCCGGCTGGCGATCTCCGCCACCAGTTGCCGCGCCAGCGACAGCTTGGACGCACGCGCCAGCGCCCTGCTGCCTTGCGCGTCCACCAGCAGCAAGGCGTTGTCATCACGGCCGAAGGTAGCCGGCCCTATATTGCCGACAAGCAGTGGCACACCCTTGCGCTTGCGCTTGGCCTGTGCGTTTTCCTCCAGGTCGTGGCTCTCAGCGGCAAAGCCGACGCAAAACAGCGCGCCCGATACGCCCCTTGGCGACTGCGCAAGCGTTGCCAGGATGTCGGGGTTCTCGATAAATGCCAGTGACGGCGCCTGGCCAGAGCCGTCTTTCTTGATCTTGCGCTCGGCGCTGCTCGCCGGTCGCCAGTCGGCCACCGCCGCCGCCGCTATAAAAACAGTAGCTACCGGCGCATGTACCGCAACGGCTTCAAGCATATTTTGTGCTGATTTCACATCGATGCGCGTCACCCCGCGCGGCGTCGGCTGGCAGACCGGCCCCGCCACCAGCGTCACCTGAGCGCCGGCCTCGTGCGCCGCGCGGGCCACGGCAAACCCCATCTTGCCGCTCGACAGGTTGGTGATGCCGCGCACCGGGTCGATCGCCTCGTAGGTCGGGCCGGCCGTCACCAGTACGTGCTGGCCGGCCAGCACCTTGGGCCTGAAAAAAGCAATGACGTCTTCCAGCAGCTCGGGCGGCTCCAGCATGCGCCCGTCGCCGGTTTCCCCGCAAGCCTGAAAGCCGCTACCCACACCCAGGATGGTTGCACCATCGGCGGACAACTGCACCATGTTGCGCTGGGTGGCGGGATGCGCCCACATCTCGCGGTTCATCGCCGGCGCAATCAGCAAGGGCACCTTGTCGATGGGCCGGGCCAGGCACATCAGGCTGAGCAGGTCGTCGGCCCGGCCATGCAGCAGCTTGGCCATGAAGTCGGCGCTGCAGGGTGCGACCAGGATGGCGTCGGCCTCGCGGCTCAGGTTGATGTGCGCCATGTTGTTCGCCTCGCGGCCATCCCACTGGCTGGTGTACACCGGCCGGCCGCTGAGCGCCTGCAGCGTCACCGCGGTGATGAACTGCTCGGCCGCTTCGGTCATCACCACCTGCACCGTCGCACCCTGCTTGATCAGGGCCCGGCACAGCTCGGCGGCCTTGTAGCACGCGATACCGCCCGACAGGCCCAGCACAATGTGCCGACCTGCCAGATCGCCTTCGGGAGCGGGGGCTTCTTCCTTCGCTTGCTTCGTCATGCCCCGCAATGTATCCCAGTTTGCAGTCCGCTTCCGATTGGCCGGGCTCGCGGCAGGGCCGCCACCCGTATAATCCCCGTTTACCACCTAAGCGAACTTGCGGTTCGTTCCTGACATGACCAAATTTGTCTTCGTCACCGGCGGTGTGGTGTCTTCCCTGGGCAAGGGAATCGCCTCAGCCTCCCTTGCAGCGATCCTTGAATCGCGAGGCCTCAAAGTCACTTTAATCAAGCTAGACCCCTATCTCAACGTCGATCCCGGCACGATGTCGCCGTTCCAGCATGGCGAGGTGTTTGTGACCGACGACGGTGCGGAAACCGACCTGGACCTGGGCCACTACGAGCGTTTTGTTGAAACGCGGATGCGCAAGTCCAACAATTTCACCACCGGCCAGATCTACAAAAGCGTGCTCGAAAAAGAGCGCCGCGGCGACT
>NZ_JBDTTH010000033.1:0-41508 GCF_039930745.1 Polaromonas sp. | reverse complement strand
CCGATGATAGTGCGGATTCCCGTGTGAAAGTAGGACATCGTCAGGCTCTTACAGCCTCAAAAGCCCCAGCAGAAATGCTGGGGCTTTTGTTTTTTACGCATTGAAAATAGTGTCGGCCTCAAGCCTCGCGGCGCCGGAGCGTGCGAGATCAAACGCCAACTCGCGAACCCATGATGCTGCTTCGACGTCGGGAAACCAGCGTTGCTGAACCAAAGTGAAATAGGGCGTCACCAAGGCCCAAGCCGTAAAGTCGGTCAGGGTCAACTGCTGCAACTCCAATAGCTTGAATTTCAGCAGCACTTTTGCGGCGTGGCGGGCATGGCGGGCAGGATCTTTCGCGAATCCTTCCAGTCGCCGACGCGCGGTTGATAGCGAGCGCTCACCGTAGCTGAACACCCTGCCATGCCCAGGGATGACAACCAAGGGATGCAGTGATTCGATCACATCCAGAGTGGCGGCCACTTCCTCAAATGCGCTCTGTCCTTCCAGTTCCGGGAAGACAACGCCAAAGCCATCCTCCCAAAAAGCATCCGCGGAAATCAATGTCCGGGACTTTGGCTCGAACAGGATGATTGAATGCGGATCGTGGCCAGGTGCCGCGAGCACATCCCATGGCAACCCGCCGAGCGTGATTGCCGCACCTGGCTCGAATACGCCACTTATCCGGAATTGCGGACATTGTTGGCCGGTTGGTACATAGGTCAATGCGACGGGATCCCAATGCTCGACGTATCGCGCCATTCCCGGCGGTATTAAGGTTTGCAGCTCCGGATAGCGCGACTGCAGAGCCGCATTGCCGCCACAATGATCACTGTGCAGATGGGTGTTCAGTAAAAAATCCAATGGCCGCCGATCCAGCGCGGCTTCGATCAATTCGAGCGTTTGCGCCGAATGCATGCAGTAGCCGCTGTCGACGAGCGCGCAGCCCTCTTTTCCGACAAACAGGACATTGTTGGATGACAGCCAGCCGCGTTCGAAAACCTGAACTCCCTCGGGCAGAGTCACGTCAACCATCCTGGCGAATATGGCTCACGCCGCGGCCCTTAGTTCGCGTCTGAGAATCTTCCCAACATTGGTTTTTGGCAGGTCGTCGCGGAACTCAATATATTTGGGGCGTTTGTAGCCGGTGAGATTTTGATTGCAGTACTCGGCGACTTGTTCTTCGGTGAGTGTGGGGTCATTCTTCACGATGAAAATTTTGATGGCTTCGCCCTGTTTGTCATCTGCAATGCCAATCGCGGCACATTCGACAACCCCCGGGCACAGCGAGACAACATTTTCAAGTTCGTTGGGGAAGACATTGAACCCGGACACGATGATCATGTCTTTCTTGCGATCAACAATCTTGGTATAGCCGCGCTTGTCCATGATGCCGATGTCGCCGGTGCGCATGAAACCATCGGCCGTGAAAGCCTTCTCGTTCTCGGCGGGCTGCTGGTAGTAACCGGTCATCACCTGCGGGCCTTTGACGCAGATCTCACCTGATTCGCCGACGGGCAGCGAGTGCCCTTCATCGTCCTTGATGGCGATATCAATGCCCGGCAAAGGAAGGCCGATCGTGCCGCTGAACTCTGTGCTGAGCACCGGGTTGTTGGTGCCGATTGCACAGGTCTCGCTCATCCCCCAGCCTTCGATCATGGGGCACCCGGTAACTCCAAGCCAGCGCTTTGCCGTTCCTTCCGAGGCGGCCATCCCGCCCGCCTGGGAGACACACAAGCTGGAGAAATCAACGGTCTTGATCTGCGGATGCAGCAGCAGCGCGTTGAACAGGGTGTTGACACCGGGCAGCATGTGAAACGGACGTTTTTTGAGTACCTCAATGAAGTTTCCAAAATCACGGGGATTCGGGATCAGTGTCAAATGAGAGCCCCAGCGGATCGCCAGAAAGCACAGGGTCAGTGCGAAGATGTGATACAGCGGCAATGCAGCGATGCCATTGGTTTTGCTGACATCTCCCAAGCGGCGCAAGGCCGGTGTGAACCATGCTTCGGCCTGCAAGATGGCCGCGACAATATTGCGGTGGGTGAGCACGGCACCTTTGGACAGGCCGGTCGTGCCACCGGTATATTGCAGAAAAGCGATGGAATCCAGGGTGCTCGGCGCGGGTTTGAGAGCCATGCGGGCACCATCGGTCATGACGCGTTTGAAGGGTGTGACCGTGCGGTCATCGCCAAGCGCCAATTTGTATGCAGGCACCATTTTCGCGAGATGACGCACCGCAAAAGTGATCCATTGGCCATACCAGAAGCCCAGTAAATCGCCCATCGATGCGACTACAACATGCTTGACCGGCGTTCTGTCTATGACTTCCTCGAGTGTGCACGCAAAATTCTCAAGGATCACAATCGTCGTGGCACCCGAGTCCTTGAGCTGGTGTTCGAGTTCACGAGCGGTGTACAGCGGGTTGACATTCACGCAGGTATAGCCGGCGCGCAGAATACCCGCCATGGTGACTGCAAACTGCGGCACATTGGGCAGCATGATGGCCACGCGCGCGCCGGGCTCTAGCCCCAGATGCTGCAACCATGCGCCCAGCGCCGAGGAGTACTCCTCAAGCTGCCCGTAAGACATCCAGCGATCCATGCAGACCGAGAAAGGGCGTGACGCATTTTTCCTGAAGGAATCCTCAAGCAGCTGGTTCAGTGAGCGGAATTGTTCGGGGTTGATGTCGTGCGGCACCCCTTCTGGGTAGCTCTTGAGCCAAAACTTGTCCATTAAAAACTCCTTGTAGGCCCATTGTGAAAGCACCGGAGCTGCAAGCGTATCGGGCTTGTCCTAATGCGGCTGTGTTCCGGCAAGAAGTTGAAGCAAACGGGTCTCGCAGGCGACAGCATCATCGTCGAACAAGGATGCGATCCAGGCCGACTCGCGGTCGTTCACCATCGCCAAAAACTCCCTGGCTCCCTTCATGTCGGCAAAAGCATCAAAGCCCGACTCCAGAAAATTCTGCAAGGCACTGAGCCCCGCGGCCGCTGCCGGTGCCCGCATCATTCTCAGCAGGCTGCGCACGCCGCGCATGCGTGTGAGGTGATCAAGCTCCTGTCCCAGATGCAAGACCACTTGCAATTGCCGGCCACGCGCCAGCCTATCGTCGACCGCGCGCCAGCACTGGATGTAGCGGGCCCCTATGCTGCTTGCCGAGGTGAGTAGCCATTGCCGAGCCATCCGGTCATCAAGCTGTTCGGTGAGCGCATGCACCTCCGCCAGGGCCGCCGCTGTTCCCACCACGGCTGCGGGGAAAAGTCGGGCGATGGTGTTCGCTATGCGTGCAAACTGCAGGTCCCGTTGCGCGTAGTCCTTGTCGCCGTACAACTCGTTCAGAAAAAAATGCGCAGCCCCCTGATAACGACGACTGACGAGCAGATCGGCATAGGTCGCCTGAAAGCGTTGCGCCTGGAAGCGTTTGACCTCCAGGCAGGCGGCATGGAGCGCCGGATTGGTCATGCGGCTTTGTCGCAGCAGTGAAACTGATTGCATGGCTTCGCGAATTCGATTGGCGGCAGGATCCATATAAACACCGAGTTTATCTAGATGCAGCGCCCTATTGAAACTGCCTGGCAGCATGAGAAACTTGGTCGATGCAAAGAAGGACCTTACTGAAGCTCGGCACAGTGTCGGCGGCTGTGCTAGCGGTTGCCGGCGGCGCCGCAGCGTTGATGTCGGCAGGTCTGCATGACGGCAGGCTGAGCCCGGCCGGTCGGGATGTCTTCAAGGCCGTTGGCCGTGCTGTGCTTGATCACAGTCTGCCACGCGACGAGAACCAGCGACGGGTGTCTTTGAACGGCTTGCTGGATCGCGTGGATGAACTGACGCTGGCCTTGCCTCCACATGCGCAGACGGAGCTTTCGCAACTGTTGTCTGTGCTGGCGACCACGCCAGGACGCCATCTACTGGCCGGGCTGAATGAATCATGGCCGCTGGCGACAGAAGACCAACTGCAGCAGGCTCTCCAGGGAATGCGGCTGTCTGGCCTGGCAATGCGCCAGCAAGCCTACGCCGCGCTGCATGACATCACCGCGGCGGCCTACTTTTCAGATGCATCTACCTGGCCGCAACTTGGCTACCCCGGCCCGGTCCGGATCTGAAAGAAAAAATGAGCCAAATCCGAGACCCGATTCGCGAAGGCTTGACGCGCGGCTGGCAAGTTCTGGGCGGCGCCTTGGGCACCGTCCCGGAAAAAGTAGTCTGCGATGTTGCCATCGTCGGCAGTGGTGCTGGTGCCGGCATCACTGCCGAGTTGCTTGCCAAGGCGGGCTTGAAGGTGGTGATGATTGAAGAGGGGCCGCTCAAAAGCAGCACGGACTTCCATCAGAAGGAGTCGGAAGCCTATCCGCAGCTCTACCAGGAAAGCGCTGCACGGAAAACCGAGGACAAAGCGATCAACATCCTGCAGGGCCGCTGTGTGGGAGGGTCCACCACCGTCAACTGGACCAGCTCGTTCAGGACACCGGGCCCAACACTGCAGTTTTGGCAGGAAAACTTTGGGCTGGCGGACTACAGCGTAGAAGCGCTTGCCCCCTATTTCGCGCAGGCCGAAAAGCGGCTGAACATCCTCCCATGGCTCACCCCACCCAACGAGAACAATGACCTCCTTCGCCGTGGCGCGGCCAAGCTGGGCATTCAGGCCGCGACCATTTCAAGGAATGTCAAAGGTTGCTGGAACATCGGTTCCTGTGGTCTCGGCTGCCCGACGAACGCCAAGCAATCGATGCTGGTGACTACCATCCCGGCGGCGCTGGACTTGGGTGCGCAGCTGCTGACCGAAACGCGCGTGGAGAGTTTCGAGCTGGCCAACGGCAAGGTAACCGCGCTCCATTGCCGATCTGTGATGCCAAATGGTGCTCCAGCCCTTGCTGGTCGGGCGCAATCAGCTACAAAAGTAGTAGCAAAACACTACGTGCTGGCAGGCGGTGCGATCAACTCCCCGGGGGTTCTGTTGCGCTCTGGTGCGCCCGACCCTCACGGCTTGCTGGGCGCCCGGACTTTCCTGCACCCGGTGGTCATGAGCTCGGCCGTGTTTGCGCAGAAAGTGGAGGCCTGGAACGGTGCGCCGCAAACCATCTACAGCGATCACTTTCTGGCCACGCAGGCCATTGACGGACCTATCGGCTACAAGCTGGAGGCACCACCGCTGCATCCGATTATTTTTGCGTCTACCGTTCCCGGCATGGGGCAAAGCCAGCAGGAGTTACTCAAGACCTTCCCGAACAACCACACCTTGCTGGCGCTGTTGCGCGACGGGTTCCATAGTGAGTCGCGCGGTGGAAAAGTCAAGCTGCGCGGCGACGGTTCCGCCGTGCTCGACTATCCGCTGACCGGCTACGTGATGGACGGGGCGCGCCGTGCCTTGCTGTCAATGATGGAAATCCAGTTCGCCGCCGGCGCCCGCCAAGTATTGCCCTTGCATGAAATGGCCCAGCCCTACACGAGCTGGGTGCAAGCCCGTGATGCCCTGAACGCCCTGCCCATGAAACCGATGCTGACCAAAGTGGTGAGTGCCCATGTGATGGGTGGCTGTGGCCTGGCTGGCCAGGAAAAGCTGGGCGTGATCCGGCCCGATGGTGTGCACTGGCAGCTCGAAAATCTGTCCATTCACGATGGCTCGATTTTCCCCACCAGCATTGGCGCCAATCCCCAGCTGTCCATCTATGGCACCGTCAACCGCTTGGCGCAAGGCCTGGCCAGGCGGCTGACCGGCCTCGACGTGGCGCTCGCCTGAGTCACTCCAGCGCTGACTGAACCCTGTCCATGCTGGCACGCCTTCAGCAATTCATTACTCTCTCGTTGCTGGCCACTGCTGGCGCATGGCTGACCTTCTTCTGGAGCAGTTCAACGGTATTAGCCTGCGCCGGTTTTGTCGTCGTGATCCTCGGGTACTGCGGCTTTCTCGCTCTTGAGTTTGTGACTCTGCGATTCGTCAACCGGAGTGATGCGGCCCCCCAACCTTCATGGCAAGAGCTCATGGCCGCCTGGCTGGGCGAAACCTTGACGGCACCCCGGGTGTTTTGCTGGCGCCAGCCTTTTCGCTCGCGGGCGTTTCCTGACCAGCTGTCACCGCCGTTTGCAGTCCGAGGGCGCCGCGGCGTTGTGTTCATCCATGGGTTTTTCTGCAACCGTGGTTTCTGGGCACCTTGGTTAAAGCAGCTTCAAGGTACCGGGCATGCCTACGCGGCGGTCAACCTCGAGCCCCCTTTTTCCTCCATCGATGCTTATGTTCCGCAGATCGAAGCTGCCATCCAGCAGGTGACGGCCGCCAGCGGGCTGCCGCCGCTGCTGGTGTGTCACAGCATGGGCGGGTTGGCGGCACGGGCCTGGCTCAAGGCCGCGGAGGGTGAAGATCGCATTCATCATGTGGTGACGCTCGGAACGCCGCATCGGGGGACCTGGCTGGCCCGTTTCAGCCGTGTTGCCAACGGCCGCCAGATGCAATTGTCTGGCCAATGGCACAGGGAACTGGACCAGGGCATGCCTGCCCATCGCCATTCCCTGTTTACCTGCTGGTATTCGAATTGCGACAACATCGTATTTCCAAGTTCTACCGCAACCTTGCCTGGCGCCGACAACCGGCTGGTACGCGGTGCGGCTCATGTGCAACTGGCATTTTTGCCACAGGTCATGCACGCCTCGTTGGCAATGACGGGCAGCGAATTGTGGAAAAATGCCCAAAACTAGTAACAAGGTTTTATCCAAAGTAACAAGTTGTGTAAGCTAGAGGTTTCTCGTTGGTTTGTACGCTTGGGATAAAAATGCCTCTGATAGTGGTCATGGAAGATGACGCGGCCACGCGCACACTGGTAGCTTCGGTACTCCGAAAAGACGGGTATGACGTCCTGTCGGCGGACAACGGCTTGTCCGGCCTCGAACTGGTGCGCCAAAACAAGCCGGATCTGGTGATCAGCGACGTGCAGATGCCCGTGATGGACGGATTTTCCATGCTGCAAGCCTTGCGTGCCGATCCGGCCATCCTGGCCATTCCCGTGGTTCTGCTGACTTCCTTGCAGGAGCGTGCTCACATGCGCATCGGCATGACCAGTGGTGCCGACGACTACATCACCAAACCCTTCAGGCCGGGTGAGCTGCGCGAGGCCGCTGCCGCCCAACTCAACAAGCGGAACATGCAGGCGGCCGTCCAGGTCATGGCTGTGGAAGCGGCTGTTCAGGCTGCCCTGGAAGACCAGAAGCAGCACCTGGCCCGCTTGTACGAGAAAAAACTGGCCTCCGAACTCAGTGAAAAATGGCCTGCTGCCAATGCGGCGGACCAAGATGAAAAGTACGCGAACGCCACGGTTCTATTTGTTGACGTGCTCAACTATGCGGGACTGGCCGAGAAGCTCTCCAGCGCCGAACTCAGTGATGTCGTCCGGCAGTTCTACAGCAATGCCGGCGATACCGTGCATCTGTTCGGCGCGCGCCACATGCAGTTTGTGGGAGAAGGCCTGCTGGTTGTTTTTGTGGAGACGACGGACACCACCTCCGTCAACCATGGCCTTCGTGCCGCGCGTGCCGCCCTGGGCCTGATCGATTCTGCAAAACGCGTGCAGCAGTTCCTCAACGCCCACTTCCCCGGGCACAGGCTGCCGCGCTTCGATGTCAGCGTGGCCTTGAACAGTGGCCCCGTGGCGTTGGCCAAGCTTGCGGATCCCTTGCACGGGGCAGTGCAGATCCTGCCGGTAGGCGATACGGTGAGCGCCACCTTGCTACTGCAGAAGCAGGCGCACAAGGCCGGATGGCGGATTGCTGCCAGCGTTGCCATGTTGCGTGGCGTTACGGGCGCAGTGAACATCGGGGGGCGGGCGCTGGTTTCCCTGCCCGGCCGCACGGCAGCGCTTGATGCTGCCGAGTTGCTTGGCCTTGCGCTGGCTTGACGACAGGAACCCCCGTCGCGAGCCTCATGACCAGCAAAAAGACGGTTTCCCTTCGCCGCGTTCTGGTGGCGAGCTTGCTGGTTTTTGCGCTCGTGCCGGCAAGCTTGGTGGCCTGGCTGATGGCGCGAAGCAGCGACCAGGCCGTTCAGGACCTTGCGGGTGGAATTCTCTTCAATGTCGCTGCGCGGATTCAGGCCGGTACAGAAGCCCATTTAGGCCAGGCCCACACTGCACTTAATGGCCTTTTCCCCGAGAATTTGAATGCCGCCCAAACCGAGCAAGCCCGCGAGTGGCTGCGCCAGGGCGTCCTCTTCGAGCCCATGGCATTTGCCTTGAGCCGCCAGTCGCCTCATGTGCCCAGCCTGTATTTCGGCAACAACCGAGGCGAATACTTCTCGGTGGAAAGCATCAGCGGCGGCGCCACCGTGCTGCTGCGCGGTCCAGCCGATACGAGCCTGCAGGCTTTCATGGCGCGCCGGCCAGGCGACCGCAGCCGGGCGCTGGCTGCTGCGCAGGCCCATTTTGAACCGCGGACCCGGGGCTGGTACCAGGGAGCCCTGGCTGCCAAAGGGCGCATTTTCTCGCCGATTCAGGCGGTGCCAGGCAAGTCACAGCTGTTTGTCACACTCTCCCAGCCTGTGTACGACAGCGATGGGGGCGCAGCCGGTGTGTTCGGGGTGGATCTGTATTTGCAGCATCTGGCTGATCTGCTGCAAACCCAGCGACTCAGCGCGCGCGGTGCGGCATTTATCGTGGACGAAGCGGGGTGGCTGGTCGCCGGGTCGGCGGGTGACACCCTGTTCGAAGACGTGCAGGGGCAGCCTGTGCGCCGAAGCCCACGGAGCAGCGCCAACCCCGTCATTCGGGCCAGCTTTACGGCGCTGCAGCTTGAGCAGGCGCGCAAACGCGAGGATTCGGTTGCCAACAACACCACTTTGCAGCGTCTGCCCATGCAGGGCGGTGGCACCCTGATGACGGTGCAGCGCCCTTTCGGCGAGTCCCTGGGGTTGCGCTGGACACTGGTCGTCGCCGCCCCCGAGAGCGATTTCACCGCCGAGATTACCCGGGCCTGGGAAGTGTCCTTGATGCTGATTGCCGCGCTGGTTCTGCTTGGCGCAGGGGCAGCGTTCTACGTGGCCAACCGCATCGGCCGCAGGCTCAGGCGCTTGAGTGTGGCGGCACAGAAGCTCGGCCGGGGCGAGGTTCCGCGCATAGACAGCGGCACTCATTTGCGCGAAGTAATGGAGTTGTCGAGGGTCATGCACGACAGCGCTGAGCAGCTCGGGAGTTACCGCGCAGAGGTGCAGGCCAAAACACAGGTGATCGAGGAAGCCAACGAGCTGCTGGAAGAGCGGGTGGCCCAGCGCACCGTCGAATTGCTCGCCTCCCGTGAGGAGGCCTTGCAGGCAGCGCGGGCCAAAGCCGCATTCCTCGCGACCATGAGCCACGAAATCCGCACCCCCCTCAACGGTGTGGTGGGTATGAGCACTCTACTTGCCGAGACTGCGCTGGATGACGAACAGGGCGACTACCTGCAAACCATACGGCTTTCGAGCGACCAGCTGTTGGCGGTGATTAACGACATTCTGGATTTCTCCAAAATCGAATCCGGCAAGCTGGACCTGGAGGCCGAGCCGCTGAGCCTGCGCAGCACCATCGAGGAGGCTTGCGACATAGCCGCTCCGCGCGCCCGGGAAAAAAACCTCGAGCTGATTGTCGACGTGCCGGAAGCCGCGGGGAGTGGCTCGCTGGTGCTGCCTGCCGCCATCGCTGGCGATGTAACCCGCATTCGCCAGGTACTCATCAACCTGATCAACAACGCCGTCAAGTTCACCGAGGAGGGTGAAGTCACGGTGAGCGCCCGGCCGATGCCCAGCCTGGATCCCGAGCGGGTGCGTGTGGAGTTCCGCGTAACTGATTCGGGCATCGGCATACCGGCTGATCGCGTCAGTGGACTGTTCCAGGCCTTTACCCAAGTTGACGCCTCCACCACCCGAAAGTATGGCGGCACCGGCCTGGGCCTGGCTATCTGCAAGCGGCTGGTCGAACTCATGGGGGGCGATATCGGCGTGGACAGCGAACCTGGCCAGGGTTCGAGCTTCTGGTTCACTGTGCAGGCGCCGCTCGCTGAGTTGCCCCCGGTTGCCGCAGCTGTTGATGCAGCGGCTTTACACGGAAAACGCGCGCTGGTGGTGGACGACCACCTGACCAATGTTCGTGTTCTGAGCCGGCAGCTTCAGATGTGGGGCATGCAGGTCAGCAAGGCCGAGTCAGGCGCCCAGGCCCTGCAGGCGCTGGCCCTGGCGCAGAGCGGCGGGGCGCTGCCGGACATTGTCATCACCGACATGCACATGCCCGGAATGGACGGCGTGGCGTTGGCGCGGTCGATCAAAGCCAAGCCAGGCATGGCCAAGCTGCCGCTGGTGCTGCTGACTTCCGGTTTCATGCCGCCAAACCATGAGGCCGCCCAGCTCTTCGAGGCGCGGTTGCTCAAGCCTGCCCGGCAGAGGCAGTTCTTCGATGCGCTGGCGCGCTGCCTGTCGGCACCAGGCAGCCACAAGCTGCCCCAGGAGGCCCCTGCGCGCGCTGAAGATGCAACCGTCACCAAAAACCTGACATTGCTCGTGGTTGACGACAATGCCGTCAACCTGAAAGTCGCTTGCGCCATGCTCGCCAAACTGGGGTACCGCGCCGCAACCGCGATCGACGGCCGGGAGGCGGTTCAGGCCGTGGCCCGTGTCCACGGCGCTGGCGGGAGGTTTGGCGCGGTGCTGATGGACATCAACATGCCGCGCATGAACGGTTTCCAGGCCACCCAGCAAATTCAGGCCATGATGGGCAAGAAGGCACCTCCCATTATTGCCCTGACTGCGGCGGCCTCGCCGGAAGACCGCGCACGCTGCGCCGCTGCCGGCATGGACGACTACCTGACCAAACCGCTTCATGTGGCCACCTTGGCGCAAGCCCTGGAACGCTGGTTGCCCGTCATGAAAGCCGCTTCAGAAAGTCCTGGCGGTTTTACGGCCCCGCTCCATGAGGCTGACCAGGCTGCGGATACCGAGTTGCAGGCGACGATGCCGGTTGTGAGCAGCAAATCCAGGTCTGCCGCCGAGCCAATGTTGATGGACCTCGAGCGGCTGGCCCAATTCAAGGAGTTCGATGACGATCAACTGAGCATGACCCGGGAGGTGATTGCCTTGTTTGTCGCCGATGCCTCTCAGCGCCTGAAGGCCATCGAGGAAAGCATCCGTGTCAACGACGCCGTTGCCCTGGCGTGGGCAAGCCATGCGCTGGTAGGCGCAACCAGCAACGTCGGGGCCGTCGCCATGCATGCCGTTTGCAGCGAACTTGAGGTGGTGGCCAAAACGGGTGTTGTTCCCGTCGATGCGCCCCAGCAGCTGGAAAGGCTTCAGGCCTACTGGGCCAAAACCAGTGAAATTCTTGATTCCTGGGCTTGAACGGACCTGATCCACCGAGGGGTTCCAGTCTTTGGCGGCTGACGGCCCATTTTCAGAGCCCAACTTCTGGCATAAGTCAGCCCGTACCTTCATAAGTGCGCGATTCCCTATGAGCAGGCGAATTTCCTATGGTGTGACTTTTATCACATTAATGAGGGCGCATATTTACTACCCAGATTTGAGCAGGCTTCATACGCTTAACAACCTGTAACACCTAAGCCTTGAAGATGAACACCCTGTTGAATGCCGGATTCATGGACTCCTCTCTGTCCCAGGATGCCGGCCGCCTGGCGCTGGGTCCGGATGCCCTGTCACTCTTGATTGACGTGCTCGGCCATGGTGTCATTGTGGTTGGTGAGCGCGGCCAGATCATTCATGCCAATCGTGTAGCCCGCACCGAACTCAACCGCCAGCGCGTGCTCGCCAAGGTCGGCGGCGAAGTTCATGCGGTCACGCCGGCAGACAGCCGAACGCTGCAGGATGCGCTTGGCAAGGCGGGGGGCGGCAAACGCAGCCTGATCAATGTGTCTGCCGGCAGCCTGAGTCTGACCCTCGCTGTAGTTCCCCTCAAGCTTGATGCAGATGCCTGGGAGACCCGGATTGCACTGCTTTTCGCGCGCCCGGAGGTCGGTGAATCGGGCATGTTCGGATTTTTTGCGCGCAGTTATGGGCTGACCCAGACGGAAGAACAGGTGCTTGCTATCTTGTGCCGGGGCTTGAGCACACCAGAAATAGCCGTCCAGATGAAGGTGGCGGTTTCTACCGTACGCAGCCATGTGCGCAGTCTTTGTGCAAAAACCGGCTCCAGCGGGGTGCGCGAGCTGGTCAACCGGGTCGCTGTCCTGCCGCCGGTAGCGCCTGTCCATTTGGCCCAGATTCACTGAAAAAATCAGTTGCCCCCTGACGCTGTGCACACCGGTGGCCCGCCGCGTGCTAGATTACGAGTCATCATGAGCACGTCAATCCCCTCCAACGAAGACCTTTACACCCCCCTGGTTCCGGAATTGCGCTCGTTGGCCCGCCGCGGCGTGCTGCGTACCTACCGAAAAAATGCGGTGCTGATCAATGAAGGCGAGTCCGGAGACAGCCTGTTTGTGCTGCTCAAGGGCAGCGTCAAGGTTTTCGCCATGGATGAAAGCGGACGCGAAATCACCTACGGCACGGTGGAAGCCGGCGACTATTTTGGTGAAATGTCCCTGGATGGTGGGCCGCGGTCTGCTTCCGTAATGACGCTGGAGCCCTGTACCTGCGCGGTCCTCAGCCGCACCGATGTCAGCGAACATCTGGTTGAAGAGCCAGAATTTGCCATCAACCTGGTCGTTCAGGTGATACGACGGGCCCGCGCTGCGACGGAAACCGCGCGAAACATGGCGCTGCTCGATGTCTACGGGCGCCTGGTCGCCCTGTTGGAAGAGCGCAGAGATGAAGCAGGTGAGGCCGACGGCGCAAGCACCACGCTGGAGTCGATTACCCACCAGGACATCGCCAACCGCGTCGGGGCCTCGCGCGAGATGGTCAGCCGCCTTCTTAAAGATCTCGAAAAAGGCGGCTATATCGAGCTGGGCATCCGACGTATCACTCTGCTCAAGAAGTTGCCCAGCCGCTGGTAGGTCTGGGACTGAAGTACCACGTTGCAACGCCTCAGGAGTTTACTATGAGCGCCAGGTATGGATGCGTGTGCTTTGCTGTTCCGAAAAAAATGCTGCAGCATTTTGCCAATACCTCGGAGGACGAGCACCGCGCGATGTTGTTGGAGCAACTCCAGCATTCGTCTCTGTTGCGTGGTCAGCGCGCCGCTACCAGTAGCCGTAAGGTAGCGGCTACCAAACTTGGCGCCAAGATGCTGCATCGCCAGGTATTCGACGCCCAAGGCCGAACATTCTTACCCGGCAAGATTCTGCGCGATGAGGACGATCCACCCGCCCACGACACGGTCGCCAACCAGGCGTACGACAACATCGGCATCGTGCTAGAGTTTTTTGCGAATGTTATGGGACGGGATTCAGTCGATGGCAAGGGTATGCGTATTGATGCCAGCGTTCACTACGGTTACAGCTTCGCCAATGCAATGTGGACTGGCGAGCAAATGCTTGTAGGTGACGGTGATGGCAAACACGTCACCAATCTGGCGGGCTCGCTGGGGATCATTGCCCATGAATTCTCTCATGGCATTAGCCAGCACATGGTCAAGGGTGGGCTGGGTGTGGTGCAGGTCCCCGGTCGGCCCCCCACGCTAAAAGGTGAGGCCGGTGCGCTAAATGAGTCCTTCTCCGATGTGTGCGCCAGCATGGTCAAGCAGTGGCACGCTGGAGAAGAGGTGCAGGCGGCGAACTGGTTGCTGGGCGAGGACATCCTGGCTCACCCCGCAGGCAAGGCTATCCGCTCACTGAAGGACCCAGGCAACACCACAATGACCTGGCCCGAGGACGACCAGATTAAAGATTTCAGACGTTTCAAGATCACAGACGACGCTCACAAGGCTTCGGGCATTGCCAACCACGCGTTCTACTTAGCCGCGACGAAGCTGGGTGGACGCTCCTGGGAAACACTGGGGCCAGTCTGGTTCAAGGGGTTCGATAGGTTGAGAGCGCGCGCAACTTTCCTCGACGCCGCCCACGCGACTCTAGCCGTTGCGGCTATGCTACATGGCAAGGGCTCCGAAACCCACGACGCAGTCAAGAGTGCCTGGAAAAAGGTCAATGTGCTCGCCTGAAACCGCTGCGGCGTACCATTTGGCTCATGCATTGCCCCACCTGCGCTGCTGTCAACGCCGAGACCAACCGCTTTTGTGAGAACTGCGGCATTGGGTTGGTGCAAGTCTGCGTCACCTGCGGCTACGAATGCGGGCCTGCGGCCAAGTTTTGTGGAAGCTGCGGTGCCGCGCAAAACCGATCGATCCTGCCCTCGGTGGTCACAGCGCCCACTACTAGTTGGGGCGAACTCAAACTTGCAACTATTCTGTTTGCGGATATCGTCAGCTCCACCGAGCGAATTGCAGGACTAGACCCCGAGCAGGCAATGGAACATTTCAGGCCGGCAGTTTCGAAAATGTGCGGTGCCATCGAACATTTTGGCGGTACCGTCGTCCGTACGCTCGGCGATGGCGTGATGGCTATTTTCGGTGTTCCCCGTGCGCTGGAGGGCCATGCCAGCCTGGCTTGCGAGGCGGCGCTTGCCATGCAGGCGGCATTCGCGGACCACCCGCAAGGACTGTCCATTCGTGTCGGGCTGCATTCGGGTCAGGTGGCATCCGATCCGCAGGCGGTCGACGCAAACATCGGGGGTGGCGTTCATGGCCGGGCAATTCACCTTGCCAGCCGGGTGGTTGGGCTGGCTGAACCGGGTGGTGTTTGCCTGACTACGGCGTGTCTTGCTCTTGTACGTCCAGCCTGCGAGGTACGCGCCATCGGTGTTCACGCCCTCAAAGGCATTGCAGAGCCCATTGAGATTTGTGCCCTGCTGAGGATGAAGAGCGATGTTGAACGCGCTCACTTCCATCAAGCGGTACTTTCGTCATTCCGGGGGCGCAAACGCGAGCTCTTGATGCTTCAGGATGCATTGCGCCGCGCCGAAACTGGGTTGGGCTCCGCCATTGGCCTATCAGGCGCTCCGGGCACGGGCAAGAGCCGACTAGGCCATGAGTTTGCCCATTGGTGCCGCGAACAGGGCATCACTGTTCATGAGGTGCGCACGCCGCTCTACGGTCATGCCACGCCGCTGCAACCGGTACTGGCACTCATGCGCACCTGTTTCTTCGAAATTTCTGCTGTGGACGGTCAGGCGGCCGTCCGGGCGCGCATCGCCCACCGACTTTCGGAGATTGGACCGGTGTCTGTCGACGATCTGGCGCTTCTGAGCGAATTCCTGGGTGTTGCGGCTGCCGATGCGCAGCCCTGCTCTTTGCCTCCCAAAGCCCGTCGCACCCGGCTGCTCGAGATGGTGCGGCAATTGGCAACGTACGCTGGATCATCCATCTCGGTTATTGTTTTTGAGGACCTGCACTGGCTGGACGAAGCAAGTGAGGAGTTTCTTCAGGTGCTTGTGGAGACTGTTGCAAGAGCGCGCACCTTGTTGCTCCTCAATTACCGCCCAAACTACCGCGCTCCTTGGGCAACGCTGCCTCATTTTCAGCAAATGAATCTCGGGCAGCTAAACGCTGAAGATACGCAGGAACTGGTGCTTGAGTTGTTGGGCCGGCATGGCGAATCAAGCGACGCCTTTTTGCCTATCGTTGAACGATGCGCCGGCAACCCATTTTTCGCGGAGGAGCTGGTTCATTCGCTCACGGAAAGCGGCATCCTGTCAGATCAATCCGATGGTAGAAAACCCACCGCCGAAACGATTGCGCAGGCGCTGCCTCCCACGGTGCAGGCTGTTATTGCCGAGCGCATTGATCGCTTGCTAGCAAGTCAGAAGGCGTTACTGCATATTTGTGCCGTCATCGGCAGGGAAATTCCGTTGCCGGTGCTGCAGCAGGTGGCTGTGTATCTGGCCAATCAGCTCGAAAGCGGACTTGACGGCCTGTGCGAGGCCGAGTTGCTGGAGTTGCTGCGGGAAATGACCGGCGGGCGCAGATTCGCATTTCGGCACCCTCTTATCCAAGAGGTGGCGTACAGCAGCCAGCTCAGGGTCCGGCGCGCCGGGCTGCATGCGGCCGTAGCCGTGGCCATCGAAGCCCACTATCGTTCGCAACCTGATGAGTTTGCTGCGTTGATTGCATACCACTACGAGGCGGCTGGGCAGCCTGTCAATGCGGCAAAGCACGAAGCCCGTGCGGCCCAGTGGCTGGGCGCCACCAATTCAACCCAGGCCATGAAACATTGGCGCAACGCACGCACGCTTTTGCTTGATCAGCCACCCTCTTCGGAAGTGGACAGATTGCGCGTGCGAATTGGAAGCGGGTTTGTTTACCTTGGGTGGCGGGAAGGATTGAGTCCCGAGGAAGTGCAGCTGATCGTGCGTGAAACCATAGAACTGGCGACCGAGGTCGATGGCCGGCTGATCCAGTTGCTTTATCTTGCCGAAGGACGAATATTGCAGGGTAGCGGAGGTCAAGCGGACTCTTATGTGCAGAGCATCAAAAAAGCGCTCGCATTGACTGTTCAGGAAAGTGACATCGGGCGGACCGCAACGATGAATGCGGTTCTCAGTCATGCTTATACATGGGCTGGACTGCTTGAGAAGGGGCTGGCTGCGAATGACATCGCTTTGCAGGGAGCGGCGAGCATCGACAAGCTTGATCGCGAGTTTTTTGGCTTCGATATCAAACAATGGGTGTTGGGTATCCGGGTGCGCTTGCTGATCCGGATGATGCGTCTTGAGGAGGCAGCCAGGTACTTGCAAGGTTTGTTTGAATCGATCGAACCCGGCCACGACCCCGTGATTCGACAGATGGCGCATCACCTGAAAGCGGAGCTGGCGTGGAGTCTAAAAGATACCGGCTTGGTGCTCGAGCAGGCTGAACATGTGGCCAGCATTGCCCAAACAAGCCGGAATGCATACTCTAGGGCGACGCACCTGTGGACGAACGGATTGGCACAAGCTGCTGCCGCAAACTTTGAGAAGGCTGCATTGGAATTTTCGGAGGCTTTGGCGTTGATCAGAAGCACCCAGGTTGCCGTTGAGTTTGAGGCAGAAATCCTGGCTAGCTTTGCAGAATGTCGATACGAGGCTGGAAATTTCGAGCAATCACTGGCGGATGCTCAGGCAGCCGTGGAAATTTCGCGTCAGCGGAGCAACCGCGTAACCGAGTGCCGGGCGCTGATCGTTTGGGGCGGTTCTCTGGCGCGGGGCGGTGCCAAGAACAGAGTGAGCGAAGCTCAAATCATTTTTGATCAAGCGCGGCAGCTGATCGACATGACGGGCGCCAAAATTTGTGAGACGGCCCTGTTGCGCGAAGAGGCGTACATCGCGCAACTCAGCGGAGACTAACGAGCGGGTCGGCCGGCGGAAGGGCGCACAAGCAATGTGTATTCCCGCATTCCGTAGCCCGTCAGTAGCGTGACCTCTGCACCCAGAGCGCGCTCGCAATAGTCACACCAGAGCTCCGGCTCAGCCCGATAAAGCTCAGGAAGGGGTTTCTCGGTGTATGTCAGCGGGGCCAGGAAGTTGACTGCGAAGCCATGTCGGCTATGGGCATGCATGTGAACCAATGTGGCCTTAATAAACCGCGTCCACTGAGGTTCTGGCTGTCGAAGTTTTACGTTGAAGATGCCGCTGGCTACCGTGTAGTCAGAGTAGCCACTCAGTTCATTACCAACCGAAAACTCAGTATCCGGTCGCTTTGCCCACAGCCGGCGCGCCTGGATAATCATGGCTGGAGACAGGTCCACCCCCTTGTAGCGTACTGGTTTGTCATGCAATCGCTCTGTCAGAAATTCCAACAGTGCGCCATAGCCGCAGCCCAGATCGGCGAGCGAAAACGATGACTCGAAATTGCAGACCTTCAGGACTTGCACAAATCGCAGCTTTTGTGTGGGCGCGCAAGACCAGTCCACCCCCAGTGGGCCTGGGCCGTAACGTTCTATTTTCCCGGTGTAGTACCGCTCGATATCCGAACACAAGCCCGCGAACCGAGATGAAGCAACGGACGCTTCGCCGGTCGCTGACGGGCTTCTATCCATGCTGCCTTGTTGACGGCTACTTGGCCTTGGAATCCAGCCCGAGCGGCAAGGAAACAACGAGATAATCCTGTTTCATATAAAAGAGAGGGCGGCCTTTTTCCGTGATGAGGACACGACCAGCGTCTTTGGAAACATTCAAGTCGTGCAGTTCAAAGTAAACCGGCAGCGGTTTTTTCGCAGCCAGGTTGCGCATCAATGCGTCCACGATAGCTGCATCACCGCTTTTCGTTCCCACATTGGACTTCACTTTTCTCAAACTGGTGAGGTAGCGCTGAAAGCGGTTCTTCGTCTCGGCATTGGAAAGACCCGTCAGGTTCAATGCTGCAATGCTGGTTGCAAAGCTTCTGCCTATCTTGAAGATCCCGAATTCCTTTTGGAGTTCTACCATTTCGTCCAATCCGCCATGCAACTCCTTGGTGCCGAGGGACGGTGCAAACCGCAGGTTCAGCTTCTCCTGCAGGCTGCCGACGTAGATATCGTGCTCTTTCATAAAAATGCCCATAAATACTCCTTAGTTCGGATAAATAAATCACCGGGTGTTGGTAACAATTGCAACGTGATGTTCGAGCTTGGCGAGTGTAGGCTCAAGTTTCCTGCTTGAAAAGGAAAATCCTGATGGGGGCATCGCTTTTCGCAGCGTTGTTGGAAGAGCTGCGGCAAGTACGCACTGTTTGTATCAGCATAAACTGCGGCTCTCTATGCTCCTCTTCCATTCTTCTTCCGTCAGGCATGTCTCATGCGTTCAAAATTTTCCGGGCCACCTGCGGCGACGCATCACTTGTTCCCCGGAGACGCACCGCAGCCCCGCTGCGCGTGCCAGCCGCGTTGACTCCGGTCATCGCCGGATTTTCGTCACTAAAAGCTTCCGTGTCGGGAGTATTGACGACGCCTGGCCGTTGTGGTCGGCCGGCATCAGGATCCGGCTTTTGCGGCGAATAGTGCGCCCAGCGCGGCCCGGTGATGCGGGTACCGCCTACCGACACTGTTTTGCTGCCAGTGGCAATGCTGTTGAAATTGCCGCTTCGGCGGATCAGGCTCGGATTGCCGGGGTGGTCAACGAACGAGCCCGGGTTGCCGCTGGTGTCGTACCACTTGTCTTCGAAGTGCGACTGGCGGGCTCCGCTGTGGCTACCGCTGACCACATCGTCACGCTCTATGTAGGCGTCTACCGTGATTGCCTTCTTGCCGGTATTGGTCAGTGTGATTTGCCACACGCCGCTTGGTGCAGTCGCTGTCTTCTCCTCAAAACTGAAGGTGGGCGCAAGCGCGAGCAGGGCGCAGGTGCCGCGTCGGCCGGTGGCGACTGTTTTCGGGTAGATCAGCGCGCACAGCGGCTGCTTGCCGCCGTCAGTCCACATTCTCGATTCTCCAAATGCCAATGAGGGCAGGGCGGCCCGGCCTGGCGGCGTGATTTCTATGGCAAGGCCATCGCGGTCTTCCTCGATCCACAATTCCACAAAGCTTTGAGTCGAATCATCGGGAGGTGCTTGCCAATGAAGCGCGGCGCGCTCATTTTTTGATAGCGTTGTATTGGCGTGCATGCGCAGCTGGTAGCTGTTGCCGGCGGCCAGTGCGATCTGCAGGTGACCCTGCCTCAGAGTGGTCAACTGGTCCATGGCAGCTTCAAGCAGCGACGTGCCGTCATGCGGACCTGCCAGCGTGCCGAAACTGATGTTGACGGTCACCTTGGCGCTGTCGGCGCAGCGCGACAGCACATACATCAGGCCATCAAGCACATGCACGTTCATCGAGCCCCCTGAGGTGTCCCAAACCGTGTCGTAATCCAGTTGCACGGCAATCAGCGGCGCGCGGCTGGCATCGTCGTTTGCTGGCGCCCAGCTGGGCGGTGCGTCAAACGTGGGCGGCAAATTGGTAACCTGGGCCAGCAGCGTGCGCGGGCCGGCCGCCAGGTCCATGACATGGGTGCCGTGGCTCACGGAGGTATCCAGGGCGTGAAAAAAATGCTCGCGCTTGGGCATTCTTTTGCCAAGCGTGGAGAGTCCCAGTGCAACGTAGACGGCGCCTTCGTCCACCAGGCCGTTGTAGGTATTGGCGTACATGGCTGCGTTGATGTCCGCCGCGGTCAGTTCGTGGCCATAGCCCAGGCCTTGGGGCACGCGGCCCTTGCCTTGTGCGTCTTGCCGCCAGAAGTAACGGGTGCGCGCCTTGCCTTGGTAAAGGAAGTTGGAGTGGGCCAGAGCCAGGCTGTCGTCGATCAGTGCCAAAACCTTGCCAGAAAGCAACTGCTCGGTTTTCATCTCTGCTTCGTAATACGGTCCGTTCGAATGCGGTGGCGGGCTGCCGTGCGAGCCTTCCGTCGGGTCATCGGCATATTCCGCCGCCGGCAAGCCTAATTCAAAGCGCAGCACCAGTGCGTGCAGACTGCCGCCAGGTTGAATGTGTTTGAAAAATGCCGGCCTGACCCGTGCCGTGCAAAAGCGCAGACCCTTGGGCGCAGCGCGGCTGGTGTAAACCGCTGGCACTTGCAGCCATTTGGGTGACGCGGCAGCAATGAGCTGTTGCACCGCAGTGCCGGCGGTGAGTTCCATGGCAATTGGCAGCCACTTGGGCGGCTTCTCGCCGTAGCCAGAGAAGTTGTCAGCCTCAGCCCAGATCAGGTAGGGGTCAAAGCCGGTGGTGGCATTGGGTTTGGCCCAGTCAATGCCCGTGAACTCGCCTTTCGGCAGTTTGGTCCAGGTCATGGCTGGCTTACTTGAGGGGCTGCCACTCTTTGTTGAGGGGCTGCCACTCTTTGGCGGCTTTGGTCCACATGAATTCAAGCAGAGGTGATGCGGCAATGTTCCAACATCTCGCGGCTGTTCGTGTGATAGATGAAGCGTCGAGTATTGCTATTCGTTGAGAGCCGAGATATTTGCTACTTGCCTGAAAGTAAGCGTTTTGGTGTACCTCTTCTGCTCAAAGCGGCAACAGGCCGCTTCCTTCGAGCTGGGGGTCTGGATGCAATGGAGGCACCGGCCCAGGAGGAGGCCGGCCATTGGCCACCCAGCGTGATACTTGGGGTGCGGCCACACTCGTACCTATCAGCCGAACTACCGAAGCCCCGCGTGTGCCCGCCGCCAGCAGCCCGGGAAGACTGCGGCTCTGATCGGTGACCGCACCGCAGTCGGGGCCCACTTTCGCGCCGCGAGTTGGTCCGGCTGAGGAGTAGCGAACGTGCTTGTGGTCGCTATGCCGGTATCCCGCAGCAACCAGGGCTCCGTTCCCTGTCGCGATGCCGGTCAAGGTTCCACGCCGGCGCACCAAGGCACCGCTGCCGGGTGTGTCGTCGGTAGCAGATTCCAGGTAGCGCAAGGGGTCGTACAGCGGATCTTCAAAATAGGACTGGCGCCCCCGGACCGTGGTGCCCAAATTGAAGTCATCGCGGTCTACCCAGGCATGGATGGGTTTGTTTAAGGCGGTGGCGCTCTTGTTCTTCACCTCAATACACCAGATGCCGTGCGGGACAAGCGGATTGGTGCCGAAACTTGAGCTGGGAGAAAGTGCAACCAGCACCATCGCTCCGTGATTGCCGCGCGAGGTGCGGGGAGGATATATCACGCCACAAGATGGCTTCGCTGTGCTGGGCGAAACCAGTGCGTCCCCCGGTTTGACCCAGGGGCTGGCCACCAAGCCGGGCGGGGTGATTTTGAGTTCCACCTGATGCGCGTCCTGCGGAAGCCAGAGTTGTACAAACGTAGGGGTTTCATCACCTGGCATTACCTGCCAATGCAAGGTTTTGCTGGCGCTCGCTTTGAGTTTGAACATTGCGTGTCCACGTGCTGAAAAGCTATTACCCGCCGCCGCAGTCAGTGTGAGGTTTGGGAACTCCATGCCGAGTTCGTCGAACGCTTTCTCAAGCATGGCTGTACCGTTGTTCGGCCCCCGTTGAGGGCCAAAGCTCAGGTTGATGACGATCTGTTCCGTCTCTTGATCCGCGCAGCTCAGGATGTAGCGAATCGCGTCCAGAACATGCACGTCCAGCCATGCGCCGGAAGGGTCTTGCAAGCAGGCGCGCGGAAGCTGGACAAATACGATGCCCGCATCGTCACTCGAGGCCGTGTCGTTGGCATCGGCCCAGGTTGGGGGCATGGTGGCGCTGCCAACCAGCGAGCCAACAGGAATCTGACCCGCAAATACATCGGTGATGTGCGCACCATGGGTGGCTGCACGTCTCAGGCGGTCATAGTTGACCGTGGCATAGCAGGCGTCTTCGTCCAGTGCATTGCCCTGTGTGAATCTGTTGATGACAGCTTGTATCTGGGTACCCGAGACTTCATGACCACGGCCGAAATCTCCGGGCACTACGCCCTGACCGGAAAAGGCACCGTTTTGCTCCTGGTCCCAGAGTCGGCAGACCCGGGTGTTTCCGACGGTGTCCCGAAGATGGTATTGAGCGAATGCGCAGCCATCGTCAATCACGCCGATGATGGTTTTGCGCTGTATACCGCGGTGAACCGAAGTGCCACAGTGTGGGGCACTGGGAGGTGCGAATTTGGGGCGCTCAGGCACGACGGGCAAACTGATTTCTGCTCTTGCAACAACGTCTTTAAGCGTGGTCTTCAATCTTTTGAAGAAAGCCGCAGTTGGCCATGCCGTCAGGAAGCGAGGCTGCGAACCGGGTGCCCGATACACCCCAGGGATATCAGTGAGCTTCACGCCTCCACCGGATTGCGCTACCAGATCAGCGACAGTCTTGCCATCCTTGAGCTCTATCAATGTGGCTATCTTCCCCGGTGGCTTCAGGCCACCATAGGGCGCAAAGTTTGTTCCGTCGGCCCAGACCAGATAAGGATCCAATCCACTAAGCGGGTCGGGTTGGGCCCAGTTGACATGGGCGCCATGCGCAATGGGCAGCCAGCTCATTTGAACCTCACGTCTTCCCATTCCTTGAGCGCTCTGTCCCACATATACTTCAGGATCCCCGTGCTTGCCGCCGACTCCTTGACACCAAACGGTTTGTAGTAGTCCGGAGCATTTGGGCCATCAAGCGGTTGCGTTGGTGGCATTAGATCTTCCTGACCTGTCATCACCGTGCCATCAAAGAAGCGCGGCGTCCACTTGCGCCCGGTTTTACAGCGCGCTACGAAGTATTCGCCCAACGTTTCGCCCAGTAGCCTGCCAGCAATACTGTCAGCCGGGAAATGCACGCCTGCGACCACGCGATTGGTAGCAATGCGCGCTGACTGGCGTTGCAGTTGTACGCTCACCGGGTGGGTGTCGGGCAGGTCAAGTAGACGTTGAAGCACGTGGGCAACGATGTACGCTTGTGTAGCGTGCCCACTTGGCAGCGAGCCATGGCCCGGCGTCGTAATGATGGGTTGGACTTGTGCAGAATATTCAATGGGACGCCAGCATGCGAGCGCGTGTTTGAACTGCATCTCTACATTCACCGCTAGCAGCAGTGCAATGTTCATCAACTCCAGCGTGCGCGGTGTGCGGGAAGGATGCAGATACACCACTGAACCCCAGAAAGCGAATTGCGGGTCCAACTGCGACACAATTTCCAGTGCTCGTTCTTCTCGCAGGTCCGCCCACGACAGCACTTTCTTTACCTGGTCCTTGAAGGCATGAACCGTGGGTCTGTTGAGTCGTGCAAGCGGCTTGGGCGTTGTCGTGAGTGTTGGAGGCGCGTCAGGAGGTCCGCCTACATTCGTCTCCACGTGCCAGATACCTGCTCCGTGCGCCCCAATTTTTGAAAAACTCAAGGGCTCAAGCAATGCCGCCTGGCTGACATACGCCCGCACCCAAGGCTCCCACCGTTGCATGGCTTCCGGGTCATCCACGGGCGGCAGTACGACGGGATAGGAACCCACATCGAGCGGAACCATGGTCGCGTCGCGGCTCGAGATAAGTGCCCCCGGATTTTGAGGGAAGCCCTGTGCCTGCACCAATCCGCCAAGTCCCCCCAAGCCACCCAACCCGCCAAGTCCTCCCAAGCCTCCGAGACCCCCCAAGCCACCCAGTCCGCCAAGACCACCTAAAGCGCTCATTTCCATTCCCCTTTACGCAACAAAAAAATCATTCAGGTACTCCCGCATCACGAAGTGCTTGCGCATATATCTGGCCCGCGGGGTAGTGTTCGCTGGGAGAGCGTCGTATGAACTCCCGCACATTAAAGTTGGGCTCAATTGTCAAAAGCTGCTGGGCCGTGTCTTTCGCCTCATCTGTCTGTCGGTTGAGGCTCAGGGCAATGGTTAGGGCGCGGTAGGTGGAACTGTGCGCCTTGTTTGCCCGCAATGACGCCTTCGCCAACGCTATTGCACTCTCATAATCCCCTGAAGCCAGCACGGCCGAAGCGGCAAGGGACTGGTAGAAGTACAGCATCGGATCAAGCGGCGACAGGCTGAGAGCTTTCTCAGCCGCCGCCTTGGCGGGATATCCAACGCCCTGGAACGCGTGTAAAACCCCTGAAAAGAGCCAAGCGAGCGAGTCGTTGGGATTGGCCGCCAGAGCCAGCTCGTAACGTTGGGCCGCCCCATCTAGGTCTTTGAGCATGTGGCAGTGCACAAAACCCTCTATGGCAAGGGCCAGCGAGCAGCTTGGATCCACATCCAGCGCTCGCTGGGTTTGCTCTAGGGCGCGTTTGGTTTCATCCTTGCCGCCGGAGGACAAGCCCCGTGTGACCTGCAGCACATGCCATTTGGCAAGCCAGGCGCGCGGCGTCGGTAGGCGGCGGTGCCGGTCAATCAAATATTCAAGCATTTCCCGCACGCGGTCAAATTCGCTCCGAGTGGATCGGTGCATCAGTGAAATAGCGCCCAACAACAGGGTCGAGCTTTCTAGGTTGGGCAATGGCCGGCTGGCCGCGCGCTGCATTTCCGTGTGCACCACATGTGCGCCCAGCTGCGCCACCACTTCAGATGTAATGCGGTCTTCCCCCCGCAGAACTTCCTGCACAGTGCTTCGCAGGCTTTCGCCCCATACCACGCGGCCCGTACGGGCCTCGATCAGCTCGGTGACCAGAATCAGCTGGCTGCCCGCGACACGATACGCGCCTGACAACACATAGTTGGCCTTCAGATGGTTTTGCAGCTCCGGCAGGCTGGTGTCGCGGCCGCGGAGCGAGGTCGTGGATAGCCGGGAAATGACGTTGAGGTCAGGTGTTCGCGACAGGGCGGCGATGATTTCTTCCGCCAGGATTTCGCCCAGTACAGAGTCATCGGGACCGGATGTTCGGGCGGTAAACGGGATGACAGCGATGGTGGGACGCAGTTCGGTCACGTCCGCTGGCGGGCTGATCATGACGGGAATCCTGCCTGGTGGCGCGATGCGATAGGCGTGGATTGGTTCCTCGACGTGCTTGAGGTAGCACTCGCCCATGTCCTCGATGTCGGCGTCCAGGGAGGGCACCAGGCGATCACGCAGTTCGGCGGAAATGACAATGTCGCTGGGGCCGGCCAGCGTACAGAACCGGGCGGTGAGATTCACGTCGGTGCCGTAGATGTCGTGCTGGTCCGTCACAAAGCTTGCTACATGGCCGCCCATGCGCAAGTGCATCTGGAGCGATGGGGCGACGTCCTGGTTGGCCGCTTCGCTGAAATACTGGATTGCGAATGCCGCTTTGACACAAGTTTGGGCGTCGGCGAACTCAAGCATCAGGCCATCACCCAAGCTTTTGACGATGCGCCCGCCATGCAGCGGCAGCACGTTTTGCTCCGCTTCTTCCACAAGTTGCTGCCACCGCCGTACAAAGCCATCCTGGTCCTGCTCCATGATCCGGACCGATTCCACAACGTCCATGACCAATAACACTTTCGTGTTTCTCGTCATTGCTGCGGGAAGTTCGATCAACGTGAGCCTCATCGTAGATGGTGTAACAAAATTTTACCTCCTCCATTTGTAGGAGACGCTGGGATGAGGTTGGCAGGTGATGAAAGGAGAGCTCCGAGAGCCCGTGGCGTTGCTTTAGTGCTGAATTATTACTTTCCCCAGAGGAGAGTCATCAAGACTGTGTAATCAGAAAGTTGTCCATCCAATGTTGGATGATGCCCACAAGTCTTGGCTGGAAGCAAGTTGTGGGAGGCGGCAAAGAGTGTCTTGACACAGAGCTACCGCCATGTAACCGAAAAGATTTGCGTGACGGGCAAAGCGCGCAGGTTGCACGCTACTTGGTCACAGTCCGCTGTCGTTGAATAACGACTGTTTGGTCGAGTGGTGAGGAAATATCTTGATTGAGCAGTGGGGCTGCGTGTTAGATTGCCTTCGGCTACTCGTCCGGGTGGCTATCAATCTTTTATCAGGAGAGTCAGATGCAGACGACAAAAGTGCAGTTTGGTGCGGGCTTTATTTTCCCGGCCGTCAAGGCGCATGTGCAGAAAAAGCCGGTGGTCTTGATGGGCGGAGGGGTGATCACTCCGGCCCTGGCGACTCATCTGGCGAAGAAAAAAGTGGAAATGGGATCTGGCTGGATCAGCCCAGCCATTAAAGCTCACTTCCAGAAAAAGACTGTGCAAATGGGTTCGGGAATGATATCTCCGGCTGTCAAGAAGCATGTCCAAAAGCGCGTAGTGTCGGGCGCGGGCACTATTTCCCCTACCGTGAAAACTCAGTTGCAGAAGAAAACGGTTCTCATGGGTGGAGGGTGGATCACGCCGACCCTGGCCGTGCATCTGGCGAAGAAAAAAGTGGAAATGGGAACTGGTTGGATCAGTCCAGCGGTGAAGTCTCATCTGCAAAAGAAGACCGTTCAGATGGGCAGCGGGTTCATCAGCCCTGCGGTGAAAGCACATTTGCAAAAAAGGACTGTGCAAATGGGGGCTGGTACCATCAACCCGAGCGTCAAAACACACGTTCAGAAGCGCGTGGTGTCTGGCTCCGGCTATATTTCTCCCGTCGTCAAAGCGCATGTGGCTCGTAAAGCGGTGGTCCTGATGGGCGGTGGCTGGATCACGCCGACCCTCGCTGCGCATTTCGCCAAGCGGCAAGCTTAAAAACAGACAGGTCGGGACAAGTACAGATGCAGCCGGATAACAATTACGAGGACGGGCCTACCGTCACCTTTCACAGTGTTTATCCGGCTGCCATTCCGCCCATGCGGGCGGACAAGGCGGCATTGGGCACCATGCCGACCATGGCTTTCCGGCATTGCGAGCCGATGCGCACCGCATCATCGTTTGGCTGGTACATCTTTCCGCCAGAAGACATTTCGCTCAAGTGGAATGGCGCGGACGTCTCCTATCTGGATCTTGAGACCCAGGAATGGACGCCGCTTTCCCAAGCCTACCTGCCTGGTTTTTCCGACTACTGGGACGAGCACGCACCGGAAGACATCAAGGGCCTGGCGCCCCCCTATCTGTCGGTTTTACCGATGCGGGGCTTTGTTCAGATCTGGTCAGGTCTCTTGTGCGCCACGCGGGCAGACTGGAGCGTGCTGATCCGTCCACTGGCCAATATCCGCGCCAGCCACCAGTTCTCGTGTTTCGAGGGCTTGCTTGAGTCTGATCGATTCCAGCCTTTTCCCCTGTTCATCAATATCCAGTTGCTCGCCACCGACGTGCCGATCAATATCCTCAAGGTCATGCCGCTGTTTCAGGTGCAGCCTTTGATCCGCAACACCTATGGTGAACGTGCCCACAAGTTTGCTGAGCGCGATGGCCTGGGCCTCATGCCCAACGGAGAGCCCGCGATGACCGCTGAAGACTGGGTAGGCTATCGCAAAACGATTCGGGTGGAAGTACCCAATGAGGCCCCGGAGTCGGGGCAGTACACCGCTGCCACGCGTAAACGTACAAAGCACGAAGAGTAAGCGGGTGGTGTTTCCCGTTTTCGGCGCCAGCCTCCTTTCCGCGGCTGCCTCTTTGCCGCTGCATCTCATGCCCCTGCTTGTGGTGGCATTGGTCGCGGAGTCCCGGCTTCCGTTTGCACAGGCCGGGTTGATCGCCAGCGCCTACATGCTTGGCCAGATGGTTACCACCTTGGGATTGCCCGCGCTCAAGTTTGTCCGGTTGAGCCGGGCTCATGCGATCGCTGCGGTGAGCCTTCTGATGGCTAGCGTGCTGGTATCGGCCAGCTTGTATTCGCAGGCCATGCTGGCTTGCTGGTTTGTGATCGGTGCGGCCTGTGGAGCATTGCAATTTCTGGGCGCCACCACGGCCGCCGCTGCGGCCAATCGGCATTCTGCCTTTGCTTTGCGGCTGGCCGTGACTTTGCTCGTCAGCGGCTTGGCGATTGTGGCGGTGCAATTGACAGGAGGGTTCGCTGGCTATGCATTTTTGATGCTGCAGCTAGGCGTCGTTTTTCTGGCGATTACTGGCGTCGGGCTTGTGCTCTATCGAACCCCTGCTGTGGCCTCGCCAGTACACCCGCCTGTGGCTGGCTCCGCCAAACCCGCCGTACGACCGGACCGACTGGTGGGCCTCGTGGTGATCTTTCTGCTATTCGTAGGCCAGCCGGGATTCCTGGCTTACGCCGTGCAAAACGTTCAGCAGCGCGGTGTGGTGCTTGAGCATCTCGCGTATGCCATTGCCTTTTGCAAAACTGCGGCAGGGCTTGTTTTGCTCGTCAGTGTTGTGCGCCCGCCGGACAAAGTAAAAGACGATCTTTTCTTTCCAGGCGTGGTGGTGGCGGTGGGCGTGCTCGGCATGGCGGTGACCAGCGATGCCGTCAGTTTCATGTTGAGCCTGTTGCTGTGGGAACTTGGGCTGAATGTGCTGTCCGCAAGGCTGCAGGCGGCCGTAGTGCAGGACAACCCGGCCACCGCAGGCCCTTGGCTGGTCGGCGCGATCTTCCTTGGCGCGGCGGCCGGGCCTTTGCTGCACGGTTTGGCGATTCAGGCGCGGATTCCAATGGTTTTTGCTGTCTACGCCAGTCTGTCTGCGCTAATTCCTGCCGCCTGGATCTACGTACGAGGCCAAGCAATACAGACTAAAGCATCGTAGACATGTCAAGCACGGAAGGTTGTTGATTGGCTGGTCGGCACTATTGCTATCGTTTGCATAGCTGTTCGCGCCCATATTTATTGGGCTGAACCCGATTTTCCTTAATAAATTACCTGCCTCCAAGGCTCGCCATGCGTGGTGCTTTGACCTTGCATTAATCGCTTAAAGTCCGGCCCGTGTGAGATCAGGCAACTGGAGCGAGGTCTTTTCGGGAGGGCTCGTGCGCAGGCGGCCGCACGGTTGCGACGAAGCGGCTCAGCTTGTCCAGTTCCTCTTTCGACAGGCCGATCAGGTCCTTATCTGCGGTGTTAGCAGGCATGATCCCCATGGGGGCTCCGACAGAGACCCAGCTTGCAAGCCCGAAAAGGTGCTTTCCAAACAGCTCATATGGAAGCAGGTCCACTTCGCGCGGCAATCGTGTCTGGAACAAGCGTTTGAGTTCGATGTACTGGGCTGGCCTGGGCAGAGCCTGAACGTCTTTCCAGAACTGCGTGTCAGACCTTGCGGTGTCATAGTGCAGCACCAAAAAGTCGAGAATTCCATCCCAGTAGGACGCAACTTTCTGATTGAAGACATCCCTCATGTGGTCTGTCACCCGGTACTGCCCCTCCTGCATGAGGTCGCCAAAACTCATGAGTTGGTCAATGGTTTGACCAATCGAGGTGGCTTCCAGAGGCTCCACAAAGCCTGATGACAGGCCCACGGCCATGACATTTTTGAACCAGCATTGCTCCAGGCGGCCAGGCGAAAACTTGATGTGATTTATAGGCTCGACATCGGTGCCCCAATACGTTGACACCTCCGCCAAGGCCTGCTCCCGGGACACATGTTTGCTGCTGTAGACATAACCGCAGCCGAGACGACCGCCCGTCGGAATGACCCACATCCAGCCGGCGTCCAGCGCCACCGAACGGGTCACAAGTTGGGGATGGGGTTGGTTGTGTGGCAGCAGAAAAGGCAAAGCCGAGTCGAGAATCAGGTAGTCGGAAAAACTCTTCCAAGGGATGCCCAGTTTTTTCAACAGGATCAAGCGAGCCATGCCGGTGGCGTCGACAAAGAAGTCGCCTTCAATGCGGCCCTTGTCCGTCAGCACGGCGGTAAGCGATCCGCTCGAGTCGAGCTCAACGTCGGCTACGGTAGCGTTGTGGCGCCGCACACCTTGGGATTCAGCGTGTGCCCTGAGAAATTTCGCCACGAGCGGCGCGTCGAAGTGATAGGCGAACCCTTCCAGCTCGGACGCGCCAAGCCGCTCCTTGACCTCCGCCTGGCTGGCTTGGTCACGAATCCATTGCGCCGATGCCGGGAATTCGCCGAGCGGCACGCCAGCGGCTACCAAGGCAGACATGAACGGATAGGCTCCGTTGGTGCGCCAAGAGGCCAGGTCAACCGATTCGTTGTGAAACGAGAACAGGTGGTGATAGATATGCCTCGCTTCCCGCCAGCCTTCAAATTCAACGCCGAGCTTAAAGGTGGCTTGGGTGGCGGTCATGAACTTATCCTGCTCAATGCCATACCGCTGCAAGGCCGAAAGTATGTTTGGAACCGTTCCTTCACCCGCTCCGAGGATGCCTATGGCCTCCGATTCAACAAGTACGACCTCCACCGAAGTCGCAAACGTGTGTCGCATCTCCAGGGCGGATAGCCAGCCAGCGGTTCCGCCACCGACAACGACAACTCTTGAGACAGCTGAAAGATCAACCATGACGACTTTCTTGCGTTAGGAAAGGCAAATGAGGATGCACCGCAGGGAGCTAATGGCCTCGCTTAAACCGTTGCAGGTAGAAAAAAAGCCGCTGAAGGCGGCCTTTTTCAATAGGAAGAGCGGCTCAAGATGCCTTTTCGGGCCCCGTAGGCACGTCTTGGCGGGAGGCTGCGCGCTCCTGCCCTTGCCGCACATGTTCCTTCACATCCGGAGGGGAGACCCAGCCGCCGCCGAAATGGACTCTCTGGTCGACTTGCTGCGGCTTGGAATTGCAGGAAAAATTCCATTTCGAACCTAGGTTGACAGTTTGCACGGTGAGTTCCTTCGAAATAGTTATGGAGAAGTCACTATACCGAGTTGCTACGTTTCCTCAAAATTTCTCCAGAACACCTTTGTTCATAGCATCTGCAGTCAACTCCGGCATCCCTTTCAGCCGCTCATAAACCGGCGTGAAATCCGGCGCTGTTTTATCGAACAGCTCCTGGAAGCTGTTGATCACAAAGTAGGTCTGCTGATAGCTGTCGATTTTGTAGCGGGCGCGCATGACACGTTCGATATCCAGCGGCAGGCGCTGGGGCTCTGGGCTTTGCACTGAATACTGAAGCTCGCCCGACGAGCTCAAAATGCCTGCACCATAGGCGCGCAGGCCGTTTTTTTGCTGGATCAGCCCGAACTCGACGGTGTACCAATAGAGCCGGCTCAGTTGCTCGCAGGCGCCCAGGCTGTGCGCCTTGAGTCCGCCCTTGCCGTATTCCTGCATATGGTCGGCAAAGACGGGGTTGAAAAGCAGGGGC
Organism: Polaromonas sp.; assembly: GCF_039930745.1. GTDB lineage: Bacteria > Pseudomonadota > Gammaproteobacteria > Burkholderiales > Burkholderiaceae_C > Polaromonas. Next base: position 10,189 of record NZ_JBDTTH010000033.1, on the reverse strand, counting down.
ACATGGCCGAACAGGTCGTGAAAAACATCGGGCTCGACGATGTAGTCGAACTCTTCCGGCTTTCTGATCCAGTCGGTCACCGGAAACTTGCGGTTGGCCAGCAGCGTGAAGAAAGGCACCTCGGGAATCAGCCCGGGCACGGTGACGATTTCCCAGCCGGTTGCTTTGCGCAGGCGTTGGTTGATATCTTCAAACCGCGGAATATGGTCGCTGGCGCCCAGCGAGGGCAGGGCGGCGATGAACTCGTCGCAGGCCAGGCCGGGTAGCAGCGCGGTCTGGCGCTCATACAGGCGGCGGTAGGTGTCGTGGTCGGCGGCGGTATAGCTGTCGTAATCCTGTGGGCAGGTGTAGTCGGCGGCCGCGCGTGAATAATCGCCGCGCGGCGGGCGCTCACTGGCCCCGTAGGATGTGACCCCCACGCTCCCCACTGCGTGTGGTTCGCTGCCCCCCGAGGGGGCCGTCGCTTGCTCGGGGCGGCCCTTCGCGGCGCGTGCCCCGGCGTTTGTTTCCTCCTGTGGCATGCTGTTCTTCATGCCTTCTCGAGCCCGCCGCGGCGCATCTGGTCCAGCTCAATGCTTTCAAACAAGGCCTTGAAGTTGCCTTCGCCAAAGCCCTGGTTGCCCTTGCGCTGGATGAACTCAAAGAAGATCGGACCAAGCTGGTTTTCGCTGAAGATCTGCAGCAGCAGCTCACCGGGCGTGCCGTCCACCAGGATGTTTCGCGCCTGCAGCTCAGCCACGTTCTCTCCGTGCCCGGGGATGCGCTTGTCGAGTAGTTCGTAATAGGTGTCGCCGGTCGACAGCAGCTTCATGCCGCTCAGTTGCAGGGCGTCCACCGTGGCGTACAGGTCGTCCGAGCCCATGGCGATGTGCTGGATGCCTTCGCCCTGATAGCGGTCCAGATACTCCTGGATCTGGCCGGCTTTTTCGTTGCCCTCTTCGTTGATCGGGATGCGGATCTTGCCGCAGGGGCTGGTCATGGCCTTGCTCTTGACGCCTGTGGCTTCGCCTTCGATGTCGAAGTAGCGCACTTCACGGAAGTTGAACAGGCGCTCGTAAAAGCCCGACCATTCGGCCATGCGGCCACGGTGCACGTTGTGGGTCAGGTGGTCGATGTAGGTCAAGCCGTGGCCCACGGGGTTCAGTTCGGCCCCTGGCAGGGGCTCAAAGTCCACATCGAAGAAACCGATGTTGCCGATGTCGCCGTCCTTGGCGCCGTTCTTGCCGCGCCAGCGGTCGATGAAGTAAATGATGGAGTCGCCAATGCCCTTGATGGCGGGGATGTTCAGCTCGCCCGGTCCGGCGGTGTGGGCATAACCCCAGGCGCCCAAGGCTATCGCGCGCTCGGAAGCGGCTTTGGCGTCCTGCACGCGGAAGGCGATGGCGCAAACGCTGGGGCCATGCTGGCGCGCAAACCGCTGGGCAAAGGAGTCGGGCTCGGCGTTGATGATGAAGTTGATGCCGCCTTGGCGGTACAAGGTCACGTTTTTGTGGCGGTGTTTGGCAATCGGCTTGAAGCCCATGCGCTCGAACAAGGCGCCCATGGCGGCCGGATCAGGGGCGGCGTATTCAATGAACTCGAAGCCGTCGGTGCCCATGGGGTTGTCCCAGGCGACCGCGGCGGGCGGCGCTGAAGAAGGGGTGGGTTTGGTAATGGCTGCGTTCATGGTGTGTCTCCAGGCGGTTCAGAAAATACAGGCACATCCAGCTTAAACGCGTGAGTGATCAATTTTTATGCAAATCGTGGCGCCATCATTGATAAACACGCAGTAAAGCTGCAGAATGTACGCTATGGAAGCATTAGATAAGCTGGACAAGCTCATACTGCGCAGCCTTCAAGCCGACGGTCGGGCCACCTATGAGCAGATTGCCGAGCAGGTCAGCCTGTCGCCCAGCGCGGTGCTGCGGCGCGTCAAGCGGCTGGAGGAAAGCGGCGTGATCGACCGTTATGTGGCGCTGGTCAAGCCCGAGTCAGTGGGACTGGGGCTCACGGCCTATATCAATGTGCGGCTCGAAAAGCACACCGAATCCCACAAGCGCAATCCCATGGACCTGTTTCGCGCCAGCGTGCAGACCTGGCCGGAGGTGGTGGAATGCGCTGCGCTGACCGGCGAGATGGATTACCTGTTGCGCGTGGTGGTCGCCGACATGGGCCACTACAGCCGCTTCATCATGGACACCCTGCTCAAGCACCCCAGCGTGCAGGACTGCAAGACCAGTTTTGTGCTGGACCGCGTCAAGACCACCACTGCGGTGCCGGTTTAATGTATGGAAGCGCCGCAGGGCTTCAACGCTTCCTTTAGCGTTGACCCGCTTGCGGGGGTGGCATGGCCGGCGCCTAATCCCCCAGACAGAGGCTAATTTAGGGGCTGGCCTCCCTTTCGGGTCGATTAATGCCAGCAAGGCAGCCACCGGTGCAGCATAGTGCTACGTTTTTAATAGCCTCTAGTGCCCGTGGATAAAAGGCTGGATGCCATTTTTGCTTGAAATTGGGGCAAGCTCCCTCATCCGCTGGCCCGAATGGCCTTCAAGACTGGATATTCTAGGGAAAACCCTTATATTTAACCCATGGTTACCCCTGGCACTTTGTTCAAAGCATCCCTTTCCGCAGGCAAGGAGTTCTTCCGCGCGCCTGTGGAAGCTTCCACGCGCGCCCCGCACAGGGCGCCCGTGATGGTGCCCATCCGCTCGATTGGCCCCAGCCACGGCAAGCGCATTGAAAAACATCTGCTGGCACTCGACGCGCATGACCGTTACCTGCGTTTTGGCTACGCCGCCAGCGACGAGCAGATCCACCGCTACGTTGCAGGCCTGAACTTCGAGCGCGACGAGATCTTTGGCATTTACAACCGCAAGCTGGAACTCATTGCCATGGCGCACCTGGCGCTGTCCATCGACCCTGAACTCAAAAGCTGTGCCGAATTTGGCGTGTCGGTGCTCCAGCACGCGCGCGGGCGCGGCTACGGCGCGCGCCTGTTCGACCGAGCCGTGATGCATTCGCGCAATGACGGCGTGAGCATGATGTTCATTCACGCGCTCAGCGAAAACACCGCCATGCTCAACATCGCCCGCAAGGCCGGCGCAGTGATCGAGCGCGATGGCTCCGAGAGCGAGGCCTACCTCAAGCTGCCGCCGGCCGACCTGGATTCGCGCATGACCGAGATCGTCGAAGAGCAGATCGCCCAAACCGACTACCGCCTGAAAGTCCAGGCCAAGCAGTTTTGGGGCATCCTCGCCATGGTTCAGGAAGTGCGGCAGGGTGTGCGCGACAGTCGAAAGGTATAGAGCCCCCACGGGCGCTCACTGCGTGTAGCTCCCTGCACCTTGCAGGCCGCCGCTCGCCAGAGGCTTCGCTTCTGTCGCCTGTCCAAACCTGCCCAAGCAGGTTTGGAGCCGCAGGCTCCAGCCCCTCGGGGGCCGCTGCGCCTGCGGGCCGGCAAAGCCGGACCCGCGGCCCCTGCTTAAATGGAGAGGGCCTCCAGGCTCAAAAGTCAATCTGCAGCGGGTTTGTAGCGCCGCGCGCTGCTGCCATGGCGCCGGTCGGCAAGTGGAAGGCCGTCCTGCTCAGCCATGACGTCGGCGCGTTGCTGCAGGCGTTCCAGCATGTCACCGAGCATTGCCGTTTCCTGGGGCGTCAGGGCCGCAAGCACGTCGCGGTTGATCCGGCTGACCAGTGGAAAAAGCTCACCGTGCAATGCAACACCCGCAAGCGTGAGCGCCAGCTGGATATGCCGTGCATCCCCGGCCCGGCTGGTGCGGCTGATCAGCTTTTTGCCGGCCAGCCCCGTCACGGCCTTGGAGGTGCGCGGGCGATCCAGGTGCGCCTGTTCCGCAAGCTCGGACGAGCCCATGGGTCCGCGCGCAGCCAGCACGGCCAGGACGCGCCACTCGCGCCGGGTGATGCCGAACTGGCCTTCGCAGTAGCGAACCACGACGCCACCGGCCGCCGCCTGCAGGCGGCTCAGCCGGTACAACAGGAGATCGTCAAGAGTTTCTGGTTGCGCCAGGCGCGGCACGGCTGGAGAGGGGCTGGGCATCAGGGTTATTACCGGGAATGATTGATTTCCGCAATCAATGGTTGCGCCGGGACAATCGCGGCTCAAAACCGGAGAATCATCATGCCACAGCCCCTTCTGCCCGCGTCGCTTGTGCTCAACCGCCGCAAAGTCCTGGTCCACACCGCCGCCGCCGGGGCGCTGGCTGCCAGTGTTGCCTTGCCACGCTGGGCGCGTGCCCAAAGCGGACCGATGCGTATTGTGGTGGGTTATCCGCCGGGCGGCGGTACCGACCGCGCGGCCCGGCTGGTGGCTGACCGCCTGCAGCAGTTGCTCAAACGGACGGTGATTGTGGAGAATCGCGTGGGTGCGGGTGGCCGGTTGGCTGCGCAGCAACTGGTCAATACACCGCCGGAGCAGACGGTGTTGCTGATCGGCAACCCCGCCATGATGAGCGTGTCGCCGCTCATCTATAAAGACCTTAAGTATGACGTGCAAAAGGACTTCGTCCCGGTCGCGGCAGTCACGGATTACGATTTTGGCGTGGCGGTGGGTTCAGCCCTGCCGGTCAAGGAGGTGCAGCACATGCTGGCGTGGATTCGCGCCAACCCCAACAAGGCCAATGCCGGCGTGCCCGGCACCGGCAGCCTGCCGCATTTTTTCGCATTGATGCTCAGCTACATGGCGCAAGTGAAAATCGAGGTGGTGGGTTACCGGGGCTCCGCTCCGCTGATCACTGACCTGATCGGCGGGCAGATTCCGCTGGCGTTTGACACGCTGGATTCCTTGCTGCCGCAGCATGAAGGCGGCAAGCTGCGCATCCTGGCCACCTCGGGCGTCAAGCGTTCGCCGTTTTCGCCCACTGTGCCCACTTTCAAGGAGCAGGGGCTGCCGCTGAGTGCCGTCGGCTGGAACACGTTTTTTGCCCCGTCCACGACACCCATGGCCACGGTGGAGCTGCTGAGCAAGACGGTGTTCCAGATCATGTCCGAGCCCGAAACACGCGCCAAATTCACGGCCGCCAAAATGGTGCCGGTGGCCATGACCCGGGCGCAGACGCAGGCGTCGTTCGAGGCCTTCAACAAACAGTGGGCGCCGGTGATCCGGCGCTCGGGCTTCAAGCCCGAATCCTGAGCGGGTGAACACAGCTTTGGCCGCCTCGCCACGCCCCAACATCGTCTTCATCGTCGCAGACGATCTTGGTTACGCTGACCTGGGCTGCTACGGCGGGCGGGCACCTGTCTCCCCCGTGCTCGACAGCCTGGCCGCCGGAGGAGTGAAGTTCACCCAGGGGTATGCTAACTCCCCGGTATGTTCACCCACCCGCTTTGCGCTGATGACGGCGCGTTATCAGTACCGCCTTCGCGGTGCTGCCGAAGAGCCGATCAACAACAAAAGCCGTGGCAGCACCACGCTGGGCCTGCCGCCCGAACACCCCACGCTGCCCTCGCTGCTGAAGGCGAGTGGCTATCGAACGGCCTTAATGGGTAAATGGCATCTCGGCTATCCGCCATCTTTCGGGCCCTTGCGTTCGGGCTATGAAGAGTTTTTTGGCCCCATGTCCGGCGGGGTGGACTACTTCACGCATTGCTCATCGAACGGCAGCCACGACCTGTGGTTCGGCGAGGAAGAAAAAAAGGAAGACGGCTACCTGACAGATCTGATCTCGCAGCGCTCGGTGGACTACATAGCCCGCATGGCCGGTGGCGCCCAAGCCGGCACGCCTTTCTTTCTGAGCATGCACTACACCGCACCGCACTGGCCCTGGGAAACGCGTGACGACGAGGCACTGGCACAGGACATCAAGCACAACCTGTTTCACCTGCACGGCGGCAACATCCACAGCTACCGCCGCATGATCCACCACATGGACGAAGGCATCGGCCAGGTGATGGACGCGCTGCGCCGGCATGGGCTGGCCGACAACACGCTGGTGGTGTTCACCAGCGACAACGGCGGCGAACGTTTTTCCGACAACTGGCCGCTGGTCGGCGGCAAGATGGACCTCACGGAAGGCGGCATCCGGGTGCCGTGGATTGCACACTGGCCGGCGCAGATAGCCGCGGGCCTGGTTAGCGAGCAGCACTGCATGAGCATGGACTGGTCGGCCACCTTGCTGGCCGCGGCCGGCGTAGCGGCCGACCCCGGCTACCCGCTGGACGGCATCTCGCTGCTGCCGGTGCTGCAGCAGCCCGGGCAGGGCTTTCACCGGCCGCTCTACTGGCGCATGAACCACCGGGGCCAGCGGGCGTTGCGCGACGGCGACTGGAAGTACCTGCGGGTGGACGGCAACGACTACCTCTTCAACATCCCGGCCGACGAGCGTGAGCGCGCCAACCTGGCCGGCCGCGAACCCGAGCGGCTGGCGGCGATGCGTGAAGCGTGGGGCCGCTGGAATGACAGCATGCCGCCGATTCCAGCCGATGCCACTGTGAGCCTGGGTTACTCGGTCAAGGACATGCCGCAGCGGTAGGCTGTCGGCCCCCACGGTCGCTCGCTTCGCGTAACTTCCTGCCCCGAGGGGGCCGCTGCGCCTGCGGGCCGGCAAAGCCGGACCCGCGGCCCCCCGCTTGAATAGAGATGGCCTCACGCTCGCTCAACCTTTTACCCGTTCTTCCCGAGCCTGTCGAAGAATGCCTGTGACGCCGTGCTGCGCGCCACTTGAATACGTTATCCTTGGCAGCTTGCCAACTACCGAACACTTCCGTGTCCGACACCCCCCCCAGTAGACCGCCCAAGCCCGAAGACAAACGCGGCTTTCTCCAGAAGCTGGCCGAAATGCTTCACCCCGGGCCTGACTCCAAAGCCGAGTTGATTGAAACGCTGGTCGAAGCGCAGGACAACGAGGTCATAGGCGCGCAGAGCCGCGAGATGCTCGAGGGCGTGATCCGCATGGCCGACATGACGGCCGGGGAAGTGATGGTGGCCGCCCCCCGCATGGACGCCATCAACATCGATGCGCCCTTTGACGAGCTGCTGCACCTGGTGATCGACACCGCCCACTCGCGTTTTCCCGTTTACGAAAACGAAAAAGAAAACATCATCGGCATACTGATGGCCAAGGATTTGCTCAAGCTGCAGCGCGCGCCCGAGCTCAACATCCGCGCGCTGCTGCGGCCGGCGGTGTTTGTACCGGAGAGCAAGGGCCTGAACGACCTGCTGCGCGAGTTTCGCGGCAACCGCAACCACCTGGCCATCGTGATTGACGAGTTCGGCCGTGTCGCGGGGCTCATCACCATTGAAGACGTGCTTGAGCAGATCGTCGGCGAGATCGAAGACGAGTTCGACATTGCCGAGGACGACGGCGACATTTTCGGCCTGACCGACCACACCTACCGTGTCAGCGGCGACACCTCCATTGAGCGCGTCAACGAGGCCTTTGGTGTTGAATTGCCCGAAACCGACTTTGAGACCATAGGCGGCCTGGTCGCCCACGAGATGGGCCACGTGCCCAAGCGTGGCGAGCTTTATGCGCTGGCCGGGCTGCAATTCACCGTGCTGCACACCAAGGGTGGGGCGGTGCGCTGGTTCAAGGTGTCGCCGGTGACGGCGAGCGCCTGAGGCACTTCAGGGAAAACGCATCCATGGGCAAACATTCGATCCATAGCATGATGTCTTCGTTGCCCACCATGCCGGCATTGCTGGAGCATATCGGGCACCCCAAGCAGCGCAAGGGACTCTCCTTCCTCGATTACGCTCTTGTATTGATAGCTGGCTGTGCCCATGCCTTGAGCCTTGCATGGCCTTTTTCCGTCGGGTTGGCGCAGGGCCAGCCGGTCTGGTGGCTGCAACTGCTGAGCCTGGCCGTGCTGGCCTGGCAACTCGACCGTTGCGCCCGCTTCAAGCAGGGCTTGTGGCTGGGATGGCTGTTCGCCAGCGCCTGGCTAGGTGGGATCTTCTGGTGGTTGTTTATTTCGCTGCATGTGTATGGTGGCCTGGCCGCGCCGCTGGCGGTGCTGGCGGTTGGTGGCCTGGCGATTTTTCTGGCGAGCTACTACGCCGTGGCTTGTGCTGTTTATGTATCGGTGGCGCCGGGCGGGGGCACACGGCGCGCTATTGTTTTTGCAGCGCTCTGGCTACTGGCGGAGTTGGCCCGGATGGAGTTTTTCACCGGCTTCCCATGGGGCGAGGCTGGCTATGCTCATCTGAGTGGCTGGCTGGACGACTACGCGCCATGGGTGGGTGTTCATGGCATCACGTTTATGGCGGCCTTCCTCGCTGCCGGCCTGGCTGGGGTGAGCCGTTCGCAGCGCCAACTGGTGCTGTTTCCGCTGGTTGTAGTGGCCATCGCGGCCGGGCCGTTGTTGGCGGGAAAATCGGCTTCAACCACGGCAGGCAGTCTGCAGGTCACGCTGCTGCAGGGCAATATTCCGCAGGACGAGAAATTCCAGCCGGGCACGGGCCTGGCAACGGCGCTGCGTTGGTATGGCGAACAGCTGCAGGGTGCCAAAACTCCTCTGGTGGTGGCCCCCGAAACCTCACTTCCCTTGCTACAGCAACAATTGCCTGAAGGGTACTGGCGTGCGCTGCAGGCGCGCTTTTCCACGGGCCAGCAGGCCGCGCTGATCGGCGTCCCGTTGGGCAGCTACGGCACCGGTTATGCCAATTCGGTGGTCGGGCTCAAGCCGTTTTCCGCCGGGCCGCCCCAAGGAAAATCAGCCCCCTCGGGGGGCAGCGAAGTACGCGAAGCGACGAGCATGGGGGCTTCAACATTCGCTCAGGCACAGGCTTTCCGCTATGACAAGCATCACCTGGTGCCTTTCGGCGAATTTGTGCCGCCGGGTTTCCGCTGGTTCATCGACCTCATGAAAATCCCACTGGGTGACTTCTCGCGCGGCGCGCGCGGCCAGCCGCCGTTTGAATGGCAGGGCCAGCGGCTGGCGCCCAACATTTGCTACGAAGACCTGTTTGGCGAAGAGCTGGGCGCCAGCTTCCGCGATGCCTCCGTGGCGCCGACCGTGCTGGTCAACTTCAGCAACATTGCATGGTTCGGCAACACCATCGCCATTGACCAGCACCTGGCTATTTCGCGCATGCGCGCGCTCGAGTTCGAGCGCCCCATGCTGCGCGCCACCAACACCGGCGCCACGGTGATCATCGACCACCGTGGCAAGGTGACGCACGAGCTGCCGCGCCACACGCGCGGCGCACTGGTGGGCGAGGTCGAGGGGCGCAACGGCATCACGCCTTACGCAAAGTGGGTGTCGCGTTACGGGCTGTGGCCGCTTTGGGCACTGGGCCTGGCGCTGGTGGTGCTGGCCGCCGCGCTACGCCGCCGTTAGATCTGATTCACCGGCAGGCCCGCCCCCATCACCTGGTGCAACAGGCCGGGCAGCATGTCCAGCATGCGAAGCGCGTCCTGGCCGGGTGGCGTGCTGCTTGCGAAGTAAAGGTACAGGGCAATCGGCGCAAAGTCATGCAAGGGTACCGCCGTGAGTGTGGATGTATCAAGGTTGCTGGCTGTCAGAAAATCAACCACGGTCCATCCCATGCCCCGCCTCACCAGCTCCAGTGCCAGCCGTGAGGTGTGCACCTGCAGGTTGGCGGGTGCCGTCAGGCCCAGGTTGCGGGCCAGCTCGTCAATCGACTGGCACATCGGGTCCTCACCCACCAGTCGAACCAGCGGCATGCTGGAAAGAAAAGTCATCGGGTTCTGGCGCCGCGCCCGCACCGCGCGTTGCCAGATATCGCGCGTGACACACAGATAAAGCGGGCCGCTCACCTGCATGGTGCTGGTCAGCAGCGGGTGAGGGTGCTCGTAAAAGCCCAGCGCAAAGTCGACGCTTCGTGTCAGCAAGGCCTGCACCATCTGGTCCTGGTGCAGGGTGCGTACCTCCACACTGACGCGCGGATGGCGCGCCATGTGCTTTTCCAGCACCAGCGGCAGGAATTCATGGCTGATGGAGGGGATGGCGGCGAGCCTCACTTGTCCATCGTCGGCCTGGCGCAGGTTGACCGCGATGCGTTTGAGTTCGTCGAGCTTGCGGTGAATCAGGGTCGACTCTTCAAACAGCACCCGCGCCTCGGGCGTGGGTGCCAGTGTGCCTTTGGCCCGGGTGAACAGCTTGTAGCCAAGCTGCAGTTCCGTGTGCGAGATGGTTTTACTGACCGCCGAGGGGGTGATGCAGATCAGCCGCGCCGCCGCACTCATGTTGCCGGTTTGCATGACCGCCTGGAAAACTTCAAGTTGCCTGA
>NZ_JBDTTH010000032.1:0-41926 GCF_039930745.1 Polaromonas sp. | reverse complement strand
TGATCAGTTCAGAAATTTCTGCGGGATTGAGTTGCATGACTCTTTCCTTCTTTCAGTATGTTGTTGGCTAAAAACCGGAGGCAGCGCCTGAGCGCAAGCTCAGGAAATCAGCGCCACTTTCATTTGCTCTAAACGGGCTTTCACCGAGGTGTCCAGCACCTCGTCACCCACCACGACACGTACGCCACCGATCAGCGCCGGCTCGATCTCGACCGAAAGGTTGAGCTTGCGGCCAAACCGCTTTTCCAGCGTTGCGGCCAAATCAGCCAATGCAGCGCCTTCCAGCGGAAATGCGCTGAACACGATGGCATCCGACGAACCACTTTGCGCATTTTTCAAAGCGCGAAACTGGGCCGCGATCTCCGGCAGGACGCTGATGCGCCCGTTCTCGATCACAGTCCGCAGAAAGTTCTTGGCGGCGTCCGGCAGCTTCGTCTTGGCCACCCCGGAAATCACGTCAAACGTCTGGTTGACCGTCACACTGGGGTTTCCGGCGAACTGCTGCAATTGCACATTGGAGGAAATGGCGGCAAGCTCATCGAGCCAGATGGCAGTTCCGCCCAAGTCGGAACCAGAGGCCTTGAACAACGCTTCGGCGTAGGGACGGGCAATGGTGGCTAGTTCGGCCATGTTTTACGCTCGCTTAAAGTTCGGTCTTCAGGCGACCCAGCAAGTCAGCATGCACACCGGCATTGACTTCCTTGCGCAGAATCTGCTCTGCACCCTTGACGGCCAGTGCGGCGACCTGCTCGCGCAGAGTCTCACGTGCCTTGACGGTTTGCTGCTCAGCTTCGACCTTGGCGGCGGCAATGATCTTGCTGCCTTCTTCCGCAGCCTTGGCCTTGGCCTCTTCAATCATGGCTTGGGCGCGGCGCTCGGCCTCGGCCAGGCGCAAGGCCGATTCGTTGCGTGACTTGGCCAGCTCTTCTTCCACGCGCTTGTTGGCGACGGAGAGTTCGGATTTTGCCTTGTCAGCAGCGGCGAGGCCCTCAGCGATTTTTTGGGCACGCTCGTCCAGCGCTTTCGTAATTGGCGGCCACACAAATTTCATTGTGAACCACACCAGGATCGCGAAAACAATCGCCTGGACGAACAGGGTTGCATTAATACTCACGGCAACGCCTTTCTGTCAGGGTTGTGACGATTACTTCAACACAAAAGGATTGGCAAACGCGAACATCATCGCGATACCGACACCGATCAGGAAAGCGGCATCAATCAGGCCTGCAAGCAGGAACATCTTGGTTTGCAATTCGTTCATCAGCTCTGGTTGACGGGCAGCGGCTTCGAGGTATTTGCTACCCATGATGCCGATGCCGATACATGCGCCGACAGCGCCCAGGCCAATGATGAGGCCAGCGGCCAAAGCGACGAGACCGAGAACGTTTTCCATTTAAAGCTCCTATGGATTTAAGTTAACCAACAAACAAAAGAAAAAAGCGAGAGAAAAACCAGACCGAAAAACCTCAATGATGATCGTGGGCCTGCCCCACATACACCAGCGTCAGCATCATGAAAATGAAGGCCTGCAGGGTAATGATCAAAATATGGAAGATGGCCCAAACCGTGCCGGCAAGGATCTGGCCTATCGGCAGCAGAACACCTGAAAGCGACATGGCCGCAGCGCCACCCATCAATGCGATCAGCATGAAAACCAGCTCACCGGCATACATGTTGCCGAACAGCCGCATGCCGTGCGAAACCGTCTTCGCCGCGAACTCGATCATCTGCATCAAAAAGTTGACTGGCCACAAAACCGGATGATTGCCGAATGGCGCCGTGAACAACTCGTGCACCCAGCCGCCCATCCCCTTCATCTTGATGTTGTACGCCACACAAACGAGCAGCACGGACATCGAGAGCCCCAGCGTCGTGGAAAGATCAGCGGTAGGCACCACGCGGATGTAGGCATGATGCGGGTCAAGCCCGGCAGCATTGAAAATCTGCTCCCAGATTTTGGGCAGCAGATCGACGGGCAGCAAGTCCATCGCGTTCATCAGGAAAATCCAGATAAAAACGCTCAGCGCCATAGGCGCGACCAGCTTGCGGCTCTGGGCGCTGCTGATGATGCCCCTGGCCTGGCTATCGACCATTTCAACAAGGATCTCGACGGCAGCCTGGAATCGGCCCGGCACGCCCGAGGTCGCCGAGCGGGCAGCTTTCCAGAGGAAAAAGCTGCCGACGATGCCAAGAATGACAGCCCAGAGAATCGAGTCGAGGTTATAGACCGAAAAATCGATGACACCGTTCATCGGCTTGTTTTGCCAATGGGTCAGGTGGTGACCAATGTATTCACCAGCGGTGGGTCCGTGTGCAGCTTCCATCTAATCTACTCGTCCCGTTAAGTTTGGTGTGCAGTTGGGCGCTTCGGCTTGAACCAGAGCACGCCCCAATACACTTTCATCGTCACTATCAGGCCCACCAGCATGGCGGGCCAGCTCAAATTCTCGATCAGCCGCGGCGCCGCGAACAACATCGCAACCGTCAAGGCAATCTTGACCATTTCCCACAAAAAGAATGCAAACACCGCAGCACCTGCATTCATGGAAGACACCTTGCTGGTCAGCCCGCGCACAAAAAGCGCCGCAGGAACCACGACAGTCAGCGCCCCATAGAACGCCGACCAAGCCACACTCTGCCTTCCGGTCAGGGCCCAGGCAGCACATGCCACCACAACCCCCACAGCCAGTTGACCGACCACCACCCACCAGGGTGACAGCGAGGGACTGGCTTCACGCAGTTTTTGCGCTTCTTCACGCGTCAGCGGCTTGAAATCCTCGCGGTCTGCCTCAACCTCTTTTCGGATTGAGGCTTTCGCCGCTGGGTGAACCGCCGAATCTGTCATTTTGTCCATCACAAATTACAGGCAGGTTACAAGCCGGGTTATTAGCAAAGCCCTTGATTATACGTAGAAACCCGCCCATTCCGGAAAGCCCCCGCACGATTGTGCGGCTGGGATCCCTGCAGGCAACATTCCCGGGATGCTTTGCAGGCGACAATCGGTTCGCCCGCAGCCTCCAAGAATCAGGCGGAAATTCCGCTCCCGCAGGGCGCCGTTTTTTGAAAGATCTTCGCATGCCAGCCCTGATGAAATTCCTCCATATCGCCGCTGCCATCGTATGGCTGGGTGGCATCAGCTTCATGCTTTTTGCATTGCGGCCTGCGGTCACCGCGCAGTTGGCCCCGCCGCAGCGCCTGCCGCTGGTCGCCATGGTCCTGCAGAAGTTTTTTGCGCTGGTCTGGCCCGCCATCGGGCTGCTGATGCTCACCGGATTAGCCATGCTGCTGGCCGTCGGCATGAAAAATGCGCCTTGGGGCTGGCATCTGATGTTCGGCATCGGCCTGCTGATGTTTGCACTGTTTGGACACCTCTATTTCGGCCCCTACCGGCGCCTGAAACTGGCGGTGGCCGCAACGGACTGGCCCGAAGGCGGGCGTCGGGTAGGGCAAATCGCCACGCTGGCAGGCTTGAACCTGGGGCTGGGGGCGCTGGCCATTGCCGCCGTGATTTTCTACAACTGAAAACAGCCTGCCGCGCATCCATGAATCACAATGAATTTTCCATGATCAATCCTGGCGATACCCAGCCGTTGCGGGCTGGATCAGCCGGACCGGCCATTGCATGAGCCCCCACAAATCAAAACCCTCATCTGCGCAGCCCGTCAGCAAAAAACGCGGAGGCCACTGGACAGACCGCTTCACCAAAGGGATCAGCCGCGAAACACTGGCGGCCCATCCGTGGCTCAAACCGGTGGCTCATCGCCTGAGTGAGCCCGGGCTCTGGCATGTGCAGCACGAAGCCGTGGCCCGCGGTGTCGCGATCGGCCTGTTCTGGGCGTTTGCATTGCCTGTTGCCCAGATCCTGGTGGCAGCGGTCCACTGCATCTGGTGGCGCGGCAACATTCCGGTCGCGGCAGGGGCGACACTGGTCACCAATCCCTTCACCATTGGTTTCTGGCTCTGGCTGGCTTACAAGCTGGGCAGCCTGATCCTGGGCGTCGCCCCCCACGACGTCGAGGCGGGCAGTGCCGCCCTGGAAGCCGCTTCGGCCAGCGCCGGATTTGATGTCATGGGGTGGCTGGCACACTTTGGCTGGCCCGCCGTCCTCGGCATGGCGATTTTTTCAGTCATGGGTTCAGTCATCGGTTACGTTATGGTCAAACTCATCTGGCGCTGGCGCGTCTGGTTCAAGCGGCGCGTTCAGCGGCACGGCAGGTAAAGCCTGCACCACAATCCATCCCTCTATCCACTTCAGACGACATGATGAGCACTTCCAGCCCACCGTTACCCGCCACCCCGTGCTACCTGAACGGCGAATTCACGGCGCTCAAGGACGCCAAGGTCAGTGTGATGGACCGCGGCTTCATCTTCGGCGACGGCGTTTATGAAGTGGTGCCGGTATATGGCGGAAGGCCTTTTCGCTTCGCCCAGCACATGGCGCGCCTTGAGCGCAGCCTGGCCGAGCTGCGCATCGCCAATCCGCTGTCCCCCGCCCAGTGGCACGATGTCGCACTCAAACTGGTGGCCGACTACGCGCTGCAGATGCACACCTCGCCCGAAAAGACGGACCAGCTGGTCTACATCCAGATCACACGCGGCGTGGCACCGCGCGACCATGTGATGCCGCCCGACCTGATACCTACCGTGTTTGTCATGACAAATACCATGAAGCCCCCGACGCCGGAGCAGCGCACACACGGCGTGGCCTGCGTCACTGCGGACGATTTCCGCTGGAACAAGGCCCACATCAAAAGCACCAGCCTGCTGGGGGCGGTGTTTGCGCGCCAGATCAGCGCCGACGTTGGCGCGGTGGAAACCGTGATGTTCCGCGACGGCTTCCTCAGCGAAGCCGCTGCCTGCAACGTCTGGGTCGTTCAGGGCGGCAAGGTGTTGGGACCACCCAAGGACCACCTGGTGCTCGAAGGCATTCGTTATGGCCTGCTCGAAGAGATCTGCCGTGATGCCGGCATACCGTTTGAACTCCGCCGCATCAGCCGCGAGGAAGTGTTCGCCGCTGACGAGTTGCTGCTGTCGTCGGCCACCAAGGAAGTGCTGGCCATCACCACACTCGACGGCTTGCCCGTGGGCAGCGGCCAGCCCGGCCCGGTTTACAAGAAGCTGCACACCGCCTACCAGCGCGCCAAACAGGCGCATACGGAGCAAGCATGAGCACCCCCACCCCACCAGAAACACCGCGCCAGGAATCGCTGATCGAATATCCCTCGCTGTTCCCCATCAAGGTGATGGGCGAAAAGACCGATGGGCTGGTCCACGCCATCAGCATGATCGCCCGCCAGTTTGACCCGGCGTTTGACGCCACCACCATCGAGCTGCGCGAAAGCAAGGGCGGCAAATACCTGGGCATCACCATCACCGTCACCGCCACCAGCCGTGAACAGCTCGACGAGCTGTACCGCACACTGTCGACGCACCCCATGGTCAAAGTGGTGCTGTGAGCTTACTTTTGCGTCGCTACTGAAGATTGGCCCTGTTTTGCATAGTAAGACTGTCGCTAATTCAATAATTAGCCAAATTTGGAATAGTATGACTTCTTATTCCAAAAAAGGCCCTCATGCAACGCGGTATTTCTGGTCGGTTTGAACCTTCGGTCGCCCATGGCTTGGCCTGCCCAGGGTTTATACCCACGCCTTTGCCGCCCATTCCTGGTCTCGAATGGTCGGCCCCACTTCAGGAAAAGCTTGACCAAGCCCATCTGGCGCTGGGACGGCTCGACAGCCTGACCACGCTGCTGCCCGACGCTGCCATGTTTTTGTACAGCTATGTACGCAAGGAAGCCGTGCTGTCCTCGCAAATCGAGGGGACACAGTCGTCGCTGGCCGACCTGTTGATGTTTGAGGAAGATGCGGCGCCCGGTGTGCCAATTGACGACGTCACCGAAGTGTCGTGCTACGTCGCCGCACTCGACCACGGCATTGCCAGACTGGCGCAGGATTTTCCGCTGTCATCTCGCCTGATTTGCGAGTTGCATGAGCATCTAATGCAGTCCGGTCGCGGCGCAGGCAAAGCCCCGGGCCAATACCGCCGCATCCAGAACTGGGTGGGCGGGCCGAGCCCCAGCACGGCATCTTTGGTGCCACCCCCACCCCAGCATATTGCTCAATGCATCGCTGACCTCGAAAACTTTTTAAACGACGTACCGCAGCGCCATGCCCCGCTGGTCAAAGCCGCGCTGTCACACGTCCAGTTTGAAACCATTCACCCTTTTCTGGACGGCAATGGGCGAGTCGGTCGCCTGCTGATTCCGCTTGTGTTGCTGAATGAAAAAGTATTGCAGCAACCCCTCCTTTACCTGAGTCTTTTTTTCAAGGTGCATCGCAGCCGCTACTATGAGTTGCTGACCCGCGTGCGCACCCATGGCGACTGGGAAGCATGGCTTGATTTTTTTCTGGATGCCGTGCAGCTATGTGCCACCCAAGCCGTGGATACCGCACGCCAAATCAACCAACTTGTCAGCCGGGACCGTTTGCGGATCGCGGCGCTGGGCCGTACCGCTGCGTCGGCTACGCTGGTATTCGAAGCCCTTGCCAAACGACCTGTACGCAGCGTGCACAGCATCTGCAAAGAAACGCTGCAAAGTCCTGGCACCGTCAATACTGCCCTGTTGCGACTGGAGTCCATCGGCATAGTCCGGGAGATGACGGGCAAGCGCCGCGGCCGCGTATTCGGCTACA
This sequence comes from Polaromonas sp., assembly GCF_039930745.1. Taxonomy (GTDB): domain Bacteria; phylum Pseudomonadota; class Gammaproteobacteria; order Burkholderiales; family Burkholderiaceae_C; genus Polaromonas. The sequence goes on along the minus strand of NZ_JBDTTH010000032.1, from coordinate 35,234 downwards.
GCGCCTACCTGGACACCTTGAACCGAGACGCACTATTTGATGCGCCGCTTGCCACGTCAGGCTAAATGAAATCCATGCAAGTCACCCACCTTGGCAGCGCGGACTACCTGCCCACCTACCACGCCATGCAGGCCTTCACGGCCGCTCGCAACCGTGAAAATTCAAGCCAAATAGGCCTTCAGCCCAATCAGGATGGGCGCAATCAGCTATGGATTTGTGAGCATCCACCGGTCTACACGCAGGGGCTGGCCGGCAAACCCGACCACGTGCTGAACCCCGGCGAGATCCCTGTGGTGCAGACTGACCGCGGCGGCCAGGTGACTTACCACGGTCCCGGCCAGGTCGTGGCCTACCCGCTGATCGATCTGAAACGCGCTGGCTATTTTGTCAAGGAATACGTCTACCGCATCGAGGAATCGGTGATCCGCACGCTGGCACACTTCGGCGTCACCGGTCACCGCGTCGGCGGCTCCCCCGGCATTTATGTGCGCCTGGACGACCCCAGCTCGCACGCCGCGCTGACCGGCCCGCTCAACCCAGCCGATCCTTTCCGCGGCCTGGGCAAGATCGCCGCGCTGGGCATCAAGGTCAGCCGCCATTGCACCTACCACGGCGTGGCGCTCAATGTCGCGATGGACCTGGAACCCTTCTCGCGCATCAACCCCTGTGGTTATGCCGGGCTGCAAACCACGGACCTCCGTACAATTGGCGTATCCGTCGCGTGGCAAGAGGCCGCGGACGTGCTGGGGCAGAAGCTGAGCGCTTATCTGGCACCCTGACTCCCGTTCGGGCTGAGCCTGTCGAAGCCCCCGGTCTGACCGGCGTGAACGGATTACCAGCCCTTCGACAGGCTCAGGGCGAACGGTATGGACCATGAGCACACCTGAAGTCGTCAACTCCCTCACCAGCCCCGCCACCAATCCCGTGGTGCGCGACATCCAGAGCCAGGAGGCCTACAACCCGCTGGCCAAGCAGAAGGCCGCGGCCAAGCTCTCGCGCATTCCGGTCAAGGTGGTGCAGGGCGAGATGCTCAAAAAACCCGAGTGGATTCGTGTCAAGGCCGGCAGCCCGACCACGCGCTTTTACGAGATCAAACAGATCCTGCGCGAGAACAAGCTCAACACTGTGTGTGAAGAAGCGTCCTGCCCCAACATCGGCGAATGTTTCGGCAAGGGCACCGCCACCTTCATGATCATGGGCGACAAGTGCACGCGTCGCTGCCCGTTTTGCGACGTCGGCCACGGCCGACCGGACCCGCTGGATGTCAACGAGCCCGAAAACCTGGCCAAGACCATTGCCGCGCTCAAGCTCAAGTATGTGGTGATCACCAGCGTGGACCGCGACGACCTGCGCGACGGCGGCAGCCAGCACTTTGTCGACTGCATCACGCGCATTCGCGAACTCTCGCCAGGCACCACCATTGAAATCCTGGTGCCCGACTTCCGCGGCCGTGACGACCGCGCGCTGGAAATCCTCAAGGCTGCGCCGCCCGACGTCATGAACCACAACCTGGAAACTGCGCCGCGCCTTTATAAAGAAGCCCGCCCCGGTTCCGACTACGCCTTCAGCCTGAACTTGCTGAAAAAATTCAAGGCGCTTCACCCTGCCGTGCCAACCAAAAGCGGCATCATGGTTGGCTTGGGTGAAACCGATGAAGAAATTCTGCAGGTCATGCGCGACATGCGCGCGCACAACATCGACATGCTGACCATCGGCCAGTACCTCGCGCCTTCGACCAGCCACCTGCCGGTGCGCCGCTACGTGCACCCCGACACCTTCAAGATGTTTGAAGCCGAAGCCTACAAGATGGGTTTCACCCACGCGGCTGTGGGCGCGATGGTGCGCTCGAGTTACCACGCCGACCAGCAGGCCCATGCTGCGGGCGTTGGTGACCAAAGTCTCGGGCTGGCTGCGGGGAGGTGAGCGCGTCGAAGTTTTTGCTGGACCCGCAATCGCTGGCCCAACAGGTACCGTCCGCCACTTTTGCGCGCGGCTTGGAAGTTTTGCGCAACCAGCAAGTGCTGGAATGCGTGCTCACAGGCGCGGGGCGCCATGAGTGGACCATTGACGGAGCCGTGCAGGGCAGCAAATACGAGGTCTACGGCGTGTCCGCCACGCTTGAAGTAGGGGACGAGGGGCAGATTGTTTTTTTTGACGCGCAATGCAGTTGCCCGGTGAGTCACAACTGCAAGCACAGTGTGGCCCTGACGCTCAGAGCTGCCTATAAATCAGGCGGCATGCGACCGGACGGCAAACCGCCCGCGGCGGTTCTAACCCCCGCACAACTGCAAGCCGAACAGGAAGCGCAGGCACAAGCCCGTCTGGAGCAGGATCGCCGGCAGGCGCAGCAAAAAGTCACCCAGTGGCTGGACCTGTTTGGCGACGCCAGCGCCAGCACGCAGGCCGGCGAGAGCAACGCGCGGGCACAGGCCGACGCGGATGCGGCGGACCACATCGTGTTCACGCTGAGCCCCGCCATGATGGGCACGCACCGGGTGCTGCAGCTCGGTTTTGGCCTGACGCGCCGCCTGAAAAACGGCAACTGGGGCAAAGTCAAACAGCCTCGGTACATGGGCGATCACAACGCCAGCGGGGAAGACCTCGAAATCGTGCGTCTGATCGAAAGCCTGGCCGACCGCACCTACAGCTACCCCTATTCCAACAACCAGGGTCTCGTGGCCGGCCCGACCGGCCTGCTGGCGCTGCAACTTGCATCCAGCACAGGGCGGTTGTTTTCAAGCACCGAGGACCGTGTCCTGGGTCAACCCCTCGTCTGGGGCCCAGCGCAGCCCCTGGCATGGCGCTGGAGCGAAGTCAAACCCGACAAGGCGGCCCGGGCAGTGGTGGTTAAAAAGGCGGGCGTTGCGCTGCAGGCGCCAGAGGCGCCCGAGCCAGTGTGGATGCTGACCCCGCAGTTGCCAGATGAAGCGCGTGGTGTCGGGTGCTTTGCCAACATGCCACCCTTGTACATGCACGCCCGCGCCGGGCTGTGCGGCCCGCTGGAGACGCCGGGGGTGTCCAGCGAGCACTTGCTACTGCTGATGAAAGCACCGCCGATTCCGCAGTCGGCCTTTGCGTTGCACGAAACCACCCTGTTGCGGCGTCTGGCGGGCCTGCCCCTGCCGCCTGTCATGAGGCCGCCAGAGCGGGTGGAGGGTGTTACGCCCACGGCGCATGTGCACATCACCGCCATAACAGCCGACGACCGCGCCCGTCTGGGCCTGCTGCGCGCCACGCTGCGTTTCGACTACGCTGGTTTGCGCCACTACGCCATGCATGAGCACAACCCGGTACTCCTGGAACAAGCCGACGGTGGCGCCGACGCAAACCCGGCCATCCGGCGCATTCAGCTGTACCGGGACCTGGCTGCCGAGCGTGCCGCCCACCAGGCCCTGCATGGGCTGGGGCTGGCCGGAGACACAGTCGGACAGTTTTACCGGCCATTTAATTCTGCCGCCGAGCAGCATGCCTGGCTGCGGTGGCTGGATGACGATTTCGCCGCCTTGCGCGAGGTCGGCCTGACAGTGACGGTGGAACCCGGCCTGGCTGGCTGGATTGCGAGAGCCGATACGCTGGAGGTACAAATGTCGCCCCATGCCGGCATCAACGCTGCCGCAGAAGGGAAGGCACCCAAAGCCCTAGATGACAGCCAGTCACCCTGGTTTGACCTGTCGCTGGGTATGTCGATTAACGGCCAGCGCCGCAACATCCTGCCCTTGCTGCCCGAGTTGCTGGCGCAACTGGGCGCGGCCAGCCACAGCCCGGCCCCCGCATCGGGATCACCGGGTTCAGCGGCTGCCTCCGAAACGGCTACGCTGCAATTGCCGCCCTTTATTTATCTGGCGCAGGAAGGCGGCACCTGGCTGCGCCTGCCCACCGGGCCGCTGCACCCGTGGCTGCAAGCTCTGCTGGACCTGGTGGGCGAACGCAGCAGCGCACACGGCAGCGACTTCAACGGCGAGGCCCTGCGCCTGTCGCGCCTGGAGGCCATGCGTATGGGCGCCGCACTGGGCGCCGGCGTTGAATGGCAAGGCGCTGACAGCCTGCGCCAAATGGTGGGCCAGCTGGCCGGACGCAGCGCGCTGCCTGAGGTGGCGTTGCCCACAGGCCTGAAAGCTGATTTGCGGCCCTACCAGTTGCAGGGGCTGGTGTGGCTGCAGTTTCTGCGCACCCATGGCCTGGCCGGCATTCTCGCTGACGACATGGGCTTGGGCAAAACCCTGCAGACACTGGCGCATATTCTGGTTGAAAAAGAGGCCGGGCGGCTGGACTTGCCGGCACTCATCATTGCGCCGGTCAGCCTGATGGGCAACTGGCGCAAGGAAACCGAACGCTTCACGCCAGGTCTTCGCGCCCTGGTGCTGCACGGCAAGGATCGCCACGCGCTGGCGCCCGACATCGCCAAGTACGACCTCGTGATCGCACCCTACTCCCTGCTGCAGCGGGACCGCGAGCGCTGGCACGCTCAGCCCTGGCACCTGGTGGTGCTTGATGAAGCGCAGAACATCAAAAACGCCAGCAGCCATGCGGCGCAAGTCGTCGGCGAGTTGAACACCCGCCATCGCCTGTGCCTGTCGGGCACCCCCATGGAAAATCATCTGGGCGAGTTGTGGAGCCTGTTTCACTTTCTGATGCCCGGCTTCCTGGGCAGCCAGGCCAGGTTCAAGGCCCTGTACCGCACACCGATTGAAAAACACGGCGATAGCGAGCGTGCCGACCAGTTGCGCCGCCGCGTGACACCGTTCATGCTGCGCCGTCACAAGAACGATGTCGCCACGGATCTACCGGAAAAACAGGTGGCGATTTCCAGCGTTGAACTGGGCGACCACCAAGCTGATTTATACGAAACCATACGCCTGACGACGGAAAAGACCGTGCGTGAAGCGCTCGCAAACAAAGGGCTGGCCAAATCACAGATCCAGATTCTCGACGCACTGCTCAAGCTGCGCCAGGTGTGCTGCGACCCGCGCCTGGTGCCGGTGGCCGCCGCCAAAAAAATCAGGCAATCGGCCAAACTCGAACTGCTGATGGAACTGCTTCCCGAGTTGCTGGCCGAAGGGCGCAAGGTGCTGCTGTTTTCGCAGTTCACCAGCATGCTTGAACTGATTGAAGAAGAATTGCAAAAACGCGGCATGCCGTGGGTCAAACTGACCGGCCAGTCCCAGAAGAGAGATGCCCTCATCGAACGCTTCACCTCCGGCGCAGTGCCGCTGTTTCTCATCAGCCTCAAGGCCGGCGGCGTGGGCCTGAACCTGACGCAGGCGGACACTGTGATTCACTACGACCCGTGGTGGAACCCGGCCGTGGAAACCCAGGCAACCGATCGCGCCCACCGCATCGGCCAGACCCAGCGCGTGATGGTCTATAAGCTGGTGGCCCAGGGCACGATTGAAGAACGCATCCTGGCGCTGCAGGAGCGCAAGGCGGCGCTGGCCGACAGCATGTACAGCGAAGCGGCGGCGCGCAAGCAGCCCCTGTTCACGGAAAACGACTTGGCCGCGCTGCTCAAGCCGCTGGGGACGTGAGCATGCCAGCCAATCTGTACGCTTTAGGGGCCATCGCCCTGTGGGCCAGCCTCGCCTCACTGGGTGTGTCGCTGCGCCACGTCCCGCCCTTTCTTTTGACCGGCCTCGCCCTGCTGGTTGGCAGCCTGCTGGCGCTTCCCTTTGTGTTGAAAGACAAACAACAATGGCGAATCCCCGCCAGCACGCTGTTGCTGGGCGTGTATGGCCTGTTCGGTTTTCATTTCCTGCTGTTCATCGCCCTGCGCCATGCGCCACCGGTCGAGGCCAATCTGGTCAACTATCTGTGGCCATTGTTCATGGTGGTGCTGGCGCCGCTATTTCTGCGCGGCGTTCACTTGCGCGCCATGCATGTCGTCGCGGCCCTGCTCGGCTTTGCCGGCGCGGCCATCGCCATCCTGGGTGCCGGCGGCGGTGACAGCAGCGGCCAAAGCGGCGGTTGGTCCTGGGCTTACCTGCCGGCCCTGGCCTCGGCCTTCATTTGGGCCAGCTACTCGCTGCTCACAAAACGCGTCGCACCCTTCCCCACTGCCGCCATCGGCCTGTTTGGACTGGTCTCGGGCATCCTGTCGCTGCTGTGCCACTGGGCGCTGGAGCCGTCCGTAGCGCTGTCAGGCCGGGACTGGGCCTTGATCGCGGTGATGGGGCTGGGCCCACTCGGCGCGGCGTTTTTTCTCTGGGACAAGGCGCTCAAGCTGGGCGACGCGCGGCAGATCGGCATTCTGAGTTACCTCACACCGCTGGGCTCCACCGCGCTGTTGATGCTGGTCAGCGGCCGCGCGCTGACATGGAGCATTGGCCTGGCGGCGGCCATGATCATTGGCGCCGCCGTGCTCGGCACACGCGCTCCTGCCAAAGCATAAACCCCGCGCCCCGTGGGACTAGTGGCCTGTAACGTTGAAATAGGAGGCGAGGACCGCGTGAGACGGGGTGCGATGCAAGGCGCAAAGCACAGCGATGCCTCAGGCATCGCGCGCATTTGCAACGCCGCAGCGTGCCCTGTATCGCGCGGGCAGCGACTTCTGGTTTCAGCGTTACAGGCCACTAGATCTTGATGTTCTGGGCCCAGGCCAGCGCCGCCAGGTGGGCGAGGTTCACGTCTTCGGCCTTCATGGACAACGCCGCCGCAAAATCGGCAGCGCGCCCGTCCTCACCCTCGCAGGCTTCCGCAAGCGTCAAGACCGGGGCGTACACACCCTCCCGCGCAAGCAAGGCTTCGGCGACTGTTTCCGGCAGCGTTAGCTGGCCCAGTACTTCCTGGATGGGAATGCCCAGCAGGCGATCGAGGAAGGAAAACATGCCAACCACAAACAGGTTTTCCGCTTCCCGCCGGGAAAGAAAACCCTGGCCCAGCAGCTCTGCAAACCGCCCGCGAATCATGGCTGCCTGCATCAGCGCAGGAGAAAACCCGGTGGTGTGCGTACGCGCCAGCAACAGCAGAAGCCAGCGAAACAGGGGTGCATAACCCAGCATGGCCACGGCATGCCGTGGCGATTCGATTTCAACTTCCAGGCCAAAACCCGCGGAGTTGATATACCGAAGCAGCTTGTAGGAAAGCGTGACATCGCTTTTCAGGACTTTTTCAACATGGCGTATGTCTGCATTGCCCTGAACCATGTGCATCAGCTGCAAAATCTGCTGCGCTTGCGGGCCCAGCTTGCCTGCTTGCCTGATCTCGCGCGGCGCCCGGCAGAGGTCCGCAAAAATGCCCGAAACACCCGTGCCGGCACAGGCGGCGAGTTCCGGCCAGCCCGGCACCTTGTCCACCACCACGCCCAGAGGCGGCTGCCGTTGCCGGGCCAGGCTGGTGATGGCGGCCCGCTGCGGATGATCAAAGGCAACCAGTACATGGCTGAGCAGGGAAAGCAGCGCTTCGTTCGCCAGCGGCGCCAGAAAAACCGGGTCGGCATCGCGCAGAGCCAGGCCCAGACCACGCTCACGCAATGAGGCCAGCAGGGCGCGATTGCCCTCGCCCAGCAGGTCGGCCGGCGTCAGGATCAGCACAGTGGCCTGGGGCGAGAGTGCAGCCAATTCCTCCGCGAACCGGGCCACAGGGCTCACTTGCAGGAAGAAGCGGCCCGACCGGGTTTCACCGGCATGTTCTGCCAGCAAGCCGAGCAGTTGATGCGAACTCGCCTCGTCGGAGAATTCGCTGTCCTGCGGGTTCTTCTGACAAGCCAGCTTGTAGCCGATGACACGCTGCTCGGAGTCAAGCAGCGGTGCCCTGAAAAGATAACGGTTGTCGCTTGCCAAACTTTAAAGCCAGGTTGTAAAAACAGGGTCGCCACGCCTTGGGTCACGCGACGCAAGGGCGCGGGCCAGAGGCCGGAGAAGCTCTCAACAAAGAGAGCCGGGTCGATCCAATGACATCAAAATTATCCTTCTGTTCAGCGTTTTGAGAGATAAATTTCTGCCGGTTACACGTGAGCACCATCACTGACCTCAAAGCTTGATGTTTTGCGCCCAGACCATGGCAGCCAGGTGCGCCTGGTTGATGCGCTCCGCTTCCATGGACAGGGCATCGGCCAGCGCCGCTGTGCTGCCGTCCTCTCGTTCGCAGGACTCTGCCAGCGCGAGGAAAGGCCCATACACGCCATCGCGCGAACGCAGGGCCTGCGCCACAGCCTCCGGCAGCACCACCTGGCGGAACACTTCGTCCATCGAGATTCCCAGCAGCTGGTCCATCAGCGAAAACGTGCCAACGATAAACAGGCTGTCGGCTTCGCTTTTGGGAAGCAGTCCCTGTCCAAGAAGCTCGATAAACCGCCCCCGAATAATGGCGGCCTGCAGCAAGGCGGGGCTAAACCCGGTCTTGCTGGTTGTTGCCAGCAGCAGAGAAAGCCAGCGAAACAGCGGTTTGTAACCCAGCATCGTCACCGCCTGCCGCACGGAAGCAATCTGGCCATCCAGGCCGAACCTGGCGGAGTTCATGTGATGGAGCAGCTTCTCCGAAATGCTGGCATCCTGGTTCAGGATTTTTTCAAGGTGATGGATGTCGGCGTTGTCCTGAACCAGCTGCATCAGCTGGAGAATCAGTATGGCCTGCGAGCTTGGTTTTTCTGCCGGGCTCGGTGCGCGCGGCGTCAGGCAGAAATTCCCGAACAGCCCGCTCAAACCCATGAGGGCGCAGGCATCAAACTCGCGCCAGCCCGGGAACTGGTCCACCACCACCGAGAGGGGGAATTTTCTGGTTTTGGCATACCGGTTGATCAAAGCCAGCTGTGGATGAGCGGCAGCTATCCGGACATGAGTCACCAGAGGCAGCAGCGTTGGGTCGCCTTCCAGGCAGGTCAGGTCCGCGTCACGCAGCGCCAGGCCAAAGCCCCGCTTGCGCAGCGCCGTGGCCATCATCACATGGTCTTCCTCCACCAGGTCGGCGCGGTTCAGCACCAGCACCGTACTGGCAGGTGTCAGGACATTGAGCGCAGCGGCGCCATACAGGGCGGGGCTTGCGTCAAAAAACAGGAACCCCAGCTTGGCGTTGGCCACGTGTTCGGCCACAAAAGCCAGCAGCTGGCGCAATTCGGCATCGCTGCTGGTTTCGCCATTTTTTTGCCATACCAGCTGGTAGCCGGCAACCTTCTGCTTCGGATCAAGCAGCGGCGCCCGCACAAGGTAATTATTTTCAGCCATTCAGGTGTCGCGCCAGTTATGGGTAAAAGATGCTTCCGCCTTCCATCAGCAAGACCGATGGCAGGCTCTCCTCGGGACACTGTAAGGAAAAAGCGTGACAGCTGATTCTTCAAGAAAGCCGGGGTTTCTCCCTCTGCTTGGTGAATCCAGCCGCGCCGGCGCGGAACCGCTGACCGGCGGAAGCAGCTAGCCCGCCAGCAACAGGCGTACGCTTAGGCCCGGCTCGGCACGGCGCACCTCCAGCCGGCTGCCGTGCGCTTGCGCCACCAGTTGGCACAGGTACATGCCCAGCCCCACGCCGCCGGTGGCGCGCTGGCGCACGCTGTCGGTGCGGTAGAAAGGTTCGGTCAGGCGGGCGAGCTGTTCTGCATCCACGCCCGGGCCAAAGTCGCGCACTTCCAGCAGCATGCCGCCGTCCTGGCGGCTCAGCACGATACGTGGCGGCTGACCGGCCTCTTCGCTGTAGCGCAAGGCGTTGTCGAGCAGATTGCGCACCAGCAGGCGGATGCGCATGCGGTCCAGTGCCAGTACGGGCAGGTCCGCGGCTAGGTCCAGCACCACGGCCCCTGCGTCGGGCATGTCGGCCACCACCTCACGCACCAGCGCGGCCAGGTCCACCGGCTCGCGATGCAGCGTGGCGTGCGGGCTGGCCAGCCGCTCGCTTTCCAGCAAGTCGCTGATCAGGTCGCGCATTTCGCCCAGGTCGCGCAGCAACGCGGCGCGCTCGGGCTCGCCGGGGCCGTTACCGTGCGCGGTGGTGGGTAGCAGCTCGGCGTTCAGGCGCGCGCGTGTCAGCGGCGAGCGCAGCTCATGGCTCAGCGCCAGCAGCAGACCGCGCTTGGCGTCCAGCATGCCCTTGATGTCCTGCGCCATGGCGTTGATGCGCTGGGCCAGGTCGCCCAGTTCATCGCGGCGGCGCAGCGGTATCGCTTCAGCAAAGTCGCCGCGGCCAAATCGCTCGGCACCGGCGCCAATGTCGTCCAGTGGCCTGAGCAGGCGCCGCACATAGATATAGGACCCGGCAATTAGCGCCAGCAGCAGGGCCAGCGTGAGCCAGCCAAAAAGGCCGTGCGGCCCGCGCTGCCAGGGCACGGTGCCCAGGCCAAAACTCACGCGGTGCCCGTCAGCTGTGCTGCGGCTGAGCCAGTCGCCGCCTCGCGTGCCCAGGCCTGCGCGTTCGCGAAACTCGAAGCGCTCCGGGTGCGACTGCCAGTTCACCTGCGGCCCCTCGATGCGTATGGCAATGGGTAGCCGTGTCACCAGTGCCTCGGCCTTGGCCACATCCGGCGGTGTGCCCAGCTCGGTGACCACCCGGTCCATGTAGTCGGCCACCAGCGGTTTGGCGGCGTCGCGCCAGCCGGTGGAAAACGCGCGCTGCATGCCTCCCATGAAAATCGCCGTCATGGCCAGCGCCAGCAGCACAAACATGGTGACCAGGCGCAGCTTCAGCGAATGACGCCAGCGCCGGCGCCAGCGGCCGGGTTGAAGACCTTGCTTGTCGCGTCTGTCATGTCCGCCGTATCTGTTTTTTCTCATGGCGCTTCCGCCTTGCCCACGGCCAGCGTGTAGCCGGCATTACGCAGGGTCTTGATGCAGTCCAGCGGCTCCAGTTTTCTGCGCAACCGGCTCACCACAATATCGACAGCCCGGGTGTAGAGCTCGGCCTCATGCCCGCGCAAGCGGTTCAGGATGTCGTCGCGGCTGAACACCTTGCCCGGCTCGGCCGCCAGCATGGCCAGCAGCTCAAACTCGGTGCCCGTCAGCTCCAGCCGCTCGCCCTGGCGCAGCACCTCACGTGTTTCCAGGTCAATCACCAGATCCTGGAACACACGGCGCTGCTCGCGTGATGTCGGCGCGCCGTTTCTGCGTCGCCGCAAAATGGTCTGCACGCGCGCAACCAGTTCGCGCGGCTCGAAGGGTTTGGGCAGGTAGTCATCAGCGCCCAGTTCCAGGCCCACCACGCGGTCCATCACGTCGCCGCGTGCGGTCAGCATCACGATCGGAATGTCGCTTTCCTTGCGAATCTCGCGGCACAACGCAAAGCCGTCCATCTCGGGCAGCATCACGTCCAAAATGGCGGCGTCATAGGCGCTGGCGCGCAATCTGGCCAGACCCTGCGACGGGCGCGTGGCACTGTCGAGCACAAAGTCAAAACGCGCAAAGTAGGCCGCTAAAGGTGCGGCCAGGTGTTCGTCGTCGTCAATCAGCAGGATGCGGGGCATGTCGCCATCATAAGAAGCTTGCCGCTCACCACGGGTCAGCGCGCCCCAACCGGCCCAGATGGGTGCTGCCAAAGCCCTCTGCGTACTTGAGGCCATATCCCAGTGCACGGTCCAGCCCGATATGCGCACACCAGACCAGTCCGGCGGCCAAAGCCAGCGGCATCGCTCCCAAAACGCCCAGCGCCAGCAGGCCCAGCGCGCCAGCGTAAGAGTGCGCGGCGTTGTAGGCCAACGCCCCTGTCCGCGGCCCGTTCAGATAAGCCAGGAAGGACAGGTCCGGCAGCAGGAACAGCCAGGCGAAAAACGCCCAGCCTGCGCCGAACTGCATGTAAGCAGCCACGGCCAGCGCCAGCACCGCCAGCCCTTCCAGGCGCAGCAGCCAGCGCACCCCACCGCCCACACTGCCCGGGGACAAGGCGCGCGGCACGCTACTGACATGAGGCGCCTGGGCTAGGCGGGCCAGCCGCCCGCCCACCAGACCAAAGCTCAAGGCCTTAGCCATGACGGCCCCAGCGGCGGCCACGCTCCATGAACTCGCGTACTTTCTGCTGCTGCTCGGGCCGCAGGTTGTCAAAGAAGTCGGCCGCTGCGGCAATCACTTCGGGGCTGCCGCTTTGGACGGCGGCAGTTTTTTCGTCGATCAGTTTTTTGGCACCGGCCTGGTCCAGCTTGCTGCCGGCAAACAGCCCCTGCATGGCCGCGCGCGGATCGGTTGCACCATGCAGCGCGGCGCGCTGGGCCTGCAGCTTGTCGGCCAACACCGAGAGCTTCTGCTTCTGCGCTGCGTCCAGGTCCAGTTTGGAGCCAACCTTCTCGACCATACGCGCACGCGACTCCGGCGAAGCTTCGTGCCAGCCGCCAGGGCCACGATGGGAACAGGCGCCAAGACTGCCAACGATAAGCGCGCCGCCGGCCAGGGCGAACAGGGTTTTCTTGATGAAGCGTTTCATGAGAGACCTTTTGAAAAAGTTGTTGAGGCTTTGTATGGTGCTGGGGTTGGGGGTGGTGGGGGTTTCAGTGGGGTTGCGGTGTGTTTCGCTTTGTTTCGTTCTCGGGGGGTTAATCCGTCGTCACGCTGCGCTTAGGGTCTGCTTTGGACAGTAGGCGCAACTCCCCACTCCCAACCCCCCGCCCTTCCCTCGCCCCGCTAGGCGATGGAAGGGAGACTCATTTGGCAACGTGAGCTGCACCCGCGTGCAAGCATGACGGCCACGTTCTCGACATGACGCGTGAAGCGCGTCATGTCTCTCCCTGAATTGGTATTGGCTTTTCCCCGCAACCTGTCGGGCTGGGCCGAGGAGCACAGCCGAAAGTGGATCAGGGCGAGCGATTGTCTGAGCCAAAGGCGAGTTCGAGCTCGATCCCACTTTCGGCGAGCACCGGAGGTTGCCTGCAGCGAAGCGGAAGGACCCAGACCATCGGGTCTCTTTTTCTTTGGTGACTTTCTTTTGGCGACCCGGGCGCGCTAGGACTCTGTTGGGCTCCTAGCCCTGCGCGCGGCTGGTTTTGATGCCCTGGCCGGCAGCCCACGCGCCAACGTCGTCGCGCCTGACGGCCGCGGCCATCAGGCCCGGAAACTGGTCCGGCGTGCAGGCAAAGCTCGGCACACCGAGCGCCGCGAGCTTGGCGGCCAGCTCGCGGTCGTACGAAGGCGCGCCCTCGTCGCTGAGTGCGAGCAAGGCAATCAGTTGCACGCCTGATTCAACCAGCTCGCTGGCGCGGCGCAGCAAGCCGGTTTCGACGCCGCCCTCGTAAAGGTCGGAAATCAGCACCATGATCGTGTTGCGCGGCTCCTGCACCAGAGTCTGGCAATAGCCGATCGCACGGTTGATGTCGGTGCCGCCGCCGAGCTGCACGCCGAACAACAGATCCACCGGATCCTGCAATTGCTCGGTCATGTCAACAACGTTGGTGTCGAAGACGACAAGCTTTGTCGCAACAGCAGGCAGGCTCGCAAGCACCGCGCCAAAAATGCTTGAATAAACGACCGACGCGGCCATGGAACCGCTTTGGTCGATGCACAGGATCACCTCGCGTTGCGGCCGCCTGGCTTTGCGCCCGTAACCGATCAGCGTCTGCGGCACGATAGTGCGCAATGCCGGCTGCCAGTGGCGCAGGTTCAGGCGTATCGTACGGTTCCAGTCGATCTCGGCATGGCGCGGCCGGCTCCTGCGCTGGCTGCGGTCCAGCGCGCCACTGATGGCGCCGCGCAGCGGCTCCTGCAATTTGTCCATGAGCTGGTCGACCACCGTGCGCACCACCTGGCGGGCTGTGGCCCGGGTTCCCTCGGGAATCACGCTCGCCAGCGACAGCAGGTTGGCGACGAGATGGACATCGGGCTGGGCGCTTTCCAGCATTTCGGGCTGGAGCAGCATCTCGCGCAGGTTGAGCCGCTCCATCGCGTCGCGCTGCATGACCTGCACCACGGAACTCGGAAAATAATTGCGAATGTCGCCGAGCCAGCGTGCGACGTTCGGCCGGGAGTCGCCGCGCCCGCCGCGGGCACCACGGCCCAGACCGCCGCTACCGTCCGGCTCATAGAGCGCCGCGAGCGCAAGTTCGATGTTGCGCAGCCCGCCCTCTGCGCTGCCACAACTGTTGTCGGCCTCACTGCCGAGCACCAGGCGCCAGCGCTGCAGGCGGTTTGCGGCCGGTGCGACCGGAGTGACGGGGTTCAGGGACGGATCATTCATGCGGGAAGCCCCAACAACAGTCGCAAGGTCGGCAACGGTTTGGCAGCGCGCGCCGCATCGAGGCCGGCAACGGCCTCGACCGCCGGCGCAGCAGCACTGCCACGCGCCGCGCGCTGCCCGAGGTCGCGCCGCTCCGCATTCGAGAAAGCCGCGAAGCTGCGCCGCACCAGCGGCACGACCTGAAGGAAATGCGCGTCAGACAAGCCGGTGAGCCAATCGTCAATGAGCCGCCAGAGCGTCGTGTCGTGCAGCAACACCATCGCATTGCGGTTCAGGAAGCCGTCCAGCCAAAGCGCCGCGTCCAACGGGTCTACGCCGGCCGACAGCGCGCGTGACAGCCATGTCGCAATCTCATCGGTGCTGGACGCCGCAGCGTCCAGCAGCAAGCGGCAACACAGCCCGCGCAGCAGCGCATGCGGCGCATCGCCGCTGGCGATCTGGCGCAGCGCAAGCCGCCAGACTTCGGTCTGCTCGGCGCTCTCGCGCAGTCCTATCGCTTCGTTCGCTGCGAGCAGTGGGTCGCGCAGGGCCTGTGCGGCAGTCTCGTCGAGCGCCTGGCAGGCCAGAGGCAGGCCGATCGCGCCGCGCGCGATCAGACCGTCAAGGACCTGGGCGAGCAGGCCGCTGTCGGTCTGACGTACGCTGCCGTAGCGAAACACGTTGGCGAGCGGCGGCACAGCGGCGATGAGTTGCAGCGCGTCGCCGGTGATCGCCGCGCGCGCCTGTAACGCCTCGCTGAGCAAACGCACGCTATCGCCAAGATCGGCCAGCAGGACGCTGTCGACCAGGCCTGCAAGTTCGTCAAGGCGGCTGATGCCGGCGCACCATTCAACGACCCGCGCGCCAGCCGCCTGCTCCAGGGTCGAACCAAAACGGCTGGCCTCGATGATGCGCAGCGCGAACTCGGGCTGCCACTGCAGTTGCCAGGTCTCACGGAAGGTGCCGCGGCCCTGCCGGCTGCCGCGCGCCAGCGCGCCCCAGCCGATGTCAAGCAGGCTGAGCCTGTGCAGCATACGGCTGCGCGCGAGATCGTTGGGCTGACGCAGGTCGAGCTCCAGCGTCTTTTGCAGCGCTTCGGGCTTGAGCCGCAGTGATTTCTGCGTCTGATCGATATCACGCTGCAACGGCACGGCCGGCACCTCGGGCGGCACCTCACCCATCCGGTCGCCGACCGTGAGTTCGCGCCGTATCAGCAGCAGCGCGGCAGGATCGCCGAGACACATCACGCTGCAGACCGCCTCGTCAAGTTCCACCAGGCCGGGCGCTGCGCGGCCGCGTAACGCAGACAGGGTATCGGCGAGGCGGGTTGCCTCGATCACGTGCGCCGACGAGCAGTCAAGGCTGTTGTCTCGCAGCAGCCGCGCCACTCTGGCCAGCCAGCCGCCCGCACGGCCGGCGCTGCCCTGGCCGCCACGCCAGAGGAAGTCGTACCAGCCCGGTGAATCTATGCCAGCGCCATAACCACTCGCCGAGGTCAGGTGCCGGTAGGTCCACGGCACCCAGGTCGCGTTGACCTTGGCTTTCGGCAAGCCCTTCAGCAAGGCCGCGTCAGCCTTGGCTGTGTGTTCGGTGCGCAGCGCCGGCACGTGCCAGGCGCCGCAAACCACTGCAATGCGCGTGTGCCCGGCCTTGATTGCCTCGCGCACGCATTGCCGCATGTGTGCCTCGCGCTGCTCCTCACGCAGCGCATGGCGCTCGCCGCGCATCGCTGTGGGCCACTCGGCGCGAATCGCCGTCATCGCCTCGGCGATGGCCACAAACAGGTCCTCACTATCGCCGCGTTCCTCGACCAGGTGGTTCCACCAGCTTTCACCGTCGGAGAATCCGGCGGCCTCGGCGAGCGCGTCCATGGGGTCGTAATGCTGCAAGTCGGGCAGCCTTGCGCCGGATGCCCCGGTGTCGGGAGATTCGCCCTCGGGTGGCGCGGATTCGCTCGGCCCGACGTCGTCCTTATCGGCCTCGTCAGCGAGCTTGTCCTGCGCAAAACGGATCGCTTGCGGCAGGTCGATGAAACGTGTCGGCAACCCGGCCGCCAGTCCGAAACGCAGCGCCTGCCATTCGGGCGAGAACTCGGCAAATGGGTAGAAAGCCGCTCTTTCGCTGTCGTCAGCGCCATGCACCAGCAGCGCGACCGGCGGCCGCAGGCCCGCCTGCAACACGAAGGGCAGCAAGGCGTCAGCATCAGGCGGCCCTTCGACGAGCACGCAGTCTGGTTGCAATGCCTCGAGCGCGCGGCCGAGGCTGCGCGCGCAGCCCGGCCCGTGATGGCGGATGCCGAAGTAATGAACCGGCGAATCGCTCATGCGGGCAGCGCGCCGTTTACAGCTGTTCCCGGCAAGCCCGGTACAGCTCTTTCCACTCCGGTCGCTCCTTGACGACCGTCTCCAGGTATTCCTTCCAGACGACCGTGTCGTTGACCGGGTCCTTGATCACCGCGCCAAGCAGGCTGGAAGCGATGTCGCTCGCGTGCAGTTCACCGTCACCGAAATGTCCGCTGAGTGCCATGCCGCTGTTGATGACAGAGATCGCCTCGGCGGTCGAGAGCGTGGAACTCGGCGACTTGATCCGGGTCTTGCCGTCCTCCGTCTGGCCGTTGCGCAATTCGCGAAAAATCTGAACGACGCGGCGTATCTCCTTGAGCGCCGGCGGCTCGGCCGGCAATTCAAGTGCGCGGCCGAGTTCGGAGACCCGCTTGGCGACAATGCGCACCTCTTCTTCCTCGCTTGAAGGAACCGGCAGCACGACGGTGTTGAAACGGCGCTTCAGCGCGCTCGACAGCTCGTTGACACCCTTGTCGCGATTGTTGGCGGTGGCGATCACCGAAAAACCACGCGTCGCCTGGACCTCGCTGCCGAGTTCGGGAATCGGCAGGGTCTTTTCCGAAAGCACGGTGATCAGGGTGTCCTGCACGTCGGCCGGAATCCGCGTGAGTTCTTCAACCCGCGCAATCTTGCCAAGCCGCATGGCGTGGACCAGCGGGCTGGGCACCAGCGCCTTCTCACTCGGGCCGTTGGCAAGCAGTTCGGCGTAGTTCCAACCGTAGCGCAACTGCTCCTCGCTGGTGCCGGCGGTGCCCTGGATCAGCATCGTCGAGTCGCCGCTGACCGCGGCCGCGAGGTGCTCCGAAACCCAGGATTTAGCGGTGCCCGGTACGCCATAGAGCAGCAGCGCGCGGTCAGTCACCAGGGTCGCGACCGCGATCTCCATGAGCCGCTGATTGCCGATGTATTTGGCGCTCACCTCGAAGCCGTTGTCGAGCTTGCCACCCATCAGGTAGGACACCACGCCCCAAGGCGACATTTTCCAGTTCGCGGGGCGCTGACGCCGGTCGACCTTGCCAATCTCGGCGAGTTCTTCAGCAAACTGGTCTTCGGCATGGCGGCGCAGAACTTGGGTCATGGCAGATCTTTTCAAGGTTGGGAAATCAGGGTTTGCATCCGCCGCCGGCTGCTCAGCACCTGCTCAAGCAGGTTCAGGCAGTCCGACAGCGATGCCGTGTCGTCGTCGCCACGCGGCGGGCTGGACCAGCCGGCCAGCGCGTCGGGATGCAGCGCGCAGAGCAAATCCGGCAGTTGCTGGCGCAGGCCGTAGTCCTGCTGCAGCGCGCCCTGCGCAAGCTTCGGCTGCAGCAGTTGCACGAACCGCAAGGAAAGTGCCGCACCCCAGCAGTCCTGTGCGGCGACGCCGGACAGGCAGGCGTCTATCGCGGCGTGCAAGGCGTTGTCGCTTGACAGCTGTGCAAGCTGCCACGCCTCACGGCGCTCAACCGGCAACATGGCGAGCAGCGGCGCAGGCATGGTCTCGCGCCGTGCGCCGCCCAGCGACAGAAGCGCTTCGGCCCAGTCGGCATCCGGTTGCGTCAGCAGCGCGTGCAGCCAGCCGCGCAGAAGCGCTTCGGCCCAGTCGCTGGCGACGGCGAGCCTGACCAGCGCCGCCGCATCGAGCCCGCTGTGCACACACCACCAGGCCAGTGAACTGCGCCGCGTGAGCTGATAAAGCCACCACGCGCGCTCGCCGAGAGATTCATATTTGGGCAACTCCGTTTCGATGCCGTCTGCCTTCCAGTCGGCCTCTTTTTGCAGCGGCGCCTCGAAGCGGACACGCGGCACGGCAAGCCCGGTGATGCGCTTGAGCAGGCCGGGGCTTTCGTTCCCGGACACGCACAACGGTGCGAGGCGCGCGGCCATGCGCTGGGCATAGGCGCTGTCAGGCAAGGACGCCAACAGGTCGGCCGCGCCGGAGCGCACATCCTGCGCGCGATCCTTGAGCTGCGCCGCCAGAAAGGCCTCGTCGTCAATTGACAACCCGGTCGCAAGGGTCTGCAGCAGCAGCGCCCGGTCCTTCGCGGCCAGGCTGCTCCAATCTGCCTCAAGCCGTGCGCGCGCCTGGCCGGGCGCACTGGCGCGCTCGGCATGCAGCACGGCACGTCGCTGCTCAAGGTTGCCGCGCTCCCAATGCGTCGCCGCGCTAGCGCTTTCCTCGGCACCGCAGGCATAGGCCCAATCGGGATTCTGTGCGGCAAGCCAACGGCCGCGCTCGCCGAGCACCGGCCCCAGGTCGGCCCGCAGCAACACGTTGGCGCGGCCCAGTTGCAGAAGCGCAGACAGCAGGGCCGGCGGCGCATGCAGCCCGGCGTTCACCATCGCCCGCAGCAATTGCGCCTGAAGCCGCAGCGGTCCGTGGGCCAGCCCCCCGGACAGCAGATCCACCCAGTCGGCATCTGCCTCACGCCGGCTTTCAGCGGGAGCCGGCGCAGGCGCGGCGATTGTGCCGGGCGGCGCCTGCCAGCCGGCCTGGCGGCACAGTGCTAGCGCACCGGCCAGGCGCAACAGCTGCCCGGGCGCATCGGGCGGGGCGAGCGCCGCCGCTTCGCGCAGGAGGCCCTGGACCGGATCGGTTGTGACGCCGGCCGGCAATGACCACGGTCGCTCGGCGCCCACCAGCGCGGCCTGCAGCAGGCTGCTCCAGTCGATCATGACGTGGTCTCCGCGGCGCAGCGCCAGCAGTCACTGCCGCCCCGCACCCAGGCCGACAGCGGTCGCAGCGCGGCCCCTTCCCATTCACCGAACAGCTCGACCGCCTGCCCGCCAGCAAACGCAAGCAACTCCCAGCCGTCGGCATCGCTCAGTCGCAGCCCCAGTTGCCGCTCGCCGCACAGTAGCGCCCAGCCATCGGCGTGGCGCAGCAACTGTGCATTGCCGAGCAGCAGTGGCCAGCGTTCGGCCCAGGGATTCGCGGCCATGCGTTCGGCCAGCGCCGACCATTCGTCGTCCCAGCCGGGCACTGGCGAAAAGGCTGTGTCGCCGCCATCCGGCATATCGTCCACGGTCTGTGCCAGCATCGCGCGCAGAGGGTCGGCGCCGGGGTAAAAGGCCAATGCACAAAGACTCTTCTGGCCCACCATCCAGCCGTGCTCAAAGGCTTTGCCAGCGTAAGAAAAATCGACGAGCAGCGCGCGCCGGGCGCTTTGCCGCCCAATCAGCCAAACCCGGCGCTCGGTCAACCGTGCCTCTCGCTCGACCATCACCTGGGCAATGACCTGCCAGCTGTCGCTCACAGCCGGTCCGGCGGCAAGCACCTCCTCCCGCTCCAGGGGCCAACCCAGCGCCTGGCGCAGGTCGGCCTGCAGCGCTGGCGTCAAGCGCTCGCGCTGTTGTGCTGCATCGACCAGCAGTTGCAGGTTGCCGAGCCGCGCCAGCAAGCGCGCCGGCCAGTCGGTGCCTTCGCCGACCAGGGCCATCGCCTGCGTCAGGCGCTGTGCAAGACCGGGCGCCTGCGCGTCCACCATGCGTGCAGCGATACCGGTCGCATTACCGGGTTGGCCAGCCAGCGCTGCCAATCCCTTGCGGCCCAGGTCATCCAGCCACAGCGCCAGCTCGCGCGCACCCGCAGCCATGCGTTCAAACCGTTTGTCCTCGCGCTTTGCGGCGGCCGCAGGATCAGCCGGTGCTGGCGCGGCGGAGGCGCGCACTTCCTTCTTCTCGGCGCGCTCCTTGCGCGAGGCCAGCCATTCGCCGACCCAGGCCGGTTCAGGCGCCGTGAAGGTGGCAGGAGTCTGCGCCTGCAACAGCAGCAACGCCAGACCATGTTTGCAGGGAAATTTGCGACTTGGGCAACTGCAGCGGAAAGTCGGCCCGGCACCTGAGAGGTCGACCTGAGTCTGGTAAGGCTTGCTGCCGCTGCCCTGGCATTCGCCCCAGACCGCGTTGTCGCTGGCGCCCAGCATGGGCCATTTACCCGATGCAACAAGGCCGCGCGCGGCCTTGCTGGAGCTGTCATCGGGAGACAGCGCCAGCACGGCATCGGCGCTGAACGGCACACGGCTCATGCGCGGTGGCGGGGGTTCAAATTCGACGTACGGTCATCGACCGCCCAAACCGCTTTCCACATCCCGCCACACCATCCCCCGTTTGTTTTTTGCTCAAAGCAATATACCGCAAGCGCA
The DNA here is from genome assembly GCF_039930745.1 of Polaromonas sp. Lineage (GTDB taxonomy): Bacteria > Pseudomonadota > Gammaproteobacteria > Burkholderiales > Burkholderiaceae_C > Polaromonas. The sequence goes on along the minus strand of NZ_JBDTTH010000032.1, from coordinate 14,719 downwards.
CACCGAGGCCGGGTTCGGTGTTTCGGAGTTCGAGCTCGCTGCCGTGGGCCTGGGCGATCAGGCGGCACAGGTACATGCCGAGGTCAACGCCGCCAGTGGCGCGCTGGCGGGCGCTGTCGGTCCGGTAGAAGGGCTCCGTGAGACGGGTTAACTGGCTGGGGGCGACGCGGGAACCGAAGTCGCGCACTTCCAGGAATACACGCTCGCCCTGCAGTACCAGCGCGAGCCTGGCGGTCGTTCAGCTTCAGCGCTGTGGCGCAGTGCGTTGTCGAGCAGGTTGCGTAGCATCAGCCGCATATGCATACGGTCCAGCGTGGCGTGCGGACTGGCCAGCCGCTCGCTTTCCAGCAAGTCGCTGATCAGGTCGCGCGTCCGGTCCCGCTTTCATCCCTCACCCTTCTGTATGCGCCGAGGAGCGGAGATCCAGCCGGACCAGGGCGAGCGATTGTCTAAGCCGAAGGCGAGTTCGAGCTCGACCCCGGCTGGACCGAGCACCGCAGGCTGTCCGTAGCGAAGGGAAGGGACGCAGACAGCGGGGGCGCCTTTTTCTTTGCTTACTTTCTTTTTGGCGACGCAAAAAGAAAGTGAGTTGCCGCCGGGCAACCCCCCGCTTGCAGGCAAACCGCAACAGCCAGAACAAAGCACGTGGTCAACAAACATGGATCCCGGATCAAGTCCGGGATGACAAATCTAGGAAAATTTCGCTATAAATTTAGTAGCTGTCTGCGCCCATCAAATAAGGGCTAGCGGCACATTTCATCAAAAATCAGATGCCACAAAACTCTCTGCAGCGGTCAAAATTTATAAGAAAAATGCCCGCAGTCCTTATTGCACGGGCGCAAGCAGCTATAACTTCAATAGCAAAAGCAGCAAGAAGACTACAGCAGCGTAGCCGGCTCTTCGCTGGCCAGCACGTCTTGCGCCCAACGCTCCAGCTTGCCCGCATCCGCCCGCAGCACCTGCTGCTTGACCGCCAGGATCTGCGACGGGTGCATCGAGAAGCTGCGCAGGCCCATGCCCAGGAGGAGTCGCGTCATGGTTACGTCACCGGCCATCTCGCCGCAGACGCTGACGCCCTTGCCCTGCGCATTGCACTCGGCAATGGTGTCGGCAATCAGCCGCAGCACAGCCGGGTGGCAGGGGTCGTACAGATGCGAAACCGCTTCGTCGGCGCGGTCGATCGCCAGCGTGTACTGGATCAGGTCGTTGGTGCCTATGGACAGGAAGTCGAAGTACTTCAGGAAGAGCTTGAGCGTCAGCGCAGCCGCCGGAATTTCGATCATGGCGCCCAGTTGCACCGGCCCGTAGGCAATGCCCTTGTTGTCCAGCTCGGCGCGCGCATGGTCGAGCAGCGACAGGGTCTGGCGAATCTCCCTGCCATGAGCCAGCATGGGCACCAGCAGGTTGACCTGGCCATGCGCCGCCGCGCGCAGGATGGCACGCAGCTGCGTCAGGAACATCGGCGGGTCAGCCAGGCTCCAGCGGATCGCGCGCAGGCCCAGCGCCGGGTTCAGCTGTCCGTCCTGTGCGCGGCCGGCGAGCTTGTCCAGCGGTTTGTCGGAGCCGATGTCCACCGTGCGGATGGTGACCGGCAAGCCCTGCATGCCTTCGACCGCCTTGCGATAAGCGAGGTATTGCTCCTGCTCGTCGGGCAGCTTGCCGGGCCGGCCCATGAACAGGAACTCGCTGCGGAACAGGCCCACACCCACCGCTCCCACCGCGATCGCGCCCGCGGCGTCGTCGGGCATTTCAATGTTGGCGAGCAGCTCGACCTTCTGTCCGTCCAGCGTGATCGCCGGTGTGTGTTTGAGGCGGTTCAGGCGTTGACGCTCGAGTTCGCCCTGGCGCTGCTTGAAGCCGTATTCGGCCAGGATGATAGGCGAAGGGTCCACGATGAGCACGCCCGCATCGCCGTCGATGATGACCCAGTCGTCCTGCTCGATCAGCTGGCTGGCACTACGCGCCCCCACTACAGCCGGAATGTCCAGACTACGCGCCACGATGGCGGTGTGCGAGGTCTTGCCGCCCACGTCGGTGGCAAAACCGACAAACAGGCTTTGCTTGAAGTGCAGCATGTCGGCCGGCGAGATGTCGTGCGCCACCAGCACCAGGGGCACGTCCATGGTGTCGTCCAGCAGCAGGTCCTGCTCGCGCCGCTGACGGTTGGCACCAGCCTGCGCCGCCGGCAACACCGGCGAGGCCACGCCTTTCATGAAACCCAGGATGCGCTCAACCACCTGCTCCAGGTCGGCCTTGCGCTCGCGCAGGTATTCGTCTTCCATGTCGTCGAACTGGCGCGCAATGATTTCGTACTGCGTGGTCAGCGCCCATTCGGCGTTGTAGAGCCGGTCCTTGATCCAGTGCTTGACGCCGCTGATCAGCTGCTCGTCCTGCAGCAGCATCAGGTGCACGTCAAGCAGTGCCGACAGCTCGTGCGGAGCGTCCTTGGGCAGCTCCCGCTGCACCCGCGCAATCTCCTCGGCCACCGCGTCTCGCGCCACACGCAGCCGCTGGATCTCTTCAGCGGTTTTGGAGGCGTCGATGAAGTAGTGCGCCACGTCGGCACGGCTCGACGCCACCAGCACGGCGCGGCCAATCGCCACCCCGCGAGAGACAGCCAGACCGTGGACGCTGAAGGTCACTTGGCTCCCCGCACCGGTTTTTCCCCAAGCCAGCCAGGGCCGCGGGTCCGGCTTTGCCGGCCCGCAGGCGCAGTGGCCCCCTCGGGGGGCAGGGAGTTACGCGAAGCGAACGACCGTGGGGGCGTCATTTATTCGCCCTCCCCGAACTTGTCAGCAATCAAGGCCAGGATGCCGTCCATTGCAGCTTGCTCGTCGGCGCCATCGGTTTCAATATCGACAGTGCTGCCGATGCCGGCGGCCAGCATCATCACGCCCATGATGCTTTTGGCGTTGACGCGGCGTTCGCCCCTGGAGATCCAGACATCGCAGGGGAAGCTGCCGGCGAGTTTGGTGAGCTTGGCCGAAGCGCGCGCATGCAGGCCCAGCTTATTGTTGATGGTCGTGCTGGTCTTGATCATGGTTTCTACGTGCTTGATTCTGCGGTGCGGTGATGGCCACCTGCATGATGCCCTGCGTTCCGCCCATCACGGCGCGTGCCACCAGCGAGTCCAGCGGTTCGTGCCGGTAAGACACGGTGCGCAGAAGCATGGGCAGGTTGACGCCGGTGATCAGTTTGGAATGCACGCCGTCAACCAGCTTCTGCGCCACATTGCAGGGCGTGGCGCCAAACACGTCGGCCAGCACCAGGGCGTGCGAGGTGCCCATCTGCCTGAACACGATGCGCGCCTGAGCCAGGGTTTCCTCCGGCGGCATGTTGGGCTGCACGTCCAGCGCCGCGATACTGGCCGGATTGTCGGGAAACACGTGCAGGACGCATTGGCGCAAGGCGGAGGCCAGCGGCGCGTGGGCGATGATGAGAATGCCGTTCATTGCCTTGAATTATCGGCGGTGGGGTCTGCTTTAGCGCCGTGGAAGAAGGCATACGATGCGATACAACAACACAAAAACACCCCCAGCGCGGCCTGAAAGCTCGCCACACGGTCCATCCCCATCGCCTGGAAAGCATCGATCAGCAAGCCGATGCCCCACTGCATGACAAACACACCGGCAAATATCACCAGGTTGTAGCCCGACAGTGCGCGCCCGGCCAACGCCTGCGGAAAGGCCATGCCCACCGCGGGCTGGGCCAGGCCCATGACGCTGGCGCTCATGCAAAACAGCGCCCAGCCAACCCAGCCTGTGGCGGGCCCGGCAACAATGTTTGCCGCCAACACCGTCATGCTGAGCGGCACACCCCAGGTGATCAACCGGTTGGCGCTCCAGCCGTGCCGCGACAGCCACGGGTTGACCATGCCCCAGCCCCAGAAGGTGAACAACATGGCGCCATTGATCCAGAACAGCCCGGTGGCGGCTTCCAGCGGCGTGTAGCCCGCCACGCGGATCATCCACGGGCCCGCCCACAAGGTCTGGATGGCAATCACGCCGCCATAATTGAAAAAAGCCAGTGGCGCCATTTTCTGGAAATAGCGGCTGCGCCAAATGAATGTGGCCCCCACGCTCCCCACTGCGTGTGGTTCGCGAGGCCTTGCAGGCCGCCGCTCGCCAGAGGCTTCGCTTCTGTCGCCTGTCCAAACCTGCGCAGGCAGGTTTGGACCCGCAGGCTCCAGCCCCTCGGGGGCCGCTGCGCCTGCTGCCCGGCTAAGCCGGTTCCGCGGCCCCTGCTTGAAGGGAGAGGGGGACCCTGCGCTCCATGCAGGCACCACCCACGCAATCGCCAGCATCGACAACAAGATCAGCCCCGCCAGAATCCAGAACAGTGGGCGCCAGCCCGTCAGCGGCATCAGCCACTGCACCGGCAAGGTGGAGGCCAGCATGCCCAGCGAGCCGGTCATCAGCATCCACGAATTCGCGCGCAGCAAGGTGCCTGTGTCAAACCAGCGACGGTAACCTGTCAGCGGCGCCATCAGGCAGGCGCTGACGCCCATGCCCAGCAACACGCGTGCGATCAGCAACCCGGTAAAACTTGTCGCGACAGAAAAAGCCAGGCAGGCCAGCACAGCCAAACTCAAAAAGCTGAGGATCACCCGCTTGGGACCATGCCGATCCAGCCAGGTGCCCAGTGGCAGCTGGGTGGCGGCAAAACCCAGAAAGTAGCCGCCCGCCAGCAGCCCCAGATCGCGCGCATGCAATGAAAACTCCTGCGTCAGCACCGGCGCCAGAGTAGCGGTGATGGCGCGTACCAGGGTCGAGCAGAAGTAGGCCGCCGCAAAGGCCAGGAACACGACAATGCCCGCGCGCCGCGCCAGCAGGCCAGAAGGCGCATGGCCAGCCGGAAAACCTGCGGCCGCCTGAACAGCACTCATCAGCGCACGCTTCCAGCATCCAGCTTGAGGCTGGAGAAAAAGGTGTCGGCCACCTCGGGCGAAATCTTGTCGGCGTAAATCACCGCCTGGAACACCTGGGCGCCGTGGGTGAAATAAGCGGCCTGGCTTTGCACCGCGCTACCATTGGCGCGCTGGCCGGTGGCCTGCACCAGCAGGGCTGACGGCTGCACCGATGCCCCGGGCAGTTTCAAGGGGGCGCTCTGGCCGGCGTCGGTGGCCTTCATGTTGGCCAGGGTGGCCGCCCGCCAGCCGGTCAGTGCGGCAGCCATCTGGCTGGCGTCCTTGACGGTGGCCACGGCGATGGCAAAAGTGGCGCCCCCGGCATCGCAGCCCAGCATGGCCAGCTCGGTGGTCTGCCCGCCCAATGGCACGCTGCGTGTCGCCTTGTCGGGCTTGCATGGCAGCAGCAGGCTCAGCGCAGTGTTGTCAGGGCGGACTTCACGCCAGTTAAAAGCCGGGCTGCATGCCATGAGCAGCACCAAGGTGGCAGCCAACAGGCGCGTCGTCAACGGTGTCAGGGAAGGGAAAGCCGGGGCCATGGTCTTGTTTGGAGGGAGCACCTGACTTTACAGCGATTCAAAAGTACAACCCGTTTTGGGGCAAACCGCCCCGGCCAGCCGACCATGCACCGTTTTGGATCTGTTACAGCCCCCGCCAACGCACCAAGCTGGGCACGATGTTTGCTGATGGCATGCACGAAGAATCCGAATTGAAGAAGCCAGGACTTGACCACGCAATGATGCAGCCCTGCAGTCACCACCGACCGAACATTGTCCGCCTTGATAAGCTACTGATGATGTCCCTCAAAACGCAAAAATCAATCGCTGCAATATTGCTATGTCTAGGTGCTGCAAGCCCTGTTTGTGCTTTAGAGCTGCAGAATCAAAACTTCAGCGATGACGAAATCTTCTCGGCTGTCGTCAACCGGTTTAAAAAGCCGCTGCTACATCGGTTTAACTCTGCGGCTACGGGCGAGCGCCCACCACTGCTGGTGCTGGGTCCCGCCCTGAAGTTCGGCGCAAAAATCAAATCCACCTCATTTACCCACCTGACGCAGCAAGAGTTGGTGGAGCAACAACAAGCTGTTTTCTTATTGGTAACCAAGGCGTACCCGGATCCTGAGCGGAACGCACTGTATATGGACTACGACATTCCCAGCAATGCGTCTTTTGGCGTGCTGAAGGTTTATCCCAAAGATGGCGGGCTGGTCACTGAAGTTCTTGACAGCTATCGATCATCCTCGGGGGCCAGAGCCACTTATGGCAAGTTGTACAAAGGCGTGGTTTGCCAGGACAACACAGAGATGGCTTATCGCTGGAACTACTACGTACGCAATGGCTCAAGCGGGCGCTGCCCTGACACGATGTTTACTGAATTTACGGACTAATTAATTTCCCAATTAACCCAGCCACTCCTTGCCCGCACGACGCCCATTTCAAACACTGGAGCCACCATGAACCGCAACGACATCACCGAAAAAATCATCACCGTCAAAGTCTCCAAAGGCATCACCTGGGAATCCGTTGCCAAAAAAATAGGCCTCAGCAAAGAGTGGGTCACCGCCACCTGCCCAAGGGTGATCGTGTGAACGTGGTTTTGTCGGGCAAGTTTTTGCCATGCAAGACGTACTGATTTTGACGACGCGAGTGCTGTCCGGCGCAGACCAGCCGGTCTGGCGCGACAAGCTGTCGCAGCTGCTGGAGTCCACCGGCGAGGGCATTTTCGGCATCGACATGGACGGCCGCTGCACCTTCATCAACCGCGCCGGGGCCGAGCAGCTGGGCTATGCGCCGGCCGACATGCTGGGCCACAACATGCACGAGCTGGCGCACCACAGCCATGCTGACGGCTGCCACTACCCGGAACACCTGTGCCCCATCTTCAACGCCTTCCGCAAGGCCCTGCCTTGCCGCATAGACACCGAGCTCTTCTGGCGCAAGAACGGCAGCGCCTTCCCGGTTGAATATTCCTCCTATCCCATCGTCGAAGGCGGCGTGGTGCAGGGTGCCGTGGTCACCTTTGTGGACATCTCGGCGCGCCGCCAGGCGGAAGACGCCCTGCGCCAGGCACACGCCGTGCTGGAGCAGCGCGTCAGCGAGCGCACCCAGGCGCTATCTGAAGCGCTGCAGCAACTGCGCGAACTCTCGGCCTACACCCACACCGTGCGCGAGGAAGAGCGCACGCGCATCGCACGGGAGGTACATGACGAGCTCGGTAGCCTGCTGGTGGCGCTGAAGATGGACGTGGGCTGGCTGGACAAGCGCCTGGGCGAGCAGCCCCGCCGCTCCACCGACGAAGCCCAGGCCATGCGCGACACCATGCGCAGCAAATGCCAGAACATGAGCCGGCTGATTGAAGCCGCCGTTGACAACGTGGGCCGCATCATCACCGACCTGCGCCCCAGCATCCTCGACCATCAGGGCCTGTGGGCTGCGCTGGACTGGCAGGCCCACGAGTTTGTGCAGTCGGCCGAGCTGGCGCTTGACTGGCAGATGGAAGTGGCCGGCGCTGTCCCGCTGCCCGAAGCCTCGGCGATTGCCGTCTTCCGCATCTTCCAGGAGATGCTCAGCAACGTGGGCCGCCATGCACACGCCAGCCGCGTGGCCATCGCCATCCGCGCCACGCCCGGGGAGATCAGCATCAGCGTGCAGGACAACGGCCGGGGCGCCGAAGCCGCCGCCTTTGAAGCGGCCAATGCCTATGGCGTGATGGGCATGCGCGAGCGCGCGCGGCATTTGGGTGGCAGCCTGGAAATATCAAGCCAAATCGGGCTTGGGTCCTTGTTCCACCTGCGCATACAGCTATCAAATTAAGAGCAGACAGGCACACCATGAACACCGTGAAAATCCTGATCGGCGACGACCACCGCATCGTGCGCGAAGGCCTCAAGCAGGTGCTGGCCGATGCGCCCGAGATCGAGGTGGCGGCAGAAGCCGAAACCGGCCCCGAGGTGCTGCAGCGCGTCCAGGCGCTGGGCGGCCACGAAGGCCTGGGCGCCGTGCTGCTCGACATTGCCCTGCCGGAGCGCGACGGCATGGACGTGTTGCAGGCCCTCAAAAAGAGCTGGCCGCTGCTGCCGGTGCTGATGCTCAGCACCTACCCCGAGAAGCAGTACGCGGTTCGTTGCATCAAGCTGGGCGCCGCCGGCTACCTGAACAAAAGCGCAAATCCCGACGACATGATTGCCGCGGTGCGCAAGATCGCGGCCGGCGGCCTGTATGTCTCAGCCATCACCGCCGAAGCGCTGGCCAGCGCGGTCGGCGGCAGCGGCGGGCGCAGCGGTGCCGAAGCCCTGTCACACCGCGAGCATCAGGTGTTTCGCCTGCTCACGTCGGGCAAGTCCGTCGGCGAGATTGGCGCGCAGCTGGGCTTGGCGTCCAACACGGTAAGCACTTACCGCCTGCGCATCCTCGAAAAAACCGGCACCAAGAACGACGTGGAGCTGGCGCTGTATGCCGAGCGCCATGCCAAAACACCTTCAGGCGCCTGAGCGGCGGACCCGGGTACCACACGCTTTTCCCCGGAGGCAACACCACCGCTGGCCGCATGCGGCCTTGTCCTACGTTCGCTTGGGATGTGGCCGATAACGCCCCACACCCCGCGCATTAGGCTGGAATCTGGCTGGCGCAAGTGTCCGGCCCAGCTTCCAACCAAGGAGAACTCGATGACAACCGCAACAGAAGTGATGACCCGCGGCGTGCGGACCATGACCCCCTCCGACACCGTGGCCCTGGCAGCCCAGGCCATGGACGAACTCAATGTGGGGGTGATTCCCGTGTGCGACGGCGAAAGGCTGCTCGGCATGGTGACCGACCGCGACATCGTCGTCCGCGGCGTGGCGCAAGGGCTGGACGGCAAGTCCACCCCGCTGTCCAGCGTGATGAGCACCGGTGTGCGTACTGTCAGGGAAGGCGATAACGTGGAAGATATCCTCAGCAAAATGGCCGGCAGCCAGATCCGGCGCCTACCGGTGATTGACGACGACAACCGGCTGGTTGGCATTGTTTCGCTCGGCGACCTTGCCGCCAAAGACCCCGGTGACGAGGCAGAGGTCGGGCAATCGCTCGCTACCATTTCGTCACCCGCCGCGCCTGACCGCGGCGGCCAGTCACAGGCCCGCGGCGCCACCGGTGGCGGCGCTGCCTCGGCCAAGCCGGCGCGCAATTCCGGCAAGAAAGGCTGACCATGGCACCCAAAGCCTGGAGCGACAAGCGCGAACGCCAGTATGAGCACGTCAAGGAAAGCGTGCTCCAGCGCGGCGAGGACAAAGACACGGCTGAAGAAATCGCGGCCCGCACGGTCAACAAGGAGCGCGCCCAGCACGGCGAGGCCAGGGAGGCGAGCGCACAGACGCTCAGCGACACACCCGCACCAGTGCGCGGTGGCCAGCGCTCGCACAGCGGGGCCGGCGGCCGCACTCGCGACCAGCTGTACGAAGAGGCAAAAGAAAAAGGCATACGCGGCCGCTCGAGCATGCGCAAGGACGAGCTCCAAAAAGCCGTGGGCCGCTGAGGGCCGCACCCAGCCCCGCCGGGCGTGAGCGAAATTGGTGCGCAGCGGCTTCGTGTGCTGGCGCATGCAGAGGCAGCCGCTGACGCGCCCCCGCAAAAATCCGCACTCCCGGACTGGACACCCTGCCTAGCGATGCACTTCGCGCATTAGCGGCGCCACATGCGCCGCGTTTTGTAGTGCCGCCCCTACAAGCCGTCATCCACGCCACTCCTAAATAAGGCAGAAGGCCATTCAGCAGGCCCAAGTGGCGCGTCATTTGCATGGCTTGCCGCATCTTCATTTGAAAGGTGCGCGCCCCATGTCTGACCATTTCTCTCCCTATGACGCCGACAGGCCCCTGATGCTCAAGTGCAGCTGCGGGCGCGACCACACGGTGGCAGACCACCACCAGGAAATGAATGCCGACAGCGCCGCCGCCGAGCTGCGCAGCCGCAGCCTGAGCAGCGCGTTCGAGAGCTACTCCAACGAATTCATTGAAGCCACGCTGGTCAAGGCGCTGTTTCCGCAGGACGCCGTACGCCGCCGCTTTCTGCGCGCCGTCGGCAAGGGCACGGCCATGGCCGCGATTGCCAGCGTGCTGCCCGTCGGCACCATGCAGGCCATGGCGCAGGACAAGGGCAAGCTCGAAAAAACCAACCTGAAGATCGGCTTCATCCCCATCACCTGCGCCACGCCGCTGATCATGGCGCACCCGCTGGGCTTCTACAGCAAGCAGGGCCTGAATGTTGAAGTCGTCAAGACCGCTGGCTGGGCGCTGATACGCGACAAGATGATCAACAAGGAATACGACGCCACCCACTTCCTGAGCCCCATGCCGCTGGCGATTTCCATGGGCGTGGGTTCCAACCCGGTGCCCATGAATGTGGCCACCATACAGAACACCAACGGCCAGGCCATCACGCTGGCCAACAAGCACAAGGACAAGCGCGACCCCAAGATGTGGAAGGGCTTCAAGTTCGCGGTGCCCTTTGAGTTCAGCATGCACAACTTTTTGCTGCGCTACTACGTGGCTGAAGCGGGCCTGAACCCCGACACCGACATCCAGATCCGCGTGGTGCCGCCGCCTGAAATGGTGGCCAACCTGCGCGCCGGCAACATCGACGGCTACCTCGGCCCCGACCCCTTCAACCAGCGCGCGGTGTACGAGGAGATCGGCTTTTTGCACATCCTGACCAAGGACTTGTGGAACGGCCACCCCTGCTGCGCCTTCGGCACGAGTACCGAGTTCATCCAGAAGAACCCCAACACTTTTGCCGCGCTGTACCGCTCGGTGCTCACAGCCGCCGCCATGGCGCGCGACCCGAAAAACCGCGAACTGATCGCCAAGGTCATCTCGCCACAGGCCTACCTGAACCAGCCCGAAACCGTGGTGGCGCAAGTGCTGACTGGCCGGTTTGCCGACGGCTTGGGCAACATCAAGACCGTGCCCGACCGCGCCGACTTCGACCCGATCCCCTGGCAGTCGATGGCGGTGTGGATGCTGACGCAGATGAAGCGCTGGGGTTATGTGAAGGGCGACATCAACTACAAGCAGATTGCCGAAAAAGTCTTTCTGCTGACCGACGCCAAAAAGCGCATGGCCGAACTGGGCCAGAAGCCGCCCGAAGGCGCCTACCCCAAGTTCACAGTGATGGGCAAGGTGTTTGATGCGGCCAAGCCGGACGAATACCTCAAGTCCTTCGCTATCAACAAGATGGGTTGAACATGTGGCTCCCACGGTCGCTCACTGCGTGTAGCTCCCTGCCCCCCGAGGGGGCCGCTGCGCCTGCGGTCTGGCAGAGCCAGTCCCGCGGCCCCGGCTTGAAAGATACTCCGGGGCTATCCGCATCGTCGGCGGTGCCGCAACGTTTATTGGACCTTCAACTGTGAACCTCTTCAAAACCCTGAACTTCAAGGCCACTCTGGTCTCGGTGTTGCTGCTGCTGGTTTTTCTGGCGGCGTGGCAACTGGCCACCCTGCCTGCCACCGGCGGCGCAGCCGGGCCTGCGGTTTCAGCCGAACAGGCCGAGTATTTGAAGATGCTGGGCAAAGACCCCGGCACCGCCAAGGCGGGCGGGTTTCCGACGCCGCTGCAAATGGGCCAGACCGCCTGGAAGCATCTGTCCGATCCGTTTTACGACAAGGGCCCCAACGACAAGGGCGTCGCGATCCAGCTCGGCTATTCGCTGGCCCGTGTGGGCCTGGGGTTTCTGCTGGCCTGCGTGGTCGCCATTCCGCTGGGCTTCCTGATCGGCATGTCGCCACTGATGCGGCGAGCGCTCGACCCCTTCATCCAGGTGCTGAAACCGATCTCGCCGTTGGCCTGGATGCCGCTGGCGCTGTACACCATCAAAGACTCGTCCACCTCGGGCATCTTCGTGATCTTTATCTGTTCGGTCTGGCCGATGCTGATCAACACTGCCTTTGGTGTATCGGCCGTCAAGCGTGAATGGCTCAACGTCGCCAAGACGCTGGAGGTCAAGCCGCTGCGCAAGGCCTTTCTGGTCATCCTGCCGGCCGCCGCGCCAACCATTCTGACCGGCATGCGCATCTCCATGGGCATTGCCTGGCTGGTGATTGTGGCCGCGGAGATGCTGGTGGGCGGTACCGGCATTGGCTACTTTGTCTGGAACGAATGGAACAATCTCTCGCTGACCAACGTGATTTTTGCCATTGCGGTGATTGGCGTGATGGGCATGCTGCTGGACCTGATGTTTGCGCAGCTGCAAAAGTGGGTGACTTATGCCGAATGAGCCGAAAGACACCCTGAGCCCCGCCACCGCTGTGGGCCGCCCCTTCCTGCAGGTCGAAGGCCTGGCCAAGTCCTACCCCGGCACCAGCGAGCCGGTGTTCGACGAGGTCAACTTCAGCATCAACCGCGGCGAGTTTGTCTGCATCATCGGGCACTCGGGCTGCGGCAAAACCACCATCCTCAACGTGCTGGCAGGCCTCGAAAGCGCCAGCGCCGGCCATGTGTTCATGGACGGCCGCGAGGTCGCCGGCCCCAGCCTGGAGCGCGGCGTGGTGTTTCAGGGCCATGCGCTGATGCCCTGGCTCAGCGTGCGCAAGAACATTGCGTTTGCCGTGCGTTCCAAATGGCCGGACTGGACATCGGCGCAGGTCGATGCCCATGTGAAAAAGTACGTGGACCTGGTCGGCCTGTCCGGCGCGATTGACAAGAAACCCTCGGCGCTGTCGGGCGGCATGAAGCAGCGCGTGGGCATTGCGCGGGCCTTTGCCATCGAGCCCAAGATGCTGCTGCTGGACGAGCCCTTCGGCGCGCTGGACGCACTGACACGCGGCACCATCCAGGACGAGTTGCTGGCCATCGTGCGCGAGACGCACCAGACGGTGTTCATGATTACCCACGACGTAGACGAGGCCGTGCTGCTGGCCGACAAAATTTTGCTCATGAGCAACGGCCCGCAGGCCCGCGTGGCCGAGATCGTGCGCAACACCATGCCGCGCGACCGCCAGCGCGCCACCGTGCACCACGACCCGCAGTACTACCCGCTGCGCAACCACCTGGTGGACTTTCTGGTGGCGCGCTCCAAAGACCTGTCGCACGGCAAGGCGCCCGCGCACCCGCCCACGGTAGAGCCCGGCCGCGGCGCGCTGGCAGATACACCAACCTCCGTCACCCTGAAAGCTGTTGCATGAGCACCGAACAAGCCCGCCCGCCGCTGCCGCCCTTCACGCTGGAAACCGCGAAAGAAAAAGTGCAAAAGGCCGAAGACGCCTGGAACAGCTGCGACCCCGACCGCGTGGCCTTGGCCTACACCGAAGACTCGGTCTGGCGCAACCGCGCCGACTTCTTCTCGGGCCGGCCCATGATCCGCGAGTTCCTCAAACGCAAATGGGCCAAGGAGCTGGACTACCGGCTCAAGAAAGAACTCTGGGCCTACACCGACAACCGCATCTCGGTGCGCTTTGAGTACGAATGGCACGACGACGCGGGCTTCTGGTTCCGCTCCCACGGCAACGAGCAGTGGGAGTTTGACGAACTGGGCCTGATGCGCCGCCGCGAGGCCAGCATCAACGACGTGCCGATCAAGGTCGCCGACCGCAAATTCCACTGGCCGCGGCCCGTCGCGGTCTGACCTTTAACTTTTTTCCCCTCTTCAATTTTTCAAACACAGGAGCAAACCACATGAACCGCATGGAAGTCACCGAAAAAATCATCACCGCCAAGGTGTCCAAGGGCATCACCTGGGAATCGGTCGCCAAGAAGGTCGGCCTCAGCAAGGAGTGGGTCACCGCCGCCTGCCTGGGCCAGATGACGTTTGACGAGAAGCAGGCGAAAGTGGTTGGCAAGATCTTCAGCCTGAACGCCGAAGAGCAGAAGTGGCTGCAGGTTGTGCCTTACAAGGGCTCGCTGCCCACACCCATTCCCACCGACCCGCTGATCTACCGCTGGTACGAAATCGTCAGCGTGTACGGCACGACGATCAAGGAACTGATCCACGAAGAGTTTGGCGACGGCATCATGAGCGCGATTGATTTTTCGATGGACATCGTGCGCCAGCCCGACCCCAAGGGTGACCGTGTGAATGTGGTGTTGTCGGGCAAGTTTTTGCCGTACAAGACTTATTGAGTAGGCAAGTCATCAAGCAGGCCTGAATGTTTGGCAAGAGCGGTGGGCAAAGCGCGCCGCCTTTCGCCCCCTTGGTCAATGGGGTCGAAGCCGTTTTCCGGCCAAAACTGCTAGACTGCAGACCATGAATGCCCGCGTTGACCACCTCATTGACGAAGCCCTTGCGCTGGCACCGGATGAGCGCTCGGCGGTGATGATTGCGCTGCTCGACAGCCTGGACGGCGAGGACGAGGCCACTGTTGCCAAGGCTTGGGCCAACGAGATTCGCCAGCGCAAAAGTGACCTGCGGTCCGGGGTGACACAAGCAGTGCCCTGGGCCGAAGCCCGTTCCCGCCTGAACGCTTTGTGAGCCCCTTCTCCGTCGTTCTTGCTCCAGCAGCAGAGAGCGACATCTCGGACGCGATTCTTTGGTACCGCGAGAGGAATGCGCTGGCTGCCGACGGCTTTCGCGCAGAGGTATTCGACATCATTGAACACATTGCAGATGCCCCTCTGAGCAGACCCGCAGATGAGGACGGAAACCGCCATCGTGTGCTGAAGAGATTTCCGTATTCTGTGTTCTACGACGTGATTGACGACACCGTGACAATCATCGCCGTTGCCCACCATCGACGCAGACCGAACTATTGGCGGGCGGTCGGAAGGTGACGGGATGGCCAGCGGCGAGCCAGTAGCTGTTGATTGCCGAGCAAATTTGACCCCTTTGAGTTGAGATTTTTCATCCAAAT
>NZ_JBDTTH010000031.1:0-41957 GCF_039930745.1 Polaromonas sp. | reverse complement strand
CGGCGATCCAGTACAGCTTTGCCGGCATGATTGGCAAGGCGCTCGAAGTCGTCTTCGCGCCGATTGGTTTCAACTGGCAGATCTCGATTGCGCTGGTCCCCGGCATGGCCGCGCGCGAAGTGGCAGTAGGTGCGCTCGGCACGGTCTACTCCCTGTCAGCCGCTGGTGACAATGCCGCCGCGGCCCTGAGCCCGCTGATCGCGCAGAGCTGGTCCATCGCAACGGCGTATTCACTGCTGGCCTGGTATGTGTTTGCGCCGCAGTGCATCTCGACGCTGGCCGTCGTCAAGCGCGAAACCAATTCCTGGCGCTACCCGCTGCTGATGGCCGCCTACCTGTTCGGGCTGGCCTACGCCGCCTCGTTTGTCACCTACCGCGTCGCGCTGGCGCTGACGACATGACCGTCCAGCTTCTGCAATCCCTGCTGGTATATGCCGTGGTCGCGCTGTGCACGGCGTATTCCCTCTGGCGCCTGATGCCGGCCGGCATCAAGCGACACGCGGCCGCCGCGCTGATGTCCCGCTTCCCGCGCCTGCAGGCGTCCGCACGCCTGCAGGCGCTGGTGCAGCAGCCGTCCGGTTGCGGCTCGGGCTGCGGCAGTTGCAGCAGCAATGCCTTTAAGCCGGCGCCGGTCGCGCAGGAACACAAGATCCAGCTGTTCCGGCGTCACTGAAAAACCCGCAACGCCGGAGCTTTCGGCGCCCTCCCCGGGCCCCGGCAAGGTCAGGAGACCCACCCTTTCCTGTTCCCTTTTCGCCACGCCCGCGTGGCGGGGTAAAGAAAACAGGCATTTTCGCTTGCAAGTTATTACGAATCATTATCATTTGATATACACTCGCTGCGACACCTGACCAGCCAGCTCGCATCCGCCAGGAACTGCCGAGCCAAGCCAACGACTCAAACCATTCCACGCCGATCCGGCGGGACCCTGCCTGGAGGCCACTTGGCACGTTTTCCCCAACCCAAGACGCGCGCTGCGCGCAGCAAACCATCCCGTAGCCGCACCCTTGCGGCTTCCGCGCCTTCCGCAACTGGCTCCAGCGCATTGCCATCGTCCGAAAAGGCTGTACTGCCCCTGGGTGCGTTGATGCTCGCGGTTTCCATGGCCGGCTGGGCCCAGACCCCGCCAGGCGGCGCCACGGATGCGCCGGCGGCCGCATCGGCCAGCGACAACACCCTGGCCCCGGTGACCGTGATCGCCCCGCGCGACCGTGCCGCACAAACCTACCAGAGCGGCGTCACCAGCGTCGGCAAGGTGCCGGTGCCCGCCAAGGACATTCCGCAATCATTGACCGTGGTCAATGAAAAACTGATCCACGACCAAGGCAAGGACAGCTTCAAGGGCGCACTGGAAAATGTCGTCGGCATCACCTTCGAGGCCGGGGAAGGCGGGCGCGTCGGCGACAACATCCGCCTGCGCGGCTTCAGCGCGGCCGGCGACATCTACCAGGACGGCATGCGCGACATTGCGCAGTACAACCGCGATCTCTTCAACGTGGACCGCGTGGAAGTGCTGCGCGGCGCGGCGTCCATGCTGTTCGGCCGCGGCTCCACCGGCGGCGTGATCAACCAGGTCAGCAAGCAGGCGCGCATGATCACCGAGCACGAGGTCAATGCCACGGTCGGCACCGATGGTTACCAGCGCTACCAGGGCGACTTTAACTTCAAGCTTGAGGGAGACGCCGCCCTGCGCATCAACGCCATGGCCACCGACGGCGAGGGCCGCGGCGACAACGCCGGCGCATCCACCCATCGCCGCGGCCTGGCGCTGGACTACCGTCTCGGCATAGGCACGGCCAACGAGTTCGAGATCAGCTACTACCACCTGAACTACAACGACAAGCCCGACTGGGGCTTTGCCTGGCTCGAGAACCGTCCGGCTCCGGCGCCCACCAACCGCTACTGGTACGGCCTGGACAGTGACTTCCAGAAAGACAAGGCCGATGCGCTGACCCTGTCGCACACCCATCGCTGGAGTGACGGCAGCAGCCTGAAGACAACCGTGCGCGACGGCTACTATTCACGCTCCATGTGGGCCACGCAATCGAGCTTCGCGGCCGGCACCACGGTGGCCAATATCAACGACAGCACCGTGGTGAACCGGCGCACCAACGCCAAGGCCGGCGAAGAACACCACACTTTCCTGCAAAGTGACTACCTGACCACAACCTCATGGTTCGGCCGCAAGAACAGCATTTTGCTGGGCGCCGAATACGCGGTGGAGAACTCCAGCCGTTCCACCTATCCGTCGCTGGTCACAGCCAAACCGCCCACCACCGCAGGCAACCCGGACAGCACCGGCATCAGCGGCAACCTGACCGAGCGCGTGGCCACATCCTTCAAGGCGACCACGCTGGGCCTGTACATGCAGGACACGATTGAACTGACACCCCAGTGGAAGCTGGTGGGCGGGCTGCGTGTGGACCAGTTCCGGGGGGACTTCGACCGCTCGGGCAACACAGCCCCCAACAATACCCCGCTGTCGCGCTCGGACAGCCTGCTGAGCAAGCGCCTGGGCCTGATGTACCAGCCGACCGAGGAAGCCAGCTACTACGCGGCCTGGGGCACCTCGTTCAACACCTCAGGCGACCTCTACCAGTACGACCCGCGCTCCGCCAACACGCCGCCCGAAAGCAGCCGCAACATGGAAATCGGCGCTAAATGGGAACTCTATGACGGCGACCTGTCGCTGCGCACCGCGCTTGCCCGCACTGACAAGTACAACGAGCGCAACACCGACATCGACACCGCCAACAACTCCTACCTGCTCTCGGGCCAACGCCACACAGACGCGCTGGAGTTCGAGATCGCCGGCCGCATCACACCACAGTGGGACATTTTTGCGGGCATCGGCTTTTTGAAAGCCGTGATCGACAAGTCCGGCTCGAACGCTGCCGGCCAGGCCGAGGTCGGCCAGAACCCGGGGCTGAGTCCGAGCCGCCAGGCCACCTTGTTCACCACCTACCGCGTGGACAGCAAATGGCGCGTAGGCGGCGGCCTCACCGCCGTGAGCCAGAACAAACCAGCCAACAGCGTGACCACCGACAACCGGGCGCCCGGCTATGTCAAGGCCGACGCATTGGTGGAGTACCGCATCAACGCCGACAACACTGTCAAGCTCAACATCGACAACCTGTTTGACAAGGTCTACTACAACACCCTGTACCGCGGTTTTGCGGCGCCGGGTGACGCACGCGCAGTGCGAGTCACGCTGACAAGCAAATTCTGAGCGCCGCACCGTTCAAGGGCGCTTAAACTTCGGGCAGTCCGCCATCGGTGGACGGCCCGGTTCCCTTTGGATATCACTGCCATGCTCCTTCGCATTCCTCAAGCCCTCCAGCCAGATGAACTTGCACAGGTCCGACAGCTCATTCTTACCGCCGACTGGACCGATGGCCGCGTCACGGCCGGCAGCCAGAGCGCCGGCGTCAAGAACAACCGCCAGTTGCCCGAAGAGTTGCCCGCCGCGCAGCAGGCGCGGCAAATGGTGTCGGTGGCGCTCGCGCGCAACCCGATGTTTGTGACCGGAGCTTTGCCCAAATCGGTTTACCCCCCGCTGTTCAACCGTTATGGCGGCGAGAGCAACCACTTCGGCGACCACATCGACAACGCCGTGCGCACCCATGCCGCCAGCGCGCGGCATGTGCGCACCGATATCTCCTGCACGCTGTTTCTCAGCGACCCGGCCAGCTACGACGGTGGCGAACTGGTGGTGCAGGACACCTATGGCGCGCAGCGTATCAAGTTCGAGGCGGGCGACCTCGTGATGTACCCGGGCAGCTCGGTGCACCGTGTGGAGCCCGTGACCCGCGGGGAACGCCTGGCCTGCTTTTTCTGGATTGAAAGCATGGTCCGGCAGGATGCCCAGCGCCGCCTGCTGTACGACATGGACATGGCCATCACGGCCCTGCGCCGGAAGGAGCTACAGCAGGCAGCGAACAAGCCTGTGGGGGCCGCCGAAAGCCCGGAAGTGGTCAGTCTGACCGGCTGTTACCACAACCTGCTGAGGATGTGGGCCGAGGTCTGATCCCTCTTTCGTTTCACCTTTCTCCCTTCGCCGCGCATGGCCTTGCACGCGACGCCCCAGCCGTCTTCAAACGCTCCTTTATTGATAGCTGACGGAGTAATGCTGGCAAGGAGTAGCGCCATTTTTTATTGCGAATCCCCAAAGATGTCGCAGGACTTCGTGGATAAAAGAAGAGAATGATTGCAAATGCGACAGATTCGCATTTATACTCGGGTCATCGATTTAATCACCAGCAAGCCAATCCCATGATCGTCTGTGTCTGTCGCCGAATCTCCGACCGCGAAATCGCCCGCCACGCCCGTGCCGGCCTGGGTTTTGACGAGATCCAGTTCGAACTGGGTGTCGCCACCCAGTGCGGCCAGTGCGAAGGCTGCGCGCGCGACGTTGTTGCGCAGTGCAACGGCAGTTGCCCGACAGCCCATATCAAGCTCGCCACCAACCCTCTGGAAGGCAGCGCATGGAATCCTCCCTCACCCTTTTTGCAAGCTTCGCCGGCAGTCTGATCCTGGTGATCGGCCCGCTGTGGTGGATCTTTCGCCGCTAACACGGCTTTCGCCGTCCCCGCGCACGCTGCGTTCTCCCGCCTGTATCCACTAGACTTCCGATGAACGCTTCCGCCATTCCGGGCTCCGACGCCCTTTCATCCCCTGCAACTCCCGTGCGATTGCCGATCAGCCGCAACCTTGTTATTGCCGTCAGCGTGGTTGTTTTCCACGTGGCCGTGCTGTGGGCGATGCAAAACGGCCTGCTGCGCCGCGCCGTGCAACACGTGGTGCCTGCTGAAATACTGACGCACATCATCGAGATCGAGCCGCCCAAGGTAGCGCCGCCGCCCCCTCCGCCCAAACCGGCTCCCAAAAAGCCCAAGCTTCCGCCGCCGCCCATGCCCGTGGCGATTCCCGACCCGGTGCCCACGCCGCGCGCGCCCACCGGCGTGATCGAGCCGCAGCCGCCTGCGCCTCCTGTTCTGGCTCCGGTGGCGCCAGCTCCCGCACCGCCGGCCCCGTCTGCGCCAGCGCGCCTGGTGGAAATCACGCAGGGCGAAACCGAATACATCCGCCCGCCCAAACCGGTCTACCCGGCGCTCAGCAAACGCAGCGGCGAGTCCGGCGTGGTCATCATTGCCGTCTACTACAGCACTGCCGGCCATGCCAAACGTGCCGAGGTCTTCAAGTCCAGCGGCTTCGAGCGTCTAGACCGTGCAGCACGCGAAGCCGTGCTGGCCTCGCAGGTCACCCCTTTCCGGCGGGCCGGTGTCAATGAAGACACCCAGTTCCTGCTCAAAGCCCCGATTAATTTTGTTCTGGAGTAACTCATGAATTCACAATTTGGCCTGATGAACGTCTGGACGCAGGGCGACTTCGTCACGCGTGCGGTGGCGTTGCTGCTGATCGGCATGTCGCTGGCGTCCTGGATGGTCATCATCATCAAGACGCTGGACGTGCTCAAGTACAAGAAGATTGCCCGCAACGCCGAAGATTTCTGGCACAGCGAAGACTTCGCCGCCGGCCTGACCAGGCTGGGCAACGACCCGTCCAACCCCTTCCGCCAGCTGGCCATTGAAGGCCGCGAAGCTACCGCCCACCACCGCAACACCAAGGCGCACCTGCACGACACGCTGGACGTGAGCGACTGGGTCACGCGCAGCCTGCGCAACACCATTGACGAGTTCACTTCGCGCCTGCAATCGGGCCTGGCCATCCTCGCCTCGGTCGGCTCAACAGCGCCCTTCATCGGCCTGTTCGGAACGGTCTGGGGGATTTACCACGCCCTGCTGGCCATAGGCACGGCAGGCCAGGCCACCATCGACAAGGTCGCCGGCCCCATCGGCGAGGCGCTGATCATGACGGCGCTGGGCCTGGCGGTTGCCATTCCGGCGGTGCTGGGCTACAACGCGCTGGTGCGCGGCAACAAGGGTGTGCTGCACAAGCTCAACCGTTTTGCCCATGACCTGCATGCCTACTTTGTGACGGGTGCGCGCGTCGGCACCAGTGGGCAGGCGAATGTCGTGCCCATGAAAAAAGCCTGAGCAGGCAAAAGGATCCATCATGGCCTTTGGAACACAAGACGACACCGACGAGGTGATGAACGAGATCAACATGACGCCGCTGGTCGACGTGATGCTGGTGCTGCTGATCATCTTCATCATCACCGTGCCGGTGATGAAACATTCGATCAACATCGATTTGCCGCGTGCCACCAACGAGGCGCAAAACGTCAAGCCGGAAACCGTGCGGCTGACCGTGGACGCAGACGGCGCCTATTACCTCAACGAAGCAAAAATAGAAGACCTCGATCTGGCACCCCGCTTCCAGGCGGCCGCCGCGCAGGAGCCGCAACCCGAGCTTCATATACGCGGCGACAAATCGGTGCGCTACGAACGTGTGGCCCAGGCCATGGCTGCGGCGCAGCAGGCCGGATTGCGCAAGATCGGCTTCATCACCGAGCCGGTCACGCCCTGAGCGCGGAATTGCCCCTTCTGCGAAAGCCCGGCCGCCAGCATGGCGCCAGGCTTTTTTTCTGCGCCTTTATCCAGCGTTTTCGGCCTCACCCCCACAAAGATTTACGGAAAATCGCCGTGCTTGTGTTGACTTTTAATTGAGAATCATTATCATTACGATAACGACACTTCACCAGGTAAACAACATGTCCTTCGCCCTGCCTGCCTCCTCCACCCTGAGCCAGCCTTCCAGCCACAATGGCCAGCCAGAGGCAGCAGCACCCGCCAGCCGCAGCGACTCGAGCTGTGTGGTTGACAGCACCGAGCTGCTGCGCGGCCAGAAGGCCGTGGACATCGTGCACAACGGCTCCACCTACCGCCTGCAGGCGACGCGCTTGGGCAAACTCATACTGACCAAATAAGCCCAACCAGTTTCATCGTGGGACGATCCGGGGCCCTCACGGGTCTCACAGGTCGTTTTTGCCAGCCAGCCGGCCGCTTTCGGGCAGTTGTATTAGCCAGGCTTTTTTTCTTCCCCAACCGCGCGACAAAATGAAAAAGCCGACCTGAGTGTCGGCTTTTTCATTCAAAACAGCTTGCAGCCCTTATATAGTGGACACAGGTGGCTATAAATTCAATAGCAATTCAATTTCCCACAAAGAGCCACAAAGAGCCACAAAGAGCTTACAGCCCAATGGCCGCGATGCCGGCGCGCGCAATCTGCGCATCTTCGCTGGACTTCACGCCGCTGACACCGACAGCACCCAGGCATTGGCCATCTTTCAGGATGGGCACGCCGCCTTCGAGCAGGCCCTTGAGGTCAGGCGCGCTCAGGAAAGAGAAACGCCCGCCATTGACCATGTCTTCATAGACCTTGCTTTCGCGACGACCCATGGCGGCGGTGTTGGCCTTGGCCGGCGCAATATGGGTGGAAAGCGGTGCTGCGCCATCGAGGCGCTGCAGATGCAGCAAATGGCCGCCATCGTCAACGATGGCAATGGTGACAGCCCAGTTGTTGGCCTTTGCCTCTGCGGCGGCGGCGGCGGCGATGGTCTGCACATCGGAAAATTCCAGCACGGCTTTTGATTTCATGTTTTCCAGGTTTTGTAGGAGCAAAGCCGCAAGCATACGCAACTTTGCGGCGGCGCCGGAGTCCTATTACCACTGCGGCGACATGAAGAACCCTGACAAAAAGTAGGCAGTGAACAGGGTCAAGTGCTTGAAAAGCGCAGCATGCCCCTAAAATGACAGTGCCCGCATATGCGGGCCCCTAATGGAGAAGACTCTCATGAATGACAATGTACAAACGCTGGACCATGGCTACGCTGGCGCGCTTGAGCAGCGCAACCGGGTTTTGCGCAATACCTACTGGCTGCTGGCGCTGAGCATGCTGCCCACGGTACTGGGCGCGTGGGTAGGTGTCGCCACCGGCATCACGGCCTCGTTGACAGGCGGGCTGGGCCTGATCGTCTTCCTGGGCGGCGCCTTCGGCTTCATGTTCGCCATCGAGAAAACCAAAAATTCCGCCGCTGGTGTGCCGGTGCTGCTGGCCTTCACGTTCTTCATGGGCCTGATGCTTTCGCGCATGATCGGCATGATTCTCGGCTTCAGGAACGGCAGCGAGCTGATCATGACCGCCATGGGCGGCACGGCCGGCGTGTTCTTCGTGATGGCCACGCTGGCCAGCGTGATCAAGCGCGACATCTCCGGCATGGGCAAATGGCTGTTTGTCGGTGCCCTGGTCGTGATGGTGGGTGCCATCGTCAATGTTTTTGTTGGCTCCACCGCTGGCATGATGGCGATCTCGGTGGCCGTCATCGGCATTTTCAGCGCCTACATGTTGTATGACCTCAAGCAGATCCTGGACGGCGGCGAGACCAACTACATCAGCGCCACCGTGCGCCTTTACCTGGACCTGTTCAACGTGTTCCAGGCGCTGCTGGCCCTGCTGGGCATCATGGGCGGCGAGCGCGACTGAGCAAAGCGCTTCACCCAGCAAAAAGGGCCTTCGGGCCCTTTTTTCACGCCTGCGCAGAACAGCCTCGGCCCGAAAACGCTACGTATTCAGTAGCAAACTATCTTTACAGCACGTGGGCTGATGCCGAATTTTTCATGCAATCCGGGGCGGAGGCGATTTGCGCTGCATCAAGCAACTCCGTGTTAACCCTTAAAAAGGTACTTTATAAATACATCTTCTGATTACACTTTACGCAGACCCCAGGGCATACAGATCCGGGGGTCTTCAAAGAAGAAAGAAGGTTGTATGCGTACCCGTCATTCAAGAAATTTTTCTCTGCTGGCACTGGCTGCCGCCATGGCCATGACTACTGTGGATGCCGCGACGGCACCACCGGCGGCGACAGCCCAGGCCGGCGCATCGCAAGCCGCGGCAGCCGAACAGACCAAAGGCGCCGTCAAGAAGTACACGCTCGAAACCGGCATCGTCAACGGCAAGATGGTGTTCATCGACGACCGCGGCCAGGCCAACCCGTTACTGCGCGCCAATGTGGGTGACACCGTGGAGATACGCCTCAAAAGCGGCGAAGGAGCCCAGCACGACATCGCTATTCCCGAGCTGAAGGTTCAGTCGCAGAAATTCGACGCCGCCAGTGGCCCAACCACCGTGCGTTTCACCGTCACGCAGGCCGGCAAGTTCACTTACTACTGCACCATCGCAGGCCACCGCCAGATCGGCATGGAAGGCGTGTTTGAGGTCGCCGGAACCAGCATCGCCAGCGCGCCCAAAGCCGCCGTGAAAACCACGGGCGTTCCCGGCGCGGAGCTGTACACCGCACCCGCAGCACGCCCTGCCGATGCAGCCGCGGTGAGCGTGGCCATGGACCCGGCCGCCGTGCCCGCCCCGATTGGTGCCCGCGCGCCCCAGCACCTGAAGTACCGCATCGAAACGGTCGAACTGACCGGCAAGCTTGACGACGGTACCAGCTTCACCTACTGGACCTTCGACCGCAAGGTGCCCGGCCCCATGCTGCGCGCCCGCATCGGCGACACCATCGAGCTGACCCTTGCCAATGCGCGCGACAGCAAGATGATCCACTCCATCGACCTGCATGCGGTGACCGGCGGTCACGGTGGCGGTGAACACACCCAGGTCGGCCCCGGCCAGGAAAAAACCATCACCTTCAAGGCCCTGAACGCCGGGCTGTACGTGTACCACTGCGCCACGCCGCTGGTGCCGCAGCACATCTCGGCCGGCATGTACGGCATGATCCTCGTCGAGCCCGAAGGCGGGCTGCCGAAAGTGGACCGTGAGTACTACGTGATGCAGGGTGACATGTACACCACCCGGCCGCACGGCGCCAAGACACACCAGGAGTTCGACCTGGACAAGTTGGCGGCCGAGCTGCCCGACTACTACGTCTTCAACGGCGCGGTGGGCTCGCTGACCAAGGAGCACAAGCTCACGGCCAATGTGGGCGACACCGTGCGCATTTTCTTCGGTGTGGGCGGCCCTAACAAGATCTCGTCTTTCCACGTGATCGGCGAAATCTTCGACAAGGTCTACAGCGAAGGCTCGATCAGTTCGCCCAAACGCGATGTGCAGACCACGCTGGTCGCCCCCGGCGGCGCCACCATCGTCGAGTTAAAGGTGGACTACCCGGGCAGTTACCTGCTGGTGGACCACGCGCTGTCTCGCGCAGGCAAAGGGCTGGTCGGCATGCTGGAGGTCAGCGGCCCCGCCGATGCGGGCATCTACAAGGCACACACGCCAGGCAAGGCCGCCGCCACGCACTGAGTTGCTGCCGATTCACGGCCGATTGGCCGGGGCTGTCCGCTGTCATAGCGGGCAGCCTTTTTTACGCCCTCATTGGCCGGTGCCGACCGGGACCCGCTCAAACACGGCCATCGACTCCACATGCGCGGTGTGCGGAAACATGTTGACCACACCGGCCGCCGTGCAACGGTAACCTGCGTCGTTGACCAGCACACCGGCATCACGCGCCAGCGTCGCCGGGTTGCAGCTCACGTACACAATGCGCACAGGCGGTGTCCAGTCGCCGATCTGCAGGTTCTGCTGCCCACCCGCATCGTCGCAAGGCACGCCGGTGACGAGCTGCTGGTGCAGCGCAGCCAGCGCCTTGAACAGCTCGTACGCGCCTTCGCGCGGCGGATCGACCAGCCATTTGTCGGAAGCGCCGTCTTTCACCAGCATGCCGGGCGTCATCTCGAACAGGTTGCGCGCTACAAATTTGGTAGCTGCCAGCGCCCGCCCCTTCTGGACTGAGGCCTTGTTTGATTCATAATTCTCGCGCGAGCGGGCGACCAGAACCTCGCTGCCTTCGATGCCCAGCACCTCGCGCGCCTGGGTGGCCAGCGGCAGGGTGAAATTGCCAAGCCCGCAAAACCAGTCGATCACACGCTCGTGCGACTGGACATTCAATAAACGCTGGGCACGCGACACCAGCACCTGGTTGATGTGCGGGTTGACCTGGGTGAAATCGGTAGGCTTGAAAGGCATCAGCACGCCAAACTCGGGCAGGCTGTAGCTGAGCGCTTCACCGCCCTCATCAAGCCGCTTGACCGTCTCCAGCCCGCCGGACTGCAGCCACCACTGCACACCCGGGTGGGCCAGCGCAAAAGCCCGCAGCTTTTCAAGGTCTCCCGCAGACAGCGCCTCCATGTGGCGCAGCACCATGGCCGTTACCGTGTCGCCGCAGGCCAGCTCGATCTGCGGCAGGGTTTCTTTCGCATCCATGCCGGCGATCAGCGCGCGCAGGGGCAGCAGCAAGTCGCTCACGTGCCGCGGCAGCACATGGCATTCGCGCATGTCGGCAACATAGCCGCTCTTGCGCTCGTGAAAGCCCACCAGCACTTCGCCCTTCTTGCGCACATAACGCACCGACAGCCGGGCCCGGTAGCGGTAGCCCCAGGCCGGCCCCTCGATGGGCCGGAGGATATTGTCGGCCTTGAGCTTGCCGATGTGCCGCAGGTTGTCTTCCAGCACACGCTGCTTCACCGCTACCTGCGCCCCCACGTGCAGGTGCTGCATCTTGCAGCCGCCGCAGGCGCCGGTGTGCAGGCCGAAATGCGGGCATTGCGGACGCACGCGCTGCGACGACTCGCGCAGTACCGCCATCAGCGTGGCTTTTTCAAAACTGGGTTTCTTGCGGTAGACGCTGGCACTGACCTGCTCAAACGGCAGCGCACCTTCGATGAACACCACCTTGCCGTCGTCGCGGTGCGCGATGCCCTGGGCCTCGATGTCAAGCGACTCGACCATGAGCAGGTCGGGCGGGTATTCTGCCTGTGCGGCCGGCGGCACTGCTGGCGCCCTGTTGTGCTGTTTTCTTCTGGACATCCCGCATTGTCTCAGGCTGCGTTACGATTTTTGGCATGTTCAACCCATAGGAAAAACAAACCATGGAACTGCGCATCTGCATTGACGTGAACGACATGGAGCGCGCCATCGCGTTCTACACCGGGGGGCTGGGTCTGCAATGCGGCCGGCGCTTCCAGAGCGGCTTTGTCGAACTCCTGGGGGCCGGCAGCCCGATCGACCTGCTGCTGCAAACCGAAGGCAGCAGCCCGGTTGCCGGCAGCGCGGCCACGCGCAGCTTCCAGCGCCACTGGACACCGTTGCATCTGGACTTTGTGGTGGACGACATCGACGCGGCTGTGGCACGGCTGCTGCAACTCGGCGCCGTGCTGGAGCAGCCGGTGACAGAGCGCGTCTGGGGCCGCATCGCCGGGCTGGCCGACCCGTTTGGCCATGGCATTGACCTGCTGCAGTTCAAGGGCCGCGGTTATGACGAGATCCCCACTGGTCAGGACCAGCTACCAACTTGATAGCTGCTTGCGCCCGACCCATAAGGGCTGAAGGCCAATTTGATGCATTAACCGGCTGCCATCAGGCTATGAAAAAAGCCCTGCATGCAAGGCTTTTGATGCGAAGCGTGGCGCCTGCTTATTTGGTGGGCAGGAATTTCGCCGGGTCCACCGGCTTGCCCTGGCGGCGGATTTCAAAATGCAACTTCACACGGTCAGCGTCGCTGGCCCCCATCTCGGCAATTTTCTGGCCCTTGCGTACCGACTGGTCCTCCTTGACCAGCAGCGTCTGGTTGTGCGCATAGGCGGTCAGGAAGGTGTTGTTGTGTTTGAGGATGATCAGGTTGCCGTAACCGCGCAGGCCCGCTCCGGCGTACACCACGCGGCCGTCGGCAGACGCCATCACCGGGTCGCCGGCCTTGCCGGCGATGTCCACACCCTTGTTCTTCGCTTCGTCAAAGCCGGCAAGCACAGAACCCTGTGCAGGCCAGATCCACGCGAGTTCCTCGTCAGCAGCAACCGCGGGAGGCGTGGCCGCCGCCGGCTTTGCAGCGCTGGCGGACTGGGTAGCTGCGCTGCTGGCCTGGGCAGGTGCACTGGCGGCCGGTGCAGGGCCGACCGGGGTCACCGAGCCGGACGTCACCGGCCGGGACACCGCCACCGAACTCTCAACCGGGGGCATCACGCGCAGCACCTGGCCGACTTCGATCAGGTTGGGGTTCTCCAGGTTGCTCCAGCGCCCGATGTCACGCCAGTTCTGGCCGGTGTCCAGCCCGATACGGATCAGCGTGTCGCCGGGTTTGACCGTGTAATAACCGGGCTTGCCTGCGTTCTCGAATCCGGGCAGCTGCTTGACGCCAGCGGCATCGACCGCAACCGCCGGAGGGCGCCCCATGCCGTTGCCGCGATCTTCCACCGGTGCGCGGCCACCACTTCGGGTGCCGCAGGCCGCCACAAGCAACACGGAAACGGCCAGCAGGCAGGACACGAGCAGACGACCAGTGCGCCCCTGGGGGTTGCGCTCCTGACAAGCCGTGGAAAAAGAAACTGCCGTGGCTGACCCTGCGTGTTCATTCATTGCTTGATTCACCTTTTACAACTACCGAGTATCTATTTGCGCGCCTTGACGTCGGCATACGCCATGAAACAACAGCTTGGGGTTCCTGCTTTGCTCAGCTGGTCCCAGATTTTAAAGGTACAAAGTGCACCGCCTCGAGAACGGTCTGTGTAACACCCTGTGGGGTTTTGTCGAGCACCACCAGCGCCTGCGCGCCACCGGCCATGTGCATGGGCGCCACGAGGCGGCCGCCCACGGCTAGCTGCTCCACCCAGGCCAGAGGAATCGCTTCGCCGCCGGCAGCCGCGATGATGGCGGCATACGGCGCGCCTTTGGCATAGCCGGCCATGCCGTCACCGAACAGCAGGTGCACATTGGCCAGGCGAAAAGCCCGCAGGTTCTCGCGCGCCTTGTCATGCAGGCCGCGTAGCCGTTCGATGCTGTAGACCTCGGTGGCCAGCTGGCCCAGCACAGCGGCCTGGTAGCCGCAGCCGGTACCGATCTCCAGCACACGCCCCAGCTTGCCCGCTGCGCCCTGGCGCAACAGCTCAAGCATGCGCGCCACCACATTGGGCTTGGAAATCGTCTGGCCCAGGCCAATGGGCAGGCTGGTGTCTTCATATGCCTGGTTGATCAGCGCCGTGTCGACAAAGCGGTGGCGCTCGACATGGCCCATGGCGGCCAGCACCTGGGCGTCCGAGATGCCCTGTGCCGCAAGCTTGTGCACCATGCGCGCGCGCACCGCCCTCGAGTCCAGCCCGACACCGCCGGGAATCACCGCCTTGGCCTGCTTCTTGGAGTCAATAATGCCTGTAGCCCTTTCCGGGTGGGCGCGACCAGCTACCTTTTTTGTGGCAGAAGGCGTGCCCGCATCGGGCTCCAGGCGAACCGGGAAACCGGGCCGTTTGGCAGCCGCAGGCGAAGCGGGCTTGGTGGAGGAACTGAAGGGCGGCTTCAACGGAAGCTTCATGCCGCCTGCACCGCGTGCTGCGCCGGTGCCTCGTGAACGCCCTGCGCCAATTTGGCTGCCGTCTGCGCCCAGTAGGGCAGGCGCTCATGGTCTGTGAGGTCCACCTGCAGCGGCGTGATCGAAATGAAGCCCTGCTTCGTGGCAAAAAAATCGGTGCCCTCGCCCTCCTCCTTGGCCGGGCCGGCACCACCTATCCAGTACATGGTTTCGCCGCGCGGACTGGTCTGCGTGATCACGCGCTCGGCCGCATGACGCCGGCCCAGCCGGCAAACCTTGAAGCCCTGGATCTGCTCGTCGGGCAGGTTGGGAATGTTCACATTGAGCAGCCAGGGTGCCACCGTGGGCTGTGCACCTTCGGCAATCTTCTCGAGTGAGGGCATGAGCTGGCGCACCAGGTCGCGCGCGCGCCGGCCGGCCACCTCGATATGGCCCCAGCCTTTTTCGGTCTGCGAAAAAGCAATCGAGGGAATACCGAAGAGATAACCTTCCATGGCCGCACCCACGGTGCCCGAGTAAATCGTGTCGTCGCCCATGTTGGCACCATTGTTGATGCCGGAAACCACCAGGTCCGGCCGGTAACCGAGCAAGCCGGTCAGCGCAATGTGCACGCAGTCGGCCGGGGTGCCGTTGATGTAGCGAAAACCGTTGGCCGCCGTCTGCACGTACATCGGCGAGTGCAAGGTCAGCGCGTTCGATTTGGCGCTGTTGTTCTGCTCGGGAGCGACTACTTCCACATCGGCAATATCCTTGAGCGCTTCGTAAAGGGCAATGATGCCGGAGGCCTGGTAGCCGTCGTCGTTGCAGATCAGGATTTTCATGAACGGATTTTAGGGCCTCAGGTCCCGGGGGTGACAAATGGCTCACTTTGGGGGCGCAGGCTACCTATGATTCATGATCCCCGCGTTTTTCACTTCGTGTCATGCTCTGCGCCCCGAGGGGCTATTCCTCAAGGGCGGCACGTCGGAAAAATAATCGAAGTTTTGTACCAACAACCATTATTGGAGATCCTTTATGCATGCCTGGCTTTGTGAAGACCCCACCGGCGTAGACGCCCTGCAATGGAAAGAACTGCCAACACCCCAGCCCAAGGCCGGCGAAGTGCTGATAGAGATCAAGGCCGCCAGCCTGAACTTCCCCGACCTGCTGATCGTGCAGAACAAATACCAGATGAAACCGCCGCTGCCTTTTGTGCCGGGTTCCGAATACGCGGGTGTCGTGCAGGCGGTCGGTGAAGGCGTGAAACATCTGAAGGTAGGCCAGAACGTGGCCTGCCTCTCGGGTACCGGCGGCTTTGCAACCCACACCGTCGCACCCGCCGCCCTGTGCATGCCCCTGCCCGACGGTTTTCCGTATGTGGACGCGGCAGCCTTCATCATGATTTACGCCACCTCGCACCATGCGCTGGTGGACCGGGCCCAGCTCAAGGCGGGTGAAACCGTGCTGGTGCTGGGCGCTGCCGGTGGGGTTGGCACCTCGGCCATCCAGATCGCCAAGGCCATGGGCGCCAAGGTGATTGCCGCGGCCTCCACCGACGAGAAATGCGCACTGTGCAAATCCATTGGTGCCGACGCCACCATCAACTACAGCACCGAAAACCTGCGCGAAGCCATCAAGACGCTGACCGACGGCAAGGGCCCCGACGTGATTTACGACCCCGTGGGCGGCGACTTTGCCGAGCCGGCCTTCCGGTCCATCGCCTGGCGCGGGCGCTACCTGGTGGTGGGCTTTGCTTCCGGCCCCATTCCTTCGTTGCCGCTGAACCTGACCCTGCTCAAGGGCGCGTCCATCATTGGCGTGTTCTGGGGCGGCTTCGCGAAAAACGAGCCCGAAGCCAGCGCCGCCGCGATGGCCGAACTGTCGCAGTGGTATGCACAAGGCAAGATCAAACCGGTCATCGACCGCACCATGCCCATGGCGGAACTGAAGGCTGCCTATGCCCACATGGGCTCGCGCGGCGTCAAAGGCAAGCTCGTCATGGTCAACCCGATGCCCTGACAAAGCCAAAGCACCTGCCCTGCGTGTGTACTTTTGCACAACAATTTGTTGTAACACATTCAGTTACAAGCGCACTTTCGCGGTACATTGGGAGTGTCCTTCACTCGTTGGGGAAACAAATGGACTTACCGACCATGCTGGTGGTGGAAGACAATCCGGACCACCTTGAACTGACCTTGATCACACTGGAGCAAAACGGGGAGACCCACCACATCGTGGTTGCCCGTGACGGCCTGGAAGCACTGGACTACCTGTTCTGCCAGGGCGTTCACAGTGACCGTAACCCGGACGAACAGCCTGAACTGGTCCTGCTGGACCTCGGGCTCCCCAAAATAAGCGGCCTGGAAGTTTTGCGCCGCATGCGCGAAGACCCCCGCACATTTTTTGTCCCGGTGGTCATGCTGACCTCCGCCAGCGAGCAATCCGATGCCATCCTGGCCTTGAAAGGCGGGCTCAACAGCTATGTCAGCAAGCCACTCGATTTTCGCGCCTTCCAGGCCAGGCTGGAGGATGTCAGGGAATACTGGCGTACCTCCAACCTCGCACCGCTGAATTCCTGAAGCGCACGCGTTTTGCAGTCCACCAAAAGAAAAAGCCCCTGCAACAGGGGCTTTTTCTTTGGAACACTGGGGTGGCTGATGGGGCTCGAACCCACGACAACAGGAATCACAATCCTGGACTCTACCAACTGAGCTACAGCCACCGTAGCCTCGAATTATAACGGGAACTACGCGCTTTCCATGCCGCGCGAGGCGCTTTAAGCGCCGGCTTTCTGCTGCGCGGGACGCGCGACCTTGATGTCTGCCTTGAAACGCTCTTTCAGGATGTTGTAGTAAGCCAGGCTTTCAGCCGACGTCCACCATTGGGTGTATTGCGCCTGGTCCTGCTGGGCAGCGGCGGCCGCCTGCTCCGGACGCGGCAATACCTTGCGCACGTTGACGACGGCGTACCCCTGAGCCCCCAGGTCCACGCCCACCATCGCGGGCACGGCACTCGCGTCGGCGCTGAGCACGGCGCTAACCACAGGTGCCGGCAGTTGCTGCGTCTGGTCCCGCGAAACCACGACAGCCGCGGGCAGCGCGGCCGATGCAGGACTGGCCTTCCAGGCGGCCAGTTTCTCAGCGCCCTCTTTGCGCGCCATTTCGGCGCCGCGCTGTTGCTGCAGGCTGGCACGTACCCGGTCTTTGACTTCCGCGAGCGGCAGGGTTCGGGCTGGCGTGTACTGGACGATGCGGCCGGACACCAGTTGGCTGGGACCCGCTTCTATGGCTTCCGTGTTGCGCTTTTTCTCCACAGAGTCGGGCGAAAACAATGCGTTGAGGAATTTCGGGTTGGCCAGCACGCCAGTGGCGCCCGCAGCTGGCGTGCGTGTCAGCCCTGCCGCAGTTTTGACGTCGAGTTTCAGGCGCTCGGCGATAGGCCGCAAGCTGTCGGACTGTTCGTAGACCGCGTTGCTGAAGGTCTCGGCGGTTTCGGCAAATTTCTTTTGCGCCATCTGCTGCTTCAACTCAGCTTCCAGTGCGGGCTTCATCTCTTCGTAGCTTTTCTGCTTGGGCACCTTGATGTCTGTCAGTTTGATGATGTGAAAGCCGAACTCAGTTTCCACCACATCGCTGATATCGCCCTTCTTCATGGCAAACACGGCATCGGCAAAAGGCTTGACCATGGCATTGCGGGCGAAGAAATCCAGATCTCCACCGGCAGCAGCGGAGCCGGTGTCCTGGGAATTCTTGCGGGCCACTTCGGCAAACGAGTCGGGCGCTTTCCTGACGCCTGCCAGCAACTGCTGGGCTTTTTCTTTGGCTTTCTCGCGCTCGGCCGCCGGCGCCGAGCCCGGCGCCTCGATCAGGATGTGGCTGGCGCGGCGCTCTTCATTGCCCGAAAGTTGCCGCGCATTCTGTTCGAAATAGGTCTTCAGGTCCTGCTCATTGACTGTGATGCTTTTTTTCACCGAGTCCAGATCAAGCACGACGTATTCAACACTGGCCTCTTCCGGTGCCTGGAACAGCGACTGGTTGTCTTTGTAGAACTGCTCCAGCTCGGCATCGCCTGGGTTGACCCTGGCGGCATAGTCGGCGGTATTGAAGCGCGCCACCTGGGCTTCGCGTTTTTCGAAAAAGGCATTGAGGGACACATCCGCGATGGCCTTCGAAGCCAGGCCGGTTCCCGCCACGCCCAGCATGACCTGCCGCGTGGCCAGGTCGGCACGCAGGCCCGCTTCATACTGCTCTGGTGCCATGCCTGTCTGCGCAATGAAGCCTGCGCGGTCAAACTTGCCGTCCGGCAGCCTGAATGCAGCGATGGCCTTGTCTTCGGCATACAGCCTCTGCAGCTTCTGGTCTGCAACCACGAGCCCGCCTTTGGCGGCCGCTGCTGCCAGCACCCGGTCGCGCACCAAGCGCTCGAGTGTGCCGTAGCGTGCTTCGGGCGAATCCAGCAACTTGATGTCGAGCGTCGGCATGGAAGCCCTGAGGCGATTCACCTCGTTCTGGTGCGCTGCATCCCATTCCGGCTGGGTAATATCCTTGCCATCAACCACAGCAACAACTCCGCCGTTTCCTCCCGAGCGGCCATTGCTGTTCATGCCGACCAGAATAAAGGACGGAACAATCAGCAAAAACAGCAACGCCATCGTGACCTTGGTGTGCTTGCGAATGAAATCAAACATCTCGAATTTCCTGTGCGGCTGTCAATCGGCCATTTAAAACTTGCGCTAAGCCATCAATGAAAAAGGCGAACATCTGTTCGCCTTTTTTGTTTCAGTCGGTGGTGGGTGCTGACGGGCTCGAACCGCCGACCTACGCCGTGTAAGGGCGCTGCTCTACCAACTGAGCTAAGCACCCCACCTCAACTTTTACTTCATGTGTTTCAGTTCAGTGCGTCCTTGAGCGCTTTGCCGGGACGGAACTTGGGCACCTTGGCTGCCTTGATTTTAATCGCATCGCCGGTACGTGGGTTCCGGCCTGTGCGGGCAGCACGTTTGCCGACTGCAAAAGTGCCAAAACCCACCAGAGACACGGAGCCTCCTTTTTTAAGGGTTGATTTGACAGCAGCAATGGTTGACTCCAGCGCGCGCGTTGCGGCAGCTTTGGAAATGTCAGCGTTCTTGGCAATGTGCTCGATCAGTTCAGTCTTGTTCACAAGGAGCCCCTCGTTGGTAAAAAGTTAATCTGGTTGTCTCTTGGTATCTCCCCTGGGCATCTGTCAAAAAGATGGCAGCGGGAGGCGGCATGTGCAGATCGTCTGCTGATTCCAATTAGAGCCATGGACTCTCATCGTGTCAATACAACATCAGATTTTTACAACGTGCGGTGGCGGATTCTAGTCCTTTTTTTCACGCTTTCCCGCCATATTCATAAGCACACCCTGCATTTCAGCCGGCCTCGTCACCTCCTGAACAAACCATTCAACCCAGTGCCGCAGCAATGGCTTTGCCTACATCGGACGTGCCTGCAGTGCCGCCCAGGTCAGGCGTACGGGGCGCACCACTTTTGGGAGCCAGTACTTTTTCGATGGCCGCGAGAACCGCATCATGCGCATTCTTGTGCCCCAGAAATTCCAGCATCATCGCGCCACACCAGATCTGCCCGATCGGGTTGGCGATGCCGCGCCCCGCGATATCGGGCGCCGAGCCATGCACGGGCTCAAACAGCGAAGGGAACTTGCGATCGGGGTTGAGGTTGGCACTGGGCGCAATGCCAATGGTGCCGGTGCAAGCCGGCCCGAGATCACTGAGAATGTCGCCGAACAGGTTGCTGGCGACCACCACGTCGAAGAAATCCGGACGTTGCACAAAGTGCGCGGTCAGGATGTCGATGTGGAATTTGTCGAGCTTGAGGTCAGGATAACTTTTGGCCATCTCGGCCACGCGTTCGTCCCAGTAGGGCATGGTGATCGCAATACCGTTGGACTTGGTTGCACTGGTCAGGTGTTTTTTCGGGCGTGATTGCGCGAGTTCAAAAGCGAACTTCAGGACGCGGTCCACGCCAATGCGTGAAAAGACGCTCTCCTGCATCACGATCTCGCGCTCGGTGCCGGCGTACATGCGTCCGCCTATGCTGGAGTATTCGCCTTCGGTGTTTTCGCGAACGATGTACATGTCGATCTCACCGGGCAGGCGCGCGCTGCCGTCGCGCCGCACTACCGGCGCAATGATGCCGGGCATCAGGCGCGCCGGCCGCAGGTTGATGTATTGGTCGAACTCGCGGCGGAACAGCAGCAACGAGCCCCAGAGCGACACATGGTCGGCGATTTTTTCAGGCCAGCCCACGGCGCCGAAATAAATCGCGTCGTGCCCGCCGATCTGGTCCTTCCAGTTGTCCGGCATCATCTGGCCGTGTTTTTCGTAGTAGTCCCAGCTCGAAAAATCGAAATGGTCAAACTGCAGGTCAATGCCGAACTTCGACGCGGCCGCTTCCATCACGCGAATGCCCTCGGGCATGGTTTCCTTGCCGATGCCGTCGCCGGCGATGACCGCGATTCTTTTTTTGCCGGGGTTCTTGCTCATGTCTGTTTTCCTTGGGTTAGGGTTTGAAAAAATCAAGGGCTTGCGCCAGCAGCAGAGACGGCGCTTCCTCCGCCATGTAGTGTCCGCAGGGCAGGCGCAGGCCCGACACGTCTTTCGCTCGCGCGCGCCAGAGGCCGAGCACATCGAAACACTGGCCGACGGCACCATGTTCGCCCCAGAGCACACGCAGAGGCTGGACCAGCCGCTGTGCTTCGGCCACGTCGGTGCGGTCGTGCAGCAGATCCACCGTGGCCGAGGCGCGGTAGTCTTCACAGATGCTTGTTGCGGTTCCGGGAATCTGCGCGCAACGCTCATATTCAGCCAACGCAGCTGACGCGAAAGCGCCAAGACCCGCATGGCGCTTGCCCATCACACTGCGCAGGTAACGCACCGGGTCGGACTCAATCAGAGCCTCGGGCAGCGGCGGCGGCTGGATCAAAAAGAACCAGTGCCAATAAGCACGGGCAAAGGCCTCTGAGGTGTTTTCGTACATGGCCAGCGTGGGGGCGATGTCGAGCAACATCAGCCGCTGGACAGCGGCCGGGTGATCAGCCGCCAGCCGGTGCGCCACCCGTGCACCGCGGTCGTGTGCCAATACCTGGAAAGTATCGAAGCCATGGTGCTGCATCACGGCCAGCGCATCCAGGCCCATCTCGCGCTTCGAATAAGCCAGGTGCTCGGGGTCTGCAGGCGGGCGACTGGAATCACCGTAGCCGCGCAAGTCCATCATGACCACCGTGAAGTGCCTGGCCAGTTCAGGCGCTA
The DNA here is from genome assembly GCF_039930745.1 of Polaromonas sp. GTDB lineage: Bacteria > Pseudomonadota > Gammaproteobacteria > Burkholderiales > Burkholderiaceae_C > Polaromonas. The sequence continues at coordinate 20,412 of NZ_JBDTTH010000031.1, read as the reverse complement.
CCGCATGCCACATCACATGGGTTTGCGGATGGCCGTGCAGCAGCAACAGGGGCGCGCCCTGCCCGCCTTTGCGGCCATGCAGCCGGACTTCCCCACGGGCGGCTTCGAAGGTCTCGAAAGCTTCAAACATGCCACGATTGTGATTGCCAATCATTGGCAGATCAAGAAATAATCTGTGAATCAATTATTCTCAATATGGAAATTATGGAACGTGCAGATCTGGCCCTGGTGGTCGCGATTCAACAGCATGGCAGCCTGGTGGCAACCGCAGAAGCGCTTCACATGGCTCCTTCCGCCGTGACCAAACGTCTGGCCCTGCTGGAGGCCGAACTCGGGCTGCTGCTGTTTCAGCGCACGACGCGGCGAGTGGCCGCCACACTGGAAGGCGAGTTGCTGTGCGAGCGTGCACGCACCATGCTGGCCCAGTTTGAGGCACTGGAGCAATCGCTGCAGGAACGGAAATCGGAAGCCTCGGGGTTGATTCGCCTGGCGGCCACTTTCGGCTTCGGCCGCATCTGGCTGGGGCCGGTGCTGGCGGAGTTTCAGGCCAGGCATCCCGCCATCCAGATCCAGCTGCAGCTTTATGAGCAGTTGCCGGATCTGGCTGCGGAAGGGTTTGACGGCGCCGTGTGGCTCTGGTCGCCCCGGCCGCAGCGCGCCGCCGAATGGACAGCGCGCAAGCTGGCCAACAATCAGCGGGTGGTGGTGGCTGCACCCGCCTATTTGCGCAAACACGGCAAGCCGGCAACGCTGGCGGAGCTGGCGCAACACAATTGCCTGATCACACGCGAAAACGAGCGCCAGTTTGACACCTGGCATCTGCAGACGGTGCGCGGCACGCGCAGGAAGCCTTCAGGCGCTGCAAGCGCTCTTTCCGACCAGCGTGTTCGCGTGCGGGGGTCGCTGTCCTCCAACTCGGGCGAGCTGGTGCGCGACTGGTGCCTGCAGGGGCGCGGTGTGATGCTCAGAAGTCTGTGGGACGTACAGGCCCAACTCGATTCAGGCAAGTTGGTGCGATTGCTGCCTCAGTACGCCATGCTCGATGCCGACATCCAGTGGCTGGCGCCCTACCGGCCGCAAACGCCAAAGCGTGTGCGCCTGCTGATTGATTGCCTGGCGGAAAAATTCAGGCAAGAGCCCTGGCGCGTCCCAGCTTGAGAGCAAACACCGTGATTCAGGCGGCCCTGCTTCCGTGACGCACCACCAGCCAGACCCCCAGGGCCGTCAGCGCCGTGCCCAGCACCGTGACCATCGTGATGGATTCACCAAACAGCAGCCACGCCATCAATGCGGTGGTGGGCGGCACCAGGTAAAGCAGGCTGGTGACAGCGGTTGCGGCGCCGCGCTGGATCAGCATGTACAGCAGCGAGCTGCCACCTAGCGTGAGCACGAGCACTGACCAGGCCAGCGCTCCCATGAATTCTGCCGTCGGCACCACAGCCTCGGTTTCCATCCAGGCAAACGGCAAGCTCACCAGCAAGGCTGCACCCAGCTGGATGGCGTTGGCGCTGCGCACATCCGCCGCCTGCACAAACCGCTTCTGGTACAGGGTGCCTATGGTGATGCTGAGCAGGGCAAACACCGCAAAGGCCAGGGTATGGGGCGTGGCCTCGTTACCCGCGCCAAACTTGCGCGACACCACCAGCAGCAATCCAGCCAGCCCGAGGACCAGTCCCAGCCACTGGCGCGCGCTGACACGGTTGCCGCTCTGGCTGGCATCGCCCATGCGCGAAACCCAGGCTGCCGTCAGCACGGGCTGCAGGCCAACGATCAGGGCCGTCAGGCCCGAACCCATGCCGCCCTTGATGGCCGACCAGACACCGCCGAGGTAGCCCGCATGAATCAGGATGCCGGTAATCCCCAGATGCAGCCATTGCGCCCCGTTGCGCGGCCAGGCCACGCGCGCGATGGCGATCCATATCAGGAAACAGGCGAGCGACAACGCGTAGCGGATGGCCAGAAAGCTCAAGGGCGGTGCATAGGGCAAGCCGTATTTGGCGACGATGAAGCCGGTGCTCCAGATCAGCACAAACACGGCGGGCATGGCCCTGATCAGGGCGTTGTTCGCGCCGGACGAACTCATTTGGCGCGCGCGCGGATTTCGGGAATGGCTTTTTTCAGGTAATAGGCCATGGACCAGACCGTCAGGATGGCAGACAGCCAGATCAGCCAGGTGCCCCAGACCTTGGTGTTGATGATGCCGAACAAGATGCCGTCGAACAGCAGGAAGGGAATCGCCACCATTTGCACGGTGGTCTTGATCTTGCCCAGCATGTGCACCGCCACGCTTTTGGTCGCGCCTATCAATGCCATCCATTCACGCAATGCGGAAATGGCGATCTCGCGCCCGATGATGATGAGCGCTACGAACACGTCAGCGCGTTGCAGGTGCACCAACACCAGCAGAGCGGCGCAGACCAAGAACTTGTCGGCCACCGGATCCAGAAAAGCGCCGAAGGACGAGGTCTGGTTCAGCCTGCGCGCCAGGAAGCCGTCCAGCCAGTCGGTGGCTGCAAAAACGACGAACATGATGGTCGCAATCAGGTTCTGGCTGACCGGCGATATGTCGAGATAGAAAATGCCCACAATCAGAGGAATCGCAACAATGCGGGTCCAGGTCATCAAGGTGGGTATGGTCAAAAACATCGGCTGATTTTGACATGCCCCAAGCTGGGGCGCATGGGCGGCAGGAAGACGGCCCTCAAATACCCCGCTTTCAGCAGGCTTCGTTGCGCAAATACGTCTTGCGACAGCACCCGGCCATCAGTGCAGCGCGCGGTAGATTTCTTCAGCCAGCTCACGTGAAATACCATCCACCGTGGCGATGTCTTCCGCGCTGGCCGAGCTCACCCCGCGTATGCCGCCAAAACGCTGCAGCAGGTTGGCGCGGCGTTTCGGACCGATGCCGGCGATGTCCTCGAGGCGGCTGGCACCCACACGCACCTTGGCGCGCCTGGCACGCATGCCGGTGATCGCAAAACGGTGGGCCTCATCGCGGATCTGGGCAATCAGCATCAGCGCGGCCGAGTCGCGGCCCAGGTAAACCTTGTCCCGGCCATCAGCAAATACCAGCTCTTCAAGCCCGACCTTGCGGCCCTCGCCTTTCTCGACGCCGGCAATCAGGCCGAGGTCCAGGCCCAGTTCCTCGAACACCTCGCGCGCCATGGACACCTGGCCCTTGCCGCCGTCAATCAGCACCAGGTCGGGCAGGCGGGCCGTGTTGTTGCGTGCCGCTTCGGCGAGCTTGCTGTAGCGGCGCATCAGCACCTGGCGCATGGCCGCGTAGTCGTCGCCCGGGGTGATGCCCTCGATGTTGTAGCGCCGGTATTCGGCGCTCTGCATCTTGTGACCATGGAACACGACGCACGAGGCCTGGGTGGACTCGCCAGCCGTGTGTGAGATGTCAAAACATTCGATGCGCAACGCCTCGAGCTTGTCCAGCGGCAGGTCCAGCGCCTCGGCCAGCGCGCGCGTGCGTGCCTGCTGCGAGCCCTGTTCGGCCAGCAGGCGGGCGAGCTGCAGGTCGGCATTTTTCTGCGCCATTTCGAGCCAGATGCGGCGCTGTTCGCGCGGCTGATGAATCGCCGTGACCTTGGTGCCCGTCTGCATGACCAGCGCGGCCATCAGGTCCTTGTCAACCGGCTCGCTGCAGACCAGCACCGGCGGCACCTGCACACCAACATAGTGCTGGGCAATAAAGGCTTCCAGCACCAGGGCTTCCAGGCTTTTGGCCTTGCCGGGCGGCGTGCCCTCCTCGCCTTCCGTGCTGTCTTCATCCAGCGCGGCCAGGTCAACAGCGTGCTCGACATGGGTGGGGAAATACGGCCTGTCGCCAAGGTGCCGGCCGCCGCGCACCATGGCCAGGTTCACGCAGGCCTTGCCGCCTAGCATCTTCACCGCCAGGATGTCCACGTCTTTGTCGCCACCGGTTTCCATGGACTGCTGGTGCAGCACTTTGGACAGCGCCGAGATCTGGTTGCGCAGCTCGGCCGCCTGCTCGAACTCCAGCTTTTCCGCGTGGCTGCGCATCTGCTTTTCCAGCTCGGTCAGGATGTCTTCGGCCTGCCCCTGCAGGAAGCGCTCGGCGTTAGCCACGTCAATCGCGTATTGCTCCGGCGTCACATGGCCGACGCAAGGCGCTGAACAGCGCTTGATCTGGTACAGCAGGCAGGGCCGCGCGCGGTTATTGAACACCGTGTCTTCACAGGTGCGCAGCTTGAACACCTTCTGCAGCAGCAGGATGGTTTCCTTCACCGCCCAGGCGCTGGGGTAAGGCCCGAAATAGCGGTGCTTTTTCTCCACCGAGCCGCGGTAATAGGCCACGCGCGGAAAACTGTGCGAGGCCAGCTTGAGGTAGGGGTAACTCTTGTCGTCCCGAAACAGGATGTTGTACTTCGGGTTGAGCGTCTTGATCAGATTGTTTTCGAGCAGCAGCGCCTCTGCCTCGGAGCGGACCACCGTGGTTTCCATGCGCACAATTTTTGTCACCATGTGGCCGATGCGCGTGCCGCCATGGGTTTTCTGGAAATAGGTGGAGACCCGCTTCTTCAGGTCGCGCGCCTTGCCGACGTAAAGCACCGCGCCTTCGGCATCGAAGTAGCGGTAAACGCCCGGCATGGCCGGCAGCGCCGCGACTTCGCTGAGCAGTTGGGGATCAAATTCGTGGGTCATGCTTGTGCCTGGATATCCGTATTGTGGACAATCCCGGCATGGATCATCGCCCGCAATGGGACATTTTTTGCAAGGTCATCGACAACCACGGCGACATCGGCGTCTGCTGGCGCCTCAGCGCCGAACTGGCCGCGCGCGGCCAGCACGTGCGGCTCTGGGTGGACGATGGCTCGGCCCTGCAGTGGATGGCGCCCGAAGGCTGCGACGGCGTCACCGTGCTGCCCTGGCTGGAACCACTGGGCATGAACCTCCTGCGCCTGGAAACCGCACCCTGCGATGTGCTGGTGGAGGCTTTCGGTTGCGAGATAGCTCCTGAATTCATAGCTGCCTGCGCAGACAGGGAAAGGGCTACAGACCAAAAACCTGTATGGATCAACCTCGAATACCTGTCCGCCGAACCGTATGTGGAGCGTTGCCACGCCATGCCTTCGCCAGTGCTGCATGGCCCCGCTGCTGGGTGGACCAAGTGGTTTTTCTACCCTGGCTTCACCGCCGCCACCGGCGGGTTGCTGCGCGAGCCCACGCTGCCGGCGCGCCAAGCCGCTTTTGATCGCCGCGCCTGGCTGGCCGGGCGCGGCATTGCGTGGAAGGGCGAGACGCTGGTGTCGCTGTTCTGTTACGAGCCCCCAGCCCTGGCACAGCTGCTGGAGCATCTGGCGCAGGCGGGCACGCCCGGCGCGCCGGTGCGCCTGCTCGTGACCGCCGGCCGCGCCGCAGCCGCCGTTCAGACCGCGATTCATGGTCAAAAGTGGCTCCAGCCCAATCAGGACGGGCGCGAGCAGCTATCAATTTCATACCTCCCCTGGCTCAGCCAGCGCGATTTCGACCACCTGCTCTGGGCCTGCGACCTCAACTTTGTACGCGGCGAGGATTCGGTGGTGCGCGCCCTCTGGGCCGGTCAGGCTTTCGTCTGGCAGATTTATCCCCAGGCCGACCAGGCCCACCTGCCCAAGCTGGAAGCCTTTCTGGACATGCTGGACGCGCCGCCTTCGCTGCGGCGTTTTCATGAAGTGTGGAACGGCCTGCCGGGGAAATTGCCGACAGCGGACCTGCCGCTGTGGTCAGGCTGCACCCTTGCAGCCCGCCAGCGCCTGCAAAGCCAGACCGACCTGGCAACGCAGCTGCTGGACTTTGTCGCGCGCAAGCGCGCGCCTCCGGCCTGAGCGGCTGCCTGCAAACATCAACATCGCCGCAGCATGACCCAAGCGCTGGATTTCAGGCAGCTGGCAAAAAACGCTAAAATACAGGGCTTTGCACGGCCCGGTTGGGGCCATGCCGCACTCCCGCCGCGGACCCGCATCCTCCCAGACGCATTGGCGGCCAACTCACTACTAGAAACTGTTATGAAAATCGCTCAAGAAATACGCGCTGGCAATGTCATCATGCACGGCAAGGACCCGATGGTTGTGCTCAAGACCGAATACAGCCGCGGCGGCCGCAACTCCGCCACCGTGCGCATGAAGCTCAAAAGCCTGATCGCCAACTTCAACACCGAACAGGTGTTCAAGGCCGACGACAAGATCGACCAGGTCATCCTGGACAAGAAGGACTGCACCTACTCTTACTTCGCCGACCCGATGTACATTTGCATGGACGCCGACTACAACCAGTACGAAGTCGAAGCCGAGAACATGGGCGACTCGCTGAATTACCTGCAAGACGGCATGGAGCTCGAAGTCGTGTTTTACGACGGCAAGGCCATCTCTGTCGAACTGCCGACCAGCGTCAACCGCGAAATCACCTGGACCGAACCGGCCGTCAAGGGCGACACGTCCGGCAAGGTGCTCAAACCGGCCAAACTTGCCACCGGCTTTGAAATCGGCGTGCCGATTTTCGTGGCGCAAGGCGATGTTGTTGAAATCGACACGCGTACCGGCGAATACCGCAAACGCGTCTGATCCAGCCCCAGCGGCGTTTCGTTCAAAGGCTCCTGATGGAGCCTTTTTATATCCCACAACTACCAGGTACGGCTTATGGAACAAACTGACGATCACACTGGCAGGCGGCTTGCTGACGCCTGGGCTGAACTGCAGTCGCACGCCGACAAAGGCAATCCGCTGGACGCCAATGCGTACCGGTTGGCTTTTGCCGACCCTGAATTTTTACTGCGCCGCGAGACCCGCGGCATCCGCTTCCAGCTGGAAATGCTCAAGCCGGACATGGAGCAGCAGGCCCAAGGCATCGAAAACACCATCGTGGTTTTTGGCAGCGCCCGCTTTCCGGCACCGGAACAAGCCGAAGAAAGCCTGAAACTGGCCCAGCAGGCCGGAGATGCCCAGGCTTTGGCACTGGCCGCGCGGCAGGTGCGCAACGCCGGCTTCTATGACCAGGCACGGCTGTTCTCCCGACTGGTTGGCACCTACAGCAAATCCCGGCCGGCCGAAGAGCAGCTGTTTATCTGCACCGGAGGCGGCCCGGGCATCATGGAAGCGGCAAACCGTGGTGCGCAGGAGATAGGCGTGCCCACCGTGGGCCTCAATATCGCCCTGCCCCACGAACAAAGCTCCAACCCCTATGTCACTCCGTCGCTGAACTTCAAGTTTCACTACTTTGCGCTGCGGAAGATGCATTTCATGATGCGGGCCAAAGCGCTGGTCGCTTTTCCGGGCGGCTTCGGCACCCTCGACGAATTGTTCGAGGTGATGACACTGGTACAGACAGGCAAGGCCAAACCGGTCCCCATCATCCTGTTCGGCTCGGACTACTGGAAACGCCTGGTCAACTTTGACGTGATGATCGAAGAAGGCGCGATTTCACCCGAAGACCTCAAGCTGTTCCAGTATGTCGACGACCCGCAGGTCGCCTGGGACGCGATCAAGACTTTCTACCAGCTCTGAATAGAGCCCCGGCTTGGTGCTTAGCGAGACGGTTCGGCCCGGTCCCTGAGCAGCCACGCGGCGCGCGCGCCGGCCCCAACCACCGCGCCGGTAATCCAGAACACGCCGGCAATGCCGATGACCGCGCCCATGGTGCCGAACAGCATGGGCATCAGCACGCTCGACGCATTGATCGCCATCAGGCGCAGGCCCAGCGCTTCGCCATGGCGTTCCTCTGGCGTGATCTGGTGCAGCATGCTCATGATCATGGGCTGCACCGTGCCTAGCGCAAAGCCAAGAAGCACGGAACAGACCCCCATGCCGAGCGCAGTCCGCATGAATGGGTAGACGGCAAACAGCATGGCTGTCATGAGCATCGCGCCCACCAGCACGCGCCACTCACGCAGGTGCGCCGCCAGCAGCGGCATCACCATGCGGATCGCCGCGGCGGCCACGGCGAAGGCGCCCAGGATGGAGCCGATCACCGAAGCGCTGATGCCTCTTTCAAAACCCAGCACCGGCACCACAAAGGTATGCACATCCCAGCAGGAGGATAAAAACCAGTTGACCAGCATCAGCCGGCGAAAGCCTGGCTCGCGCAGCAGGTCCCAGGCACTGCGCGGCACCGCGCTCTGCGCGATGACCACGGGCGGAAGCTCTTGGGTTTTTCGCACCAGAAACCAGCTGGCCAGCGGCAGCACCGCCATCAGGAAAAACGCAGCGCGGTAGCCGGAAATGCTGTTGGGCACGGCGCCCGCGTGGTCGATCAGAAGGCCGGCCGTGAACGGTCCGACAAAATTCGAAATCGCCGGCCCGATCGACAACCAGCTGAAGACTCGCCGCAACTGCAAGGCCCCCGCTGCAGCCCGCCCGACGTGACGCTGCAGGGAGATCACGGCGGCGCCCGTGGCCCCGCCTGTCAGAAGCGCGGCCAGGCACAACACCGGGAACACCGGAAAAGCCACCGCCACCCCGGCGCCCAGCACGGCGGCCATGATGCTGTAACCCATGGGCCGGCGGAGCCCGTGCCGGTCGGCAAAACGTCCTGCCGGCAAGGCCAGAAACACCTGGGTCAGGGCAAACAGGGCCAGCAAAACACCCACCGCAGCCGGGCTGTAGCCTTCACGCAGCGCCAGCAGGGGCGCCGCCATGCGTGTGCCGGCCATGCAGGCGTGCAGGCAGATCTGCGCAAGAATCAGGCGAGCGAGTTCAGGCGTCATGCGTCGCAGATAACCGAGCGGGTGTCAGCCCTCATCCAAGTCCTTGTCCATGGGGATCAGCCGCGTCGAATCGATCTCGGGCAAGGCCTCGACGTTGCGCAGGGCCTTGCCCATGACGCGGCTGCGTTGTTCGGCACTGTTCAGGGTATTGAGCACGGTCTCGGTCTGCGACTTGACCTTCGCCAGGATGTCGCCGAACTTGCCAAATTCGGTTTTGACGGCGCCCAGCACCTGCCAGACTTCACTGGAACGTTTTTCCAGCGCCAGTGTCCTGAAACCCATTTGCAGCGAGTTCAGCATCGCCAGCAAAGTCGTGGGGCCGGCCAGCGTCACACGGTGGTCGCGCTGCAGCACCTCCATCAGGCCGGGCCGGCGCAACACTTCCGCATACAGGCCTTCCGTGGGAAGGAACAGGATGGCAAAGTCGGTTGTGTAGGGAGGTTCGATGTATTTTTCCGAAATCGATCTGGCCTCGAGCCGGATGCGCATCTCCAGCGCTTTGCCTGCCACCTCCGCTCCCAGCACATCGGCGCGCTGCTGCGCGTCGAGCAGGCGTTCGTAATCTTCATTCGGGAACTTCGCGTCGATCGGCAGCCAGACGGGCTCACCATTGTCGGAGCGGCCCGGCAGCCGGATCGCGAAGTCCACCGGGTTTTTGCCGCCACGGCGCGTGATGACTTGGGCCGCGTACTGATCAACGGTGAACACCTGCTCCAGCAGCGCCGAGAGCTGCGCCTCGCCAAAAATGCCGCGCGCCTTGACATTGGTCAGCAGGTGCTTGAGGTCCCCCACGCCTTGCGCCAGCGTCTGCATTTCGCCAAGGCCTTTGTGCACCTGCTCGAGCCGGTCGGCAACCTGCTTGAAGCTTTCGCCCAGGCGCGCCTCCAGCGTGGTCTGCAGTTTTTCATCCACGGTCTGGCGCATTTCGTCGAGCTTGGCCGAGTTGGTCTGCTGCAATTGCGCGAGTTGTTTTTCCAGTGTTTCACGCACCTCCCCCATGCGCCGCGCATTCGATTCGCTGATGGACTGGAGCTGCGTGGTCAGGGTGTCCGAGAGGGTTTTCTGCAGCAGCGTCAGTTGCTGCGCAAACGCGTCGATCTGCGCATTCTGTGTGCGAATGGCCTCGGCGCTTTGCTGCACCAGGGTTTGCTGAAACGTGGCAAAGGTCGTTGCCAGTTCCTGGCGGCTGGCACGCGAGCTGTCGCCGATCTCGCGGCGCAGCTCGCGCTCAAGCTTGTCGTTGCCGGCGGCCAGTCCGGCGAGCAGTTCGTTGCGCCCGCTGTCACCCGGCTTGCGCAGCAGCAGCCAGAGCAGCAGGAGCAGATTGACCAGCAACAGGGCCAGCGCCAACCAGGCTTGCGGGGAGTTCATCGTTGCTATTTATTTCGTAGCTAGGACCGCAGGGTTCAAGGGGGTCAGGGGCTTTTTATCCCTGAAAAACCCGATCAGGTTATCGGCCGCCAAGCGGGCCATGGCCAGCCGTGTGGGCACCGTGGCGCTGGCGATGTGCGGTGTCAGGACAACGTTGGGCACCGTCAGCAGGTCCGGATGGACTTTGGGCTCGCCTTCGAACACATCGAGGCCCGCGGCCGCAATGCGCCTGTCGCGCAGCGCAGCGGCCAAGGCCGCATCGTCCACAATGCCGCCGCGCGCGATATTGACCAGGGTCGCCGTGGGCTTCATCATGGCCAGCTCTGCAGCACCCATCGTATGGTGCGAAGCTGGCGAATAAGGCAGCACCAGCACCAGATGGTCGGCGGTCTGCAGCAGCTCCTCCTTGCTGACATACCTCGCCTTGCACTCCGCTTCCAGCGTGGCATCGAGCCGCGAGCGGTTGTGGTAAATCACCTTCATGCCAAAACCGTGCGCCCCGCGCCTGGCGATGCCCTGCCCAATGCGGCCCATGCCGAGAATGCCCAGGGTGCTGCCGTGAATGTCGGCGCCGGCAAACATGTCAAAGCTCCACTGGGTCCACTTGCCGGCGCGCAGAAAATGCTCGCTCTCGGTGATACGTCGGGCCGTGGCCATGAGCAGCGCGAAGCCGAAATCGGCGGTAGTTTCTGTCAACACATCGGGCGCGTTGGTGGCCAGCACGCCGGCGGCCGTCATGGCGTCAAGGTCAAAGTTGTTGTAACCCACGGGCATGTTGGCGCAGATTTTCAGTGCCGGGCAGGCGGCCAGCACCTCAGCGTCGATGCGATCGCCGCCCGTGGTGAACGCACCGTCCATGCCCTTGAGCTTTTCGATCAGCCGGGCTTTTGACCAGGTCTCGTCTGCCTGGTTGGAATACACCTCGAAGTGCTGCTCCAGGTAAGCGATGATTTCGGGGAAAATCGCGCGAGCGACAAGGATCTTGGGTTTGCTCATGGTTTTCTCCAGAGTTTGAAATGGTTTACCGGAACCAGATGAATGTCATCAGGACAAACAGCGGAATCAGCACCGCACCCGACCAGGCCATGTAGCCAAAGAAGCTGGGCATGCTGACGCCGCGGTCTTCGGCAATGGCCTTGACCATCAGGTTGGGCGCATTGCCGATATAGGTATTGGCGCCCATGAACACCGCACCTGCCGAAACGGCTGCCAGCGTTGGCGCCAGCGTTGTCATCAGGACGGCAGGATCACCGCCGGCGGTGTTGAAGAACACCAGGTAGGTCGGCGCATTGTCGAGAAAGGAGCTCAGCGCGCCTGTTGCCCAGAAGTACATGGCAGGGTCAGGCTGTCCGTCGGGCCGGGTCACGGCCGACACCACGGCACCGAAGGGGCCGCTGGTGCCAGCCTTGAGCATGGCAATGACCGGAATGATGGTCAGGAAAATGCCTGCGAACAGCTTGGCCACCTCGGCCATGGGACCCCAGGAAAACTGGTTGTCCTCGTGCACTTTGTCCGCCGTGATTTTCAGCGACAGGAAGGTGATGGCAACCAGTCCTGCATCACGCACCAGCCCGGGCAGTCCGACTTCGGTGCCGAAGACATCAAACGCCACGGATGACTTCCATATGCCGCTAAGCAGCACCAGGCCGGCGACGCCGGCCAGCAGCACGAAATTGATGGCGCCGTCAAAACCGAGACGCCCGGTGTCCGGGGTCGGATCCACCGGCTGCACCCCCTCCTTGCGGTAGTACCAGCTGTCCACCACATAAAAAATTGCCAGGAGGCTGCCAACCAGGAACAGGGTCTCCGGAAAAATATGCTTGACCGTCCAGAAAAAATCCACGCCTTTGAGGAAACCCAGGAACAGGGGCGGGTCGCCAAGCGGGGTCAGGGACCCGCCCGCATTGGAGACGATGAAGATGAAAAACACGACGATGTGAGCGGCATGTTTGCGGTTGTCGTTGGCGCGGATCATCGGACGGATCATCAGCATGGATGCACCGGTGGTGCCCATGAAGCTGGCCAGCACGGCACCGATCAGCAGCAGACCGGCATTCAGCCCTGGGCTGCCATGCAGGTTGCCGCGAATGAAGATGCCGCCGGCCACCGTAAACAGGGCGGTCAACAGGATGATGAAGGGAATGTATTCGGCCGCCAACGCATGAACCAGGCTGGTGCCGGCCACGGCCGGGCCGAACACCACGGCAAACGGCAGGAAAAACGCCAGCGTCCAGGCCGCGGACACTTTGCCGAAATGATGGTGCCAGAAGGAAGGAAGCAGCAGAGGCATCACCGCAATCGACAGCAACAATCCCGCAAATGGAATGCCCCAGAGCGGGGAAAGGCGGCTGCCATCAAAGTCCGCCGCCATGGCCCAGCCGGGCAGGAAAAAAAGCATGGCAGCGAGCGCGGTCCAGCGCAATATTTTCATGAGGTCTCCTGTTTTTATTTGAGGCCGGACGCTAGGCATCCGGCCGCCTATTTTCCACCTCACGCGATGTCAAAAACCTGTCGCAGATAGGCCAGGTATTTTTCATCGTCGCACATGTTCTTGGATGGCGTGTCGGAGAGTTTGGCCACAGGCTGGCCATTGCAGCGCACCATCTTGATGACGATCTGCAAGGGCTCGTAACCCAGGTCGTTCGTCAGATTGGTACCAATGCCGAAAGCCAGCTGGCAACGGCCGCGGAACTGCTGGTACAGCTCAATGGTGCGCGGCACCGTCAGTGCGTCGCTGAAGATCAGTGTCTTGGTCTGCGGGTCCACCCGGTTCTTGCGGTAGTGTTCGATCAGGCGCTCGCCCCAGGCAAAAGGGTCACCGCTGTCATGGCGTGCGCCGTCGAACAGCTTGCAGAAATAAAGGTCGAAATCGCGCAGGAAAGCGCTCATGCCATAAACGTCGCTGAGTGCAATGCCCAGGTCGCCGCGATATTCCTTGGCCCAGGACTCGAAGCCGAACACCTGGCTGTCGCGCAGGCGCGGCCCCAGGGCCTGGCACGCCTGCAGGTATTCATGGGCCATGGTGCCCAAGGGGGTCAGGCCTAGTTTCATGGCAAACAGCACGTTGCTGGTGCCGGCAAACTGGCCGGCACTGCCGACGCCCAGCCGGGCGATCAGCGTGCGCAGCACCTCTTCGTGCCAGGCCTGGCCGAAGCGGCGGCGCGTGCCGTAGTCGGCAATCTTCAGTGCCCCCAGGCCATCGGCCTGCAACAGCCTGATCTTGGTGTCCAGGCGCTTGCGCCCCTCCATCACGTCGGCCAGTTTCTGCGTGTTGCGGAAATAAACCTCGTTGATGATGGCCAGCACCGGGATTTCGAAAAGAATGGTGTGCAGCCACGGCCCTTCAATCACGACTTCGATCTCGCCGGAAGGCAGGGCCTTCACGCTGACGTATTTTTCGTTCAGGCGGAACAATCCCAAAAAGTCGACGAAGTCGCTTTTGATAAAGCGCATGCCGCGCAGATAGGCCAGTTCGGCGTCCTGGAAGTGCAGGCTGCACAGCGCGCGAATTTCCTCGCGGATTTCGCGGATGTAAGGCGCCAGGTCGCTCACGCCGGTCGCTCCGGCATTGCGGCACTTGAAGCGGTATTCGACCTGGGCGCCCGGGAACTGATGCAACACCACCTGCATCATGGTGAACTTATACAGGTCGGTATCAAGCAGGCTGGTGATGATCATGGGCAATTCCGTAAATTCATTTTTCGGGCGAATTGCTTCGTTGCGCTGTGCCTGGAATCCTCATGCACCCAAGTGCATTCCGGTGTGCTGCGCGCCGCGCCTCGCACTTCATCCCAAAAAGCGGAATTTCTGGAAGTGCCCGGGCCGCGTCGAATCACAGAACACTCAACCCAGAAAATCGACTTCGAACAGCAGGGTTGCGTTCGGCGGAATCACGCCACCCGCGCCGCGGGCACCGTAACCAAGTGCGGCCGGAATGACGAGACGGCGCGTGCCGCCCACTGACATGCCCTGCACGCCCTCGTCCCAGCCCTTGATCACCTGCCCGGCGCCCAGCGAAAACTGGAACGGGTCGCCGCGGTCCTTGCTGGAATCAAACTTGGCACCTTGCACGCCATCGTTATACAGCCAGCCGGTGTAGTGAACCTTGACGTTCTGGCCAGCCTTGGCAATGGCGCCGGTGCCGAGCACGGTGTCTTCATACTGGAGGCCGGAAGGGGTAGTGGTCAATGCCATGATCGCTCTTTCAAAATATGGGGAAGATGCGCGGTTGCGCGAACCCCTGACTTTACCCGCAACCGGCCCATCCCTCCGTTGGCAAAGAGCGCACCAGTCCTTGTCTTGGCAAGCCGGGGCCGCGGGTCCGGCTTCGCCGGCCCGCAGGCGCAGCGACCCCTTCTCTCGTGCAAGGGGCAGGGAACTGCCGCAGGCTCGCAGTGAGCGACCGTGGGGGCTATTCAGTCCAGCCAGGTCGTGAAGGCCTGCGCACTGACGCGCGGCGTGCGGAAGGTGTTGACCAGTGCGGCCTCGTCGGCATAACCCAGCGCCATGCCACAGACCAGCATTTCGTCGTCGCCGGCACCGATGTGCGGCAGGATGATTTTGGCAAAACCGTTCCAGGCCGCCTGCGGACAGGTGTGCAAACCGTGGCCGCGTGCGGCCACCATGATGTTTTGCATGAACATGCCGTAGTCCACCAGGCTGCCGCGTCCCATGACGCGGTCCAGCGTGAACATCAGGCCGACGGGCGCGTCGAAAAACTGGTAGTTGCGCTGGTGCTGGGCGTGCATCTTGTCCTTGTCACCCTTGCCGATACCGAGCAGGCCATACAAGCCCCAGCCGTTTTCGCGGCGCCGGTCGATGTAGGGCGAGACCCATTTCTCCGGGTAGTAGTCGTACTCTTCCTTGTATTGCGCGGCCAGCTCGGGGTTGGCGCGGATGGCGTCATGCGCGGCGCAGATCTTGCCGGCCAGGCTATCACGGCTGGCGCCCTGCAACACATACACCTTCCACGGCTGCGTGTTGGTGCCCGAGGGCGCCCGGCTGGCGATGTCCAGCAGGTGCTCCAGCGTTTCGCGGGGAACCGCCCGGGGCAGAAAAGCGCGCGTGGACATGCGGCTGTGAATGGCTGCATCCACAGCATTCAGGACTTCGGTCACTTGAGGGTCTCCAGGAGAGTCAACAGCCGGGTAGGCAAAGGCACAGGCCGACGGGTTTGCCGGTCCACATAGACATGAATGAAGTGGCCTTTGGCGGCAGTCCTCTGCGCCGCAGACTCATCGTCGCGACCGGAAAAAAGGCCGACTTCATAACGCACGCTGGATGAACCCACATGCGCCACCCGGATACCGGCCAGCACCGGATCGGGAAATGACAGCGGCGAAAAATAGTTGCACTGCGTTTCGATCACCAGGCCGATCACGTTGCCCGCATGGATGTCAATGGCGCCCGACTCGATCAGGTAGCCGTTGACAGCCGTATCGAACCAGCTGTAATACACGACGTTGTTGACGTGGCCGTACACATCGTTGTCGGACCAGCGCGTGCCGATGGGACGAAAAATTCGGTAGGCGCTACGAGGCTCGGCTTGAGGGCGTGTCGGTGAGGTCATGAGGTCTTATTTTGCCAGCGCGCAGAGGGTCGGATTCACGGTGGCTTGCCGGCCTGATGGGGCTGGGTGCCCGTCCCAGCAGTTCGGGCAACCGGTTGGGCACGGGCACATTGTCCCGTTGCAGCAAAATCCAGTGACCGAAAGAAAACGGCGAGAAATGCAGCGCATCGCAAAGATGCGCACCCAGGCGAGCCATCCAGTTGGGCAAGGGAAGCTGGAGCGCCCTGGAGCCCGTGTAGCCGGTACGCAGCTCGCGCAAGTACTCGGCATAACCGTAGTGACGAACACCGCCCAGCTCGACATCCCGGTGCCCGGCCAGTGAAGGCAGGGCAACCAGCGCAGCGTAGGCCTTTCCGAGGTCGTCGGCAGTCATCGCGGCAATGCCGCCGCGCGCACCGCGGGGAATGAAGTGAACCGGGGAGCGCGACAAGCCGCGCAACCAGCGGGCACCGAATCCTCCCTCGCCATCCAGCAGGGACGGACGCACCAGGCTGTAGTCGCAGGCAGAGGCCCGAATGGCGCGTTCACCACGCAGCTTGCTGGACAAAAAACGACTCCCGGCGCCCTCGTGCAAGCCAAGGGCGGACGTGTGGATCAGCCGTATGCCGGCTTGTGCGCAGGCCACCGCCAGGGCAGCCGGCGCGCGGTGATGCACGTGGTCGTAAGACTCATGCGGCCTCTGGCGCAGGATTCCCACGCAATTGACAACCACGTCGACGTCTTTCAATAGGTCGGCCCATGTGGCCGGCTGCAACAACTGCTCGAAGCGCACAAGGCGCAAGGCGGCAAATGGATAGGCGCTTTCATGGCGCGCGGGGTGGCGGCTGCCTATCGCGACCTGTGCCCCCGCTGCATGCAGCGCAGCCACGGCATGGCGGCCAATGAAACCGGTGCCGCCTAGCACGAGCACACGGCCGGCGGGCATTTTGTCCAGGGCGTCGGGGACAGGCGGCATGTTTTCTTGTCCTGTTGAGTTTTATTCTTGTTCCTGGCCGTGGCGGCCCTGGGGCAATGTAGCAGCTATCCCGTCATGCCCGCCCGTCAGGATTCCAGCGTTTCCAGTACTCGAGTGCCACACGGTAGGTATTGATCTGGACCTGCACGGTTTCGTCGATGTTGATGCCGTAGCCGCCGGCCATCGCGAAGGCCAGCGGAACACGGCGCTGCCAAGCCCAGTCAAACACGCGCCGGTCCCTGGCTTCCAGGCCATCGTAGCTGAGCTTGAGCCGGCCCAGCCGGTCGCCCTCGAAGGGATCCGCGCCCGCGAGGTAAATCACCAAGCCTGGCTCGAAGCGCCGGTCCAGCTCGTCGAGCGCATGCTCCAGCGCCTGCAGGTAAGGCGCATCGGTGCAGCCATCGGGCAGGTTCACGTCGAGGTCGCTCGCCTCCTTGCGAAACGGGAAATTCTTTTGCCCATGCAGCGACAGGGTGAAGACGCTGGGGTCGGCACTGAAAATACTCGCTGTTCCGTTGCCCTGGTGCACATCCAGGTCGATGATCGCCACCTGCAGCAGCGTGCGCTGGCTGCGTGCCCACTCCATCTGCATCTGGCGGGCCGCGACGGCCGCATCGTTGAACACACAAAAGCCGCTGCCCTTGCCTCTGGACGCGTGATGCGTACCCCCCGCCATGTTGGCTGCCATGCCTTCGGGGGCATCCCGCAGGCCCAGCGCGGCGCGCGCCGCCGCCACGGTGGCGCCAGCCGAACGGCGCGAACGCTCGACCATTTCCAAGCTCCAGGGAAACCCGATCTCGCGCATGGCGGCCGCATCCAGTGTGCCCCCGGCCACGGCCTGGATGTAGCCCGGGTCATGCGCCAGAGCCAGTTCACCGTCGCTGGCCCGAGGCGCCACAGCCATGCGTACCTGCGGCAACTCGCGCGCCACGCGGTCACGCAGGCGCTGGTACTTCGCCATCGGAAAACGGTGCCCCGGCGGCAGAGGAAGAACAAAGTGGTCGGCGTAGAAAGCCTGCAAGACAGTTAAAAAAAGAGGAGAAATTCCGGACCGCCAAGGGTAACTCCTAGGAGAAATGGTGCCAGGCCTCCTTGAATTGATTATACAAAATAACTACAATTTGTAAGCAAAGGCATGCAAAACAACTACTTCGATAGCGCATCCCGAGAGAGCCTCCCGTCCAACCATTGCATTGAGGAGCGAAAAATGTCCTGGCATCTACCCAGTCTGGCCCAGCGCCTTGAAAGCCTCCGGGCTCAACGGCACCGAGAACCTGGCAGGGAGCCATGGGCGAACAGATACGCGAAGCCATGCTCGCGGCGCTCGATGAAAGCGGTGACGACAGATTTCTGAGGCTGAAGGCCCGTGTCCGGCACGCCGAAGACGTGCCGCGCCTGTGGGACCTGCGAAGCGAACTCATGAAAGCCCTGGCGAGCGACGAGGGCGAAGGCCGCGCAGGCGAAAAGCTGCGTCTGATCACAGGCATGGTTCGCGACATGTTGCCGGAAGGCCTGGCATCAGGCCTCGCGCATCGCACCGGTTCGGGTACCAGCTGGCAGACGACGCAGCTTCAGGAAAATTTCACGCAAGCGCAATAGATAGCACGGGATAGCACGGTCATTTTTAGGAGACAAACATGTTTCGTTCAACACTCATGGCATTGATGGTGTTTGCAGGCGGTCATGCACTTGCCGGCGACAAGGGCGTGACGCCCACCGAAATACCACTGGGCGCGTCGGCCGTGCTTAGCGGTCCACTGGGGCCGCAGACCAAGGATTACGGCGTTGGTTCGCGTCTGTACTTCGACGCGGTGAACGCGGCCGGCGGCGTGCATGGCCGCAAGATCAGCTACACCACGCTGGACGACGGCTTCGATGTCAAGCGCGCCGTGGAGAACACCCGCAAGCTGATCGAGGACGACGGCGTGTTCATGATCTACAACAACACCGGCACCGCGCAGACCGGCGCGATCCTGCCCTTGCTGGGGGAAACCCAGACCATTGCCTTTGGGCCGGTAACGGGTGCTTCCGCATTCAGGGACAAGTTCAATCCCTACCTTTTTCACGTGCGGGCCAGCTATGCCAACGAAGCGCGGCGCATTATTTCGCAGCTCAAGCAAACGGGCATTTCCCGGATAGCCGTGTTCTACCAGGACGACGGCCTCGGCAAGACCTTGCTCGCCGAACTGCGCCTGGCCGCGACCCTCGAAAAAATGAGCTTCGTCGTTGAAACAAAGATCGATCCGGCCAAACCGGACTTCGCAGCGGCAGCTGCGGCTACCGAAAAGGCGCAGCCGCAAGCGGTGATCCTGGGCACGGCGGGAACCACCTTCACCAGTTATATCAAGGCGGTTCGACAGACTTCCGCCAAGCCGGGTTTCTACGGTTTTTCAGTCGCGAGCGTGGATGTCATCAACCGCGAACTGAAAGAAAAAGCGCGAGGAATCGTACTGACCCAAATCATGCCCTCCCTGCGCAACGCCACTATCCCGGTCGTGGCGGAGTATCTGAAACTGCTGCGCGAGAAGACACCGGGCGCGCGCCCCTCCGCGTCGCAGTTCGAGGGGTTTGTGCATGCCAAACTGCTGGTTGAGGGACTGCGTCGGGCCGGCCGCTCACTGAGCACCGAGTCCTTCATCAAGGCCATGGAGGGTGCGGGCGAAATCAGCTTCGGCCGGTTTGTGGCGAAGTATTCGCCTCAATCGCACAACGGCTCGTCCTATGTAGAGATGGCCATCATCGACAACGAAGGCCAGTTGCGCTATTGAAGCCAGGCCCCAGGTTTCCCCCCAGATGAGGCGGATGGGGGCTAGAGCTTGCCCCCTAGAATGCTGCACTGCAACAAAAACCACTTGCATTCCCATCTCCAGTGCTTATACTTAAGTTATGTTGCAGTGCAGCAATCGACAAAGAGCCAATAGCAGATTGTCCAGCAGCGCAACTAGTTAAGTTTTAACCCACCTATATTGGAGATTTAAATATGTTGACCGCTGAACAAGTCATGGCTTCCCACAAAGCAAACGTCGAAACCCTGTTTGGTCTGACCAGCAAGGCTTTTGAAGGCGTTGAAAAACTGGTGGAACTCAATGTCCAGGCCTCCAAAGCCGCCCTGGCTGAAACTGCCAACCACACTCAATCGATGCTGGGCGCCAAAGACGCACAGGAACTGCTGGCTCTGCAAGCCGGCCTGATGCAGCCCCTGGCTGAAAAGACAGCGGCCTACAGCCGTCACCTGTACGACATCGCCACCGGTACCGGCGCTGAAGTCGGCAAAGCCTTCGAAGGCCAGGCTGCCGAAGCCCAAGCCAAGTTCATGGGCCTGATCGACAGTGCTTCCAAAAACGCTCCTGCAGGCTCCGAAACTGCTGTGGCCGTCATGAAAAGCGCCGTCGCCGCTGCGAACAACGCTTTTGAGTCGGTCCAGAAAGCCGTCAAGCAAGCCAGCGAAATGGCTGAAGCCAACATCACCGCCGTGACTAACACCGCTGTGAACGCTTCGAAAACCGCTTCCAAAAAGCGTTAAAAACAGGGCTTGAATTTGCCGGCTTGAACGCCAGCTGATTCAGGCCAGAGCTAGGTCTCACGGAAGCCGCAAGGTTTCCTCTGGAGTGCCGGCTCTACCCAATCAGGGGTGCGGCTCCGATAATTCAACCATCGGAGCGGTGCTCCAGCCAGTTGTCTCCTCGGGTCCTTCCAGAAATCCAGTTTCACGGACCCCTTAAAGCCTGATTGCAAAATCAGGCTTTTTTTTGGCTGGCGGATTCAAGTACGAAGTGCATCGTTCAGAAATAGGGTGGGCCAAGAGCAAAT